>CAZFDT010000017.1:0-77518 GCA_964518335.1 uncultured Phycisphaeraceae bacterium
AACAGAGCGCCCAGCAGGGCCTGCTGCATCCGCATCTGCTCGTGTGCGTCGTCGCCCATAGCGCGTCTCCACCCTTGGGGCCGTGCGTCACGTTTGTGCGCGCGCAGGCGACTCTTGCGAATGGGTTATCGCATTCAAACCAAGTGGGGACAGTGGGTAAGGAAAATGTGAACGGGCGCTCGAAAACGTTGTAGCCTCGTGCCGGTTTGTGCGCGCGCCGCGGCCTATTTGCGATGCGGTCGCAATTTGGTCTGTCGCTCGGCGGCAGGTTTGCCGCCGGCTGGGGGGTGGGCGTGCATCATGGCGCGCCTTTGGCAGGCTATAAAGGAGTCGTCATGGCGCGCCGACCCCGTCGAACCTTCGATTGTCCCAACTGCGGCGCCGCGGTTCCCGTGGGCGCTGCGGCCTGCCCCGAGTGCGGGTCGGACGAGCAGACGGGATGGTCGGACGACACGATGTACGACGGGCTGGACCTGCCCGATCCTGAGGACGAAGGCGAACCCTCGCGGCCGCGCACGCGGTGGTATGGCTCGATGCTCGTCGCGGTGATCGTGCTGGCGCTGGCGCTGCTGTTTGCGCTGATAGGGTGGTGGTGACGCCTGCAGCGTCAGTAGCCGGGACGCTACGCGTCCCCGGCAACTCGGACGCGTAGCGTCCCGGCTGTTGAGGAGCGAAGCGCGTCGGAGTCAGTCGTACCAGGCGTGGCGGTTGAGCAGGTCGATGAGGAAGCGGTAGGTGTCCCAATCGACGGTGGGTGGGACGGAGTGGTCGCTGTGGTAGATGTAGGCTTTGTGGGCCATGCCCGCGTCGAGTTTGCTGCGGAGTTCGTGTTCGATGGCGTCGCGGTCGTTGGTGGCCATGACCATGACGTCGATGTTGCCGAACATGGCGAGCTTGTCGCCGTACTTGGGGAGCATGGTGCGGATGTCCATGCCGGCCTTGGCCTCGATGGGTTGGAAGCAGTCGAAGCCGGCGTCGATCCAGAGGTCGAGCACGTCGGTGACGTTGCCGTCGGTGTGGTAGATGAACTTCATGCGATGGGCGTGGGCCCAGTCGGCGAGTCGTTTGTGCTCGGGCCAGATGAGGTCGCGGTACATGGCGGGCGAGCAGAAGGTGGCGTGGTTGTAGGCCATGTCGCCGTAGATCCACAGCCCGTCGGGCTGGATGCCGGTGCCCATGAGAGCGTCGAAGTTCATGAGGATCTGATCGGTGAAGGTCACTGCAACATCGCGGACCCACTCGGGGTCATCGGCCATGGCGATGGCGGTGATCTCGTCGCCCATGAGGGCGCGGGTTTCCTCGAAGGGCTCGACGCCGGTGAGGTGGCACCACTTGCCCAGGTCGCGGCCCTGCTTGTAGCGGCGGACGACGAACGCCGGGTCGTTTTGCAGGCCGGTCGAGAGCAGGGCGGGCTTGTAGATCGACTCCCACTTGTGGCGCGAATCGCAGTCGAAGCCCAGGTGCTCGGGCGTGCCCTGGCGGTGCTTCCAGTAGCGGACGGTCTTGCCCTGGCCGTCGCGGACGACGTAGGTTTCGTCGTCTTCACTGATGCGCTGCTCCTGGCCGGGGAAGCACTGGGGCCAGAGCCACTGCAGGCCGTGGATGTCGCTTTCGAGAAGGCCCAACACGGTGTTGGCGTCGCCCGCCAGGCCCTGCGTTTTCCAGCGCGCAATGGTGTCGCCCCAGAACGTGTCGTGGCGCGGCACGCGGTCGTGATCGCGACGGGCGAACACGCGGTTGACGCGCTCGCGGCTGTCCATGGTGGTGCGGCGGAGGAGGGTCGGAGCATCGGCGAGGGCGGTCATGCAGCGCCTTTCGGGGAGATCATCAGATGGGATTATCTCCGATGTGCGCGGCCCCGCCATGTCTGGCCTGTGCGTTCTGATGTCTATGCCGCCGCCGGGGTGGCCTGCGGGGCGGGCGTTTCGAGCATGGCCGCGACTTTGTGCTTGATCGTGTCGTGGCAGCCGTGCACCGAGAGCACGTCGCACTCGCTGCCGAGGATGAAGGGGTGGTGGGCGTCGGCCATGCGTTGGGTGAGCTCGCTGGCCATGCGGCGGACGTCGTCGAGGCTCACGAGGCCGTCGTCGTAGAAGCGCTTGGTGGGCAGGTTGCCGAAGAGCACGGTGGTTTTGGGCACGAGCCGGGCGTCGTCCCAGAGCGTGCGCGAGCTGCCGAGGCTGAGGATGGCGGGGTCAAGTGTCACGAACTGACGGACCATGTCGTCGAGCAGCTCGCCGCAGTCGTGGAACATGAGGTCGGCGCCGCGGCGGTCGAGCAGGGCCTTGACGCGACGGTTGAACGTCATGACGTAGCGCTCGAAGATGTCACTGCCGGTGGCCGTAGCGAGCTGGTTAGGCGAGAGGTACACCATGTTGGCAGCCGGCTCGCAGATGCACATGGCCCTGGCCCCGGCGTCGAGCTGCGCGTCGATCGAGCGCAGGATCACGCGCGTGGCCAGCTCCAGCACGCGCTCGACGCGCAGTACCTCGTCGTCGTCCGCTGCAGTGATCCCGCTGCCCGCCAGGTACACCGCCGTGATCGGGTCGGCCAGGAGCTTGGTCATCAGCGAGAACGGCCCGATGGCCATGCCGACGGGGATGAGATCGCGCTGCTGCGCCACGTGCTCGATCGCACGCACATTGGCCAGCGGGCGCGGGTGGCCGGTGAACGTGAGGCGTTTCTCGACGGCGTCGAATTCGGCGTCGCCGGGCGTCGCGTCGAAGTGCCACGCGTCGATGTCGGCCGCCGCCACGTCCAGGGCGCGCAGCATCGCGGCCTTCTCGATCCGCAGGTCCATCAGCGGCATGGCCAGCGGCGTGCCGTACCGCCGCGCCGCCGCCACCACCACCTGGCCAAGTGCAGCACCGTCGTGCATCACCGCCTCCGGGTCGGGCTGCTCGTGCAGCAGCAGGTCGGTGCCGATGGGCATGCGCAACCCCGACGCGGCCAGGTCCAGGTAGATCGAACGGTCCATGTCAGGCTCCTGCGGCAACGGCCAGCTCGTACTCGGCGGGGACGAACTTGCCCACGTCGAGCGTGGCCAGCGACTGCTCGATGAACGCCGACTCGTCGTCGGGCATCAGGCCCAGGGCGTCGTCCATCATGTCCAGGTAGGGCAGCTCGCGCTCGCTCAGCCGCAGGCGGTTGGCCTGGTGGCCCTCGCGCATGAGGCGGACGGCCTCGCTGGCCACGGCCTTACCGGCACGGTAATGACTCGGCTCGCTCACGATCGCCCGGGCCAGCGCGATCACGCTTGCCGGCGCGAGAATGTACGCCTGGGGGTCCAGTGCAGCGTCGCCGTCCACCAGCCAGTCGCGCAGCGTCACGGCGCCGCGCCGTCCGTCGGCCGAGGCGCGGTTGAACAGCCGGCAGTCGTAGGCGAGCTGCTCCAGGTAGCACGTCGGCGCCATGCCGCCCAGCAGCTTGATGTTCTGCACGCTCTCGTTGCTCCAGGTGTCGGCGGCGGCGGCGGCGACGTTGCCCACCGGCGACAGGTGCGCGCACGCGGCCGTCTTGCCCTCCATCGCCATCGGATAGCCCGTGATCGTCTTGAGGATCGGGTTTTCGTAGCCGCAGTCCTTGCCCGGCCCGACCGCACCGCACTCGTAGGCCACCAGCGACCGCACGGCGCTCACCGCCCGGACCACTGCAGCAAACACGCGCGGGATCATCTTCTGCTCGGCGAGCACCATGGCGGTATTGGCGAACCCGCAGGCCGTGTCGCCCGCCGCGTGCACGCCGTGACGCCTGGCGACCTCGGCGATGTGCGTCCACAGGAAGCGCATGTCGCGGACGCCCATGACGCACTGGGCGAAAATCACCGCCGGCAGATCGCACATCTGCAGCGCCTCGTCGTGGATCTCCTTACCGCCCACCGACTCGATCGACAGCAGCTCCGCGCCCGCGGCGGCGGCGCCGTCGAAGGTCTGCAGCATGCGATCCCAGTAGTAGCCGCTGCGCAGCACCGGCGGGCGCACGAACTCGCGGTTGTCGTTGGGCGTCATGCGCAGCACGCTCTTGAGGCCGTGCGTGGCGTAGGCGTCTTCCATCGCGTCGCCGAGGATCGTCGCAAGCTCGATGCCCCACTGGCTGTGCTCGGTCATCGGAGGCACGGTCTCGAACTCGACGACCAGGCCCGGCACTTCCAGCTCGACGGCGCGGTGCAGGGCGCCGTCGATGATCTGCCGGTAGTGCTCGCGCACCTGCGGCATGGTGGACTCCTCGACGGCCAGGTCGGGCAGGGTGAAGTTGAGCTCGGGATAGACCGTGCCGCCGCCGATGACCATGCCGCGACGGGTGGTCAGGGGTTTGGGGGCGACGCCGAAGACCAGGTCGTCGGGGGTGGTGATGGCCAGTTGCTGGTAGCGCAGCATAAGCGTGCTCCATTCGCAGGGCGTGCGGGGGGTAGGGTCACTGCAACGAGTTGTCTCAGGCCGCAAGCAGCTCGCGGACCTTATCGACGGCGGAGGCGGCGTCGGCGGCGAAACCGTCGGCGCCGATCTGATCGGCGAAGGCCTGCGTGATGGGCGCGCCGCCGATGACGATCTTCACGCCGTTGAGGCCCGAGTTGCGCAGCGTCTGCACGGCGGTCTTCATCGCGGGCATGGTGGTGGTCAGCAGCGACGACAGCCCGACGACCTGGGCGTTGTGCTCCTTGACGGCGGCGACGAACTTCTCGGCGGGGACGTTGGTGCCCAGATCGACCACGGCGAAGTTGGCGCCCTTCCACATCATGGCGACGAGGTTCTTGCCGATGTCGTGCAGGTCGCCCTGCACCGTGCCGATCACCGCGGTGGCGACGGGCTTGTACCCGGCCTCGACGAGCTTGGGCTCGAGAATGGCCATGGCCTCCTTCATCGCCCGCGCGGCGATGAGCACCTCGGGCACGAAAATCTGGTTGGCCTTGAAGCGCCGGCCCACATCGTCCATGCCCAGCACCATCGCATCGAGAATCGACTGCGGCGCGCTGCTGTTGTCCAGCGCCTCGCGGCACAGCCGGGTCGCTTCGGCGCGGTTGCCCTTCTTGATCGCTTCGGTCAGGGGGGCCAGGTCGGTCATGATCAACTCCGTGGGGGTGGGGGGTGCGTTGCGAACGGCGGGCCCGTTCACAAGACCACTATACCTTGATATCGGCGAAAGTCATGGGACATTGCGAGCAACTTCTTGGATTATCGTGCTTGCCCGCCCGATCGCATCGCCGCCCGGCCGGCCATGGCACAGTGACAAGTCAAGTCGATTCAAGGACTTAGGACAGCGCGAGCAGAACGGGCCCCCTCGGGACGCCGCCGAGCATGCGGACGATCGTGCTGGCGTCAATCGCCGCCGCCGACGGGGGCCTGGTGCTGCCGGCGGTACTGGCGCGGTGTCTGGCCCATCACCTTGCCGAACACGCGGGTGAAGTACCCGGCGTCGGAAAAGCCGCTGGCATCGGCGGCCTGGCGCACGCTCAGCGTCGTGTGCGTCAGCAGGTGGGCCGCACGCTCCAGCCGCATGCGCGTGAGTACGTCGGTGAAGCTGCGCCCCACGTGCCGACGGAACTGACGCGAAAAGTGCGACGGCGACAGGCACATCGCCTCCGCCACCGCGTCGCGCGACAGTGGCTCGTGCAGATGCTCGCGCATGAACGTCAGCGCATCGCTCATCACGATCCCCGATGTGTCGGCGGCGCCGCGATCGATCGCGTCCATCATCCGCTCCAGCAGCCAGTGCAGCCGCGGCGACATCAGCTCCAGCGACTGGTACTGCGCCAACTCGCTGATCGCGTTGAAGCGCGCCCCCAGCAGCTCCTCGGCGTCGCCCCCGGCCTCCACGGCGGTGCGGCACAACGCCGCCACGATCTCGATCAGCACGCTGCGCATCAACTCGAACCGCTCGCCCGCCACGCCCAGCCCGATCATCAGCACCCGGTTCAGTGCAGCACGCGCCGCCGCCCGGTCGCCGCGACGCACCGCCGCCAGCAGGCGCGGCTCCTCGTCGAGGAACACCCGCCGAATGTTCGAGTGCGGATCGCGCTTGATCGTGTGCAGGGCCTCGGCCCGCTCCTGCTCGCGCCGGTACTCGGCCCGCTGCTGTTGCAGGTACGCCGCATTCGTCAGGTTGTGCCGCTCCACCAGCTCGCGCAGCGCCGTGCAGGCCACGCGCAGATCCAGTGCCGGCGACGACCCACCCCCCGCGCCCGGAAACAGCTCCGACTCCGTCATCCCCGCCACCAGTCCGCCCAGCACCGAAGCGTTGTGCATCAGCGGCACCGCCCAATACAGGCGCTGCTGCGGCGCATAGCTCACCGTCGGCTCGCCCCATCGCAACGCCTCCTCCAGCGCAAAGGCCAGCACCGCTCGCTGCGACGCATCATCCCGACCCGACCACCATCGCATCGTCGCCAAGCGCCGCCCGCCCGGCTCGACCGCGCACATCCGCACCGGCCACTGCCGCTGATACTGACCCGCCAGCGCCGCCAGGGCACGCCGGTCCACACCCGCAATCGCACCTGCGCCAGCCATATCGCTCCATCCTACATCGCTGCCGCCTCACGCTGTCGCCGGCCGGCTGCGCCAAGCCGGGGCATCCTTCGGGGGAAGAAGGTTGACTTGGACGCGTACGGCGTTACAATATAATACAACTCCCGAGGGCGTTCGGATGGCGCGAAGGTCGTTCTTCTTTGTCTGGGATGATGATGACAACGTGCCGCATCTGGCCGAGCACGGCGTGACGCCCGAGGAAGCGCAGTACGTCGTGGAGCATGCCGAGGATCAAGACCGCGATGTGAGTCGAACGACCGGGAACCCCGTGGTGTTCGGAGACACCCCGACGGGTAAGCATCTGATGGTGGTGTACTGGCCCATCGATGCGGCCACGGTGTACGTGGAGACAGCCTACGAGGTGCCGCGCCGCGCCGGTCGCGGCAGGAGATAGGACGATGGCCAAGCGCATCCGCCGCACACTCACGCCCGTCGAGTTGGCCAAGGTCAAGCGCGATCGCAAGCTGATCGAGCAGGAACTGCCCGAGTTGATGGCCAAGGGTCAGGCCGTTTTCGAGCGTCGCCAGCGCCTGCAGAGGACGCTGCAGGCGCTCAAGGCCGAGCGTGAACGCCAGGGCGTGAGCCTTGCGGAAATGGAGCGACGCACCGGCATCACCAAGTCCGCGCTGTCGCGGCTGGAGAACGATCCGAATCCCAATCCCACCGTGGCGACGCTGGATCGGATCGCCCACGCCCTTCAGAAGGCGATTGTGATCGACCTCGTGGCGGCGTGAGGACTACCCGCGGCAGTCAACCGGTTGCTCCGTCATCGTCAGGAGTTGCACATGACCGACACCGATCTTCCGCCCGCCGAATCGTACGCGGTCCCGCCCGCGACCGGGCTGGCGGTGACCGCGCTGGTGCTGGGCATCGGCTCCTTCGTGTGCCTGGGCCCGCTGGTGGGCATCCCCGCGATCATTGTCGGGGTGGTGGCGCTGTCGCGCATCCGCAGGCGTCCGGCCGAGTACGGCGGCAAGGGCATGGCCACCGCGGGCGTCATCCTCGGCGCCGTGAACCTCGTCATGCTCGCGGCGCTCATTGCCATGCTCCTGCCGGCTCTGGCCGCGGCAAGGGATGCTGCCAAGCAAAGCGTCGCCCTGAGCAATGCCCGGCAGATCATGGTGGGCTTTCATATGTATGCCAGCGAACACGATCTTGCAGCCCCGCCGCATCTGTCGGCGCTCGTCACCGCGGGCTATTTCGGCGGCGACCCCGGTCTCGTCTTTGTCGATCCGGCCACGACCACCGCGCCGCTGCGGCTCAGCGCGGCCGAGACGCCCGACGACTGGCGAGAATTGGCGCCGCGCTTCGACAACCACTGTGACTATCTCTACACCGGCGCGGGCTTGAACCTCCGGACCATCCGCGAGCCCTCGACCTGCATCATCCTCTACACGCGCGACGTGCGGGCCAACCGCCAGCGCGTCGTCGGCTTCGCCGATGGGCACACCGCGTCGGTCGCGCCCGACAGGTTCACCGCGCTCTTGGCGCAACTCAACGAGGTGCGCCGCGGGCAGAATCTGCCACCGCTGCAGCCCGACACGGTGCAGACGTGGGACGCCGAGGCGCCGTGAGCGACGCATCGCGAAGGGCGGCGGCCAGGTTTTGTTACAGCAGCGAGTCCTGCTTGCTCAGGCCCAATGCCGGGCGCACGTCGAGTTGCACGAGCTGTTCCTGCTGAATGCGCTGGGCTTCGTCGGCGTCGGCGACGTGGTCGCTGTGGCAGGCGAGCTTTCCGGGGTTCTTGCCTTTGTGTGCGAGTTTGTGGATGTCGTCGGGGCTGAGGACACCGCGCTGTTTGAGGATGTCCTGTTGCTCGGGGGTCAGTGCAGCGGTCTTCTTGGGCTTGTCCCAGGCCATGTCCTGGTCTTTGCCGCTGGCCCAGTCCTGGATTTCCTTGCTGATGCGGACGCTGCACCAGTCGTGGCCGCACATGGCGCAGAAGTCGGTGTCCACGTCGAGGTCTTCGTCGTGGTAGGCGCGGGCGGTGTCGGGGTCGAAGGAGAGCTCGAAGTGCTTTTCCCAGTTGAGGGCGGCGCGGGCCTTGGTGAGTTCGTCGTCGCGGTCGCGCGTCGCCGGAATACCCAAGGCAATATCGGCGCTGTGGGCCGCGATTTTGTAGGCGATGCAGCCTTGTTTGACGTCGTCGCGTTTGGGCAGGCCCAGGTGTTCCTTGGGCGTGACGTAGCAGAGCATGGCCGCGCCGTGGTAGGCCGCTGCAGTGGCCCCGATGCAACTGGTGATGTGGTCGTAGCCGGGGAAGATGTCGGTGACGAGCGGCCCGAGCACGTAGAACGGCGCGCCGTGGCAGAGGCGGCGCTGGAGTTTCATGTTGTATTCGATCTGGTCGAAGGGGACGTGGCCTGGGCCTTCGACCATGACCTGCACGCCCATGCGCCAGGCGCGTTCGGTGAGTTCGCCGATGGTTTCGAGCTCGCGGAGCTGGATATCGTCGGTGGCGTCAGCGAGGCCGCCGGGGCGGCAGCCGTCGCCGATGGAGAACGTCACGTCGTAGCGGCGCATGATGCTGCAGATGTCCTCCCAGGCGGTGTACATGGGGTTTTGCTGGTTGTGGTGGAGCATCCACTTGGCGAGCAGGCTGCCGCCGCGCGACACCAGGCCGATGAGCCGGTTCCTGGCGAACTTCAGGTGCTCGCGCAGCACGCCGGCGTGAACGGTGAAGTAATCCACGCCCTGCCTCGCCTGATGTTCGATCGTCGCCAGGATCGTGTCGCGGTCGAGGTCCTCGATTTTCTTGCCGATGATCATCGAGTAGATCGGCACGGTCCCGATGGGCACGGTGCTGTTGCGGATGATCGCGTCGCGTGTGGCATCGAGGTCGCCGCCGGTCGAGAGGTCCATCACGGTGTCGGCCTGCCAGCGCTCGGCCCACTTGAGCTTCTCGACCTCCTCCTCGGTGCTCGAGGACACCGGCGACGCACCCATGTTCGCGTTGACCTTCGTCTTGCTGGCACGCCCGATCGCCATCGGATCGAGCTCATAGCCCAGATGCACCGTGTTCGCGGGGATGACCATGCGTCCGGCGGCGACCTCGTCGCGCACCTGCTCGGGCGTGAGGTGCGGCTCGCGCTCGGCGACGCGGCGCATCGGCGGCGTCACCCTCCCCAGCCGGGCAAACTCCAACTGCGTCACCGGCTCGAACCCCGCCGGCGGTCGCCACGCCTCGGCGCGCTCGTAGTCCTCGCTGTCCGTGCATTCCCAGTCCAGGGGCATGAAGTCCCACGCCGTCTTGTCACTGGGCGCGGGCATGCCGGGCGTGTCGGGCGAGCTGAACGTCATCGCTCCGCTTCTTCCCGGGGCGATCCGCGGCTTGTGGGCGAAGCTGCCGGGTGTGGTGACGCCGTGCAGTGTGCCGGGATTATTCCCAAGCGGCGGCAACGTGTACTGGCCGTAACGGTCGGCTTGCGGGGCGCTGCGGATCATGGTGCGTTCCTTTCCAATGCAAAGCACCCGCCGCGCGGGGCGCGACAGGTGCGGGTTGACGGATTCATGCCTGGTGCGGACTCATGTCGCCTTCCCTTCGCCGGTACGAACCGGATCAGGTTCCAAGGGTGTGATCTCAGCCCATGGGAAGCGTGCTTCCGGGGCACCCCTGGCGAACAGTGTGGTAGTGTAGCACGTCAGTCCTGAATCGAAAGCTCCGGCACGCCCACATCAAAGCGTTTTTTCGCCTCGCGCAGATCGATGCGGCCGGCGAGCAAGTCTCCGGCGGCGATCAGGTACTGCATCGCCTTAGCCAACGCACGGGCGTAGCGGCTGTGGGTGGTATCGGTCGCTTCGACCAGCGCGACGACCTGCTCTGGCGCGGCGTCACCGCCGTGCTGGATGCTGCGAGCGAGTTGAATGATCGGGTCATCGCGCTGGTAGAAGCGTTTGTCGGTGAGGTACATCTTGACCTTGTCCGCAGGCCAGTGCGCGGCAAGCTCGGCGTAGAGTTCGAGGCGCTTGGGATAAGTCTGCAGGCCCTTGAAGAAGCGATCGAGCCACGCATGAATGTTGTGCGCGTCCGGGTTCAAGGTGTGCATGGCGATCAGGGCGCGGCGCAGCAGCAGCCGGAACAGTGCCTCGCCTTCGGCGGGCAGGGGGGTGAGCAGGTCGGGGGTGAACGGCCACGCCGTCGTCCCTTCGCCGCCGCCGTACACCTCGCGCCACACGCAGATGTCCTGCATGATCTTCGACTCGTCGGCGTCGCCGCCGCCGTCGGGATCGCCGCGCCAGCAGTTGGTGATGGGCTTGGTCAGACGGTCGGCCGCACGATGCGTGAGCGACCCGAGGACGAACGCGAGCTTGCGGTCGGTCAGCGGGTCGCGCTGATCGGGAGGCAGAGCGTACTGCTGCGCGGCCCAGACGATGACGTCACCACTCCAGGTGTCGGCGCTGCGCGTCACGCTGCCCATGTGGGCGTCGTCGCGGCAGGCGTCGAACAGCGCTTTGAACTGGTCGTGGACCTGCGGGTGCAGTCGTGCGAGACGAAACGTGTCGTCACAGATACCCAGGTGCGCGATGTGATCGGACATGGGCCAAGTGTATCACGAGCGCGCAGGTGCGGTGCGGCGTCGCAACAGGGCCAGGCTCGTCCCCAGAAGCACTGCCAGCGACGACGGCTCGGGGATGTTGGCTTCGCTGACCAGGCCGTTGGGTCGGGCGATGAAATTGATCTTGTTGGTGAGAATGACCAGGTCGCTGCTGCCATAGGCGGTGTTGTGGAGCGAGCCGGTTTGGCCTGCCTTGATGCCGAAGTGGCCCCACACGGGCATGCGGCTGGAGAGGAAGGAGACGGTATAGTCGCCGCTGGTTTGCTCGAAGTCGCCGAACTTGAGACCGCCGGTGATCTGGCTCTCATGCGGGAACGACGCGGTGGTGAATTCGAGCTCGTCCGGTGGCTGGCCGTTGACCATCAGATCGAAGATCGCCAGCGGGTCGGCCAGGACACTGCCCGACAGCGCGTCGTCGCTGATGTCGATGACGACGTGGCTGAGTCCGAATCGTCGGGCGCCCAGGCCGGTGAAGGTGTAAGTGTAGCGGAGGAAATCGCCCTCGGGCACGATGTGCCAGGTGAGTGAGGGGTTGGCGTACATGGTCGCGGGGTTCTGCGTCAAGCCGTTGCCCAGGGAGCGAAGCGTGACCGGGCCCGACCAGTCGGAGAAAGGCACGGGATCGCCGTAGATGGATTGGGCTTGGGCGGCTGCGACCGCGACAAGGCTCACATACACCCACACCCCGATCGTCTTGCACAGACCGACCGACATGGGACGTTCCTCATCGCCAGCGAGCCGATTCTCCCCTCGGCGACGCCGACGTGCGATCTTACCTATCTTACTGCGTGAGGGGCTGGTTAATCAAGGACTTGACGGGTTTGCGAGGCGGCTGGGTGAACCAGCGGATGACGCGCTGGATGGCGACATCCCAGTAGTCCCAGGTGTGTCCGAAGCCGGGGTCTTCGTCGTAAAGCACGTCCAAGCCGATGGTTCTGGCGTGGTTGCGGAAGGCCAGATTCTCGGCCAGCAGGAAGTCCTTGTCGCCGCAGCACTGGTATAGACGGGGCTTGGGCTTGCGGCTGTGGGCCAGCTTTTTGGCCAGGTGGAACAGGTCGTTGTCGCTGCGGCTGACGCGGGCGGGCGGGCCGAACACCCGCCGCATCTCGGCCACCCAGTTCTTGTCGCGCCCCACCGTGCGGCTGCGGGCATCCATCGCCCCGCTGAGCGACGCCCCGCCCGCGAATCGCTCCGGGTGGCTCAAGGCCATCTTGAACGCCCCGTACCCTCCCATCGACAGGCCCGCGACGAAGTTCAGCTCGCGTCGATCGGACAGCCCGAAGAACCCCCGCGCCGCCTGCGGCACGTCCTCGCTCACGTGCTGCCAATACCGTGGCCCGCTAGCCATGTCCGTGTAGAACCCCCGGTGGGTCGTGGGCATGACCACCGCCAGCCCAGCCTCTTCGGCGTAACGCTCGATCGACGTCCACCGCATCCAGATCGTGTGATCGTCCGACAGGCCGTGCAGCAGGTACAGCGTTGGAATCGCCTTGGGCCCACGCGTCCGCCGCGGCCCCGCCAGGCACGCCGCCTGCGGCAGCAGCACCCATATCTCCGACTGCATCTGAAGAGCACTGGACCAGAAGTGACATTGGATGAAAGCCATGGCGGGCGCGTCGCGAGGGGTGAGTGGTGTGTGGTTGGTGCGGACTGGTATCGTAAGGCCGTCATGGCAGCACGCAAGCCGCAGACACCGGAAGAGAAGGCGTACCGCGTGGCGCTGTCGCGCCTCAATCGCGCGGCGATGAGCCGTGCCAGACTGGCCGCCAAGCTTGCCGCTGCCGGCTTCGACGACGCGACCTGTGCCGCAGTCCTGGATCGTCTGGCAAGCGCCGGCCTGCTCGACGACGAAGCCTACGCCCGCGCGTTGATCGACGAGTTCGCCGCCGCCGGCGACGCCGCGCCGCGCCTGCGTCAGAAGCTGTTGCAGCGAGGCGTGGACGAAACGCTCGCCGATCGCCTCCTGCGATCCCACAGCGACCCGCGCGACAACTTGGCGCAGGCCCGCGCTTTTGCCGCGAGCAGGCTGCGCGGCATGGCCCGCCTCGACGCCGTCGCCCGTGCGCGTCGTCTCGCCGGCGCCCTGGCGCGGCGAGGCTATGACGCCGACATCGTCGAAACCATCGTCGCCGAACTCGTCGGCAGCGCGATGGACCCTAGCGCAGACTGACTGACCGCTACAAAGCGCATCACCGCGCCGTCGCGCTGCCGCGTGGGCGGCATCGCCGTCCAGTGCGCCCGCCGCGGTGTCGATAACCGCCAAGGGGGTAATAGCGTCGCTCGCTGGAAAGGACCGTCTGTGAACACGCTGTTTGTCACCCCGCGTTTGCCCCGCGCTGACGATCCGATGGCGGCCCGCCAGTGGCATCTGCTGCGCATGCTGCGCGAGCAGGGCTTCGAGGTGAACCTGTTGTGGCTGATGATGCCCGATGCCGCGTCGGCGGACGTCACTCCGCTGGAGGCGATGGGCGTGCGTGTGAAGCGGATCGTCGGTCAGCCGGACCATCGCCTGGGGTCTGGGCGACAGCGCCAGCCCATGCCGCAGCCTCAGCTCACTGCCGCGGCCGAGGAGCTTGTCGCCGACGCCGCGCTGGTGGTGTGTGGTGACGCGCTGTGCCACGTGTACGTCCGGGACCTGCTTTGGCCGATGTCGCGTCCGCCGTTCTGCCTGGTGGATCTGGCCGAGCCGGAAAGTTCACGGCTGATGACGCAGGCGCGCAGCACGTCGGCATTTCGCGCCTGGAAGCTGCGCGCCCGCGCCGAGGCGCTGCGCCACGTCGAAGGCTCGGCCGCCTTTCAGGCTGACCTGGTGCTCGTGTCCAACATGGTGGACCTGGAGATGCTTGCCCAGCGAGCCGCCGACGCCAACCTGTGGGTGGTCGCCGACGGCATCGATGCCCCGCCGGCCCAGGCGCCGCCTCTGGACGGGCACGGCATCCTGCTGGCGGCCGATCTGGCCCAGATCGCCCATCAGCAGGCGGGGGCGTGGTTCGTGCGCGAGGTCATGCCCCGCGTGCGGCGTGAGGTGAGCGATGCCGTGGCCCACGTGCGTGCGCCGCGTCTGCCGTGGTCGCTTCGCCGTGCGTCGGCATCGGGGGTGCTGCAATGGCATCGTGGCGGAGACGAACCCGCCGCAGTCCGCACGCTGGCGGGTCAGTGCGGCGTTTGCGTCGCGCCCGAGCGGCAGGCCCGCGGCGCGGCCGACACCGTTCTGCACGCCATGGCCATGGGCCGCCCTGTCGTCTGCACCCGTGCCGTCGCCACCACGCTGCCGATGGAGGTGGGGGCTGCCCCAGTCATCGCCGACCGCGCCGATGAGCTGGCGTCGGCCTTGGTCACGCTCATGCGCGACCGCCATGAGGCTGCCCGCATCGGCGACAAGGGCCAGCGCCTCGTCCGCGAGCACGCCACCTGGTCGGCGCAGTGGTCGCGCGTCGGCGCCCTGCTGGCGGAGCTGGCCGCCCAGCGCTCGCCGCGCATCGCCAGCGACCACCACCCGGCCCGACCGGTCCCCGCCGCCGACAGCGTTGTCATCTGACCGACGACGCCCACGCCCACGGTCGATCGCGTCGTCCCCGCGTCGGATCGTGTAAGATCGCCGCCATCGCCGTCTCCCCCGCCTAACGCCGATGGTTCGCGCTTTCATCGCATCGTTTCATCCCGCTCGCCAGCCGTGGATCACCCGGCACAGCTATCGCCGCGAGCTGATCACGTCGATGACCATGCCCGCGGCCCTGTCGCTGGTCGAGGGCAACGTCGTAGGCGTGCTGGCGGAAAAGGCGTTCAACGCCGGCCCGGTCGCGTTCGCCACGATCATGGGCGCGGGCATGTTCGCCCACCTCACCAGCTTTTTCTGGGCCTGGCTGGCACGCGGTCGGCCCAAGGTGCGCTTCATCAACGCTCTGCAGTTGGCCACCCTCGCCTGCGTCGCCGCCGTCGCTTTCCTCCCCGCCTCCGTCTGGGGCGTCTGGCTTCTGGTCGCCCTGGTCATCACCAGCCGATGCCTCATGGCCGGCATCGTCACCATCCGCAGCACCGTCTGGCGACACAACTACCCACGCACCGTCCGCGCCAGCGTCACCGGCCGACTCGCCAACGTCGCCAGCCTCATCGTCGCCGTCGTCCCACTCGTCGGCTACCTGATGCTCGACCGCAATCCCGAGGCCTTCCGCCTGCTCTACCCCCTCAGCGCCGTCCTGGCCATGCTCGGCGTCTGGGCCTTCTCCAAGGTGCGCCTGCGCGGCGAGCGCGAGCTGCTGCGATTCGAGAGCCAGCCCGCCTCCCAGCCCCAGCCCAAGGGCGAGGCCGGCTCCATCTACGAGTTCGACAAGCAGGCCAACCCCACCTTCTGGCAGGTCCTCCGCCAGGACCGCTTCTACCGCGGCTACATGTTCTGGCAGTTCGTCGCCGGCTCGGCGAACATGGCCAGCGAAACCGTCCTCGTCTATATGCTGGCGAGCATCACCTTCGGCATCGCCATCGGCGGGGCGTCGGTCGAGTACGTCGTGGCCATCCTGCTGAGCACCGCCGTGCCCATGGCCGTCGCCACCGCCGTCATGCCTCGCTGGGCCAGGCTGCTCGACCGCATGCACATCGCCGCGTTCCGCGTGCGCCACGCCTGGATCTGGGTCGCCGACCAGATGCTCAACTGGGTCGGGGCCATGACCTGGTACGTCACCGAATCGCCCGCTGCCGCCCTGGCCGTCCTGGGCGCCGCCCGCGTCATGCAGGGCGTCGCCCGCGCCGGCGGCATGCTCGCCTGGAACCTCGGACACAACGACTTCGCCGACCGCCGTCTCGTCGCACTCTACATGGGCATCCACGTCACCCTCACCGGCCTCCGCGGCGCCATCGTCCCCTTCGCCGCCATGGCGCTCTACAAAGGCGTCTCCCTGGGCCAACCCGACGCCGCCATCACCCTCCTGCCCAGCATCGGCCCCCACGTCTTCCTCCTCACCGCCGCCTGCGCCCTGGCCAGCGAGTTCGGCTTCCGACACCTCAACAACTCCCTCACCCGCCACGGCAACCACATCCCCACAGACTGACCCCCCCCGGAATCGCAAGTTTTCCACAACGAACGGGCGGCTTCAGCTTCCGGGGCTAATCGGAATCACTGGATTTTCACCTTCACCAGTCGATGCGCCTGCTATTTCGGCAGTGGGCCTCCGGCGACATGGCTGATGGCTGATGGATGCTGTGAAGCCAAACCACTGCATGCGATCATTCCCATCTGTCTCGCGGCTTCCAGTTCCTGATCCCTGATCCCTGCTCCCTTCCGCCTTTTGCCCTTTGCCCTTTGCATTTTGCTTTCCGATACCCCATACCCGATACCCGATACCCGCTCCTTCCCCTCCGTCCACTGCAACACTTCATTCTACCCCCGCCCCGTGCGGCGCATAGTCGTCGCGGGGGATTTCTCCGGGGGTCCGGGGGTCCGGGGTAGGGACGAGGGATGAGGGACGAGGGCCAAGGCCCTGGCAGATGAAGCCGCGGAGCGCTGCGGTTGCCCGCGGACCTCTGATCTCCGACCCCGTGCCGCCGCGATGCTCGATGCCTGCGGCCTTGACCCCGCCGCGCCGCGGCCGAGGGTACAATGCCCCCGCATCGTCCCCGCCGGGAGTTCGCCCATGCATCGCCCCTTGGCTGAGCCCGCCGCCGCCCGCCGCACGATCAACGCCACCCCATCACGCGGCTGCTGCAGTGAACCCGTTTTCAGGGTCAGACCCTGTTTCGATACCCTTTTCATCTACCGCAACACACTGGTGGTGATGGTATGATTTGTTCCAGGACTACGAAGGCAGACAATGACGTTCATTGATCAAATCTACCGCACACCTCCTAAGACCCTCTACCATTACACAACGTTAGCAGGCATTAAAGGAATCATTGAAAGCCAATCATTCTGGCTGTCAAGCGCGATTCATCTGAATGATCCGCTGGAGCTTCGTTATCTCGATGAGATGGTCGAGCGCCGACTCCGCGAGAGACATGGCGAGAGTGCCGTAGCCGAAATGCTTTCACGCGTCTATGAAGACGCCGGTTCGCCGATTGAAAAGTTTGAACTTGCCGTGTTTCATCAGGCGTATAGAACAATCCATATCTCGCCGACTGGCGCATCGACATTTTGCATCTCATTCAGTGAACGATATGACGACATACCACACTGGCGACTATATGCAGATGAAGGGACGGGCGTCTGTTTGCATGTGAACACAGCACAACTCGACGCGCATTTCGCGCTACTGATCTATCAACCTGATCAGCAAGTGGCACTCTTCGATGCTCTCACCAGTTTCCACGAATCGCAGCAGGGATCGGCACAGGAGCGTTTGGGCAGGGCATGTGACGATTACTATTTCATAAGGGCCGTCTGTAAGTCTCCCTACTTCAGCCATGAGAATGAGTGGAGATTATTCAACGTCTGGCCAAATGATCGGATCCAATTTCGCGTTGCTGAGAGGTCTTTAGTTCCTTACCTCTCTATGCCGGTGCCGCTTGATGCTATCTCACACATAACGTTTGGTCCCCGCTGCGATGCAGACGTAATGTTTGTATCGATGTCGTTGCTCTGGGACAGCATTGGAGCCGTTTGCGAACGAGGTTGGCAAAGGTCGGGCGTGCGATTGAGATGAGCGAGGAACCGAATAGACGGATAAGGGTATGCGTACATTATTCGCGGGTGCTACTGCTTATGAAATCACACCAAAGAATTGAACTCGTACCCATTTCGTCCTCAGTCGGGAGAACTGAATCCGGCGCGCTCACCACGCGTGGGGAAGTCCACGCGAGCCTCACTGCCCGAACCGATTCCACTTGACGGGGACGTCGTTCTGCCGCGCCGGGCCCGGCGTACTGCGTCCTGCATTCACGATCCGCTCCAGAATGGCCGTCATATCCTCGACCCGTTCGGGATGCTCGGCATAGAGATTATTCGTTTCGCCCACATCGGTGGCGAGATCGTAGAGTTGGGCGGGGCGAGTGTCGATGGGCGTGTGCGGGATCTTCGTGCCGCCGCCGCCTTTGCCGAAGATCAGCTTCCACGTGCCGTGGCGTAACGTGAACAGGCCGTCGGCGGCTTGGCTGACGGCGTGATCGCGGAGCGCCTGGTCATGTCCCATCAGCAGCGGCAGGAGGCTGACGCTGTCCTCGCCCGCATCGGCGGGCAAAGGCACGTCGAGCACGTCGGCGGCCGTGGCCATCAGGTCAACCTGGTGAACAAGCTGCTGGCTCACCGAGCCCGGCTTGACCACGTCGGGCCAGCGGACGATGAAGGGCACGCGGTGGCCGCCTTCCCACGCGTGCGTCTTGTAGCCGCGCAGCGGGCCGCTGGGGTAGTGGCCTCGACCTTCCAGGTGCTCGACGCCGGTGTACATGGCAAAGCCGTTGTCGCTGGTGAACACGACGATCGTGTTGTGGGCGACGCCGGCACGCTCGATCGCCGCCACGACGCGCCCGACCTCCGCGTCGGTCTGCATGACGTAATCGGCGACATCGCTGTCCAAGCCGCTCTTGCCCCGCCACTGGGCGGTGACGGCCAGGGGCACGTGAGGCGAGGTCAGCGGCAGATACACCAGGAACGGCTGGCGCGTGCGGGCGCGGCGCTCGATGTAGCTGCATGCCCGATCGATGGTCGTGGGCAACACCTCCTCGAGGTTCCAGTGCGGCAGCGCCGGTCCGGGCAGCAGGTTGCCGCGGTGCGCCTGCAGAACCTCGTGGGGCAGAAACGTCGAGGGAATCCCCACCGTCCGATCGTTCTCGATGAAGCAGTAGGGCGGCCAGTTGGGGACATCGGTGCCGAAGTATTCGTCGAAGCCGCGCGTCGTGGGGCCGCCGCCAATCGGCTGCGCGTACACCTCCCGCCACGCGCGGCGGTGAGATTCGCTCGCCTCCACCTCTTGGACGGGCTCGAACATCTCGCGCTGACCACTGGGAATGTCCCACTCCCATCCCAGATGCCACTTGCCGAAGCACGCGGTGTGGTAGCCCTGCGCCTGGAGAAATCCGGCAAGCGTCAGGCGATCCGGGGCGATCAGCGGACCTTCCAGCGGCGAGACGATTCCCGCCTGCAGGCGCGTGCGCCAGTGATAGCGGCCGGTCAGCAGCGAGTACCGCGACGGCGAGCACACGGCCGAACTGGCGTGGCCGTCGGTGAAACGCACTCCCGCGCGCGCCAGGGCGTCGATGTGCGGCGTGGGTATCTTCCCCCGTTGCGGGTTGTACCCCTGCACGTCGCCGTAGCCCAGATCGTCGGCGAGGATGATGACGATGTTGGGCCGGTGTGATGTCTTCGGCGCCGACGGCTCGGCCGCACCTGCCATCATGGCGCACCCGCAGATCACGATCAAGGCTAAAAGTACAAACAGCATGCTGCAGGCCTTGTGATGCCGCTGCCCGTGGAGCTCAACGCACGAACGTTGTCACGGCCAGGATCGCGGCGTTGCGGTTGCCCCGCCAGGACGGTCAATGCGATTGACCGCCGCGGCGCACGCGGCGACTCAGTTGACTTGCTGCCTGCGGCGACAAAGCAGCAGCCCGCCACTCATCGCCAGGAGCATCACGCTCGCAGGTTCGGGAATCGGATTCACGCCGTAAACGAGATACACGTTGTGGGCGAAATCCACGGAGTGTTGGATCTGCACGCCGCTGATGGCCAGACCGGAGGAAAAGTTGACCGCAAAGCCGTCAGTGGCCGAGCGGTTGAGGTTGTTGACGAATGACGTGGCCCATCCCGTTCCGCTGTCTACACCGGTGATGCTGTAGTTGGTGTACGTATTGGTGGACAGGCCCATCCCCGTCAGGCTGGTGAAGCCCAGGGTGATCTGCTCGGCAGCAATAGGGTTGCCCAGCAGATCAAGCGGGGTGAAAGTGATCGGGGAGAGCGTGGCGCTCTGGGGGCCCTGGGCCAGAAGAACGAAGTCAACCAGAGCATCCGTGACAAACGGCTGGTTGAAGGTGACGGTGTATGGGGTGGCGAGGTTGCCATAGCCGGTGTTGAAGAAGCCGTCACTGGCGCGGGCCGCCGCAATCGCCTGAGTCGCGGCGGCGGCGGTGCCGGTGCCGGCGCTGTATGTCCGCATGCCGACATGGAAGTTGACCGTCACCCCGATCAGCTCGTCGAGCCCGACCGGCGTGCCGTCAATCGTCAGGCCGGTCAGGCTTGCCCCGCTGCTGCCGATGGCGTTGATCGTGCTGCTTGTCGGGGCGGCCGGTGCGGTGCCAGTGAACACCAGCAGGCTCATGCCTGCCAGCAGTGCGACCATTGCAGTGAAACGTGTCATTTCAGTACCTCCAGTCAGAAAGGGGCCTTCGAGCCATACGCACCCGCGTGTCACGACGAACCACTCGCCGCAACACCGGGTGATGGTGCACAGGTAGGCGATCTGATACCGCGTCTGCGTGAGGGATCGGGCCGGGGCCGGGCAGGAGCTTCTCCCCGCGGGCGGTGGAAGTGCCCCCCGCGCCCCGCGGCAGGGCCACCGAGGCGATAGACGCCGACACCCGCGTCGCGGCATGAAGGACGCGACGCATGGACTGACTTGACGAGTTGGCCGACGTAGCCGCCATCGATCCACCGGTTATGCACTGCGGCGACTGAGAAAGTCGAAAAACAAGATGACTTTTCCTTAAGTTAAACGTTCGCCCCGCGCCTGTCAAGCCCCGCAGCCCTGCCGAGCAACAAAAAAAACAGATCCCGTCGAAGCCCGATTCGCCGCGCCCCGGCCAGGACAAGCCCTCGGGTCGCTCGCGCTGTGGCACTCACCACGCTTCGACGTGCCCAAGTCAACCCGTGGGCGTCGGCGGCAGGCGGTCGAGCGCATGCGGGAATCCAGCGATCGCGCGGGGGGCGACCGATTCACACCCGGCGTCGCTGGTGCGACGGACGACCAACCTGAATGCCATGGTGCGTCGGCGGGCAGCCCGGAGAGATGGCCAGCCCCGCGTCGTTGGTGCCGGGGCGCGGTGATCGTATCGTTTCCGCGATTTTGCTACGATTGGCCCGTGCCCGCCCACCCGTGGCCGGACGACCACCGCTGAGCCAAGACCATGCCCACGATCACCATCGACGGCAAGACGTGCGAGTACGAAGGCAAGAAGATGATTCTCCAGGTCGCCCTGGAGCAGGGCATCGAGCTGCCGCACTACTGCTATCACCCGGGGCTGTCGATCGTGGCGAGCTGCCGCATCTGCCTGGCCGAGGTCGCCCAGCCCAACCCGCGCAGCGGCAACAAGCTGGAGCTGATCCCCAAGCTCATGCCCACCTGTCAGACGCCTGCCGCCGACGGCATGGTCGTCTATACCCAGTCGCCCAAGAGCGTCGCCAACCAGAAGGCGGTGATGGAGTACCTGCTCATCAACCACCCGCTGGACTGCCCGGTGTGCGATCAAGCGGGCGAGTGCCACCTGCAGGACTACAGCTACGAGTACGGCCGCAGCGAGTCGCGGTTCCAGGAGGCAAAGCTCAAGCAGCCCAAGAAGGACGTGGGCCCGCACGTGCTGCTCTACAGCGACCGGTGCATCATGTGCAGCCGGTGCGTGCGATTCACCCGCGAGGTGACGGGCACGGGCGAGCTGGCGGTGTTCGGGCGCGGCAACCGCGAGCAGATCGACGTGTTCCCCGGCCAGGCGCTCGACAACGAGCTGTCGGGCAACGTCGTGGACATCTGCCCGGTGGGGGCGCTGCTCGACAAGGAGTTTCTCTTTTCGATGCGCGTGTGGAACCTCGCAAAGACGCCGAGCATCGACGGCATCACCGCCTCGGGCGACAACATTTCGATCGAGCACAATGACGGCCGCATCTACCGCGTCAAGCCGCGGACCAATCTCGACGTGAACAAATGGTGGATCAGCGACGAAATCCGCTACGGCTGGGAGTTCGTGCATCGCGAGGACCGCTTGCGCAGCCCGATGCGCATCAGCCAGGGCGTGCTGACCGAGTGCGACTGGAACAAGGCCTACGCCGACGCCGCGGGGCTACTGCAGCGCACCGTCAGGGACAAGGGCGAAGGTTCGCTGGCGCTGGTCATCAGCCCGATGCTCACGTGCGAAGAGGCGTACCTGCTGACGAAACTCGTGGGCCAGCTCGATCCGCAGGCGACGGTGGCGATCGGTCCGGCGCCGACCGTGGGCGAGGACAAGACCTTCCCCGGCGGGTACACGGTCTATGCCGAGAAATGCCCCAACCGGCGGGGCGTCACCCGCGCTGCCCAGCAGCTTGTCGATGAGGTGCTCACCTGCGAGCAGCTCGTCGAGAAACTCAACGACAAGAAATGCGCGATTCAGGCGGTCCTCGTCACCGGCAACTACGCCAGCGACTGGGTTTCCCCGGAATTGGTCAAGGCGATGGGCAAGCGAGCCATGGTTCTGATCGACACGCTGCCGGGGCCGCTGGCCGAGAAATGCCAGGTGCTGCTGCCCGGCGCGACATGGGCCGAGAAGGCTGGCACGTTCGAGAGCGCCACGGGCCTGCTGCAGAGCTTTACGCAGGCGATCCCGGTGATTGAGCTGGCCAAGCCCGAAGGGCAGATCGCGCTCGATCTTCAAGCCGCTTGCGGCTTAGCACCCCCCGCGAAGTTCGACGCCGCTCGCCTGCGGATCGAGATGGGCGATGCCTTCGCCGCGGACGTGAGGCATCCGCCTGCGGCCCACGCCAGACAGCCCGACCTGCAGTACGTGGAGTTGTGACCCACGCGAGCATCGGCCGATAGAATCAGCCATGAAGACGATCACCGTCGAAGAGCTGGAGCAAAAGCGTTCTGCCGTCCTTGATGATCTGGCGGACGGCGATGTCCTCATCACCAGGGGCGGGAAGATCGTCGCCCGGCTTTCGCCCGTTGGACAGGGCCCCCACGCGCACCTGATCGGCATCCGCAAAGACAAACTCAAGATCACGGGCGACATCATGTCCACCGGGGCAACATGGAATGCTGAATCTTGACACGCACATCCTGCTTCACGCCTTCCACGGCACGTTGACCGATCGCGAGCAGGCCATCCTTGCCTCCGACGAATGGAGTGTCAGCCCAGTCGTGTTCTGGGAGATCGTGCTGCTGAAGCGGTCCGGCAAGATCGACGACGACCTGAGCGATCCTGAACTGCTCGACCAGTTGGCGTCTCTTCACGTTTGGCCGTCAACGTTCGAGGTGGCCAGGAGCATCCTGGAACTGGACTTCCGCAGTGACCCTGCTGACGCGCTGATCGCCGCGACGAGTATTGCCCATGGTGTGCCTTTGGTCACGCGAGACGCTAAGCTGCGTCAATCGCGGCTCGTTCCGCTGGCGATGTAACGCTGTGACCGTAACCCTCACCCAACTCGCCGAAAAGCTCCACGCCGTCGTCCGCGGTGACGGGGGGGGCACTGTCACGGGCTGCGCCGCGATCGATGAGGCCGGGCCTGCGCACGTGACGTTTGTGGCCAACCGCAAGTACCTGTCGCACCTGGCGACGACGCAGGCCGCTGCGGTGATCCTCGGGCCACAGGACGTGGGCGAAGCGCCCGCGACACTGACGCTGTTGGTTGCCGACGATCCGTATTTCGCCTTCCGCAACGCGATGATCGCGTTGCACGGCTGGCGCCAGCACCCGCCACCGGGCGTCAGCCCGCAGGCCTACGTCGATCCGACCGCGGTGGTCGAGGAGCTCTGCACCATCCGGCCGTTCGCCTACGTCGCGCCCCAGGCCCGCATCGGCAGGCGTTGCATCCTCTACCCCGGCTGTTACGTGGGCAAGTACGCCGTGCTCGGCGACGACTGCGTCCTGTATCCCAACGTCGTCGTCTATGACAAGTGCGTTCTGGGCGATCGCGTCACCCTTCACAGCGGGACCGTCATCGGCCAGGACGGCTTCGGCTATGCCACCCACGCGTTTCCAAACCAGGCTCCGGCTCATCACAAAATCCCCCAGGCGGGCAACGTCGTCATCGAGGACGACGTGGAGATGGGCGCCAACTGCAGCATCGACCGCGCCACGATCGGCTCGACCGTCATCCGCAGGGGCACCAAGTTCAGCGACGGCGTGACCATCGGTCACGGCTGCGAAGTGGGCGAGCACAACCTGCTCGTCGCCCAGGTCGGCCTGGCCGGATCGGTCACCACCGGCAAGTACGTCGTCATGGGCGGCCAGGTCGGCGTCGCCGGCCACCTCACCATCGGCGACCAGGTCCAGATCGCCGCCAAGGCCGGCGTCATGCACGACCTCGACGCCAGGA
Source organism: uncultured Phycisphaeraceae bacterium (assembly GCA_964518335.1). Lineage (GTDB taxonomy): Bacteria > Planctomycetota > Phycisphaerae > Phycisphaerales > Phycisphaeraceae > CAZFDT01. The sequence goes on from CAZFDT010000017.1 coordinate 24,282, forward strand.
AGCAGTACGGCGGTGCGCCGGCCACCGAATTCACCGACACCAAGCGGCAACTGCTGGCGCTGACCCGGTTGCCCGAGATGCTGGCGACCATCCGCAAACTGCAGAAGCGCATCGACGCCCTGGAAAAGCAGGCCCGTGTCAGCGATCCGCCAGCGCCGCCTGCACGTTGACCGAGTCGCGCACCGTGTCGGATTCGAACATCGCCGCCGCCTCGCGCGTGCCGGTGGCATCCACGTAGGTGAACGTCGGACGGATGGTCGCCACACGGTCCCGTCGTCCAGCGCATCCGCACAGCAGCAGGACGAGTGTTCCCGCCACGAGCCACGTCCAGAGGTGTTCCGTCATAAGCTGATCTCCCCTGCGCCTCTCACCGACGCACCCTGGAGATCGACACGAGGCCACGCGTTTGACCACTGGCGACTCGTTGCAGGACTTATCGGCATGCCGCCGCGAAACTTGAGCGGGGGGTAAAATGACGCTCCTCACGGAGAGACAGGGATGTCCGACGCCTGCCCCACGCAGTTGCCTCTCTTTGCCGAGCACGAACCGGCGCCGCCTGTGCCGCGTGCGCGGACGGTGCGGGCTGCGAGGAGTGCGCCGGTCGCAGCGGCGATGCGCTTCTGCGTGCTCGGCAGCGGGTCGGGCGGCAACTGCTCGGTGCTGCACACCCGCGCCGGCACGTTGCTCATCGACGCGGGCTTCGGCCCGGCGACCACCGCGCGCCGCCTGACGCAGGCCGGACTCGCGTTGGCGGACATCCGCGCCGTCTGTCTCACCCATCTCGACCAGGACCACTTCCGCCCACGCTGGTTGGACCTTTTCGCCGAAATGGGCGTGCCCGTCTGGCTCCATCGTTGGCACGCGATCCGTCTGCAGCAGTTGCTCCAGGCCATCCCGCTGATCGACGCCGGACTGCTCCGCACGTTCGACGAGGCGCCGTTCTCCCCCCTCGACGGGATCAGTGCAGCACCCATCCGCCTTCAGCACGACCAGCAGGGAACCAGTGGCTTTCGCTTCAGCGACGGGCAGGTCGCCCTGGGCTACGCCACCGATCTGGGCCACGTGCCCCCGGCTCTGATCGACCACTTCGCGGGGGTCGATCTGCTGGCCATCGAGAGCAACTACGACCCGATGATGCAGATGAGCAGCGCCCGCCCGTTTTTTCTGAAGCGGCGCATCATGAGCGAAAGCGGCCATCTGTCGAACCAGCAGGCGCACGAGGCCGTCCACGCGATCGCCGCCCGCGGCCCGCACGATCGGCCGCGCCACGTCGTGCTGCTGCACCGCTCGCGGGACTGCAACCACCCGGCCAAGATCCGCAAGCTTTATGCCGACCACCCCCTCGCTCGTCGCCTCGTTCTCACCGAGCAGCGCCGCCGCTCGCGGTGGCTCCCTGTCGCGCCCGCCGTCAAGGGCGTGCGGGCGCAGGGCGCGTTGTACTGCTAAGCCGTAAGCGGCGGGGGACGTCACCGCCGGAAGTTGTACTTGACGATGCACCAGATGGCGCGGACGCCGTCTTTCCAACCGATCTTCTTCCCCTCCTCGTAGGTGCGGCCGGAGTAGGAGATGCCCACCTCGTAGATGCGCAGGCGTCTGCCGTCGATCCGCAGTCGGGCGACCTTGGCGGTGATCTCCGGCTCGAATCCGAAGCGGTCCTCCTCGATGGTGATGTGTTCGAGCACCTGGCGGCGAAAGAGCTTGTAGCACACCTCCATGTCGGTGAGGTTGAGGTTGGTGAACATGTTGGACATGGTGGTGAGCAGGTGGTTGCCGACCGAGTGCCAGTAATAAAGCACGCGGTGCGACTCGCCGCCGATGAAGCGGGAGCCGAAGACGACGTCGGCCTTGCCATCGAGGATGGGCTGCAGCAGCCGGGGATACTCGCGCGGATCGTATTCGAGGTCGGCATCCTGAATGATGACCACGTCGCCGCTGACGTGCTTGAAGCCCGTGCGCAGGGCGGCCCCCTTGCCCTGGTTCACGTCGTGGTGGAACGCGCGCACGCTGTCGTGCTGCGCGGCGAGCTGGTCGATGGCGGCGCCCGTGCCGTCCTTCGAGCAGTCGTTGACGAGGATCACTTCCTTGTCGATGGGCACACCCAGCACGACGTTGACGATCTGGGCGATCGTCTTCTCCTCGTTGTACACCGGGATGACGACGGACAGTCGCATGTGCAGAAATGAGGATACACGATTGTGCGCGGCGCGGGCGTCAGGCGCATGCTGGCGTCGCCCCCGTGCCTTCGCTATCTTGTGGCGGTTCGCACGTCCGCACACGCCTCGGCACGAGGCCACCCCGAAGGAGATCGGTCCATGCCCATCCGACGCGGTTTGCCTGCACTGATTTTCGCACTCGTCGCGTTCGCGCCGATGGTCGCCAGCGCTCAGGACGCGCCGGGCGACGGCATCGATCACGGCACGACGGCCTGGATGCTCACGTCCACCGCCCTGGTGCTGCTGATGGTCCCCGGCCTGGCGATGTTCTACGGCGGCCTGGTCCGCACCAAGAACGTCATCGGCACCATGATGCACAGCTTCGCCGCCATGGCCATCATCGGCGTGCTCTGGGCGCTGTGCGGCTACGCCATGACCTTCGGCCCCACCATCGGCGGCGTCATCGGCTGGGACAGCGGCAAGGTCATGTTCACCACCACCGACACCGCCATGTACGGCGAGATCCCCGAGCTGGTCTTCGCCATGTTCCAGGGCAAATTCGCCATCATCACGCCCGCGCTGATCGCCGGGGCGTTCGCCGAGCGCGTCCGCTTCCGCGGCTACTGCGTGTTCATCGCCCTGTGGTCGCTGCTGGTTTACAACCCGCTGGCCCACATCGTCTGGGGCGGTGGCTTCCTCACCGGCGAGGCGATCGACTTCGCAGGCGGCACGGTGATCCACATCTCCGCCGGCGTCAGCGGTCTGGTCGCGGCGCTCTACCTGGGCGCACGACGCGGCTATCCCAAGGTCGCCATGCATCCCAACAACCTCGTCATGACGCTCATGGGCGCCGGGTTGCTCTGGGTTGGCTGGTTCGGCTTCAACGCCGGGTCATCGGTCGCCACGAGCATGCAGACCGCCCAGGCGCTGACGGTGACGCAGATCGCCGCGGCGATGGGCGCCCTGACGTGGATCACGCTCGAAGGCCTGTTGCACCGCAAGGCCACGTCCCTGGGCCTGTGCTCGGGCATCCTCGCCGGGCTGGTCGCCATCACGCCGGCGGCCGGCGACGTGCTGCCCTACGGGGCGATCGTCCTGGGCGCGGTGGCCGCAGTCGTCTGCTACGGCGCGATCCTGCTCAAGAATCGCATGGGCTACGACGACACGCTGGATGTCTTCGGCATCCACGGCGTGGCGGGCATCATCGGCGCGCTGGGGCTGGTGCTCTTCCTGCGTGCCCCCAAGGTCCTCGAAGGCGACCACGTGGTCAGCATGGGGCTACAGTTGTGGTTCCAGTTCAAGGGCGTGGCCGTGTCCATCGGCTTCGCGGTCGTCATCACGCTGGTCCTGCTGGCGCTGGTGGACAAGCTGGTCGGGCTCAAACTCAAGGCCGCCGATGAAATGGCCGGCATGGACCACGCCCTGCACCGCGAGCACGGGTACGGCCTGCTCAATATCAACTGATCGATCGCTGCGACAGGAATCACCATGAAGCTCATCACCGCCATCATCCAGCCGGACAAGCTCGAAGAGGTTCGCGCCGAGTTGATTCGGGCCGAAATCTTCCGCATCACGGTCAGTCGCTGCACCGGCCGCGGCCGCGCCGAGGAGCACGACCTCTACCGCGGGCTGGAGGTCGCCCCGGAGATGCTGCCGAAGGTGCGCCTCGACATCGCCTGCAGCACCGACGAGTGGGCTCAGCGCGCCATTGACGCGATCCTCAAGGGCGCTCGCCACAGCAGCGGCGAAATCGGCGACGGCAAGATCTTCGTCACCAACCTCGAACGCTGCATCCGCATCCGCACCGGCGAAGAGGGCGTCGAGGCGATCTGAACTCGTACGCGCTTCCGGGGGTCGTACCTTGTGCTCGTGTTCGCCACACGCCCGCCGCCGTCCGCCGCCCCGACCTCGATCACCACCTCCGCCGGATCGACCTCGACCAGCAGATCATGCACCGCCGCCGGCGTCGTCGGGATCGTGCGGAACGTGGTCTTCATCCGTCGCCGACCAATAGATGCACGCCACGCTCTTGAACTTACCCAGGTCGATGGCGACAATGATGGGTGTGCCGGGGGAATCCGGGGGAATCCGGGGGTCATGTCGGGTCTGCTTGCAGGTGAAGGTCCATGGGCGACCCACGACTTGCGGGGGCGGTCAGCCCGTACTCTGGGGCGATGATCCCAAATCAGGACCACTGCCGGGAGACCCGGCTTTCACAGTTTCTTTTCTTCTCTTGGCAGAAGGAAAAGGATAAACTCGAGTGTTGTGATTGCAGCAACGGCAGGCATCGAAGGATGGTTCGGAAGTCCACATATGAAATATCACTTGGCATCAAGATCACGGCCTGCAATTGTGTGTTTGGTTTACTTTATCTGTACGGTTAACGCAATATGCGCGATCCACTGGTTTAGTTGGATACTGATTACTGGCAAGAGGACTGGCATCTCGTCATCTGATGCGGTGGCAGCATTCAGCTATGGATTCATCACCATACTTGTGTTGCAGATATCCGCTGTTCTGATCATGGTGGGAAGAAAGCGAATCAACTACAAAAGGCTATGCGCAATCGAGTTCGGGACCATATGTGTATGGTTTATGATTGGATTATTTATCAAAGAGCAGTTTCCCGACTATAGGCTCATCGGTATATGGTAGAATAGCCCGCAGTAATATTGCGTGGCATTGAATGCGTGATTGAGTACATGAAAGCCTATCGTAACAAGATGTGTCGAGTCATTTCGCGGCTATCGTTATGGCCTAACGATTCTGGTATCGTCTTCTTATTTCCCGAATTATCTTACGTCTCTCAGTACCGAAGGCGGGTACTCTACGTCCATATGCTTGAGACGCTCCTCCGATATCGTCCCAATGACAGCCGCAAGAAGGCTGCTCCGTCACTTGGATTCGTGTTGTATGGCAGATTCAGTCTCGCGTGCTGTATTCTTCTGTTGGTCTCGCTAATCATGTTTGCTGACTTGATTGCAGATTCACCAGTCTCCTCAATTCTGTGGCTCGCTGCTGTGCTGGTTCCTATGTTTGTGGCGGAGCCTATGTGGCTACGGCTTTGCGTATTCCATAAAGCGCGTGAGATTGTGAGAACGTATCTGCTGAATCGTTCAGGATCTGCAATGGTGTGCTTCACCTGTGGATACAGAATGACCAGACGACAATCGCACGGGGCGCAATGCCCAGAATGCGGCCGGGATGATTCGCGAATGAAGTGAGTGTAGCGGGCGAGGGGGTCGGGAGTCTTTGCCGTGACCCGACCCCTTCTATGAAGCCGGGTTTGTCAAGGGGGTGTGATTGGCGGATGGGTTCAGGCTCCTATCCGAGCTTCGCGGCGTAGCCGCGGCCCATTCAACGGCCTGCGAAGAGACGACGCCCATTCTCTTCAAGAGACTCGTGGCCTTTGGGGTCGGCCGGGCTGCCGTCGTGTCCATCTCGTCGAACGTCCTGCCTTGTGAGTCGGTTCATGTCGCGATAAGTGCTGCAGTGAACCCCTCAAGGGCTTCCGGGGGCGGCCCCGCGGCCGCGGCGCGGTTCTGCTCGTTCTGTCGCGGCGCCGGCCGGCGCGCGATGTTCGGACTCGCACACGCGGCTGTCCGTTCCACGTCCAGGAAAATCGGCCCTGCGCAGGTAGATCAGCACGCCAGCCGACCCGCCACCGTCGATAGCGTGGGTGTGCTATGCTCTTGGGTGAGGTGCGATATGGCAAGTGGGCTGGTCGAGGACATTCTGCGTGAGATCGAGGCGCTCAGCGAGGAGCAGCGGCTGGTGCTGGACCGGGGGCTGGCGGCGCAACTGCAGCGAGAGTGGGAGCGTGAGGCGGGGGCGGCCCGGGACGAGGCGCGGCGGCGCGGCGTGGATCAGGCGGCGATCGACCGTGCCGTCGAGCGGCAGCGCTACGGGCGATGAAGGTATTCTTCGACACCAACGTGTACGTCGCCGAAGCGCTGCTGGGTGAGGCCGCCAAGCAGATGATTGAAGCGGTTGTGAGGGCTCGCTGGCGCGTCTATGCGAGCGGGTATCTGCTGGACGAGTTGGGGCGAGTGCTCGCCGATGAACTGGGGTTCAGCCAACGTCTGGCGTTGCTGGCAGAGCGACGGATTGTACGCCGCAGCGCGATGATCGAAGGCCGAACGTCGGCGCAGGTACCTGATGACCCCAAGGACACGCCGGTCCTCCAGGCGGCGTTGCAGTGTGGGGCTGATTACTTGGTCACCAATGATCGTCACCTCTTGGCACTCGACCCCTTTGAAGGTCTGCGCATCATTATCGATGAGGGGCTTTTACGAGCTACTGCAGAATGAAGGGCTGTTGTAGCGCTTACTTGAGCGTCGTCTTGCGCTTCTTGATCACCTTCGTCCCGGGGGCTCCGGGCTTGGGCTTGCTGCGCTGCGACGGCGCGCGGGCGGTCGGGCCGGCGTCCGGGCTGGCCTGCAGGTCCTTGATCTCGTCGCGCAACTGCGCGGCCCGCTCGAACTCCAGCGCCTTGGCGGCGTCGAGCATCTGCTGATTCAACTCGGCGAGCAGTTCGGTCTTGTCGAACTGCTCCTCGCTGGCCTCGATCACCGCGCGGGCGGTCTGGCGGGCGCGCAGCTCCAGCTCGATGCCGCGGCGGATAGCCTTCTCGATGGTGCGCGGCGTGATGCCATGCTCGGTGTTGTACGCCAGTTGCTTGGCGCGGCGGCGGTTGGTCTCCTCGATCGCCTGCTGCATCGCCGGCGTCATGCTGTCGGCGTAAAGCACCACCAGCGCGTTGACGTTGCGGGCGGCCCGGCCGATCTGCTGGATCAGGCTCGTCGGGCTGCGCAGAAAACCCGTCTTGTCCGCGTCCATGATCGCCACCAGCGACACCTCGGGCAGGTCCAGACCCTCGCGCAGCAAATTCACGCCCACCAGCACGTCGAAGTCGCCCTGGCGCAGCTCGCGGAGAATCTGCACGCGGTCGAGCGTCTGAATGTCGCTGTGCATGTACCTGCACTTGAGGCCCTGGTCGTCGAGGTAGCTGGTGAGGTCCTCCGCCAGGCGCTTGGTCAATGTAGTGACGAGGGTGCGTTCGCCCTTGTCGGTGCGTGCCTTGGCCAGCTCGATCAGGTCGGGGACCTGGCCGGCGGCGGGTCGCACGTCGATGACGGGATCGACCAGCCCGGTGGGGCGGATGACCTGCTCGACGATCACGCCTTGCGACCGCTCCAACTCATAAGGTCCGGGTGTAGCCGAGACGAACACGACCTGGGGCCAGGTGCGTTCGATCTCCGCGAACATGAGCGGTCGGTTATCGAGGGCCGAGGGCAGCCGGAAGCCGTGCTCGACGAGGGTGCGTTTGCGGGCCTGGTCGCCGTTGTACATGGCGCGCATCTGCGGGATGGTGACGTGGCTTTCGTCCACGATCATGAGCCATCCCCGGAAGTGGTCGCCGGTGAGCCGTTCGTCGGGCGCCATCCGCGGCACGTCGTCGCGCGAGCCGTCGGCGTAGCCGCCCTGATACGTGCCGCGCTGCGCGTCGGGGAAGTAGTCCATCAGCGTGTAGGGCGGCGCCCCCGGAAGCCTTCCGTCGAGGTGACGCGAGTAATTCTCGATGCCGCTGCAGAATCCCACCTCCTCAATGAGTTCCAGGTCGTACTTGGTGCGCGCCAGCAGACGCTGGGCCTCGAGAATCTTGCCTTCGCTGCGCAACTGCAACACGCGCTCGTCCAGCTCCTGCTTGATCGACGCCAGCGCCCGCTCGATCTGCGGAGGCGACACCACGTAATGCACCGCGGGGTAGATGAACACCTGCGATTCCTCGGCCAGCAGCTCGCCGCTGGTCGGGTTGATGAGCTGCAGCGACTCGATCTCGTCGCCGAAGAACTCGACGCGGATGGCGAACTCCTCGCTGGCCTGGTGGATTTCGGTCACGTCGCCGCGGACGCGGTACGTGCCGCGCTTCAGGTCGAACTCATTGCGGGTGTACTGCAGGTCGTTGAGCGCCAGCAGCAGGTCGCGGCGCGGGATCGACTGCCCTTTGGCCAGGCTGATGACGCCCTTGCGGTACTCATCGGGCGAGCCCAGACCGAAGATGCACGACACCGAGGCGACGACGATCACGTCGTTGCGGCTGATGAGATTGCTGGTGGCGGCCAGGCGCAGGCGGTCCAGGTCGTCATTGCGCGATGAGTCTTTCTCGATGTAGATGTCGCGCTGCGGGATGTACGCCTCGGGCTGGTAGTAGTCGTAGTAACTGACGAAGTAGCACACTGCGTTGTCGGGGAAGAGCTCTTTGAACTCCTCGTAGAGCTGCGCGGCGAGGGTCTTGTTGTGACTGATGACCAGCGTGGGTTTGTTGACGCGGGCGATGGTGTGGGCCATCGTGAAGGTCTTGCCCGTGCCTGTGGCGCCCAGCAGGGTCTGGTACTTCTGTCCGCTGAGGATGCCGTCGGTCAGCGCGTCGATGGCTTGGGGCTGATCGCCGGTGGGCTGGAAGTCGCTGACGAGTTGGAACGGGCGGCAGTCCATGGAGTTGATCGTAGGCGGGTTATCCGCGTCACTGCGCCGACTCCTGGGATTCGTCCTTCTCCGGGGGGCGGCTGGTGTCGGCGACGATCTGGGCCATGAGCTTGCGGGCCTCGGCCTGCTCCTCGAAGTCGGCGCCGTCGGCGGCCAGGGGCGCCAGCAGGCGGCGGGCCTCGCTGCTGTTGCCTTCCGTGTGATGTTTACGCGCCTCAGCCAGGCGAGCCGCGGCCTTGGCCTGGTAGGCGGCTGTCTTCTCGCCGGGCAGCTTGGGAAAGTACAGCGGTTGCACCTTGACCGGCGGTTTGTCGGCGGGTTCCCCGGGCTTATCCTTCGCATCGCTGGGCGGAGGCAGCGAAGTCCAGGTGTGGTACACCTGCGCCGAATAGGTCAGATCCGACTCGCCCACGCCGTTGATGATCTTCATCGCCGCACCGTAGCGACCCTGCTCGGCGAGTTGATCGGCCTTGGCCAAATCCTTGGCCACCGACTTGCACCACGCGTCGATGGACGACGCCAGCCCCCCCACGCCGCGCAGGCGGCGGGCGTCGCGCGGCGAGACGTAGCCGCTGATCTGCATCTGCGACGTGGCGAAGAACAGCCGTGGCATGTCGCTGGCGTCGTCGTCCACCAGCGAGAAGAGTCTATTCGCCGCCGATTGCTTGTTGTCCTTGTACACCAGCACCCGCACCCTTGACTGCAGCGAACTGTCGCGCGCCCAGACCTGGGCCTGCTTGCTCTGGCTGGAACTGGGATTACGCGGTATGAGCATGAACACCAGGGGGCGGTCCTTCTCTTTGGCCAGCGCCAGCACCTTATCGACCTCGGTCGTTCTCACCCAGCCTTCGAGCGTGAAATCCTTGTCGTCCTGGGCCAGAGCCCAGGTCGGAATGAACAGCAAGGCCAAGAGCGAACACCTCCAGCAACGTGTCATGGGCTGTGTCCTTTCAGGGGCATTGTCCCCGCCGGAGGGGTCGGCGACAACCCGCCTGCGGACAGGCTGAAGGTATGCTCTTGGGCATGAGCGAGACGAGTGACAGCCAGGTGCCGCGCAGGCCGGTGATCGGGCTGGCGGGCGGCATCGGGTCGGGCAAGTCGGCGGTGGCGTCCGCGCTGGCCAAGCTGGGTTGCGCGGTGATCGATGCCGACCTATTGTCGCGGGAGGCGCTGACCCGGCCGCAGGTGATCGCCACACTTGTGCAATGGTGGGGGCCCGGGGTCGTGCGCCCTGATGGAACGGTGGACCGCGCGGCGGTGGGACGGATCGTGTTTGACGATCCTGCGGCACGTCGCAGACTGGAAGCGTTGATCCACCCGCTGGTTCACGCTGAACGAGCGCGGCTGCGAAGGCGGTACGCGGCGTCCGACTCGGACTTTGTGGCGATTGTCGAGGATGCGCCGCTGCTGTACGAAGCGGGCATTGACCGGGAATGCGACGCGGTGGTGTTCGTCGAGGCGCCGCGCGACGTCAGGCTGTCGCGGCTGAGGCGGACGCGGGGGTGGGACGAGGCGGAACTGGCCCGGCGGGAGAAAAACCAGCTCGCACTTGACATCAAGCGGGAGCGTGCCGATCATGTGGTGGTCAATGACGCGGGCGAAGCCGAGCTGTTAGACCGGGTTCGCCGCGTTCTCTCCGAGATTCTTCACCCGCCACGAGCTTAGCGACAGGACCCGGCCGGTGAGGCCAGCGCGTGCTGCTTCGGGTTCGATGGCTGGAGGAGTTCGGAGCGTGGGGGGACGTGGAGCCTTAGCGATCAGCCGGGTGGGCCATGGATAGGCCCGGCCGGAACGGGGCGAATAAGGGACCGATCCTCGCACCTCGCGCACAGCACGGGACGCTACGCACTGATCCATCCTTTTGTCGATGCCAACCCCCACCGTGTCGCGCCTCTCGCGCGATCACACAACACCCTGCCAGAGGAACCTCATCATGGCCAAGACCACTTCCCGCACCCGCAAGAGCAATGTGGAACGCGAGCCGTCCGACGAGCCGCTGTTGACCGAGACGGTCGAGGATGACGCGGCGATCGCCGAGCCGGAGGCCCGGCCTGAGTCGGCGCCGGCGCGGATGCCCGTGGCCCAGAGCGACCAGGAACTGGACGCCGAGACGCAGGCCCGTTACGAGCAGGCCAAGAAGAGCGACCTGTCGGTCCGCGATCTGCAGAAGATGACGATCGAGCAGTTGCACGATCTGGCCAAGGCCGATGGCGTCGAGGGCTACGCGGCGCTCAAGAAACAGCAGCTCATTTTCCAGATCCTCAAGACGCGGATCGCCGCCCAGGGTCTGATGTACGGCGAAGGCGTGCTGGAAATCCTGCCCGACGGATTCGGGTTCCTGCGCAACCCCGAAGCGTCGTACCTCGCCGGGCCCGATGACATCTACGTCAGCCCGTCGCAGATCCGCCGCTTCGGGCTCAAGGTCGGGCACATCGTCCAGGGCACGATCCGCCCGCCCAAGGAGAGCGAGCGCTACTTCGCCCTGCTGCGCGTCGATGCGATCAACGGCCACCCGCCCGACGCCCTCAACGACGCGACCAACTTCGAGGACCTCACGCCGCTGCACCCCTACCAGCGCTTCGTGATGGAGGTCGCCGGGGAGCCGCAGAACATCGAGATGCGTATCGTCGATCTGGTGACGCCCCTGGGGCGTGGCCAGCGCGCCCTGATCGTCGCCCCGCCGCGCACCGGCAAGACGGTGCTGCTGCAGAAGATGGCCAACTCGATCATCAAGAATCACGAGGGCGAGGTGAAGGTCATCGTGCTGCTGATCGCCGAGCGGCCCGAGGAAGTGACCGACTTCCGCCGCAACACGCCCAACGAGGTCGAGGTAGTCGCCAGCTCGTTCGACGAAAGCTCCACCCGTCACGTGCAGGTGTGCGAGATGGTCAGCGAAAAGTCCAAGCGCATGGTCGAGTTCGGCGAGCACGTGGTCATTCTCATGGACTCGCTCACACGCATGGCCCGCGCGTACAACGAGGAAATGCCGCACTCCGGTAAGATCCTCACCGGCGGCCTGGACAGCAACGCGCTGCAGCGGCCCAAGAAGTTCTTCGGCGCCGCCCGCGCCATCGAAGGCGGCGGCAGCCTCACCATCATCGCCACCGCCCTCATCGACACCGGGTCGAAGATGGACGACATCATCTTCGAGGAGTTCAAGGGCACCGGCAACAGCGAGCTGCACCTGGATCGCCGCCTCATGGATAAGCGCGTCTATCCGTGCATCGACATCGCCGCCTCCGGCACCCGCCGCGAGGAGCTGCTCATGGACCAGAAGGAGCTGCAGCTCGTCTATCGCCTGCGCAAGGTCCTGGCCGACATGAACGTGGTCGAGGCCATGGAGCTTCTCAAGAGCCGCCTGCTCAAGGTCAAAACCAATGCCGAGTTCCTGCTGACGATGAATCTGGACTGATCCGATGGATAGGCCGGTGTTGTCCGAAGCCGAGCGGGACAAGGTGAAGCGCTGGTATCTTGCGGCGCAGCAGGGGGACCGCATTCGTCGTCGTTCGGAGCGAGGCCGGCCGGGTGATTCGCAGCAGAACGCGGAAGTGGCGGGGCTGCTGGTGGAGCAGGCCTTTGAGCTTCACGGCCCCGAGGTGCTTGTCGATGACGAAAAAGCCATCGAAGCCGAAGCGGCCCTTGCCCGTGCGGTCTCGCGCCTCCAATCTCCTGCTTCGCGTCGCAAGAGCGCTTGACGCGGCGGGCCAACCATTCGTGGTGATCGGTGGTCAGGCTGTCATCCGCCACGGACATGTGCGTTTCACGCGCGACGTGGATGTGACCGTGCCGGTGATGCCGTACGAGTATCCCCGGATCGCTCGCATCGTTGAGCCCTTGGGCATCAGTTATCGAGATGTTGATGCTCAAGCCGACGTGGCGGGGATCGAACGCTTCGAGGGATGGCTCCGTGAGGCGCTGACTTGAATGCGTGCCTGTGGAAAAATCTCCTCGGCGGTGGCGATCCTGGTCGCCGTATCGACCGGGGGTTGTTGGCTGCCGCCCGTACCTAACCCACCGAAACGCTTCCCCGAAGGTCAGATCATCGCTTGCGGTAAGGCATTTGAGGTCTGGCCTCGTGTCCTGCGTTGGGATCAGCCCGGCGGGCTCAACGCCTATCGGCCCGACGGCACGGGCCACTTCGGGAAGCGCGGCGAGCGCGCGGCGTGGACGCTCGATGACCTGCGGCAGCACATCGACCTGGTCGTCATCCACTACGACGCCGTCGGCGGCAGCCGCGATTGCTTCCGCGTGCTCCAGCAGCGAGGACTGTCGTGCCACTTCCTGATCGACACCGACGGCACGATCTATCAGACGTTGGATCTGAAGGAGAAGGCCTGGCATGCGACGATCGCCAACGACAGGTCGATCGGCATCGAGCTGGCACAGCACGGGGCGATCGAGGCGGGTGACGGGCCCGCCCGTGCGGGCGAGATCGTGGGCGTGATCCAGGGCCGACGACTGCGCCAGCCGCCGTTCAGCGACGCCCAGTATGAAGCGCTGGCCGCACTGCTGGCAGCGCTGCACCGGACCTTCCCACGCATCCCGCTGGACTATCCGCGCACGGGCGACGGTCAGGTCGTGCCGCACAGGCTGCCCGACGACAAGCTCGCCGCTTTTGGCGGTATCATCGGGCACTATCACATCCAGACCAATAAGGTCGATCCGGGGCCCGCTTTCGACTGGGCGCGCGTCGTGCGCGACGCGCGGTCACGTCGTCTTGGGCCGTGAGCGTTGCACGATGCACGATTCGGCCGATAATGCCACCCACGAAACATACGGAGCCACTCAATGCCCTCACCCGCCCCCGGCAATGCACACGCCCCCACGTCCGGCGCCCTCATGCTGCAGCGCTTCGCCGACGTGTACATCGTCGAGTTCATGCAATCGAGCCTGCTCGATCAGGCGACCATTCAGAAGATCAGCGACGAAATCAACGGCGTCGTCGAGCGCATGGGCCACCCCAAGCTCATCATCAGCTTCGAGAACGTCACCCACGTGTCGTCGAGCATGCTGGGCGTGCTGATCAATACGCAGAAGAAGGCCAGGGCCGCGCATGGCGAAGTCCGTCTGGCCAAGCTCCCGCCGAGCATCGACGAGCTGTTCAAGATCACGAATCTCAACAAGATGTTCAAGATATTCGAGAACGCCGACAAGGCGATGGTGAAGTTCTGACTGCACGATGTTTCCGCACTCAACCCCCCGTCATTGACGGGGGACTCAATGAATCCCGATGAGCGCAACTGATTCCCGCCCGCGTGACACGATCGCCGCCGAGATGTGCGAGATCGGCCGCCGCGCGTGGCAGCGTGGCTATTGCGCCGGCAACGACGGCAACTACTCCGTCCGCATCGGCGACAACCGTGTGTTGTGCACGCCCACGGGCGTGAGCAAGGGGTTCATGTCGCCCCACATGCTGTGCCAGGTCGATCTGGACGGCACGCAGATCGGCGAATCGCCATACCGCGTCACGAGTGAGATCCGCGCGCACCTGGCGATCTACCGCGCTCGACCCGATATCGCTGCAGTGGTCCACGCCCACCCGCCCCACGCCGTGGCCTACTGCCTGACGCACGCGCCGCTGCCGGTGACCGCCTGCCCCGAGGCCTACTGCCTGCTGGGCGAGGTCCCCCTGGCCGAGTACGCCACCCCCGGCACCGCGGCAGTGGCCGACGCCATCACCCGCGTCCTCCAACCCCACACCAAAGCGATCCTCCTGGCCAACCACGGCTCGCTCACCTTCAGCGCAACGTTGATAGACGCCTACTACCGCCTGGAAATCCTCGACAATTTCTGCAAAACGCTCATTGCGGCCCAAGCCGTCGGTGAGGTCAAGTTGCTCACCTCCGAACAACTCGACGCACTGCAGCCCTACACGAACTGATACTCGCATAGGCTGAAACTGAACGGATCGGCCAGCTTGAAGATTGGATATGTTGAGTCGATTCCAGTGTCGATGTTAAACGCGCCCATGACACTTCGTATGGCGATCCGGCGATTCATCAGAGGGAGCAATGGACCCCAAGCTGGATTGGGATTCGCTTCGCGGTACACCATGATGTACCCGCCGTCATCCCGCATCGACATGAATCCCGTCCATGAGAACCCGTCTGGTTCCCCTCCGATCGGCACGATGGTCCCCGCGTGGATGCGCTGCTGGTGTTCGCGGTAGGTCTTGATCACCGGGGCAAGTGCAGCGACTTGGTCGTCGGTGAGGTTGCTTGCCTCCATCCACGCCAGGGGCTGGGCCATCATGGTGATGGCGAAGCAGTAGTCGAGCGGGACCTTGGACGGCGCCAACGGGTCGTCGTCGGCATATTTCCGGGGGTTACGGGCGTTGTTGAGGAACTCGATCTGCAGCCGTGGCGCCGGCACGTACTTCGACAGCATCCACAGGTTGCGCAGGGTCCAGTGGGGGTAGTAGTTGCCCCAGTCGGTGTAGCGGTTTTCGAGGAAGATATTGCCGTACTCGGTGAAGTAGTGGTAGCCGAAACGTCGCCCGGCGGTGACGTCAAGGTTGAACACCGCCTGGTTGTCGGTCGCAGCCATCACCGCATCGAACATCGCGCGGAGGTTCAGCTCGGCTCGCTTGTCGGGGATGTTGACACCGTCGATCTTGAAGGTGCGGATACCGTGACCACGGAAGATTTGGATCAGTGTGTCGGCGTCGCGCCGCCAGTTGGCGTAGCTGTCGTCCTTGCTGGGATTGAACCACACGCACAGCTCCACGCCGGCTTCCTTGGCGGCCGCGATGATCGGCCCAAGGCCCTGCGGAAAACGCTGGGGATGCGCGTGCCAGTAGTCGTCGCGCCGCCAGATGTTCTCCAGCGATCCACCGGACGTTGCGGAGTTGCTCGATTGCCCCGCCTGCCAGCCGTCGTCGAGCTGAAAATGTGACAGGCCAAGTGCGGCGGCACGCTCGATCTCGCGCAGGGCGAAAGCATGACTGATCCGCCCGTCCTGCCCGCGGTCGCCCCAGGTGTTGAGCATCACCATGTGGTCTCGCCCCGGCTTGAGCGTGCGCAGCGTCCGCTGGTGGTCGCGAAGGTTGCAGAGTGTCGTCTGTTCGTCCTCGCCGCCGACGCCCAGTGTGCAACCGTAACCTGCCACCCACTCGTCGCCAACGTCCGCTGCTGCCAAGCCGATGCCCGCGACCGTCACCTCACCCCGCCGCACGCCGAAGTCGTAGCCCGGATCGGCCAACTGCACGTCGGAGCAGGGCGATTCCTTGAGCAGGAACAGGCCGCCACCGCCCGTCATGTCGCGCACGATCAGCAGATTGCCGCGCAGCGACTCGGGCTGGGGATACGCCACGACCTGCCGCTGGGCCACGAGGTTGTTGCGCCGGTCGGTGACATCGAAGAACTGCACCGCCGTCACCTCGAGGTGGGTGCACAGCAGCAGAAGCCGCTCGATCACCGGAGGTTCGACGAGGCCTTGCCCCAGCGTCCCGGGGTCTTCAATGTTGGCCAGTTCGCCCGCCGGCGTCGCCTCGGCCGACCATCGCCCCAACGCCCGGCCGCGCAGCCACCACCGGCACGCGATGGCGGGGACGTGGTCGAACAGTTCGAACCGCCGCCGCACCTGCAGCGTGCCCAGGGTGTACGTGACCTCGGCCCGCAGGTGAGCGGGGCGGACGCCGTCGTCCGCGATCGGCTGGACCACCAGTTCCCCGTCAGTGGCGGCGACGCTGTGTCCAGGGAACGTCGCGCACGGCGCGCCGTCATGCAGAGACCACGTGATGCCTTGGGCCTTGTCCGTGACAGTGAGGCCAACGAGGTCGCCACCGTTCCATGCGAAGGTGCGTTCGATGCGGCTGTTGCTCAGGATAAGGCGATCACCCTCGCGGCGGGCGTAACAGGTCATGACGGGATGGCTGCTCATTGATTGAAGAAAGCGATGATGGTACAACGATAGTTATGGGACTGCCCGATGAGGGCCTTACGAAAGGAGTCGCAATGGTTCGTCACATGTCGGTCGGAGTGTTGGCAGCGGCGTTGGCGATGACAGTGCTGGTGGGCGGCTGCAACAAGAAGCAGACGATGACGCAGGCGCCGCCTCCGCCGGTGGCCGATGCGCCACCTCCGCCGGACACGTATGGTGCCGGCTACAACGCGCCTGCCGCCACGGCCCCCGCGCCCGAGCCGGTGTTCCTGCCCGCGGCGGCGCCGGCCCCCGCCACTTCGGGAGGTGGCCAGACCTACGTCGTGCAGAAGGGCGACACGCTCTACAGCATCTCCCGTAAGGTCTATGGCACGCCCACTCGCGTCAAGGACATCGTTGCCGCCAACGGCATCGCCGACCCCAACAAGATCAAAGTCGGTCAGACGCTGGTGCTGCCGTAATCGCCGCCTGACCCTTGCGGCGTAGCGTGACGTGATTCACGAAGCCGACAACCAGCACGGTTGTCGGCTTTTCCCATGCGCGCCGTGCGCTGTCGGGACAAGCCATTTCTCTTTCGTTTCGATCACCGGGCGGATGCAATGCGGCCCCCCCGCAGGGCCCTTGTATTGGGAGGGGGCGCTGCCCATGCCGCAAGCGGTGGTGCGGGAATTGGTTCCTCACGCAATTCTCTAACATCTCTAACGCCATGCTCACACGGCGGGATTAGCTTGCCGTCATCGTGATAGGTGACAGGTAACACCCGTAAGGAGACAGGCGATGATGACAGTGACGACATGGCGGAAGGGATTGATGGGCATGGGCGCGGCGACGCTGCTGGCATCGTTTTCGGGAGCGGTGCTGGCGCAGGTGCAGGTGGACCCGAAACTGGCCGACTACAAGCCGGTCGAGGGCGTGACGGGGACGATCAAGAGCGTGGGAAGCGACACACTCAACAATCTGATGACGCTCTGGGCCGAGGGCTTCAACAAGCACTACCCGAATGTGAAGATCGAGATCGAGGGCAAGGGCTCGACGACGGCGCCGCCGGCGCTGATCCAGGGCACGGCCAACTTCGGTCCGATGTCGCGCGAGATGAAGAGCAGTGAGATTGACGAGTTCGAGAAGAAGTTCGGCTACAAGCCCACCGCGCTGCCCACGTCGATCGACATGCTGGCGGTCTATGCCCACAAGGACAACCCGATCAAGGGCCTGACCATGCAGCAGGTGGACGCGATTTTCTCCAAGAGCCGTAAGGGCGGCTACAAGGACGACATCAGCCGCTGGGGTCAAGTCGGACTGGGCGGCGACTGGGCCGGACAGCCCATCAGCCTGTACGGCCGCAACAGCGCGTCAGGCACGTATGGCTACTTCAAAGAGAACGCTCTGTTCAAGGGCGACTTCAAGGACAGCGTGAAAGAACAGCCCGGCAGCAGCTCTGTGGTGCAGGGTGTGGCCAGCGACAAGTTCGCCATCGGCTACAGCGGTATCGGGTACAAGACCGCTGACGTCAATGCCGTGCCCCTGGCCTTGGCCGAAGGTGAGCCGTTCATCCCCGCCACTCCGGAGTACGCCTACACCGGAGAGTACCCGCTGGCCCGCTACCTCCTCGTGTACGTCAACGCCAAACCAGGTGAGCCCCTTGACCCCCTCCGCCGCGAGTTTATCCGCTACATCTTCAGCAAGCAGGGTCAGTCCGACGTGGTGAAGGACGGCTACTACCCCGTCACCGCCGAGATCGCCAGCCAGACCCTGAGTGAACTGGGCATCAAGTAAGACATCGACCGCCGCAGGCAGTAGAGTGTGCAATCGATGGCAGACCATCGCGGGTGACGGCCTGACCGCCGTCACCCGCTTTTCCAGAGCCGCGAATCGTCCGCTCGCGGTGGAGCGATCACGGCTCTGATGAGCGAGTACGACATGGGCGCGTTCACCGGTCGCAGGCGACAGAAGCGGACCTCGAAAGGTCTGATCTTCGCCGATTTCGCCTCGAAGTGGATCATCACGCTCGGGGGCATCGGCACGATCGCGGCGGTATTGCTGGTGGCGGTGTTCCTTGTGTTCGTGGTCTGGCCGCTCTTTACGCCGGCCCGAGTTTCCGAGCGGCGCGGCGCGGTCATGCCGTGGGAAGAGCGCCAGCCCGTTCGCGTGGACATGGACGAGTACCGGCAGATGGGCTGGGCCATGTTCGCCGACGGCTCCCTGGTGATGTTCCGGCTCAGCGACGGCAAGCTGATGGCGTCGCACCGGCTGTTCGACGCCGACACGCAACTCACCGCCTGGTCGTTCAGCCCCGGGCTCAGCGACGCAGTGTTCGGCTTCGGCGACGGCAAGGCTCGACTGGGCCGTATCGGGTTCGCGGTCGAGTTCATCAGGATCGAGGATCTGCCCGAGCCGATTCGCAGGCTTGAGGTCGGCCAGCGCGCCGAGCTCGCCAGGGATGACGCGCCCGGCATGATCGAGCGCATCTCCGACGATCAGTTCCGCTTCGTCAGCCTGCGCTTCACCATGCAGGACCCGATCGAGACCGGATCGGACTCGCCAGTCGTGCTCATCGACCACGCGGTGGCCTCCAACGTCATGCGTTTGGCGGCGCTGCACGAGGACGGCTCGTTGTTCGTCGAGGAGCTTCGCCAGCGCAAGAACATCATGACCAACAAGGTCGTGACGACAGTGAACAAGGCGCAGGTCCCCTACGAGGCGCCCGAGGGTCGCGGCCGGCCCGATTACCTGAAACTGTCGGGCCTGGGCGACAGCGTGTATGCGGTGTGGAAGGACGGCCTGCTGGTGCGCTACGACGTGCGCGTGCTGGCCAACTGTCGCAAAGCCGAGACTGTCGATCTGGCGACCGAGAAAGACGCGGTGCTGACGCAAGTGCAGTTCCTGCTGGGCAAGATCACGCTGATCACCGGCGACTCGAAGGGCAACGTGCGGGCGTGGTTTCCGGTTCGGCCCGATCGCGCGGACACACCCGACGGGTCGGTGCTGGTCAGTTCGGGCCTGCTGCACGAGGGCTGGGGCGCGGCGGTGTCGTGCCTGACGGCGTCGTCGCGCGGGCGGCTGCTGGCGGTCGGGTTCGATGACGGCACGGCGCGCATGCTGCACGGCACCAGCCGCAAGCTCGTCGCCGACTTGAGCATCGGCGAGCGGGAACCGTTGCGCTTCGTCGGCATCGCACCCAAGGACGACGGCATGGTCGCCCTCACCGACACGCGACAATACATGTGGGGCATGGACGTGGGCCATCCCGCAGCGACATTCTCCGCCCTGTTCGGCCGCGTCTGGTACGAGAGCGCCAACCACCCCGAGCACGTGTGGCAGTCCACCGGCGGCACCGACGACTTCGAAGAAAAGTTCGGCCTCTACCCGCTGGTGTTCGGCACGATCAAGGCCACCATCTATTCGCTGCTCTTTGGCGTGCCCATCGCCCTGATGGCGGCGATCTACACCAGCGAGTTCCTCCATCCCAAGGTCAAGAGCAAGATCAAGCCCACGGTGGAGATGATGGCAAGTCTGCCGTCGGTGGTGCTGGGATTCCTGGCGGCGCTGGTGTTCGCGCCGTTCATCGAGAACATCGTGCCGCAGACGCTGGCGTCGTTTTTCTGCGTGCCGCTGATGTTCCTGGTGGGGGCGTACGGCTGGCAACTGCTCCCGCAGCACGTGAGCCTGCGGCTGGGGCAGTGGCGGTTCGCAGCGATCATGCTGATGCTGCCGGTGGGCGTGCTGGTGGGTGTGGTGATAGGGCCGATGATCGAGAACTTGCTGTTTGCCGGCGATTTCAAGCTCTGGCTCGACGCCGACGCCTCCAGCGATCGCTTCGGCAGCGGGCTGGGAGGATGGATGTTCATCCTGCTGCCGCTGTCGGGCGTGGCGGTGGCGTTTGCGATGGGCCGCACGGTCAATCCGTGGTTGCGATCGATCAGCGCGGGGTGGCGTCGCGGGACGATGGCGATCGTGGATTTTGTGCGATTCGCCGTCGCCGTGATTGCTGCAGTGGTCCTGTCCGCGCTGCTGGGTGCGGTGTTCGAGGGCATCGGCTGGGACCCGCGCGGCGGCGTCATGGACACCTACGTGCAGCGCAACGCCCTGGTTGTCGGGTTCATCATGGGCTTCGCCATCATTCCAATCATCTACACGATCGCCGAGGACGCGCTCTCGACCGTGCCGCAGCATCTGCGCTCCGCATCGCTTGGCGCCGGGGCCACGCCGTGGCAGACGGCAACGCGCATCATCGTGCCCACGGCGATGAGCGGGCTGTTCAGCGCGGTGATGATTGGCCTGGGCCGAGCCGTGGGCGAAACCATGATCGTGCTCATGGCCCTGGGCAACACGCCGGTGATGGAGTGGAACATGTTCAACGGCGCCCGCACGCTGGCGGCCAACATTGCCGTCGAGCTGCCCGAGGCGGTGAAGGACTCGACGCACTACCGCACCCTGTACCTGGCGGCGCTGGTGCTGTTCGTCTTGACGTTCGCCTTGAACACCGTGGCCGAGACCATCCGACAGCGGTTCCGCAAGAGGGCGTATCAACTGTGACGGCGATTCTGACACGACCGACGGGCCCGATGCCACAGCCCGAACCCGTGAAGCGCAAGCGATCGCGGCCGTTGCGCACCTCGCTGTTGGCGCATGGCGAGCCCATGCTCTGGCTCACCGGCGGCGCGCTGGCGGTGGCGGTGGTCATGATCGTTGGCCTGCTGGCGCTGGTGATCGTGCAGGGCGCGGGCACGTTCTGGCCTCGCCCGGTGGTGGAAATCCGCACCCACAGCGGGCAGACGCTCATGGGCGAGGTGACGCGAAGCGAGACGTTCGCGCCCTCGCCCGAGATGCTTGCCGGACTCGAAGGCCCGGCTGCCGACGCCGCGAGTCAGGCGGTCAAAGGCGGCGACGGCCTGCTTCTGCGCCACCTCATGCGCGTGGGCAACTTCGAACTCACAGGCGATCACTTTCGCTGGGTGAACCAGATCGACGTGGCCGGCGAGTCGCTGCCGCATTGGGCGATCACGGTCGAGCGTCTGGCGTGGGGCCGATTTTACGGCGTGCCCAAGTCGTTCAAGATCGACGGCCACGTTGTGGCGGACCAGCCCGAAGCAGCGTGGAAGCTCTTTCACCAGCATCACGGCCCATCGCGCGAGCGGTGGCGTCAGCGGCGCGGACTGGAGATTCACGAGACGGGCGAGATCAACAGCCGCATCGAGCATGCGCGACTGGCGATTCGACAGGCCGAGTTGAACGCCGGCCGCGATTCCGACCCGTATCGCCGCGCGCAGGCACGATATGCCCAGGTGAAGACCAAGGGTGATGCAGACTTCGAGTCCGTGCGCAAGCGCATCGATGATCTGAACGCGGAGAACGACCGCTTCAGACTGGTGTTCGACACTGCGCAGGGACAGGAGGTCGAACTGCTGCTGGCCGACATTGTGCGTGCCTATCCCGCGAATCAGGTGAGCAGTTCGTGGATGAGTCAGGCGAGTATCTACGCTGGGCGGTGGTGGGAGTTCCTCGCCGGTGAGCCGCGCGAAGCCAACAGCGAGGGCGGCGTGTTCCCGGCGATCTTCGGCACGGTGCTGATGACCATCATCATGTGCCTGCTCGTGGTGCCCTTTGGCGTGCTGGCGGCGCTGTATCTGCGCGAGTACGCCAAGGCCGGGCCGATCATCTCGGCGGTCCGCATCGCCATCAATAATCTCGCGGGCGTGCCATCGATCGTGTTCGGCGTGTTCGGGCTGGGGTTTTTCGTGTACGTCATCGGCGCGTACATCGACGGCGGGCCGGGCAACTCCATCGGCATCATCATGCCCAAGCCGATCTGGTTCGGACTTCTGGTGGCGCTGGCCGGCGCGATCGTCACCTCGGCGGGATCGATGTATTTCGGCCACGTCGTTCGCGGCCGCGACGACTCTTTCGCTCGCAAAGGCATGCGAATCTTCGGCACGCTGGGACTGCTCCTGTCGGCCGTGATCGCCCTCGTGCTGATCGGCACCACGCCGTTCTTTGACGGCTTCTTCCCCGCTCAGGTCGCCGACCGCAATCCCGTCTTCGGCAAAACCGCCTTGATCTGGGGGTCGTTCACCCTCGCGCTGCTGACGCTGCCGGTGGTCATTGTGGCCACCGAAGAGGCTCTGTCGGCCGTGCCCAACTCGATGCGAGAAGGGTCGTATGCCTGCGGCGCGAGCAAGTGGCAGACGATCAAGCGCATCGTCCTGCCTCGCGCCATGCCCGGCATCATGACCGGGGCGATTCTGGCGATGGCCCGCGGCGCCGGCGAGGTCGCCCCGCTCATGCTCGTCGGCGCGGTGAAGCTGGCGCCCGAACGGCCGTTCTCGTTTTACCCTTCGGAGCAGTTCGGGGTCAACCGTAGCTTCATGCACCTGGGCTTCCACATTTACGACCTGGGCTTCCAGAGCCAGAACTCCGAGGCCGCCAAGCCCATGGTCTATACGACGACGTTGCTGCTCATCGTGCTCATCGCCGTGCTGAACCTCGCGGCGATCTGGCTGCGATCGAGGCTGCGGCGAAAGTTCGATGTCAGCGGCTTCTAAGGCAACCCCCGAGGTACGCTATGATTGCCACCAAGATGAAACCGAAGTTGACCTCCACGCCCGGCACCGGTGAAGCCCTGCCCCCCGCGCAGGATGTCAAGCCCCCTATGCTGAGCGATGGCCGCAGCAGCCGCCTCGAGGCGATCGTCCGCGGCGAGGATGTCCAGAGCGAAATCCACAGCACCGTCCCCACGCAGAACGCGGTCCTCGAAGTCATCGACTTCAACCTGTACTACGGCCAGAAACGCGCCCTGTTCAATATCAACATGACCATCCCCAAGGGCGAAGTCACCGCGATGATCGGGCCGTCGGGCTGCGGCAAATCGACCCTCCTGCGCAGCGTCAACCGACTCAACGACCTGATCGACATCGTCCGCATCGACGGCGACATGAAGCTCCATGGCGACACGATCTACGGCCGGGGCGTCGACGTCATCGAGCTGCGCAAACGCATGGGCATGGTCTTCCAGAAGCCCAACCCTTTCCCGATGAGCATCTACGAAAACGTCGTGTACCCGCTGCGCATCGACGGCGAGCGCAGCAAGGCGGTGCTCGACGAGGTGTGCGAGCGCAGCCTGCGCGGCGCCGCCCTGTGGGACGAGGCCAAGGACCGCCTGCACGAGTCGGCCCTGGGCATGAGCGGCGGGCAACAGCAGCGGCTGTGCATCGCCCGCGCCATCGCCGCCGAGCCTGAAGTGCTGCTCATGGACGAGCCCTGCTCTGCGCTCGACCCCATCGCCACCGGCAAGATCGAGGACCTCATCCAGGAACTCAAGGGCGAATACTCCATCCTCATCGTCACCCACAACATGCAGCAGGCGTCGCGCGCCAGCGACTACACTGCCTTCATGTACCTGGGCCGCCTCGTCGAGTACGGCACGACCACCGACATCTTCACCAACCCGCACCTGAAAGAGACCGAGGACTACATCACCGGCCGCTTCGGTTAAACTCTCGCGAAAGTCCGCCGCTGCCCGTCCTCGGGCTTCGCCGCGGGACGGCCAAGGATCATCGCATGTCGCTCCATCTCCAGCGCCAGGTCAACACCCTCAAGAAGGCCATCCTCGGCCTGGGCACGCTCGTCGAGGAGAAGGTCGCCGACGCCATCCGTGCCATCGAGTCACGCGACACCGCCATGGCCAACCGTGTGGTCGAGTCTGACGACGAGGTGGACCGCATGGAGCTGGAGGTCGAGGAGGAGTGCCTGCACACGCTGGCGCTGCACCAGCCAGTAGCGTTCGATCTGCGCTACGTCATCGCCGTGCTGAAGATCAACAATGACCTGGAGCGCATCGGCGACCTGGCGGTCAACATCGCCGAGCAGGCCGTGTTCCTGGCCAACGACATGCCGCTGGACGACATCCCCTTCGACCTGCCGGGGATGGCGGTCAATGTCCGCCGCATGCTCAAGCAGAGTCTCGACGCCCTGGTCAACATCGACCCCGAACTGGCGCAGCGCGTCCGCGAGAGTGATGACCAGGTGGATGCGATCCACCGCGAAATGTACCTGGCCATCGAGTCGGGCATCCGCGAGAATCCGCACCGGCTCGAGCAGTACATCCACCTGCTCAACGTCTCGCGCAATCTCGAACGGATCGCCGACCACACCGTCAACATCGCTGAGGATGTCATCTACATGGCCCGTGGCGAGGTGCTTCGCCACAGTCGCCCGCATCCGCTCACCCCCAAGACCGCGCAACGCTGAGGTGCTGCTGCGCGCCCCGCTCGTCCCGCCGTCATCGCCTCATAGACGGGGGCGATCGTATTGCGTAATGGTGAAAGCATGGGCGTGACGGTCGTCAGCGGGGCGGTCGTGCAGCGGTGTGGCGATCCAGTGCGAAAAGTCGAACGGGGGCAGGTAGGTGTCGCCGGCGACGTGGACGTGGACAACGGTTTCGTACACGCGATCGGACAGAGGAAACGCCTCGGTGAATAGCGCGGCGCCGCCGATGACGAACGCCTCCTCGTGCGTGTCGCGGTAGGGGAGCAGCGCCTCGTGGAGGCTGCGGGCGATGACGACTCCGGGATATGCGAAGTCCGCGCGGCGCGTGAGCACGATGTTTGTACGGCCGGGCAACACGTTGCTGTGGTCCTCAAAGGTGCGTCGGCCCATGATGATGGGATGGCCCATGGTGGTGCGCTTGAAGTGGGCGAACTCGTCGGGCAGGCGCCACGGCAGCCGTCCGTCGCGGCCGATGCAGCGGTTCTCCGATCGGGCGTAAATGAGCGAGAGAATCATGCTTCTACACCGCCACCGGGGCGCGGATGGCTGGGTGCGGGTCGTAGCCTTCGAGCGAGAAATCCTCGCTACTGAATGCGAACAGATCCTTCACCACCGGGTTGAGCGTCATGCGCGGCGGCGTGCGCGGTTGGCGCTGCAGTTGTTCTCGCGCCTGTTCGACGTGATTGGCGTACAGGTGCACATCGCCGAACGTATGCACAAACTCGCCTGCCTGCAAGCCGGTCACCTGGGCCATCATCATGGTCAGCAGGGCGTAGCTGGCGATATTGAACGGCACGCCCAGAAAGACGTCGGCGCTGCGCTGGTAAAGCTGGCACGACAGCCTGCCACTGGCGACGTAGAACTGAAACAATGCGTGGCAGGGCGGCAGGGCCATGCGGTCCACTTCGCCGGGGTTCCACGCGCTGACGATGAGGCGGCGCGAGTCGGGGTTGGTGCGGATCATCTCGACGACCTGCGCAATCTGGTCGATCACTCGACCGTCGGGCGCCTCCCATCGCCGCCACTGCTTGCCATAGACCGGCCCCAGGTCGCCGGTGTGGGGGTCGGCCCACTCGTCCCAGATCGTGACATGGTGGTCGTGGAGGTACTTGACGTTGGTGTCGCCGCGGAGGAACCACAGCAGTTCGACGACGATCGAGCGGAGGTGGACTTTCTTGGTGGTCAGCAGGGGAAAGCCCTGCGTCAGGTCGAAACGAAGCTGGCGTCCAAATACGCTGCGCGTGCCCGTGCCCGTGCGGTCGTGCTTGGGCGTGCCGTGGTCGAGGATGTCTTGCAGGAGATCGAGGTAGGCGCGTTCGCTCATGATACGGGCATTGTACGGCGCGGGCGCGGGAACTACGCCAAAGTCTCGGCTTCGCGGACACTGCGATGCCCGCCCTTGCGCATGTGCGGAGCGGGATCGATCGTGGGGGGGACTTCGCCGACCTCGGCCATGCGCCGAAGCAGCCGCTCGCGCATCACCTGGCGCACGCGGGCATGCGAATCGAACTCGACCAGGTTGGTCAGCTCGTAGGGGTCGTGGTGCAGGTCGTAGAGGAACTCCTCCACGTAGCGCCCCGCCGAGCCGTCGCGGCGGTCCTCGCCTTCGGCGTCACGGACGCTGTACTTCCAGCGGTGCGTGCGGACGCATCGCCCCACTTGCGATTCGCTGATCTGCACGAACACCTCCTGCGGCCAGTCGGCGATCGCCTGCGCATCGCGGCGGAGCAGCGGCAGAATGCTGCGGCCCTGCATCGTCGCGGGGACAGCCACGCCACATGCGTCCAGCAGCGTCGGCGGCAGATCGACGAGGCTCACAAGCTGCTGCAGTTGCCCGCCGCCGGTGAAAGGCCCTCCGCGCAGCATCGTGGGCACGCGGATCGAGCTGTCGTGGCACGACCGCTTGTACTCACCGTTGCGCGTCTTGAAGTGGCAGCCGTGGTCGCTCGTGAAGAGGATGATCGTGTCGTCGAGGATGCCAAGGCTGAAAAGGGCATCCACGATACGGCCCAGGTTCTCGTCGAGTCGCTTGATCATGCCCCAGTACCCACCCAGATGTTGGTGCGTCGAGCCCCCGCTGCGATCGTCGTCGGTCTTGAAGGCAGGCAGGGCGGCCAGGTCCGGTGGCGCCCACCGGCCGGTGTAGCGCTCGCGGTAGCCCAGCGGCGGCGGGTAATCGTCCTTGTCGTTTTGATGATGCGGCTCGATGAACGACACCATGAGCAGGAACGGATCGGCTTTGTGCGCGTCGATGTAGCGGATCGCTGCGTCTGTTAGCGCATCGCTGCGGTAGCCGGGCAAGTGGTGCGGCTGATTGTCGTTGTCGTAGAGGACGGTGTGGTACTCGTCGATGGAAAACTCCAACACCTCGACGGCCAGCCAGTCGCGGAAGTCGCCGCGGTACCCCTCGCGAACGGGACCGCGCTCCCCGCAGAGCTGGCCCTGCGGCCCGCCCAGGTGCCACTTGCCGATGTAGCCGGTGCGGTAGCCTACGCTATTGAAGCAGGAGGCGAGCGTAGGAAACCGTTGGCGATCCGTGGGGAGGCTGATGGCGTTGCGCCAGCAGCCGTTGGTGGTGGCGTAGGTTCCCGTCTGCAGACATGCGCGGGCGGGGCCGCACACCGGCTGGCAGGTGAAGCTGTGGGCGATATGCGTGCCTTCGCGGGCCAGGCGGTCGAAGTTGGGCATGAGGTCCAGCGGATTGCCGTGAAGGCCCGAACTGTCCCATCGCTGCTGATCGGTGAAGAAGACGACGACGTTGGGTTTTCGCGCGTTCATTCAGTGCCCGAATTCAATGCCGCCCACCTGGATGTCCATGTCGGCGACGCGCTCGATCTTTTCGACCTGGCCCTGTCTGATCCAGAGCACGCGGTCGGAGTTGACGAGCATCTTGTGGTCGTGCGTGGCGGTGATGACGGTCACGCCGCGCTCTTTCGACAATTGCTTGAGCAGCGCGATGATGTCGCTGCCGGTCTTCAGGTCGAGGTTGGCGGTGGGCTCGTCGGCGAGGATGATGGTCGGGTCGTTGACCAGAGCGCGGGCGATGGCGACTCGCTGCTGTTGACCGCCGGAGAGTTCGTCGGGGCGATGGTCCAGCCGATGGCCCAATCCCACGGCCTGGAGCACCTCGGTGGCCTTGGCGTCGGCCTCGTCGGGCGTCTTGCCCTGGAACACCGCCGGCAGCGCCACGTTCTTCACCGCCGTCAGCGACGCGATCAGGTTGTACGCCTGGAAAATGTACCCGATGTAGTTGCACCGCACGTAGGCGAGCTGGCGCGACGTGAGCTTGGTCAAGTCCAGCGGCCCGATGCGCACGCTCCCGCCGCTGGGCCGATCCAGCGCCCCGATGATGTTGAACAGCGTGCTCTTGCCCGAGCCCGACGGGCCCATGATCGACAGGTATTCGCCGCGGAAGATCTCGACGTTGACGTCCTTGAGGGCGTATACCTTTTCGTCGCGGAGCTTGAAGACCTTGGACACATCGCTCACGGTGATCAGCGTGTCGCCGTGGCGAATATGGTCGTGGATGTTGGCTTGCGTGGTGGTCATCGTGTTACTACGGTCAGAACGGGAGCTTGAACACACTCTTGGCGAGGAAGGTGAAGCCGATGCCCAGCGTGGCAATGAGGCCCATGCCGCAACTGAACCCTGCGCCGACGACGGGAATGTATTGCCGCCACATCAGGCCCATGCGCTTCTGGAAATAGTATCGCCCCAGCAGGGCGCCGATGAATTCGGGAATGATGGCAAACGGCAGCGTCTGGTTGAGCCCGCGGATCACGCCGTAAACCAGAAAGATCGGCGCCCCCAGGAAGCTCATGCCGATGAACCCCGCCAGGCCCAGCCCCAGACCCCATGCGATGTACGACGGCTTGATCGCCTCCTCGAACACCGTGAATCCGCCCAGCGTCGAGCTGAAAATGATCGACTGCTGCTCGGCGGTCACGTCCCACCACTCCATGGCGTAGGGGTACTGAGCCGAGGGAATCTCCCCCAGCGACCAGATGAAGTGAGCGAACATCAGGCTGCCGAGGAGCACGATCGGCGTGAGCAGGATCTCGGCCTTCCAGATGCTCCAGAACTTGGTGCCCGTGAGCTCACACTGGCGATAGAACACGGTCATCTGGCCGTAGTTGTGCAGCGGCACGGGCAGGAACCACACCGCCACGCCCTTGTACCCCGAGAGGATGAATGACGCCTCCTTCACGAACGGGATGCTGATGACCTGACCGGCGATGCCTTCGAGGCGGGCGGTCACATAGCTGATCAGCGGCGTGTAGATGAAGCCGTAAAAGACCATGACCCAGAAGACATTCCAGTGGAATCGCTTCTCGCCGCCCTGTTCGCCGGAGAACCAGGTGAGCAGAACCATGGACATGGCGATGTAGATACCGGTGCTCACCAGGTAGGTGATGCCGATGATCCACGGCCGGATGTCGCCGCGGCCCTCGGGCACACCAATGGGTTGGGTGTTGCCCTCCTCTCGTCGCAGCCGCGCCGTGCGTCGCACCGCCATGACGCCCTTGATGACCGCGACGATGCCCATGATGGCGATCGCCAGCGACACGCCGATGGAGAAGCTGAAGTAGAAGTCGAGATTGTTCTTGTAGAACGTCGCCTGGAGGCTATCGCCGGGGTTCCACTGTTTGAGGATGCCGCCGCGGAAATCGGTGAACAGCGACAGGATGCCGCCGTTGTAGAGAATCGGGTTGAGGATGACCGTGATGAGCAGTCCGATGAACGTACCGACGATCGCCCAGTAAGGCAGCACCATGCCGAAGATGAGCAGGCCCAGATTCAGCGACAGGCCCATGGCGACGGCGGGCAGGATGCCGGCGGTGGATTGCGTGTAGTCGATGAAGGGGATCGGGAGGATGGTGATCGGCGCGTCGAGCAGGGCGCCGGTGATGGTGGGCAGGCCGAGGTAGAGCGTGCCGAATACCAGGCCGATGACGCTGCCGATGGAGAAGACGCGCCAGCGCCACGAGTCGGGACGAGGCGGGGCACTATCAGCAGCACCCTCCTCGCCCATGCCGGCGCGCTGCTTCTCCTCCTCCTGCTCTTCGGAAAGCGCCATGACGCCCTGGGCGCCCAGCGGCGCCATGGGGAAGGGCAGGCGCTCGATGTCGCTGGTGAGCCGGAACAGCCCGTAGCCCAGGATCATGTTATCGATGCGGCCGATGATCATGGTGAACGCGCCCAGCGCGATCGCGGGCAGCCATTGCCACATGAAGAGCGAGCGCTGGTCGAGCACCTCGGCGTCAGTGGGCGCTACCCAGTTGGGGATGTGCTCGGCGATGCCCGCGGCCTGCGCTGCAGTGGACTGCACGTAGAACTGGCTCCACAGTACGCCCAGCCCGCCGTGGAACCCGCCCGACACACTCGATGGCGCCGCCATGATCGCCCCGGCGATGTAAAAGAGCGTGAAGATCTCGGCCCGCTTGAGCGTCTTGTTGGCCCGCCGCGCCACTTCGATGAACAGAATCAACGTCACCCACTGCGCCGCCGGACCCACCGACGCCTCGGCCAGCAGCGAAATGTAGATCGCCCCGGGCACCATGAGTGCGGCGACGAACAGCGCGCCCAGGAACGCCGCCCAACTGAAGCCGTCCTCGAACGTCGAGGGCGGCTCCATGAGCTGGCGAAACTCCTCCAGCTCGCGGTCGAGCTTGACGCCGGTCTGGGATGGTGACTGATCTTTCGCCACAGGGTTGCCTCGTGTCAGGTGGATGCGGTCGCCGGTTGGGCGGTGGAGTCGTGGGCGCGATCCTGCTCGCCGAGTTTGGCCATCGTGTTCATGCGGTAGTGCTCGATCATCTCGCCCGACAGCGTGCGCCACAGCAGGAACTGCTTGCGCAGATCGCGCAAGAACACGCGATTGGCGCGGACCCAGTCGCCGGTAGCGCCGCTGTGCCGGGTGGCCGCGATGCCCACTTCATCGACGCCGGCGATTTCCGAGGGTCTGGCCGTCAGCGTGAACGCCTGCGTCACGCCCAGGTCGAACGGCGCCAGCGCCACCTCCGCCGCCAAGTACAGGTTGCCCGTGTCCGGCGTCTTGCCGATGCTCACATTTTGTGCGGCGAAGCTGCCCAACCCCGCGTCGTCGTGCCGCTCGAAGTGCTCGGCCAGGAAGCTGACCACGCCGGTGATGTCGTAGGCCGACACGGTGAAGGGGAAGGTCATCTCCAGTTTGTCGCCCTGGGGCGGGGGCATCTTCCACGCCCGCGCCAATCCGGGATTGGCGCTGCGCGACGCGCGGATGGCGGGGTAGATCGCCGAGATGATGACCGTGGCCATCACGATGCCGATGGCAAAAAGCGAATTGGTCGAGGAGTAGTTGATCTGCGGCGGCGAGATGAGGCCGATCTGCGCCAGGTACGAACTCACCTGGGCCACGATCTGGGCCAGAAGCTGACCGCCCATGCCGCCAACGATCGCATAGACCGCCGCTTCAGCGAAGAAAAGCACGCCCACATGACCCGGCGCAAGACCCAGCGCGCTGAATGTGTAGATCTCCTTTTCGCGGTCGGTGATGGAGCCCAGCAGTGTGCCGAAGATGATAAGGCCGCCGAGAATGACAGGCACCGCCAGCGCCAGTCCTCCGCTGACCTCGGTCAGCGTGGTGAGGATCATGCGTTCGACGCCTTGCGCTCCGCGTGCCCACAGCGGCATGGGCACGACGCGGGCGATCTCCTCGGCACGGGCCAGCGGCTCAAGTCCCTCGCCCAGGTACACCATGATCGCGTGCAGGCGGCCACCCTGTAGCTGCACGAACGCCGACGACGCGATCGCCACCTGGTCGGCGGAAAGATGGACGAAATCCTTGTCCACGAGGTCGCTGGCTGAGGTGTCCTCTGTCGCACTGACCTGCTGCTGCTGTTGCGCGGAGGGGTCCTGGAAGTTGACGGGCAGGATCGACTGGCCGTCCAGGTGGCGCATGCGTTGGAGGGCGGCCGAGTCGAACGTTCCCGCGACGAACGAGCGTTTGCCATTGAGCAGCACAGGGTCGTTGTGCTTGAGTCCAAGCCGTTCGACCACGACGCTGGGGAGGAAGACGCCACCGCGATGGAGGGCATCGATGGCGGCGGCCTCGTCACCGCCGGCCGGCCCACGCAGCGCCGCGAGCATCAGCGGCCAGCGATCGAGCTCCTCGGGCATGACACCCAGGATGGCGTCGAGCGACATGGCGGTGCGCTCGTCGCCGCTCTCGGTCTGTAGCGCCCTCGCCACGCTGAATGGCAGGTCGCTGGTGGCAGTGCGAACCAGCCAGTATTGCCCAAACACCGCACCGTCGCGGCCCTCCAGCCCTCGCACCAGGTCAAGGCTGTGATCGGGCATCGCACTGTAGTCGAGTTTTCGCACCATCACATCGCCCGCGGCCTCTTCGCCGATCGGTCCCTCGTAGATGGAGCGGACCCCGATCTTGCGTGAAAATGAGGCGAACGAGAGGATCGTGAAGGTGAGCATGATGACGGTGATCGCCGTCAGGAACGTGCGCGTGGGCCGGCGGCGCATCGTGCTCATGCCCATGCTGACCGCCGCCAGCAACGTGCCCATGCGCGACACTTCCACGTCATGGAGGCCGACGCGTTGACCCTGCATCGCCTTGAGTTCAGTGCGGAACTTGCGCACGATGATCTGGATCACCAGGATCGACAGCAGCAGGATGGCAAAAGCCAGGAAGATGATGATCGGCGTCGAGGCGATGGCGAAGCCCGGGTGCATCGTGTAGAGCAGCCCGAACGTGACGAGGAACGCTGCAGTGAATCCGAGCAGACGACCATAGATGCTCGTGGCACAGAACAGAAGTCGCTCGACGGCAAAGGCGAACGGGATGGCCAGCAGCAAGAGCACCACGATGGCGTGCACCAGGTCGTCCATGCTTTGGCGCAGCGGCTTGTACACGGCCCGCGACAAGGCGGCGCTCTGCACGAGGCGGGCCTTGCGAACCGACGACGTCAGTGTGTCGTCACCTGCAGCCTGAGCCTGCTGCATCGCACGGTGCGCGCGGCGGTGCAAGAGCTCCAGGTCTTCGCTCGTCACGCCGCGCGTTCGCAACATGTTGAGCCGCATTTCGTTGATCGACCACAGGTCACTCGCCGTCGGCTCGGCCAGAGGGGGCTGAGCCGCCAGTACGGTCAGCTCGATGCCCGTGCCCGCCGGCGCCGTCTTGCTGGCGTTGACCAGCACCGGCCCCTCCGGCTGGAAGATCTTGACCCGATCGACGCCGATGTTGATGTCCTGGCGCGAGATGTAGAAGAATGAGAAATTGCCGTTCTGTCCGACGAGTGACCTCGCCGATGGCAATGGCGAGTCCGACGCCGCGCGGAGAATCTTGAACAGGTCGGTCGCAGCCCGTTGTCCAGGCATCGCCGCCAGGCTGTAGCCCTCGCCCAGAAACAGCTCGACGCGCGCCGCCGCGGTCATGCCGCGCGTCAACGTCTTCTGAGTCGAGATCGCCGTCACCCGGCCGGCATCGTCAAAAATGCCGCCGATCGTGTTGACGTTGTTGAAAATCTCCTTCTGCACGCCGATGGTCTGGAAGCGCCCGTTGACGTCCACGCGCTCGAGCACGATGGGATCGAACGAGGGCAGGGCGCCATAGCGGTCGATGGTGGTCCAGATGCGTCGCGCGTCGAGGCCGGGCCACATGGCCATGACGGCGCCAAAGGCGGGGCGGTCCTCTGAGAGACTGCCGGTGACGCGCAGCGCGGCGTAGTCGCCACTGGAACGTTCGCCGGCCCAGTCGATTCGCTTGGCACGCGACTGGTCGCTGAATTGACGGGGCAACGAGATGTCGCGGCCGTCGCTGAGGGCGAACAGCATGGGCGTCGCCGCCGCGCCCTGACGATAGACGGCTCGCCAGTCCAGTGCATCGACGGTGTCCGAGGGGTGGCCGTCGCGCAGACGTGCGTCGTAGCCGGTCATCAGCGACACGTTGTAGAGCCCGAACGTTCCGGCGACGAAGCCCGTGGTGGCGAACACGCCCGGCGCGAACTGGCCCCCCATCGACGTGTCCTTGAGCGTGTCGGCGTTGAGACCGCTGTTCTCCGCCAGTGCGTGGGCCGCCTCGCGAAACGCGCCCAGCACCCGACCGTAGTAGCCGGGCGTGTCGCTGCTGGCCCCCACGTTGCGGAAGCCGTAGATGGCGTTGTTGCGGTTGCCCACCACCACGCCCCACGTCGGCCCGGCATCGCCGAAGTTGTAGTCCACGTGCAGCACGATCGTGCGGTTGCCCACCCGTGCGTTGATCGCCTTGCGCTGCTCGTCTTGCACCAGCAGGTCGTCGAGTTCGGCCAGACGGGCCTCCAGCCGGCTGACGGTCACCGCCAGCAGGTGATCAATCGCCTTCAGGTACGTAGCCGCTTCGGCGCTGGCTGCCGTGGGGTCGCCAGTTTCTTCCAGGCCCTCGAATCCTTCGCGGATACCTTGCCTGTGAACAACGCGGGCCCATTCATCGCGTGTCTTCTGGTCGGCGGTGGCGGCGGTAGACACAATGTCACGCATCACCTGACGCAGCTCGTCGAGAGTCCGGTAGTGCAAGACTCGACGCAGGTTGTCCCACTGCAGGATCTCGTGATCGGCGGCAGCGATCGCCGGTAGCAGCGACTCGAATTGCCCGGGGTCTTTGTTCTTGAACGTCTCACGCTCGATGCGGCGGCGAACCTGCTCCTGCTTCAGGTCCGAGTGGACGAAGTACGCCTGGGCATAGAGGTAGGCGTACGATGCGTCACGGATGATGTCGTCGGCGGGGGCGAAACGATCCGCGGGGCGGATCATGTCGGCCATCGACGTGCGGAACCGATGCTCATCGGCGTGCATCTTCTGGTGCGTCTGGACATCATCGGCCTTGAGCGTCAGCGCGTCATAAACGTAGCGTGCGCCCT
Organism: uncultured Phycisphaeraceae bacterium; assembly: GCA_964518335.1. Lineage (GTDB taxonomy): Bacteria > Planctomycetota > Phycisphaerae > Phycisphaerales > Phycisphaeraceae > CAZFDT01. Next base: position 58,954 of record CAZFDT010000017.1, read on the forward strand.
GATAGAAGCGAGCGTTGTTGTCGAGAAACATCACCAGCACGTCGCGCTTGGGACGGTTGACAGCCAATGCACGGACTGTCTGCAGAAGCGAGGCCACATTGGCGGCGCCGCGTGCGCCTGGTGCCAGCGTGGGTACGACGCCGAATGAATCGTAAGGCGCTGCCAACACCATCATCTGCGGCCGGTTTTCGACAAAGTCAGGCTGGGTCCCGGGAATCACTGCCAGCACGTTACGCCCGTTGGCGGGCTTCCAGGTGACGCGACTGAGAAGCCTGGCCCGGGCGTGATCGCGGCGCAGGTCGATCTGGGCGAGTAAACCCGGCGAGGCGAAGAAGCGCGGGTAGTTGGCGGGGGCGCCAGTGTGCTTGGGATATAGAGGCGTGGCATCACTGCCAATGAAGATCACTGCCCGGGCGCCCAACGCGAAGGCCCGCTCCCAGTGCTCATGGCAATCGTAATCCAAGACAACGATGGCCCCTTCCGCAGAGCGATCCCCGTAGTCCTCGGGCGTGCCGCGACCGACGTAGATCATCGGCGCGGTCAAGCCGTCGTCATCGGCGGTTACCGGCGGGACGATGAGGTTGGGCCGCAGCGGGTGCAACGCAATCGTGGTGTCCCCGACCTGCAACTCGCAAATGTCCACGTGAGTCTGCCACACAGGCATATCGACGTGATACACCTCGACGCCGTCGATGGCGCGCAGCCTTGCGTCGATGTAATCCGCTGCCGCGCGGCCTTCCGGCGTGCCCGCCAGTCGATGCGGCAGTCGCGTCAGCGCGTCCAGGTCAGCCTTGAACGTGGCCTCATCAGCCACCGCGGCGCCCGCGACGAGAAGCACACCACACACGCAGGCGACCAGAGATTTCAGATGCGAGTTGCGCAGCTTCATGATTCCTCGCCTCCGATGCGGCCGACCGTGATCTTCAGGTCGCCGCGCTTCTCGACACGCTCGATGTTGCCGTCGCGAACCCACATGATGCGGTCGGAGACGTTGAGCAGGCGGTGATCGTGCGTGGAGCAGACGATCGTCACGCCGCGGTGCTTGTTGATGCGCTGGAGGATGTCGAGGATGGCCTGACCGGTCTTGAGGTCGAGGTTGGCGGTGGGCTCGTCACAGAGGAGGATTTTCGGGTTGTTGCACATCGAGCGGGCGATGGCGACGCGCTGCTGTTGACCGCCGGACATCTCGATGGGCCGGTGCTGCCAGCGATCGTCGAGCCCGACCAGGGCCAGCAGATCCATGCCGCGGCGGCGAGCCTCGTCGGGTCCGACGCCGGCGAAGGCCATGGGCACAGTGACGTTCTCCAGCGCAGTCATGTATCGGATGAGGTTGTAGCTTTGAAAGATGTACCCGATCTTGCGGCAGCGAAGAAACGCCAGCTCGACCGCAGAAAGCTGGGCCACGTCCACTTCGTCGATGAGGATGCGGCCCTTCGACGGTGAATCGAGCGCACCGATCATGTTGAAGAACGTGCTCTTGCCCGAGCCTGACGGCCCCATGACGCTGATGAACTCGCCGCGGTAGATGAGTGTGCCGATGCCGCGCAGCGCGTGCGTGGCGGCTTCGCCCTCGCCGTAAGTCTTCCACACATCCAGCGTGCGGATGATGACGGCCTTGCCGTCCTGGACTTCCATCTCGGGATGCTCAGCGATCTGTGTCATGCCTACTCCACACGCATCGCTTCCATGGGCGCCAGGCGCGCCGCCACCCACGCCGGGCCTACTGCAGCAATTCCCGCCAGCAGCACGCCCACAATCACCGATGCGGCGGCGCTGGCGCCGACATGGCCCCAGGCCTGCCCCGGCACGAACAGCAGTCCGCCGTACTCAATCAGGCCGCGCAGCAGCGCCAGGACCAACCCCAGCACCACGCCTGCCAGTCCGCCCAACAGGCCCTGCGCCGTCGCCTCGAACACGAACATCATCATCACGAAACGGTCCATCGCACCCAGGCACTTCATCGTGGCGATCTCGGCGAATCGCTCGGTCACACTCATGAGCATCGCGTTGGCCACGCCGACGACGCACACCATGAACGACAGCCCGATGAGCCATTGCGTTCGCGTGGGCAGGCCCAGTAGCCCTTCATGCTCGACGGGCGCCTCGCTGCCGGCCGCCTTCTGCAGCTTCTCCTGGCGGCGGTAACGTGACGCCAGATCGCTCACCTGCTCCACACTCAACCCGACGCCTCGCTTCTGCTCGTCGAGCATGTTGATGAACCAAGCGACGCGGCTGTCCGAGGTCATCCACCTGAAGGCCGCCGCCAGATTCACCTCCGGCAGCGGGATGTCCATCTGACGCGCCAGTGCGCCGCGAACCTCCGTGCTGGTCATGGCCTCGGTGAGTGCCGCGACCTGCTCGCCCCGCACCGCCTGTGCGTTGAGAGTGCGCAACGTTTGCTCGTCGAGGGTGTAGCCGGCGCCCGCGATCGTCGCCAGCAGGTCAGTCGGCGGCGAAGCGAACACCTCGCGCGGCGTCCTGTCCGCACTGGCCGCACGCACCTGCTCGATCGCCCGGCGATGTCCGGCGGCGATGCGATCGGTCAAAGCCATCAGCCTCGGACGGTCCTCACGCACAAGCTGTGAGAACGCTTCGGCAGAACCCAGCGGCGCAATGACCTTGAGTGTGGCCAGTTTGCCCATGAAGTCGGCGTGCTCGCGGTCGTCAACCAGTCGCGCGAGGGTGTCGGCCGCGGTGTCGTCGCCGATGAGCACAGCCCTGGCCGCCGGAGCGACCTGCTGCAGTGACCGCTCGGCAGTCAGCAAATCGGCGGCGATGCGCTGCGCCGCCGCCAGTTCCACACCGCTCGAGCCCGACCAGCCCACGTATTCGGCGGCCCTGCCCTCATCCTTCCGCGACAGCGCCAGCACGATGGCACGCGGCGAATCGGGCTGCGTCAGCCGCGTCGCCCATTCGCCCAGCAACCGGCTCTCAGCCAGCTCGGTATAGGCCGCCACCTGCGTCCGGTGCGACAGAAACCCATAGCCCAGCATGTGCGTGAGGAACGCCACGGCCAGCGCCAGGATTGCCACCGTGACCAACGAGCGAAACAGGCGATAGCTCATGCCCGTCAGGGCCAGCGTCATGCACCGGCCCGGCCCGAGGATCACCTGGTCCTTGGCGATGATCGGTTTCATGCCACGCCCTCCATCGCCAGCGATCGCGCCGGCATGCGCCGCACGTCTCGACGCGAATGCCCGGGGCTCGGCGTGGTCTGCGGTTGACAGTCCTTCGCGTGCGGCGGGACGACGATCACGACGGCGCCGCGCTCCGTCAGATCGCGCAGGAATGCCGACACGCTCAGGCGCGCGGCGTGAAAGCGCAGCCGATGACGCTGCGCGAAGACCTCGGCGATCTGCTCGACCGTGTTGCGGCCGTCGCAGGCATCCCAGATCTCGCGGCCGACGGCGTCCAGCGCGATCTTGCGCTCCTTTTTCTGCGGCAGCAGCGCCCACGACAGCGGGTTGGTGAGATACCAGCGCGGCGCCACCGGAATTCTCAGCAGCATTTCCGGGCCGTGACGCTCGACGGCGACGCGCACGTTGCGCGTGGGCACGGCATCGAGCATCTGCGTGAACGACGGAATGGTGCGTGATGGCTCAGGCATCGGGTTCCAAGGCGTCGAGGCAGCGAATGTCAAACGCGTCTATGTCGATATTCATGCTGCGCGGCCGCAACAAGGTCGCGTGCATCACGGCGTTGGCGTGTGGTGCAAACCACGCCAAGTCGATGCGATCGCGCAATCGGCCCACGATCGCTTTGATTCGAGGCCCGGCCTCACGGGCCTCACGGCGACAGGCCGGGTGACCATCATGGAACACACTTGACCAGCCTCCGGGCTCGTGCTTGAGTTCCTTCTTCAGATAGCGTTCCACATCTCCGCCGAACCACGTGTCGGCCAATCCCAGCCTCCGAATCGTGAGTTCGGCTCGCCCGCAGGCCCAGCGAACCTCGGCCTTCCCCGGCGTCACGTCCACGGCCGCGAGGGTCCAGCCCGGTGCAGGCGTCACCTCCACGTCGAACGCACGCAGCCGCTGAGCCCGATCGTTCTCCTGTGGCACGACCTCGAAGCTTTCGAGTACCAGGGCTTCGTCGTCCGCATCGGCCTCGTCACGCACGGGCAGCACCAGCTCGATGACGCGACGGCGCGGCCGATCATATCGCGCGGCACGTACCACCATGCCCTCCGCCCCGGTGCGGCGCAAGACGTGCCAACCATGGCAATCGTCGTCGCGCTCGAACGTCGCCTGCGGGTTCTGCTCGGTTTCCAGCGCCTGCTGGTCGCTGAGCATATGGTCCCAGTCCGGCGTATCCGGGCAGGGAGACCAGGCGAGCATGAGACGCTGGCGACGACGATCCACCAGCGTCAGGCGCCCGCGCTGCTCGCTGACGCTGTGCCGCACGATCTCCCACGTCGCCGGCACGCGCAGCCGCATGCCCAGCCAGTCGATGGCCGTGATGGCGGCGGTGGCGGTCATGGTGGGCAGGCGTACGGACATTCCAGAGCAACTCATCCCGGGAAGATGACAAAGTACTTGGGTACCTGGTTGGTCAAGCCATAATACAGACCACCGACGACCATCCACACCAGGCCTGCCAGCAACTCGCCGGCAATGATCCCAATCATAAACGGTTTGAGCGCATGATAACCTTTGGCGCCCATCGTTTTCACGACGGAGGCCTTGATGAGCCAGCCCAGCAGGAACGAGAAATAGAACCGGCTGTTGGGGTAGGTCCCCCACACGAGAAAGAGTACGGGGTGGATCGGCCACCAGGACAGCCGCAGCCGCGCTAAGGCCGTGGCAAACACGAGCGTCATGCCCAGGGCCAGCCACCCCACCGCCCCCGATTCCGGACGAATGTGCCGCAGCCGCTCCAGACCGCTCGTGGCGGTCGAGTCCGCCAGATTGCCCGTGGCCGTCAGTTCCGCGGTCAGCGTGGACAACTGATTGAACGGCATGCTCGGCAGGCTTTGCGTGGACCAGCTATCGGCATGGTTGACGCCCCGGTTGTAGGAAAAGGAAAACGTCACCGCCATCGCCACGACAAACGACAGCACGATCATGACGGCGATCGGCACACCCAGGCGTGCCGGCCCGGTGTTGGCGGTGCGGTCGCCCATCTGCAGGCCGTTCACCAGGTAAGGCATCAGTGTCTCGCGCGGGTCTCCCACCAGCATGACGCTGCACAGCGCCAGCGTGATGTACGTGGTGGGTCCGATCGCTTCGGCGCCGAACAGAGCGGTGAGGACGCTCATCGGCATCCACCAGGCCTGCACGAAGAACAGGCCGGTCTCGGCGACGATGCGACTCATCACCAGGAATGTGAGCATGCATAGCCCCACGAACACTGCGCTCATCCACGGATCGAGCCCGGCGTGCACGCCCAGCCACACCGCGCCGGCCAACAGCAGCACAAGGCACCGCGCCGCCCACGTCGCATAGCGGGGCGTGTCGCCTCGGCCCAGCCCGATGGCGCTGGCCGCCACCTGCAGGTAATGACGCCGCCCCACGTACAGGATCATCGCCGCCATGGCGATATAAGCCCCGAATCGCAGCATGTTGCCCTTGCCCCCGCTGTCGAACTCGTTGTCGAACACGATGCCGTTGGCCAGCAGCAACGACCCCAGCAGCATCCACGCATACAGGGCGATGCCGACACTCAGCGACACGTCGGTGGCCAGAAAGAACGCGAACGCCACCGCCGACATGAACAGCGTCGGGGTGAACGCGGCATAGGCCTGGTTGACGCGCTGAGCGTTTGGGAAAAGCGTCTGCAGCGGCCCGAGATTGAAGGTCAACGTGACCTTGGGCACGTCTGGAAACCACACGTTCAATCCGTTGAGACTATGCATGGCCAGCATCGCCACCATCGCCAACCAGAACATGCGATTCTTCGCAACGGCAGGCAGCCAGCCGCCTTCCTCCCGCGCCGCCAACTCATCCACGAAGCGTGCGATGGGGTAGGCCAGCAGTTCGCGGCGCGACCACTGCACGTGGACGATCATGGCTGCACACAGCGCCGCCAAACCCAGTGACAGCACCAACCCGCCCCAGAGGCGAATCGACGGCCACCACTGGTCCCACGGCAGATCGCTCAGGCCAAGCCGCGTATCCGGCACGTCCCAACCGGTGACGAGTGTGTCCAGCGCGTAAGGGTCCAGCCGGTCGCCGTTGAGCACCAGCCCCTCGCCCCGCGGCGCAGGCAGAAAATGTTCCGGCGCTGCCGCCACCATCGCCATGCGGTTGAGCTTGTGGTCGATCCTGACGACCTCGCCAGTCGCTCTGGCCTGGGCCAGACTCTGAAGTCTGAACGTCTTGGGGGTGGCCTGGGGTGACGGCGCGACGGCCGCGGCGCTGCGCCACTGTTGCTGTTGCTCGCGCAATCGCCGGGCATCGCCTCCGAGGTCGAATCCGGCCATCGCCTCCTCGGCGTGCAGTGGCGTCACATCGCTTCGAATCGGGGCAATGATGTCGTTGAAGGCCGACAGGAGCGCAGTCTGCGCGTCGGTCTCGATCCGCTTGGCCGCGAGTTCGCGCAGGCGATGCTGGGCCTGCGCGGAAAGGCGCGACCAGATGACGTGCAGCGGCGATCCGGGTTGATCGGCCGCGTCCACGAGCTTGCTCGTGAGTCCCGGCCAATCCTCCACGTGGCCCAAGCCCAGTCGCGGCGAGGCGCCGGGCACATACGACATCGCCTCCGACCCCTGCCATGCCGGCTTGTTCTTGGCCAGGTGGTGGGGCAACGCCGTGATGGGGATGAACGTGCGGAAGAGGTTGGATCCCGGCCAGCCGCACGCCGCCAGCCCGATGGCCGCGATAATCGCCACCTGCGCCGCCGTCAGCGGCAACCGGGCGTGTATCAACCGCAGCAGCGGGTTGATCAGCAGCAGCGCGACGATGGCCAGCCCAAACACCGAGATCGGCAGGAAGTTGCCGATGAACATCGTCTGGCGAATGACGGCGTCGTTGAAGTAGGTGAACGCCGAAACCGCCAAGCCCAGCAGCAGCCCCAGCACGATCGCGATGGGTATTCTGATCCTCACGAAGTCGGCGGGTCCTCGAAGTTCAGGCCAGGTTCCGGCTGATCCGGCAAGTCCGGGATTGTCCGGGGTCCGTCGGCTGACGCACCGGGCATGTCATCGTGGAGCCCCCGCCCAGGCGCGTAGCCCATCTTTTTACACGATTCGACCCCGCGCGTCGAACCCCACGGCCGGGCATTAACCAGGTGGTGTGTCGGACGATTTCTCATCATCCGCGGATCGGCGTCCGATAAGGAAAATGCAGCCGTGGGACGACACCGCGGCCTAGAATTGGTCGGTTGCCTGCTTCGCGCATGTCGCCAAGGAAAGCAGCGATGCCCGAAGAACGTGTCAGTGCGTTGGCGGGTTTGCGGTTCGACTCGGTTCGATCGCTTGTGAGGTATGTCGATCCAAGCCAGGCGGTCATTGAGGTGCACTTCACGCTGGACGCGGCGGACCCCGAGTTGCTGCATTCGCCTCGACGCAAGGCCGCTTGCACCGTCGTCACCGAACTGCTGGGTGACGACGGATTCGTCGATGAGCATCACCACCGGGTGACGCTCCACCGCGAGGGCGGCATGGTGAAGATCGCCATGGTCGAGCCGCAGTTGTGGTGGCCCGCCGGGCTTGGCGAGCAGCCGATGTACGAGCTGCGTATGACCCTGCTTGACGGCGACGAGGTGCTGGATCGACGCCAGACCACGATCGGGTTGACCAGCGTCCGCTGCAATGCGCCGCTGCTGGGGCGCAGCATTCTCGTCAATGGGCAGCAGGTGGAGATCGGCCAGATCGTGCCCGTGGATCAGGCCGACGAGCGCCATCTGCTGCCTGCTGCGGGCGACTCCCTGCTGCTTGTTCGGGGCCACTATGGCCCGGACGTGCTCTATCACGCCGCCGATCGCGCCGGAATCATGCTGCTGCAGTGCGTACCCATTCATCCGTTGGCCAAGCCGGTGGGCGAGATGACAGGCCACGTCGATCGCCTGGCGTCGCACCCGAGCCTGATCGGATGGTTCGTGGGCCACCTGGGCGCTTTGGCAGACGATGTCGCCGCCACGCTGCGCCGGCTCGATCCGACGCATGGCATCTACCGCAGCGTCGCCTGAGTCAGCTTGTCGCCATCGCGGGACTGTGCGACTTCACATGTGCCACGGCGTTCTGGAAGAAGCGCAGACCCGCTGGCGTGGTGGTGAGCCAGTCCGACCCGAGTCGTGGCCAGTGGGGGTGGTGGGTCGGGTGCAGGAACCGCTCGGGGTGGGGCATCAAACCCAGCACCAGGCCGCTGGGGTCGCAGATGCCGGCAATGTCATCGATGCTGCCATTGGGGTTGCTCCCTGCCGCGTAACGCAAAGCGATCTGGCGGTTGTCTCGCAGTTGCGCCAGCACGCTGTCATCGGCGGGAACGAATCGGCCCTCGCCGTGTGCGATCGGCAGATCGAATGCCCTGAGCCCCTGCGTCCAGACGCACACGCTGTCGGGTACGGCTTCGACTCGCACCCAACGATCGATGAACCGTCCACCGCTGTTGTCGGCCAACGTCGTCGTCTGGCGGGCAACCTGCGGATCGGGCAGCAGGCCCAGCTTCACCAGCACCTGGAACCCGTTGCACGGCCCAATCATCGGCACGCCGCGATCGACCGCACGCTGCAGTGGCCCCAACAGGTGATGCCGCAGCTTGTTGGCGAAGATGCGCCCCGCAGCGATGTCGTCACCGTGGCTGAACCCGCCGGGAAAGCCGATCAGACTCGCGTCGTCGATAGGCGTCGCGTCAGCGATCAGTTGGTTCACATGCACCAGCCGTGTCGCGGCTCCGGCCAGCTCAAACGCATACGCGAGCTCGCGGTCACAGTTGGTCCCGGCCGTGCGCAGAATCAGGGCGGTGGGCGTCATGGACGACATGATATCAACGCACATCCCTCGGCCCCTGCGACTCAACAGGTCTTGTCATCCTCGGAGGATGTCGCCAAATCGTCGGCGGCGGGTTCGCGTTGACCCGTGGCACGGTACTTGGTGCGTTTGCGGGCATACTCCTCGGGACTGACGGGCAGGTCGGGATTCGGCAGACCGGCAAGGGTCTGCTCGTGCAGCTTCTTGAGGAACGGCACGCACCAGCCGCAACCCGTGCCTGCTGACAGGCACTCGCTGATGAGGCTGGCCACGGGCGGACGCTCCCTGCGGCAGAAGCTGACGATCTTCCGCTTCGACACGTGGAAGCACAGGCATACGTGATCGTCGTCGAGCATGGGCTGGCGAGTGGTCGATCGTAGGTGGGTTTCCACGCCGGGGCTGAGTCTTCGAAGCCCCGGATGTAGCGGGTGTGCAATCACGATCCGATCCGGACCTTCGGAAGACCTCCGGTCCGGCGTGGCAGCCACTCACTACAATAGCCACATGAACGCCACCAAGCGCGCTCCAGCCTACGAACGGCTCCTGGCGGAGCTGTCCAAGCTTCCGGGGATAGGTAAGCGGTCGGCTGAACGGATCGCGCTGCACCTGATCAAACAACCCCCGGAGGCCGCAAAAGCGCTGGCTTCGGCCCTGGACGATTTCCGTGGCAACCTCAAGGTCTGCCGCGTCACCGGCATGGTCAGCGAAAGCGACCCCTGCGATATCGCCACCGATCCGTCACGCGATCACGGACTGGTGCTGGTCGTCGAGCAGCCCAGCGACGTGCTGACGATCGAGCAGGCTGGCACATACCGCGGCAGTTACCACGTGCTCATGGGTCGTTTGGCACCGCTGGATGCTGTGGGACCCGGAGACCTGAATATCGACAGCCTCATCGACCGCATCGAGGCGGGCGGCATCCGCGAGGTGATCCTGGGAACCAACCCCACGCTCGAAGGCGACGGCACGGCGTTGTACCTGTCACAGCGCCTGACGCAGACGGGCGTCAAGGTCACGCGCCTGGCGCGCGGGATGCCCACGGGCCAGAGCCTCGACACCGTGTCCAAGGCCGTCCTCGCCGACGCCATCGCTGGGCGGACGGGAATGTCTGACGTGTGATGTCTGGTCGCGAAGGCAAGAGATCAGGAACACCCATGAGGCATCGCCGTTACACTCATCGCCACCGATGGCTTTGACGTCAGACCCAGACACTGGACCTTAGACACGCCATGAGAATCGACGCCGGACAACACATGCGACTGGGCCAGCAGATGAAGCTGGCGCCGCGGATGATCCAGTCGATGGAGATTCTCCAGATGCCGGCGATGGCGCTGGAGGAACGGATCGAGCAGGAGATTGCGTCGAACCCGACGTTGGAGCTGCGTGAGCCGGGCGCCGATGCGCAGGAGATTCAGGCGGAGATATCCCAGGAGGAACGTGACGCACGGGAGGGCGAGCGGGAGTTGATTGTGGCCGACGGGGCGGTGGACCGCAATCATGCTGACGACTTCGAGCGGCTGAGCAACATGTCGGAGGAGTACGGCGAGGTGCTGGGCGCCAATGCGTTCGACAGCGGCGACGATTTTCGTCCGTCGCGCCGCCACGTCGATAGCAGCGAGCGCGACGCCAAACTCGATGCCATGGCCAGCACGGCGGCGCGGCCGGCATCGCTGACCGACCAGCTCCTGGATCAGTGGGGCCTGGTGGAAACCACGCCCGAGATCGCCAAGGCCGGCGAGTTCGTCATCGGGTTTATCGATAACGACGGCTACTTGCGCACGGACCGCAAGACGCTGGTGGACCAGTTGCCGCGCGGGCTGACGGAAGGCCAACTCGATGAGGCGATCACCCTGATCCAGCAGACGATGGAGCCGGTGGGCATTGGCGCGCGCGATCTGCGCGAGTGCCTGCTGCTGCAGATCGACACCAAGGCGCGCCAGGCAACCGAGGAGGGTGACGACAGCCCATCGCTCGAAGTCGAGCGCACGCTCGTGTCGGACTACCTCAAGGACATCGAGGTCAACCGCCTGCCCAGGATCGCCAAGGAAACCGACCTGGATGTCGAGCGGATCAAGCAGGCGATCTTGAATCTGCGTCAGTTTCACCCGCATCCGGGGCGGCTGCTCGTGGATGAGACGCCACGCTCGATCTCGCCGGATGCCGTGATCGAGTATGACGAGGAGCAGGACCGTTACGTCGCCCGCCTGACGCGAGGGCGGCTGCCGGCGCTGCACTTGAACCCCAAGTACCTGAAGATGGCGCGGGACGCCCGCTTCGACCGCAAGACCCGCGAGTTTGTGGGCAACAACCTGCGCTCGGCGCGCTGGCTCATCGACGCCATCCAGCAGCGAAACAGCACCCTGCTGCGGGTCATCAACGTGGTGGTCGAGGCGCAGCGGGACTTTTTCGACCAGGGGCCGCAGGCGCTCAAGCCGCTACCGATGACGCTGGTCGCCGATCAGCTTGGCATCCACGTGGCGACGGTCAGCCGGGCGGTAAGCGAAAAATACATGCAGACACCGCGGGGCATCTTCCCGCTGCGCATGTTCTTCTCCGGCGGCACCGAGACCGAATCGGGCGAGGCGATGAGCTGGCAGGCCGTGCAGGCCAAGCTCAAGGAGATCATCGACGCCGAGAATAAGAGCGACCCGCTGTCGGACGACGCACTGGTCGAGGAACTCAAGAAGCACGGCATCGAGATAGCCCGCCGCACCGTCGCCAAGTATCGCAAGCAGTTGCGCATTCCCTCGGCGCGTCAGCGCAAGCAGTTTTAGCCACGTCACGGCGATCAGCGCTTGCCCGTGGTCACGCCCGGCCAGTCATCGGTGCGGAACGGCGAGGCGGGCAGCTCGGCGGCGTTGTACAGATTGCAGTCGGGGTTATTCGCCCATCCGTATCGCACAGCCACCGGACGCGACACGTCGGGGCTGTTGACGACCACGCTTTCACCGTCGATGGTCGCTTCGGCCCAGACAAACTTGCGGTCCTCACCGGCGATCGCGAAGCCCGTGAGCCGTTCGCCCTTGAACGTCAGACCCTGCGCGTGATCAAACCGCAGGCGGATGCGGTCGCCTTCCACGACGGCCTCGCGGAACAGTGGCCCGGAGGGCACCACGCCGCTCCTGCCGTAGATGTCGTGCAAGGCCCACGCGGCCAGGCGGGCGCCGACGTCCTGCTTGTTGCGGGGGTGGATGTCCTTTTCATCGCCGATATCGATCGCCACCGCCAGGCCGCCCTTGGGCAACTGCATCGCCACCTGCGTCTGCGCCTCGCGCAGTTCGGCCCAGGGACTGTCACCGGGCTGCGTGGCACGGGCCTGGAAATTGGCCAACTGCACAATGCCGAAGGGCAGCACGTCCAGCTCGAACGCCTTTCGCCAATCCTCAACCATGGCGGCCAGCAGGGGGCGATACTGCTCGCCGCGACTGGCGTTGGATTCGCCCTGATACCAGATCGCCCCGGCCATGCCGTAAGGTGCGAAGGGCAGGACCATGGCGTGATACAGGCTCGCCGGTCGGTGGGGACTGTCGGGGCCTTGCGGCTTCGGCGGCATGCCTTGCGGATTGTCACCCGTGGCGGGCAGAAGTTTCTGCGTGACGGCCATCTTCCACGCACCTGCCAGTGAGATGGTGTCATTCCCATCTTTGACCGACAGCCGCATGTCGTCGGCCACACCGGTGAATCCACCGCCGCCGAAGTGATCGAACACGCGCACCGCCAGCACGAGTTGCGCCTGCCCTGTCAGTTCGGCGGGTACGTCGTAGCGGCGTTTGGTGGACCACGAGTCGGGGTTACTCTTGTCCATGCGGCCGACCAGGACGCCGTTGACGAAGGTGTGGTCGAAATCGTCGATCGCACCCAGTTCCAGCACCAGCGGCTTGCCGCGCATCACTGGGGGCAGATCAATGCGCCTGCGATACCAGGCCGTGCCGTCGAACGCCTCGCCGGTGTCCTCGAACTGCGCGGGCAAGTTGACCTCGCTCCAGGTCGAATCGTCAAAGCCCGGCTGCGTGCGCGGCTGATCGTCCTCGGTCATTCCGGGATCGGGGTGGCGTGCCGGACGCGCGCCGGGAGCGTTGCGCAACGCCTCGACCTGCTTCTCCCATGCGGCAAGTTTGGCGGGGTAGTCGGCCAGATTGCGATCCCATCGGGCGACAATCGGCTGCGTCAGTGGATCGGCGGCCAACGACGCGAGGCTGGTCCACGCCTCGGCCGGCGTGCCGCCCCAGGAACTGTGAATCAGTCCGACGGGCACGCCCAACTCGCGTCGCAGTTGCCTGCCGAAGAAATACGCCACCGCGCTAAACCCGGACACCGACTGCGGCGTGCAGGGCTGCCACTTGCCCTTGTTGTCGAACTGCGGCGCGTCGGCGACCACGTGCGTCGCCTGAAACAGGCGAAGCAGCGGGTCTTGTGCCGACGCAATCTCCTCGGCGCTGTGATTGCTGCTCTTGACCGTCCACTGCATGTTCGATTGCCCCGAGCAGAACCACACTTCGCCCACCAGGATGTCGCTGAGCACGATGGGTCCCGCCGACGCCGACCCTTTGATCGTCAGCGTGATGCCCCGGTCGTTGACCTGCTGTGCGGGCAGGTTGACGCGCCATCGGCCTTCGGCGTCGGCGGTGGCGGCGACGGGGGCGCTGCCGGCCACCGTCACCTCGACGGTCTCGCCCGGATCGGCCTTGCCCCAGATCGGCACGGGACGGCCGTGCTGCAGCACCATTTCGCTGCCGATGATCGACGGCAGCGTGACCTCCGCCTGTGCGGCGAGAGCCATCGCCAGAAACATCACTATCGTCAGGACGCCCGTCAGCCGTGCTTTCATGTATCTGCTCCCTTTCGTGCGCCGGCAACCTGCTGGATCGCGTACAACAGCAGCGCGACGGCGATCAGCAGTTCCTTCTGCTCGTTGATCTGCTCGATGAACTCGTGATAGAAGCGATCGTCGGGCGACTTGCCGACCAGCAGCAGGTAAAGCCGCTTGACGGCGCGCCACGCCATGGCGACGCCCATGCAGAAGATCGCCGGCCCGCCGGGGATGGCCGGCTCCAGCGTGGACGGCAGCCCCGTGTGCCCACGGCGGGCATAGGTGATCGGCAGCACGAAGAAGATCGCGCACAAGCCAATCGTGCCCAGCCCCTGGGCGTTGATGAGGCTCACGTTGTTATGGAAGTTGGTTTCCACGGTGTCTCGCTCGTTCTCTGGGATGCCCCAGTGCATGAACGTCTGGCCCCAGTTCACTTCCTCACCGGCGACGAAGAGCGTGCCAAGCATCACCACGGTGACGAGCATCGCCGCCCCGCGCTGATGCAGCAGCGTGGCGCCGATGTCCGCCGGACGCCGCCACCACCGCCACGCCGCCCACGCCAACAGCACGAACGCGACCAACGCACTGGTGAAGTTGGCGTTCTCGACGATCTGGTACTCGCGATGACGCAGCTCGAGCACATAGGTCAGATAAAAGGTCGGCGACACCAGATAGGTTGTCACCAGCGCGGCGAGGATGACGATCGGCAGCGCGTACGCTGCCAGACGCCAGGGGGAGGGCTTTGCTTGAGTGCTCATGGCGTAGGATTCATGACGGCAGAGGCAAAGCGCAACCAGGACAGACGGCGCCGACCACAGTGGGTACGGCGCTGCCGCACCGGGGACAGGGGCGCGTGTCGGCGGCGAAGCCTTCGCCGTAGGCTCGTTGGTTCTGCCATGCGGTGATGCGTTGCACGATGCGGACAATCGCGACGAAAGCAACCAGGGACACGAGGGCCGAGGCGGCTCCGAACCATGTGCTGGCGACGACCAGCCCCGGATCGTCCCGCATCCCCAGACGGAACGACGCCTGCGACAGGAAGTTGCCAATCAGCCATGCCGCCCACCACCAGCCGATCACGGCCGGCGTGCCTCGAAGCATCCAGTTGTCCACGCGCACGTCCGGCAGACTGGCGTTGTAGTTCTCTCGCATGGCCTGCATCGGCTTATAAAGATTGGCGATGGGCACAAACCACCAGCCAACGTTCCAGCCAGGTGTGATCTGCATCCCCTCGGCACCCAGTGCCCTGGCGTTGGCTGCCACGCGGTATTGCCAGCAACAGAACACCGCCACCCCCGCGATGAAGCTGGCGATCATGCCCAACCCACCAAACACCATGACCAGGGCAAGCGCCAGTTCACCGCTGCTGGGCGCCATGTCGGGATCGTTCCACGTATCCGCGTAGATCACCGTCGCCGCCGCATCCGCCGACGCCGTCAGCACGTCACAGAGCGTGACCATGCCGATCAGTGCGATCGCCCACCACGCCAGCGTTCGAGTTGACTTGAATGTCCACGTTGAGGTTGTCGCACGCATGATGTCCCCATCAGAAGCACCGCAGGCGCCCAGATCATGCCCCGGAGACAACGCAAGAGCAAGCCATGGTCGGTGTCACCGCGCGCCGAAAGCCGGGGTAGTCGCTTCGGCCAGGCCCTCGGGAAGCAGCACGACGCTGAAGGTGCTTTCGCCATCGACTTCATCGACGCTGGCCATCATGCGCAGACGCCAGCGAGGCAGGCGGCGTTCGAGCCAGACGTTGATGTCGCGGCTGTCATTTTCAGGACCGAAGTCGAGCGTGTGGGCGAAACCCACCGTGTATTTGGTGGACAACCTGTACGTGAAGCCATAGGTGAGCAGGCGGCTGTCGATCACGTCGATTTCACCGTAGTTGATAAACGTGGTGAGGTTGGGCGTGTGGTCGAGGGTGAAACCGCTGCGCCACTGGGCGACGCGCTCGTTGCCCTCGAAGGAGTAGGTCAGGTCGCCGACGAAGGCCAGCGAGTCGCTGATGGCCCAGAACAGGTCGGTGTAGAAGTGGTCGCCTCCGACGCTGTATTCGGGGCGATAGCTGAAGTAGCGGGCAATGGGTGCGTCCACGTCCACGTCATCGCTGCGTAGCACGACGTCGGTGTTGAGCACGATCCAATCGACGCTGCGCCACCGTCCGTCGCCCCCGCGCTGAGTCTGGAAGGTGTTGGTGACGCCCAAGCGGACGCCGGCGCCTTCGCTCAGGTGCTCGACATCCACGTCATAAACGGGGATGCGCTCGGGGTCGAGCGAGGATGCGACGGTGAAGAGATCGACTCGCGGCTCGACGATGTGGCGGAGGCGATGCACGTCCAGGAGGTTGTTCTCGACGCCGTAGGTCTGGTGGAACTGCGTGTGAATGCGCGTGCCCAGCGTGCCGAGGAAGCGGACGTTGTCCTCGTTGCCGGCATACTCGTTGAAGTCGTCGTCGTAGGCGGTGACGCGGCCGGAAGCGTAGGGGACGAAGTCGAAGATGCCCACCTTGAACGGAGCCTGCACCTCGTGACGAGTGTCGAACCGGCTGATGTATTGGCCGCTGATGCCGGCGGCGGCCAGGTCGTCGCGGAACGTCGTCCCCGCCGGGATGCCGAACAACTGCAGCGACGTGTTGTCGCGGAACCCACGGTCGCTCGGCGAGCTTTCGTCGCGGTTGATCGCCATGCGCGACAGACGATTCTCCGTGAAGTAGGTCAGCCGGTTTTCCCACAGGCTCGTGCCCACCTGGTAATAGCCCAGTTCAGGCAGCTTATCGACGGTGTACGGATACACCTGCAGTCGGTTGGTCTGGGCGACGAAGTCGTTGAGGTCGTAACTGGTCAGCAGGTCAAAAGCCCAGTCGTTCTGCTGCCGCTTGAGGTAGATCGAGGTCTCGAAGGGCTTTTCCTCGGTGGCCAGGCTTGGGAAAAACTCTTCGAGGAAGGTCTCGTCACTGACGTAGGCGGCCTCGAGCGACAGTTCCCACTTGCCGCCGATGAGCTGGCGATGCTGCCACTGGCCGTACCCACGAAAGTCGCTTTCGTGGTCGATGTCCTGTCGGCCGCCGATCTCATCGGTGCCGTTGTCGAGCGGGACGAGGTAGGTCTCGAAGTTGCCGAACATGTCGCGGAACTTGTAGTCCAACTCGGCGCCCACGCCCACGCCATGGTTGCCCTGGTAGTCGAGCTTGCCCAGCAGATCGACATTGTCGGGGCGTTGTCGGCCCATCAGGGCGAACAGATCCCACTTCGTTTCGATGTTCGGGCCATCGTCGCTGGAGTAGCCCACCTTGACCCGCTTCAGCGCCGTCTCGTCGGTCTTGCCCGACATGCCCGGCCAGTAGAAGAAGGGCACGTTTCGCGTATTGAGCGTCACGCCCCGGGCGACGAAGCCCTGCTCGGTCGAGCCGTCGGCCTCGCGCACCTCGCGCAACGTCAACTGATCTGCGCCGATGTGGAAGTGCGGCTCGGCAAACTCACTGGTGGTGAATCTGGCCTTGTCGGCCACGAAACTGTTGACGCCCTCCTGCCGAAGCTGCCTCGCCCGCAGGTACAGCGGCACTTTCCGCTTCACATCCCACGCATACAGCACCGCATCGAGCACGATCGCCCGGTCGCTGGCCACGTCGTAATACACTCGCGGCCCACGCAGCGTATAGACACCGTCGGTCACGATCACGTTGTCTTCGAGATACACACCCGTCACCGCCGACGCATCGAGCTGGCGGTTCTGCGGGTCGCCGGCCTTCTCGGGGTCGATGAAGACCACCACGTTCTGGGCCCGCAACGACATCTGGCGATTCGGAGCCACGCCCTGGAACACCACGTTGACCTCGCCGATCATCATCAACAGGGCTTCGGCGGCGTCGCCCTGCGCCGGCTCGTACACCACACGCTGGGCGGTGAAGGTCACGATCCCATCACGCGGCAGCACCGTGTCGCCCCGGTCGATCGGCGGCGGCTCGACCAGCGGCTGCGGCGGCGGCGGGGGGGTGAGCACCACCGGCGGCCGCGGCGGCGGCGCGATCCCCGCAGGCACGTCCGGCATCGGTTCCGGCGCCGCTTCCTCGACACCCACCTGCACCTCGGCCAGCCGCGTCAGCAGTTGCTTCTGATCCGCCGCGATCTCCGCCCGCCTCGACGTGCGAAGGGCATCGACCGCCGGCCCGTAAACAGGCTCACGTGGCCCGGCCAGCGTGCGCACCATCAGGGCGGCGTAGTACCGGTCGATCCGGTCCATCGCCTCCGTCACCAGCCCATCGGCGGGCGGCGCGTCGGCTCGCACCAGCAGATCCGTCTCCAACTGCACATCGCCCAGCGTCGAGGCCGTCACCAGCAGCCGCTGCGCCTCCGCCTCGGTTCGCCCGCGACCCTTCAGCGGACGGGCGTTGTCCACGTAGATCGACACGTGCCGCACCACACGACCCGGACGCTCCTCGCGATCGATCCGCACCACTGCCCGGTCGCCGCGAAAGCCGTAGTTCCCCACCGCCGCCGTCACGTCCCCCTCCAGCAGCAGCGCCTGCGCCTCGCCCAGCCGGAACGCCGTCGCCTTCGTCGCCCGAAACTGTGCATCGGCACGAAGGATCGGCTCGGCCAGCGGCGCATCGATGCTCGGCTCGATCGCCGGCATCAGATCACCCGCCCCCCACAACAGCGGCGCAGGCCCCACCACCATCAACGCGGACAACACCACGCAAAGACCAACCCGAGATGTGCGGGCAAATCCCTTCGCCATGCGCCGCGATGATAAACCCCCGCCACCCCTGCGGCAACACCGCTCCCACGCCTTGTACCGGCTCGATAGAAATGTCCTCATCATTGTCTCAATAGAAGTGTCCTCTT
>CAZFDT010000018.1:0-75453 GCA_964518335.1 uncultured Phycisphaeraceae bacterium
GCGCTCGCAACAGGTGGAGATCGGCGTCGCCCTGAAGAAGATCCGCCAACTGCAGGACCTGGTAGTTCTCCGAGTTCCCGTTCAGTTCATCCACGACTCGGCCATGCGCGGCAGACTCGGCGGCATCGCCTGCCTGCTGGATGTCCAGGGCCAGGCCGATCTGGGCGTGGACCTGTCCCGAGCCACGCTCACCGACGTGGATCATGCCGCCCGCACCGCCACGCTGCAGTTGCCACCCGCCCGCCCGCTCAACTCTCGACTGGATCTCCAAGCGACCCGCATCCTCCGACTCGAACGCATCGGCCTGTGGCAGATCCTCCCTACTCCCGCAGGCGAACGGCAACTGCTCCAGCAGGCCATGGCCCAGTGTGAATCCGCCCTGCGGAGACTGGCGCACGATGAAGATCAACTCGACCAAGCCCAGCAACGGGCACGATCCCTGTGCACCGAACTGGCCCGACAACTCGACTGGACCCTGAAGTAACAACATGATCCCCGGCCCTGGCGACTCTGCCCTGTGGGGCATGGTCGCCGGGGGGCGGGGGTGATATGTTCATGCCCATCGCCAAGGACCGCGCACCTGCTGCTCGGGGGATGCTTTTTCTTACATCTCCGCTACTGCCTGGGGGCCAGTGCCACGCGACATCGCCCCCAACCCGACGCCGTATGATTCGCAGCTATCGGGCCTGTGCCCCCATGGCGCAGGCAGACATGAACAACGCTCTACGGAGCGTTATCTTGACAACCAGGTGGCTCACTATTCGATGCCCATCTGGCTCAGGATTCAATGCCCATCTCGACGCCGGTTGTACTGCGGTTCGGACTACGGTCTGCATGGTTGTCTGCAGCACCGATTGGTAAGCTGCTCAAGGCAGCAGAGACCGATGACTTATATGCCGAGGCTGGCTGCAACTGGCAATTGCAGTGGCGTTATGTGCAACCTCAAAGCCACCGGCTCGGTCTGCGGCGAGACAATGACTGCCAGATGATGACACCATTGATCATCGTTGTCGTTGACATAGCCCCATACGGTAAGCGTCTGCTCGATGCGATCATCATAGTCTGCGCCATCGACACTCACCGCCACATGATATGGATGATCATCTACCGACAACTGCCACACGCCGCGCCGCAGTGGCAACCAGAGATTACACTGATAGGTTTGGAATCGCCAGCAGAGTGTTCGCCTGCTAGCGGGCACCACGATGTCTTGGAGCCATAGTGCGCCTGTGGCCTCCAGTGCGACAGATCTCGTGTACCTGTGCAGACCTCTATACGCCGGCGCAAGGTCCATCTCCACAGTCGTCTCTGAGACATCAAGGATGCGCTGGCCATGGTACTTGAAGTCGGGGTAGGACATGGGCATGCCGATATCTCCTCGTTGGCCGTGCCCATCGACGAGCAGCATGTTGCCGACCTCGGTGCCTTGGCGATAGTCACCCTCGGCGGTATGGAGGACGCGGCGGCCCTCATGCACATAGACAAAGCTTCCATCGAGAGGCGCCAAGACCATACGGTCGCAAACACAGGTGGCGTGCTCATAGCTCGTGCCGCTGCACGGTGGTCCGCAATGCGCAACCAGAAGACTTGCTGCAGCGCGAACGACACCAACGCCTGAATCTTTGAACCAGTGCGTTTCCGCCTTCACGTTGGTGAAGGAACTTTTTTGTGGATCGACCGGTTGCCGCGATTGTGCGAAGAGCAGTGCCCAGAGCCAGTCTTTCTGGAAGTGCCATTCGTTGTAAGGGGGCCGGGCGCGATGGAGATTCTCGTCGGCGAAGAACTGGTCGAGCAGCCACGCCGCATCGTCGTCCTGGGCCAACTGCGCGAGAAACGCCTGAGCGCCATCGAACAGGGTGAAATCACCGCGCGAGGACGGGAACGCAAACGCCAGGCGCTGAGGCACGAAGCAGGCTCGGGCGGCGCGTGGAATGGCGCGGATCGCCTCGTGCTGGTGGATGTCGTGCCCCGTTGCCAGCAGGTGAAGCTCGCGGAACAGCACGAGCTTATCCACGTACATCCAGATGCGATGGTACGACGTGGCGGGGACGACGCCATCGCGAGGCATGGCGGCCAAGGTTCGCTGCATGCGCGGCACGGCGAATGCCAGCCAGTGCCTCGCCGCGGGCAGAATGTCATGCAGGCAGTACGCCGCACAGGCGAACCACGCAAAACTGACAAAGCCGTGGTCTTGCAGGATCGAGCCGCCCCAGTAGCCGCGATGCAGCCATGCCATTTCAAGAAAGGTGTCGCCCTGCTTTTCCAGTTTCGCGAGGATGCGGGGGCGAAGGTCGGCCAACTCGTCGCCCATCCATCGCAGCGCCACGGCCATGCCGAACAGAGGCGTGGCGGCCGCCATGTCGCCGTTGTGACCATAGCCATCTTCGCGCGGATTGCCCCACACCGGCAGGTCGAGATAGCGCTGGATGACTTGCCTGGCCGCAGCGCTCGCTTCCGCATCGCCCGTCCACCGCCACGCCGCAGCAAGGATCGGAAGCTGGAACCCGCTGTTACGCTTCGTGTTCACCTGCTGCTTGGCGAATGCCACAGAATCCCGAAAGCCTTGCGTGAAACGGTTGTCGGGCATCACCGGCGGGAGCAGCCTGCCGATCAGGTCCGAAGGCAGATCATCCATCGGCTGGAGTCGATCGTGGGGCTCAGGCAGCAGATGCACCTGGGTCCACTCGATGGCGAAGGGGCGATAGGGAATGAACTCGAGCCGATGTCGGCCCGGATGGGTAATACGAAATCCCAGTTCACCGCGGCAGCGTTGCTGAGCCACTTGCTCGACGGACAGTCGATTGAAGTACCACAGACCCAGCCGCCTGCCGTCGAGCACCACCCAATAGGCGGGCATCACCGGCCGATTATCCTGCGTTTCGTTGAAATCCCACGGACCGGTGCGTTGATCCTTATTGCCATACCAGTTGAATACGATGTACAGGTCTTCCCACGCGAACTGGCGAGCATCGGCCTCAACGGTCAAGGCGTAGAGCCCGGGTTCAAGCTCAGCCTCCACCACTCGATGCCCGTCACCGCGGTCCGGACAATGAAGCGATCGGGGCCAATCCCGGTTGGATTCCTGCTTGAGAGTTGTAGCGGCATCAAGGGTGGTTTGCATATTGTTTAATGTCCACTCAGCGAGTGTGTAGCCTGTGCATGATGTCGATCGCGGCGCGTTGGTAGATATCCTGCCACTGGGGGGCCAGCAGGCACTCCATCGACTCGTACCCGCCGCGACCGTAAGCACCGGCCGGGATTCCGTAATGCAGGTAGCCGTTGGAAAACGGCGCCACCAGCGTGTGCTCGTAAGGCGACGCCTGCTTAAGATTCAACCCGACTTCCACCAGCAGCTCGGCAGGCGAGGTGATCACCACGCTGTCGCCGATTCGGATTCCCTGGACCTCGGCAGCCACCGTCGGCGATGCTGAATCTGCGTTGATCTGCTGGTGCTTGCGCAGTGTGTCCAGGTCCTCCCGGATGACCACCAGCCGCTCCATGGCAAGCACATTCTTCAGGTACTTATCCACCAAGCGCCCCGTGAACGCATCCATGGCGATGCGACTATCCTGGTTCAGGGCCTGCTCCTGCAGATAGCGGTACGAGTAATCCGATGGATGCTCCGGATGCAGCTTGTGCTGCAGATACAGGGGGAGGAACGAGCGGAAGTTCAGGGTCGTACCCCGCAACGATTCGAGCAACGCTTCCTGCTCTTGCTGCAGTTGGCTTATCTGCTCGGGAATATCCGTGCGGCGAGGCAAGGCGATCGTTTCGGACAGTACGCCCAGCGTAACGTCCGCAGTGGCGATGCTGCGCCACGCCTGGAGCGTGCTCAGGCCGAGCATCACGCCCAGCGGCTCGATGTCGCGTGGTCGGGCAAAGTCTTTGAACAGCACATCGACAACGTCGCCGGCCGCGCCTTGGAGGAACAGGGCCACGGTGCCGTGACCGAGCGTCTGCTCGATGAGTTTCGACGCGACGCCCGGAAAGTTGGCCGTGATCGCGCCCCGGGCGTCACCGAACAGCAGATGGCAGGCAAAGTTATAGACGACCGCCAACGGCCGACCATCGAGCCGATCAATGCGTAGCACGCCGATTTCGGGATCGATCGGGCCCACGGCAACAACCTCGTCGTCGGGCGGGCAGGGGTTGGCGTGACGAATGGTCCAGGTCTGTCCGTTCCTGAGTTGGAGGCCGCGGTTGATCGTGATCCGATCCTCGCGGCCTGAGCCGGCGCCCATGCGGACGGCGGTCATGTCTGATGCCGCACGACGGATGATCTCGAAGACGCGGTCAAGCTGTTGGTCATCGTTGCAGAGCAGAGGCCCAGGCGGGTGGGTGTGCGATGCATTGACCAGCACGTGACCTCCCGGAATGTCCAGTTCGGCTTGGACCCGGCCGCGGAGTTGAGGCAGGAAGTCGTCGCTGACATCGGGCAGATACCCCCGAGAGATATCGCGGCCGCCAATGGCGGTCGTGTCCATGGTGACGATGGCTGCACGGGTCGTGCCGTCGTCTAGGACCAGCGCCTTGGCGTACAGCGGATCGCGAATCGTGTCGTCAGGGGCATGGATCGTGATCTCACACGTTGCCACACCGGCCCGCAACGACATCGAAGGCATCCTCATGAACGTCCTTGTGAGATCAGACTTTGATGGGCGAGTAATAACGCCACAAACGACTTTTATTCTAATCTCGGCTCCCCAGGTGTCAAGATTGGACGCCAGTTAGGTGGATACGGCAAGACGGGAATCCAAGCAGAATACTTTGTAAAACTAGGCCATATGGCCCAGGATCAAAAAGCTTGACATGGAAGCGGTCTGCGTTAGAATAAATGTCACTTACTGACTTTTTTGGACACCAGGTATGCCCCTGCTCGCCTCGCCTGAGAAAGCGCCCACGCGGGACACTCAGAAGCGGATCGTCCGCTACATCCATCGAACTGGGTTGTCGGCGGGATCGCGCATTGAAGTCAACGCCTCGCTGCTGCGGGAACTGCGCGTCAGTGATCGCAAGTTGCAGCGGGCCATGAAGGGCATGGTCGAGGCGGGGGTGCTGATTCGTCGTCGCCGCCTGGGCACGGTGGTGCGCGATCCGAACGCGGCCGTGCCTCAGCTCTGGAAGGTGGCCGTTGCGGTCAACATGCAGTCTGGTTCAGGCCAGCTTCCGTTCGAGGCCGTCCTTTCGGAGCGTATGCGAGTCGAGTTGGCGCTGCACCAGTGTTCCGAGGTGACATACGTTCAGTTGCCCGAGCACCAGGCGCCATCGGAGGCCAGGCAGAATCGCTGGTTACGGTTTCCCGGTCTTCGCGAAGCAGTGGGCAGCGGACAAGTGGACGCGGTGCTGACGCCTTGCCGGCTTGACGGCGACGCGACTCACCTCGCCTGCCATGTGGGGACTTGGGAAGACGCGTCCTGGGGTGTTGTGATCGATGACGTGACGTTTATCGAAACGGCCTACCGGGCGTTGCGGCAACAGGCGGGCCAGCGGTTCGCGCTGGTTCGCTACAGTATGCCTAGCAGTGGCCGCCGTCGCGGCGCCGACCGATTCCTGCAGTTGCTGCAGAGCGACAACGTGCAGTCAACGCAACCGCCGATCCTTTCGGCTGACAACGACGTCCACAACGGGGCACTGCTGGGTGAGCGGCTCCTGGCCCTGCCCCCGCAGCAGCGGCCCGACTCCTTGATCATTCAGGACGACTTGGTGGCTGCGTCGCTGCTATGCCGAGTAGCCCAGTCACCGTCCTATCGACCGCGCGTCGCTGTGCAGGTCAATGCACAGCTCTCACAGATCTATCCTCTCCCGGTCACACGCGTGGCCATTGACGTCTGCGAACTCGCCCGTATGGGCATTGAAACCCTATTGGATGGATTGCGTAATCCAAACCACATCTGTCGCCTGCGTCGGTACTACCCGTATCTGGAAGAAAAGGAGAATTGAGCATGGCATCATCACGTCGATCGTTCCCCATGGCAACTATCACAGGCCCCTTCGCGTCGTACGGGCGGTGTCGCCTCGCTCGCACGATCCTGGCCGGCGCATGCTGTCTCATCACAGCATCGATGGCTTCAGCAGCGCTCATTCCGGAGGGATCGATCGGCCCGCTTAGTTACGTCACCGATGCCGCATTCAACTTGGCGTTTCGCGAGACGCGCGGAGGTGGTGGACTCGCCATCAACACCGTGGACGGTGTAACGGGGCTCTATCACTCCGCAAGGAGGGCCGAATCCAAAGTGTGGGACTCGGTTAACGCGGCCAACGCAACGGATATCAGCGTGTTTCCCCTGGTGGCGGGCCAGCCATTGCGAACCTACACAGACTTTCGCCTCAATATGTTTGATGCGAATAGTAACCTGAGAACTGCGGGATCGTTTCAAGTTCCCCTGGCGCTCGTGAGCCCGGATGGGACCAGGTCGTATACAGGCTCGGTTTACACCAACGAGGCAAGCACGCACTTCTGGAACGCCACGACAGCCAAGGTATCCCTGCGGCTTGAGGATTTTGACTTCGTCATTGGCCCCGGTGTTAACGATCGTAATTCTGCTCTATCGAATACCTCAACTCCGGCAGTAGTAGAGATCGACCACACCAAATGGTATCGATTCGAAATGGTGGTTGAACGACAGACAGATGCACCCACTAGTGGCGCGATCGTGACCCTCAATCTTTACGGACTGGCTGATGGGCAGCAGGGCGGAGCGATCGGTTCGCTGATTCACTCTTTGGAGGTCACTCGCACGAATTTATCGAGCGACGGATTAGGCGATTGGGTTCAATTCGGAACCCTCGCGGCTGTGGATGGCGGGCGTCTGTGGATGGACAACTACGGGCTCGAAATCGTGCCCGAGCCGACGACGGCGGCGCTGCTGTTCGGCAGCGGCGTTCTCCTGGTCGGGTACCGCCGACGATGAAAAGGAATCTCCGGGGGTGCGACGGCCAGTCCACGGAATCCGCACTAGAAGGAGCAGGGCCGTGACTACCCATTGTCCGATCGCGTGTCGAGGCGAGCGATGCCCTGCGACGGGTGTGTGTCGCGGCTTTACCTTGATTGAGCTGCTGGTCGTGGTTTCTATCATCTCATTGCTCATGGCTGTGCTGCTACCCGCACTGGGTCAGGCCCGTGGTGCGGCCCGTCGAACCCAGTGTGCCGCTCGATTGCGGCAATTGGGGCTCGCCACGGCCATGTACACGGGTGCCAACAAAGACCACCTGCTGTACGGCGCCATGGACGCCACTTGGCCGCCATACCCGAACTGGCCGACATGGGAAGATTTTCTCGTTCCTCAGTTGAGCACAGCGCGGCCGCAGGTGGACTACTACGCCTACTACAAGTTGTTCTATTGCATCGAGTCACCAAATACGCTTGCTTGGGTGCAGACCTCATTCCACAATGCGGGTTATCAGGCGTCATTCAGCTTCAACAAGGACATCTTCCTCCTCGCCGGCAGTGCGGCATCGCCGGCACTCCGCCTGAATCAGGTGAAACGACCCTCGGCGAACTTCACGCTGACGTGCGGAACGACGCACACCACCCGGTACACGACCCTGGAGACCGCGCCCAACTGGGAAAGCCATCAGAAGTCGGCGAACTTCGTGTATCTCGACGGGCACGTCGAAGCGGTGAGGCGGGAAGCCGTCTGGAACAAGGTCGCCTTTAATACCGCTTTGCTGCTGCGCGATTGACACGGCGATCGACAGAATCCCTTGCCCCGACAGCGTAGCCCCAACCATCAGGAGCCGTAATGACCACAGATGCATGGAGGGCCTTCTATGGCATGGCGATCGTCGCGGTCTTATCCGCTGCCGCCCTCGGCGTGGAGAACGTGCGGGATTATGGCGCCGTAGGCGATGGCGTCACCGATGACACGGAGGCGATCCGTGCCGCGGTGCAAGCCGCCGCGGCCAAGCGACGCGTTCCGCAGCATCCCGAGTACGGCTACTTTCTGAGCCTCACGGAAGTGTACTTTCCGTCCGGCCACTATCTCATCAGCGACGCCATTGACGTCAATTACGTCAGGTTACGCGGCGAGAACTATGCAGCGATCGAGCAGACAGATCCCGAGAAGGATATCTTTGTCGCCAATGACGCCTGGCGGCAGATCATCGAAGGGTTGTCGTTTCTGGGCGGGGCGATCCAACTCAATCTTGGCAATGCCAACATAGACACGGGGCACGTGACGATTCGCGATTGCCACTTCAAGAACAGTAGCGGTGTCGCTGTGCAGATGCGCAAAGAAAGCCGTTCCACTTTCTTCAAGGTGGAGAACTGCATCTTCATCAATTGTGAGCAAGCGATCATCAACCATTGCGATGTGGCGGTCGTGCGGGACTGCTGGATATCGACATCGCCCAAGATGAAAAACAAGGCGGTTATGGAAAACTATGGCATGCTCCACGTTGAGAACCTGCTGGGCGTTCCGAGAGTCCGTCGCGGCATGGAAGGATTCGCCGACGAGTGGACTGATCTGGCAGGTACAAAGCGAATGGCCTCCAACCAGCGGTGGGTCGATAACTATGGCGACGTCCAGATCCGCAGCAGCAGGCTTGGCGGCGAAGACGGAGGATTTGCGGCAGTGTGGAATTTCGCGTCCTTCCGCCACAAGTATCCTGTCGTGCCCAACTCGGTTCTCATCGAGGGCACCTACCTCTATCACGCCCAGACGGCGGCGGTCGTCCTGAAGGAAATTCCCAATGTCCTGACGATCGTCAACTGCAACGGCATGACCGACTCATGGATCGTCCGCGTTGATCCGGCTCTCGATCTGGATACTTACTTTGAACGCGACGGCAGGCAGCAGCGAGTCAACATCCACATCGCCAACAACCACGGTGGGTTCGGTACGGGTCTTCCTCCGCAGCTACTGCCTCACCAGATGACCGAACGATCAACCGTCCAAACCCCAGAGTAACCACGATGCCCAGAAAGGATCGCACCACCATGCGCCAACTTTATTGTCTGTTGAGTGCTCTGTGTGTCGTCTCGACCGCGAACGCCCAGACGATGTCGGGATACATCAACGTGCGCGACTACATTGAGGCGTCGAGCGAACGCGTTGACCATACGGACGCCATTCGGCGCGCCAGCGCCGAGGCTATCAGCACGCGCAATCGAGGCCTGCTCTTTCCGCCGGGGGAATACAAGGTGTCAGACACCATTGACGTAAGTGGTCTCAACGAGATCGTTGGGCAGGCCTACCCGCGGATCACCCAGACCAACGCCGGCAAGGACATCTTCTACTCCAACCAAGCATGGCGCATGACAGTCCGCGGCCTGAGCTTTGAAGGCGGTCGCGATCAGGTTGCGCTGGGCAACGGCAACGTGGACCAGGGGTTCCTTGTTGTGTCCGACTGCAGGTTCACCAACGCCAGTGGCGTCGCTGTGCGATTCCTTCGAAACGACGAAACCAAGCGCGGAACGGCGTCCACTTTCTGCCTCGTCGAAAAATCGACATTCACCGACTGCATGCAGACGCTGATCAGTGTCAGCGACCAGGCGCATCTCCGCGATTGCTGGATCAGCACCAAGGCAAAGAAGGACAACAAGGCGGTGATCGAGAACTACGGCTTTCTGACCTGTCAGAACATCATCGGTGTGCCCCGCGTGTCGCACACAGATCAGCGATGGATTGATAACCATGGCACGTTGACGTGCAAGATGTTCCGCTTTGGGGGCGAGGGGGCGGGGTTCACGCCGGTCGTCAACTACGTAAGGTATCGCGATCAGGATATAGGCCACACCATTACATTGGAGGACTGCGCTGTATCTTCGCTGGGAAACAATCGACGCGCCTGTGCCGTGTATCTGGAGGAGATTCCCAACCAGGTGGTCGTGCGAAATTCCAGTCTTGGCGGTGTCCCTGCCGTGATTGTCAATTCAGAACTGGACCTCGGCACTTATCTGAATAGTGCGCGTCCTGGCATGCTGCATTTCGACGTGGCAGGTAATATCGGTGAGTTCGCGCAGTCGTTGCCGCAGGCAATGATCGACGCGGCCGCCAAGCGTGTTGTCACTGCGATCGACTATGGAAGCAAACAGTTATCCGACGCGGAAACGCGTGAGGCGCTCGCCCACGCGGTTGAAGCCGCCAGGTCAGTTTTCTCGGCCGATGAGCCCGGGGTGACGACGTGGAAAGTGCCCAAGGGTCAGCAGGGTCGCCGCCAGTTGACGGATGCATCCAGGTTTCAGGAGATCACTTTGGACACGCATCGATGGGATCTGGGCGACACGCTCGACGGAACGACTGAGCGATGTTCGGACTATCTCGCCCTTGCTGCGGCTGGCGATGACATCGTCCTGATGAGCCGCATGGATCGCGGAAGCTGGCCCCATGTGCGCATCCGTAGCATCGAAGTGGACTTGGACAAGACGCCGTTTCTTACTTGGCGTCTGAAAGACAATGGTGTGAAAGGAGGTCACCAGGCGATGAAGGTCATTCGGAACGATACTAACGAGATGACGGTGCTGATGGAGAACTATGATCCCGATCAGTATGGCTACTACGCGTTTGATCTACGAGAGGTCCTGGGTGTTCCCAATGGCGTGATCAAGGTCGATCTGAAGTATTACCTCTGTGGCTCCCGTACTATTGATGCCCTGTCAACTGCCTACATCATGAAGGGTGAGGCGTTCATCATTGACTTCATTCGACTGGAAGCGGCGCAGTGATGCGGATCGCTCATCGCTACGATCGACAGGAATGAGGGCATCCATGAAGCTCGGCTTTCTCGCGCAGGTCGCATGGGCTAGTGTACCCCGCCACACAGTATGTAACTTATGCTGACGATCGTTGTCCTTGATTTCTGAGGGCATTCTTACGCAGCTAGTGTACCCCGCCACACGGTCTATAACTTATTCATCGCCCGCCGCGCCCGTTTGACTTTGGCCAGGATGTCGTTGGCGGAGGCGGTCCAGATGAAGGGCTTGGGATTGCCGTTGTGCTGATTGATGTACTCGTCGATGGCCCCGATCAGGTCATCGACGTGGGTGAAGCTGCCGCGGCGGATGGCGTGCTCGCTCAGGTCGCGGAAGAAGCGTTCGACCATGTTGAGCCAGGACGCGCCGGTGGGCGTGAAGTGGAAGTGGAAGCGTGGATGGCGCCTGGCCCACTTCTGGACGTTCGCGTGCTTGTGGGTGCTGTAGTTGTCGCAGATCAGGTGGATCGGCTGGTCGGCGGGCACGCCGGCGTCGATGAGTTTGAGGAACTTGAGCCACTCCTGGTGGCGGTGGCGTGGCTGGCACTGGCTGAGGACGGTGCCGTCGAGCACGTTGAGGGCCGCGAACAGCGAGGTGGTGCCATGACGCTTGTAGTCGTGGGTCATCGTGCCGCAGCGCCCCGGCCGCAGCGGCAGGCTCGGCTGCGAGCGCTCCAGGGCCTGGATCTGGCTCTTTTCATCGCAGCAGAGCACCACCGCGTGCTCCGGCGGCGACAGGTACAGACCGACAATGTCGCGCAGCTTCTCCACGAACCGCGGATCGTTGGAGAGCTTGAACGTCTCGACACGGTGCGGCTTGAGGCCGTGCGCCCGCCAGATGCGGCCGATGGTCGAGTCGCTCAGCCCCGTGGCCCGGGCCATCGTGGCGCGGCTCCAGTGCGTGCGGCCCTCGGGCTTGTCCTGCAGCGTCTTGCGGACCACTGCAGCACGCTGCCGGTCGCTGATCGCCGGCGTGCGCCCGGGCCGCGGCGCGTCCTTCTCGATCCCCGCCAGGCCGTGCTGGGCGTAGCGGTCCCGCCAACGCCCGGCCTTCTGCCGCGTGACGCCCAGCCGCCGGCCGATCTCCCGGTTCTCCAGCCCCTCGGCCGCCAGCAGCACGATCGTCGCACGCTGGGCCAGGAAGACCGGCGTCCGCCGGCTCCGCTGCAGTTGCACCAGCGTGGTACGTTGCGAATCATCCAGCACAATGGGCGTCGCTCGTCGCATGCGAGGCCCAACGTACCACACGGTGATATGTTGCATTAACTGTGGCGGGGTACACTAGCGATCTACGGGTGAGAACTCCGCTCCTGATAAGTTGCACCATTTGCGACGACCTACACTAGCGATGACTCGGACACCGCCATCGCCCTGTACGTTTCAATCCACGCCCTCGTGCAGAGGGCGACAGTTGCTGGGCGCGATCAAAGTCCTCATTGCTTCGGTTTCAATCCACGCCCTCGTGCAGAGGGCGACATGTCGTTCATCGTTCACCGCCATTCTTGGCCTTGTTTCAATCCACGCCCTCGTGCAGAGGGCGACGTCCAGGGAAGGAGGGTATGATGAGCAACCCCGTGTTTCAATCCACGCCCTCGTGCAGAGGGCGACTCGTGGCGTGTCGCCCATCGGCAATTTTCTGGCGTTTCAATCCACGCCCTCGTGCAGAGGGCGACACGCGTGACACTTCCACAGGTTCTTGGCGACGTTGTTTCAATCCACGCCCTCGTGCAGAGGGCGACTCGCCAGCTAGATCAAATTGGGAAGAGCTTTACCGTTTCAATCCACGCCCTCGTGCAGAGGGCGACACAGGCTCACGTGCTGCTGCCCGTCGATTCGCTTGTTTCAATCCACGCCCTCGTGCAGAGGGCGACACGACGCCGCCGTTGAGCCACTTGATGCCGGGGCGTTTCAATCCACGCCCTCGTGCAGAGGGCGACACAAAGCACGCCACGCCCGCGTCCTTGCACTGGAGTTTCAATCCACGCCCTCGTGCAGAGGGCGACGCGGCTTTACGGGGGTGTGCTGGCGCGTTTCTAGTTTCAATCCACGCCCTCGTGCAGAGGGCGACACGAGCTGCGCCAGCGAGCCAAAGCGGCGAAGGAGTTTCAATCCACGCCCTCGTGCAGAGGGCGACACGAATTGCTCGCCGTGTTAGGTGGTGCTAATCGGTTTCAATCCACGCCCTCGTGCAGAGGGCGACGCGGGATTGCGCGTTCCGCTACATGGGCATCGTGTTTCAATCCACGCCCTCGTGCAGAGGGCGACGATCGCCATGCTGACGCAGTGGCCCACCAACCGCGTTTCAATCCACGCCCTCGTGCAGAGGGCGACCGCCGCCCCGACTTCGTGCTCATCGACGACCCTGTTTCAATCCACGCCCTCGTGCAGAGGGCGACGGCGGCGCGGTGCCGCCGGTTGAGTCGTGACCGCGTTTCAATCCACGCCCTCGTGCAGAGGGCGACCGAGAGCGGCGTGGACTCGCTCGATTGCTGCATTGTTTCAATCCACGCCCTCGTGCAGAGGGCGACTATCGACCAGCCCACAGTAGGCTACGGTTCCATCGTTTCAATCCACGCCCTCGTGCAGAGGGCGACATGGCGTCAGACCCAGACGCATACCCTGGCACTAGTTTCAATCCACGCCCTCGTGCAGAGGGCGACTAGTGTGATGGTAGAGCGGGTTCAGCAGATCAACGTTTCAATCCACGCCCTCGTGCAGAGGGCGACTCGCCATGTTTGGCGTGTGGCCCACACGCTTGGTTTCAATCCACGCCCTCGTGCAGAGGGCGACCCCGGCTCGCGTCTGAATTGGCCGGGAGCATCGAGTTTCAATCCACGCCCTCGTGCAGAGGGCGACGTCCGAGTCGCACCCTACTCCAATGCCCAGCACGTTTCAATCCACGCCCTCGTGCAGAGGGCGACCTTCGCCAACGCTCTCCCCACCTGCTCGCGCACGTTTCAATCCACGCCCTCGTGCAGAGGGCGACGCGTGACATTTCATCGGTCTCCCGCATGGCCGGGGTTTCAATCCACGCCCTCGTGCAGAGGGCGACCCGCCAGGCGCAGCGCGTCGGCCAGGGCTCGGCCGTTTCAATCCACGCCCTCGTGCAGAGGGCGACGCAGTTGGTGGCCGGTGATCTTTCGACTCATCCGTTTCAATCCACGCCCTCGTGCAGAGGGCGACGTGCCCGCGTAGCGCCGTCAATCAACTCGGCGATGTTTCAATCCACGCCCTCGTGCAGAGGGCGACCAGAATTAGCAAATAAAGTTACAAAAGGGTCGAGTTTCAATCCACGCCCTCGTGCAGAGGGCGACCCGTTCCCTGGGCTGACGGTTGACATGCTGATTGGTTTCAATCCACGCCCTCGTGCAGAGGGCGACGGCTGGCGTAACGATTGTTGACGTATCCGACATTGTTTCAATCCACGCCCTCGTGCAGAGGGCGACGTGCGTAGCTCGCCGATGGTCTTGACGCAGCGGTCGTTTCAATCCACGCCCTCGTGCAGAGGGCGACGCGATCCAGTCGCGCATGTCAGCACCGATGAACCGTTTCAATCCACGCCCTCGTGCAGAGGGCGACGCGAATAAAGCGACGACGGCCAGAAGTAGGACGCGTTTCAATCCACGCCCTCGTGCAGAGGGCGACAGGCCAAGGCGGTACAGGCTGACATGGATGCGATGTTTCAATCCACGCCCTCGTGCAGAGGGCGACCCACATCATGTCAGCCATCTCGTGGGGCCAAGAGTTTCAATCCACGCCCTCGTGCAGAGGGCGACCTTCCGCCACGATCACTCCAATTTGGCTGTGGCCGTTTCAATCCACGCCCTCGTGCAGAGGGCGACGCGTGAGTCTCGGTGCTGATCGCCCCCTGCTCATGTTTCAATCCACGCCCTCGTGCAGAGGGCGACGCAACCTCACCATGGACGACTGTTTCGACGTAGCGTTTCAATCCACGCCCTCGTGCAGAGGGCGACGACTTCCACGCGAGCGGGCGTCAAGCCCGACTCGGTTTCAATCCACGCCCTCGTGCAGAGGGCGACCCGGCGATGGCGAGTGAGGCAACGGTTACGATCAGTTTCAATCCACGCCCTCGTGCAGAGGGCGACGCCGTGCTGGCCCCGATGGAGTCCGGGAGCGAGGTTTCAATCCACGCCCTCGTGCAGAGGGCGACGGAGTTCGATTACTTCGATCTGGGTTTCTCGCTCGTTTCAATCCACGCCCTCGTGCAGAGGGCGACGCCGTACCACGTCGCATGAGCGTCCACCGATGACGTTTCAATCCACGCCCTCGTGCAGAGGGCGACGGGGCTAATCCCGCACTGACGATCTTTTGCAAGTTGTTTCAATCCACGCCCTCGTGCAGAGGGCGACCCTGCTCCAAAACGATTACATGGCGCAGGGCAAGTTTCAATCCACGCCCTCGTGCAGAGGGCGACTCCGGTCGATTCTCGGCGAGTTCAGTGGCGGCACGTTTCAATCCACGCCCTCGTGCAGAGGGCGACCCGCAGGTGGGCGCGACGACGGGGAGTGGGGAGCGGTTTCAATCCACGCCCTCGTGCAGAGGGCGACATAAGGTTCCACACTTTTGGTGATAGTCTAATGGTGTTTCAATCCACGCCCTCGTGCAGAGGGCGACTTGGCCTTGGATTGCTCCGCATCGACCGCAGATTGTTTCAATCCACGCCCTCGTGCAGAGGGCGACGCAACAGTCCCGTTAAACACGGCTCGCGTAACGCGTTTCAATCCACGCCCTCGTGCAGAGGGCGACGCCATCACGCTGCCGCTGTCGCGCGAGGGCAAGGGGTTTCAATCCACGCCCTCGTGCAGAGGGCGACGCGGTGGCTGGGGGCGTTGTCTGATCTTGACGCGGTTTCAATCCACGCCCTCGTGCAGAGGGCGACCCACGTACAGCGATGATGGTGTGCTGCGGCCCGCGTTTCAATCCACGCCCTCGTGCAGAGGGCGACGTATCGTCGGTCGCACGTCTCGCACAGGTGTCTGGTTTCAATCCACGCCCTCGTGCAGAGGGCGACAAAGCCGCGCGCGATTACGTCACGGGGCGGCTGGTTTCAATCCACGCCCTCGTGCAGAGGGCGACGGGGCAAAGCCCGCGACGGTGGTTCCCGTCGATGTTTCAATCCACGCCCTCGTGCAGAGGGCGACACGTCGGGTATTCGGGGACGGGGTTCGGATATCTCGTTTCAATCCACGCCCTCGTGCAGAGGGCGACTTCTGGCGCGGCCCTGCACAGCACGGCCATCGACTTGTTTCAATCCACGCCCTCGTGCAGAGGGCGACCCTTACCTGTGCCGCCCTGACCGGCCCGACAGAGTTTCAATCCACGCCCTCGTGCAGAGGGCGACGCGCGACATCATCATCGACCTGTTGCCCCATGAGGTTTCAATCCACGCCCTCGTGCAGAGGGCGACGTATGCCGTCGTACATCTACGGCGAGGTCTATGGTTTCAATCCACGCCCTCGTGCAGAGGGCGACCCGCCAGACACAAGCGCGGGGCGATGATTTTTCGGTTTCAATCCACGCCCTCGTGCAGAGGGCGACCGCGCCGCTCTTGCCCGCCATGAGGCCAAGCACGGGTTTCAATCCACGCCCTCGTGCAGAGGGCGACCGAACGCGAGCGCCGGGCTATCGTCGGGGTGAAAGTTTCAATCCACGCCCTCGTGCAGAGGGCGACATACACACAAACGCGATGGCTGCGAGATTCCACGTTTCAATCCACGCCCTCGTGCAGAGGGCGACCGACGGCCTTGATTTCCATACCGTTCCCGCACGCGTTTCAATCCACGCCCTCGTGCAGAGGGCGACACAGTGGGCTACGGCCTACTACCAGCGCGAGGGGTTTCAATCCACGCCCTCGTGCAGAGGGCGACATCTTCGCTCGGGCGTTAGCCCGTGGTCGGTGTTGTTTCAATCCACGCCCTCGTGCAGAGGGCGACCTGCTTGGGAATAGGCCAACCACCTCGCCAAAAAGGTTTCAATCCACGCCCTCGTGCAGAGGCGACCTCGAGGCACCGGATCGGGTAGCACACGGCGGGGTTTCAATCCACGCCCTCGTGCAGAGGGCGACGCGCCGAGGTCAGGTAGGAGCTGATCGCCGCCGGGTTTCAATCCACGCCCTCGTGCAGAGGGCGACACGGCGCCATCCTGGGCTTAGCCGGCCCGGGCAAGTTTCAATCCACGCCCTCGTGCAGAGGGCGACGTAGGCGTACTGCTGTTTGTGGCGGGACTACTCGGTTTCAATCCACGCCCTCGTGCAGAGGGCGACACGTCGGGTATTCGGGGACGGGGTTCGGATATCTCGTTTCAATCCACGCCCTCGTGCAGAGGGCGACCTGGTGGAGTTTCGAGTCCGCACCGTGCTGGCGTCGTTTCAATCCACGCCCTCGTGCAGAGGGCGACGTGCCCGCGGCGGTGGGACGAGCTACGATCGCACGTTTCAATCCACGCCCTCGTGCAGAGGGCGACCAAGAGGCAAGACTATCTCATGCCCACGCCGCTGTTTCAATCCACGCCCTCGTGCAGAGGGCGACATGGACAGCGTGCAGAGATATCTTTGTTTATTGCAGTTTCAATCCACGCCCTCGTGCAGAGGGCGACCAAGGCTGGGCAGGCGCAGTTCGGTAAGCTGCTGGTTTCAATCCACGCCCTCGTGCAGAGGGCGACAGGGGGGAGCATCGCCACGGCTTCCCCAGCGTGGTTTCAATCCACGCCCTCGTGCAGAGGGCGACGGCATCGATGCGGCAGACCCGAGTTCGCCCGATGGTTTCAATCCACGCCCTCGTGCAGAGGGCGACAGCAAGCAGTTGACAGTTCGCGGCGCGCAGGCGATGTTTCAATCCACGCCCTCGTGCAGAGGGCGACGGGTTCTCGCTTCGTCGCGTACAGGGCCTCAACGGTTTCAATCCACGCCCTCGTGCAGAGGGCGACATGGTCGGGCTCAGGGTCAGCCGAGCCCGCCGGGTTTCAATCCACGCCCTCGTGCAGAGGGCGACGGCGGCACGATGCACACCGCAACGGCGAGCGTGTCGTTTCAATCCACGCCCTCGTGCAGAGGGCGACCAACGAGCACAAACGTGCCTGTGGGATTGATCTTGTTTCAATCCACGCCCTCGTGCAGAGGGCGACCCGCCGCGATCGACGAACCGATCAGTGACGCGCTCGTTTCAATCCACGCCCTCGTGCAGAGGGCGACGCGGGCTGCGGGCGGTGGGGAATCGAGAGGCGATGTTTCAATCCACGCCCTCGTGCAGAGGGCGACATGTCCACCACGCGCGTCGCCCGGATCGCGGCCTCGTTTCAATCCACGCCCTCGTGCAGAGGGCGACCAGTCGTACTCATATGCCGCGCCAGACGGCACGCGTTTCAATCCACGCCCTCGTGCAGAGGGCGACGACGCAATCGCGAGCGCCCATGCGGGGATGTGCAGTTTCAATCCACGCCCTCGTGCAGAGGGCGACCTTGCGGCATGGACGCTACTCGCACCACGCGCCGTTTCAATCCACGCCCTCGTGCAGAGGGCGACACAGTGCGATAGCGGACTGCAACCCCGGCGCGCCGTTTCAATCCACGCCCTCGTGCAGAGGGCGACGCGGTGGCTGGGGGCGTTGTCTGATCTTGACGCGGTTTCAATCCACGCCCTCGTGCAGAGGGCGACGCGGCATCGACGCCAGAGAATGTAATGTCTAACGTTTCAATCCACGCCCTCGTGCAGAGGGCGACGTCTCGCCATACAACTGCAGCGCGAACACGGATGTTTCAATCCACGCCCTCGTGCAGAGGGCGACCCGACAGACGCAAGACCCGCACCACCAACCATGCGTTTCAATCCACGCCCTCGTGCAGAGGGCGACCAGTGCCGCGTCGGGGGCCTTGTTGTAAATGGTGTTTCAATCCACGCCCTCGTGCAGAGGGCGACCCGCGTCGGCAGTGTAGTTGTCGGGTTTTGCGTAGTTTCAATCCACGCCCTCGTGCAGAGGGCGACTATCACGCACACCCAGCACCGACGCCACCGACACGTTTCAATCCACGCCCTCGTGCAGAGGGCGACAACGCTATCTCCCCGTAGCCTACTCGCTGGCGTGGTTTCAATCCACGCCCTCGTGCAGAGGGCGACACTACGAATACATCGCATCACGCGGGGCCGATGCGTTTCAATCCACGCCCTCGTGCAGAGGGCGACCGTGATCGGCGCTGGGTCCGAGGAAGAGTTCAAGTTTCAATCCACGCCCTCGTGCAGAGGGCGACTCGCTGGTTGCCGCCGCCCATTCGCGTCGCTCACGTTTCAATCCACGCCCTCGTGCAGAGGGCGACGCGGCCTCCACGATGTCGCCGGGGATGATGCCGAGTTTCAATCCACGCCCTCGTGCAGAGGGCGACGTGGTTTGCAATGAACTGTGGCTCGCAACGGGCGTTTCAATCCACGCCCTCGTGCAGAGGCCCACTCCTGCTGACCACGCTGACCTTTGGCGGGGCGGCGTTTCAATCCACGCCCTCGTGCAGAGGGCGACCCCCATCATCATCGCTCGCGAAACCATGCTGGTCGTTTCAATCCACGCCCTCGTGCAGAGGGCGACGGCCGACCTGCTCGCCCGCGGCGTGGCCTGGCTGTTTCAATCCACGCCCTCGTGCAGAGGGCGACGGAATCGCATGGTCGATGATGGTATCATGCTGGATGTTTCAATCCACGCCCTCGTGCAGAGGGCGACTCGTGTTCCTTCGCCGCATACGCTGGCATCGACTCGTTTCAATCCACGCCCTCGTGCAGAGGGCGACCGCCGCGCCCGGGATCGCTGTCACGCAGACCAGGGCGTTTCAATCCACGCCCTCGTGCAGAGGGCGACGGCCTGTGCTGGATACGTATTCCCCGTCTGCCCGGTTTCAATCCACGCCCTCGTGCAGAGGGCGACCAACGGCGTAAAGCTCTACGCCGCGTCGGAGGTTGTTTCAATCCACGCCCTCGTGCAGAGGGCGACCTGTTGGAACTGCTTGGCGGAATTGTTTTGCTTGTTTCAATCCACGCCCTCGTGCAGAGGGCGACCAACGAGCGATGGCTGCAGCGATTCGGCCGCCCCGTTTCAATCCACGCCCTCGTGCAGAGGGCGACCGACGACGAGGGATGGCACAGCGACGCGCTGCTGGTTTCAATCCACGCCCTCGTGCAGAGGGCGACGTTGTGGGGTGGGCGATTCAGGCCCCAGACAAGCGTTTCAATCCACGCCCTCGTGCAGAGGGCGACCTATTGCCGATGTCGTTCTCGGCGCCATGGGTGTGTTTCAATCCACGCCCTCGTGCAGAGGGCGACTCAATTCGTACAAGTTGATACGCGCCGCGCGGCGGTTTCAATCCACGCCCTCGTGCAGAGGGCGACCGCCATCGCACAGGGCTGGGACGTGACCAAGGTTGTTTCAATCCACGCCCTCGTGCAGAGGGCGACTTTGCTGGGCTTCAACTACGCGCTGTCCGACGGCGTTTCAATCCACGCCCTCGTGCAGAGGGCGACCCCCGCGCGTCAAGGTAATTCTGCCGTCGCCGGGGTTTCAATCCACGCCCTCGTGCAGAGGGCGACGCAGTATCACGCCGCGCGATTCGACATTGCTCTCGTTTCAATCCACGCCCTCGTGCAGAGGGCGACCGCTGCCGGCCCTGGCTGACGGTCGGTATGCGCTCGTTTCAATCCACGCCCTCGTGCAGAGGGCGACCAACACGACCCGCACGACTACGACCGCCACAATCGTTTCAATCCACGCCCTCGTGCAGAGGGCGACTCGGCCGCTTCCTTTTTGTTGATCGCGTACCACGTTTCAATCCACGCCCTCGTGCAGAGGGCGACGTACGATCGGTGAGAGGATCGAATCATGCACGCTGTTTCAATCCACGCCCTCGTGCAGAGGGCGACCAGACGGCGACACGATCGCCGTGCCAGTCGGAAGTTTCAATCCACGCCCTCGTGCAGAGGGCGACAGACGTTCGTGCTCGTGGTCGTGGACGGTGCAGGCGTTTCAATCCACGCCCTCGTGCAGAGGGCGACCCAAGGCGATGGCGGAGGACTGAGCCGATGGCCCGTTTCAATCCACGCCCTCGTGCAGAGGGCGACCAAGCCCGAGCGAGGCGACGAGATCAAGGTCGTTGTTTCAATCCACGCCCTCGTGCAGAGGGCGACCTGGGCGGGCGAGTTGGTCAACCGCAGCGAGCACGTTTCAATCCACGCCCTCGTGCAGAGGGCGACATAGTATCATTCCAGTAAGAGGCAAAGACTTTGTTGTTTCAATCCACGCCCTCGTGCAGAGGGCGACTTCCGCGCGGATGCTTTCTCTCGAACTCGGCGTCGTTTCAATCCACGCCCTCGTGCAGAGGGCGACCGCCGGGACGGCAGCGATCATCACGCCATCGCGCGTTTCAATCCACGCCCTCGTGCAGAGGGCGACACCGTTGCGGGCGTGGCTGGTGGTTTGCCAATCGGTTTCAATCCACGCCCTCGTGCAGAGGGCGACACCACTTGACCGCCGTGCCGACCGCCTGGAGCGAGTTTCAATCCACGCCCTCGTGCAGAGGGCGACGTCCATCGCTAGGTCTCCTACGAACTCTCTCAGGTTTCAATCCACGCCCTCGTGCAGAGGGCGACCTGGAGTCTCACTTGTTTCCTTCCATCCGCGCCAGTTTCAATCCACGCCCTCGTGCAGAGGGCGACGCGAGATGATGCGGCGGCATGGCAGAGGATATCCGTTTCAATCCACGCCCTCGTGCAGAGGGCGACAGAGCGGCAGCCCGAGGCGGTCACGATCGACGAGGTTTCAATCCACGCCCTCGTGCAGAGGGCGACCCAGCCGTCGTGCGTCGTAGGGACCGCGGTCGTCGTTTCAATCCACGCCCTCGTGCAGAGGGCGACAGCTCAACGCTGTCGAGATCCCCCAAGCCCCCGAGTTTCAATCCACGCCCTCGTGCAGAGGGCGACGAACGGCTCATCAAAAGCGGATACGCTCTCGCCTGTTTCAATCCACGCCCTCGTGCAGAGGGCGACTAAGTGCGACATTGACAAGGGGTTATGTTAATTTTGGTTTCAATCCACGCCCTCGTGCAGAGGGCGACGCCTTAGTTGTAACTCCTGTAACGTTCACAATCAATGCCTTCATGCCCGCGAATGTACATGGGCCATGTCTGATTCGGAGCTGACTCACGGGCGTGGAAGAAGCTATTCACTTGTCAAAGATCGGCTTGCATACGTCGCGAACCTGCGGGTTCCACGCTGCGCGCTGGATGTTCGCATTCTCGTAATCACCCTCCTACATTCTTTCAGGCGATCAACGGGCCCTGCAGGTCCGTAGCGGGTTTGGTACCGACGTGTTCCACACGGTGCCGCCAGTTACTGCCAAGAAAGTAGAAACGCAGGCTGTCCTCGGCGGGATCGATGATCTCCTGCAGGCGGGCCTTGAGCGTGGCAAATTGCGCCGGATCAACCTGGCACTCAAAGACCGAGTTCTGTACGCGCTGCCCGAAGTCGAGGCACGCCTTGGCGGTGCGGCTGAGCCGACGGCGGCCGGCCTGGGTTTGCGTGCTCACGTCGTAGGTCACCAGCACAAACATGGCGTCTCCGATTTGGCTTGGTCGTCAAAGGCAATCGACCACTGCAGCTACTTCCATACGAACGGCGGGTAGGCGTCCAAGTCCCCACGCAAATGCCGCGCGAGTAGTCGTGCCTGCAGATGCACGATCAGGCCGATGCTCACCTTTTCGTTCAGGTATGGATGCACCAGTTCCTCCTGCTTGCGTTTCTGATACGCGGCGAGGACGGTTTTGCGGGTGTCGTCGTCCATCACGACGCCGCCGGCCTCGCTGATGGTGAAGCCCGCGGCGCGGATCTGGCCGCGGTTGATCAGTGACAGAGCCAGACGATCGCAGAGGAACGCCCGCATCTCCTCCATAAGATCCAGCGCCAGCGACGGCCGCCCCGGCCGATCACGATGCAGAAACCCTACCTGGCTGTCAAGCCCCGCGGCCTCGGCGGCGCTGCGGGCGTCATGCACCAGCATCGTGTAGAGGAACGACAGCAGCGCGTTGACCGCATCGCGCGGCGGGCGGCGGTTGCGGCCGTCAAACCGCCACTCCTCCGGCGACCGCGTGACAAGTTTGCCGAACACGCCGAAGTAGGTGTTGGCCGCCTCGCCTTCGATGCCGCGCAGGCGGTCGAGGTTGGTCTCGTTCTGGGCCTGCGCGACACTGGTCCCCAGCGACACGCCGGCCTGCTCCAGTTCGCCGCGCCCCGCCGCGTCAGGATAGTCGCGCACCGCCCGCAGCAGCACCGTGCGGCTGTTGAGCAGCTTTGCCACGACGATCGGCTGCACGATGGTCCCGCCCGCGAACGGCTTGCCGTCCACCGGCGCCTCGCACTCAGCTTGGCGATACTGCTCCCGCCGCAGCAGCACGTTGCCCGGCGTGAAGCCGCGCACGCTCGCCAGGAGCTTGCCGTATTCGGTGAGGAAGCTGATGGCGATGCCGAGTTCCGCACACCGGCCCATGAGCTGCGGGCTGACGCTCACCCGCCCGAAGCAGCACACCCCTCCGAGCATGTGCAGCGGCACCCGCAGCTTCGTCTCACGCTCGACCGACACCGCCACCGCTTCGCCCTCCTTGCGGAGATAGGCCCCCTGCGTCGTGACGAACAGCGTGTTGAGGTGCTGCTTCATGGATGATGCTCGCCACGTGGTTCACGCCATCGCCAAGACTTCCGCTGTGACCTCACGCAAGTACACCGCCGGCCCCTTCCGGGGGCGCAGGGCATCGGGCAGGCACAAGTGCAACAGCGAGCAGCGGTCGCACTTCTTCTCTCGTCGGGCGATGGGCGTGACGCCCGAGGCGATCAACTCGTGCAGCCGCGCCGCCGCCGCCTCGGTCCGCGCCCGCAGCGCCGCATCGAACGCCACCTCCAGCCGCCGCCGCGTCTGGCCGTAGAAGATCGCCCCCATCGGGATCTGCACTCGGGAACTTCCGGGGGAACTTCCGGTGGCGGGGGCGGGGGCGGGGGCGGGGGCGGGGGCGGGGGCGGGGGGCATCATTTCTTCCAGGCACACCGCCTGGGCACAGAGCTGCACCAGGTCCGCGTCATGCTTCTTCGGCCGCCCCCGCTTGTACTCGACGGGCCGCGGCACCCCCGGAAAAGGGGGCCACTCGATCACATCCGCCACGCCGAAAAGCCCCAGCCGATGCGACACCAGCTCGACGCTCCGCACCGTCCGCACCCCGTCCCGCGACGGCGGGCTATTCCGGGGATTGGGCCGCGGATGATGAGCCTTCTTGTGCAACTGCCGCCCCTCGACCGTCAGCCGGTTCTCCGCCCACAACCGCTCCAGATGAATCAGCGCACACTGCCGCTCGCAGAACAGCAGGTGCTGCAGCGCGCTGATCGGGAGCAGTTGGGAGTCGGGGAACATCGCGGCTACACCCATTCCTCCACGCTGATGCCGGCCGGGAGATTCGCGTTATCGATCACGAGGTCGTAATCGGTGAACTTGCGAGGCGGCTTGCCCGCCTCGGCAAGCTCCGGCTTAAGCGCGACCTTGACACGATCGAAAAGCTGGTCCGCCCGTGCATTGCCCAGCGGGCTGTCGTGCCGGAAGGCAATGCAGCGCCGCGGCACCATCTGGCCACGGGCCGCGGAACGATCAAACTCAAACATCTGCCCCAACGCCTGCTTGAACAGCTCCAGGTCCTGGGCGGAGAACCTGGTCTGGGCCGCAAGGAACGGGTTGAAAAATCCATGCACACGGTACAGGCCATAGGGCACGGTGAACTTGCGGCCCATGGTGCGGTTGTCGCCGGATTGGGCGTCGGCTTCCCGCTCGGTCGTCACGGCGCAACGCGTCACCGCGTGTTCCTGAGAAAAGATCGGATCGATGCTGCGCCCGAGCGCGAATTGGATCGGGCCGCGCACCTGGCCGCAGTTGACTTCGGTGGTCATCACCGCCCCATAGGCACGGATGTCGTAGAAGTTCTGACACATCCACGCCGTGAGTTTACGATCTTCTTCCGCCTTGTCTTTACCCTTGGCCGTGCGCTTCTTGGGGTCGATCCCCAGCGCGACGTATGCTTTCTCATGCTGCTGATTGAGGATCGCCTTTTCCTGAACGTAGATGTCGTAGCCGGACGCACTCTGGCCGTTGTTCCTGGTCAGGGCGACATAGTTCCTTACTTTGCGCTTGATGCACACATCAGTGACCAGCCCCTGGCCGGTTTCAGGATCGACGCGCGGCAGGTTGCCGGCGTCTGGGTCGCCGTTGGGGTTGCCATCGGTGACGTCAAAGAGGTAAATAAAATCGTAGCGGGGCAGCGTTGAGTTCGTGGTTTCAGACATTGTGACAGCTCCTTGGTTGACTGGTTTGCGTTATGGCATGAATGCACGAGCGACCATCAAGCGGCAACTTCAACAGGTTTGGCCTCTGCTTCATCGGTTTTACGGGCATAAAAGGCCTGAGTCTGGTGGTAGTAACCAATGGCGAAAAGCCCTTGATCGTGATGCGACAGATGGCTGGGGAAACCCTCTACACGGCTGTAAAGGTCGCC
The DNA here is from genome assembly GCA_964518335.1 of uncultured Phycisphaeraceae bacterium. Lineage (GTDB taxonomy): Bacteria > Planctomycetota > Phycisphaerae > Phycisphaerales > Phycisphaeraceae > CAZFDT01. The sequence goes on from CAZFDT010000018.1 coordinate 25,264, forward strand.
TAACAGCTTTTCGCGGGTGATGCGTAGCCCAACCTGTTCAATCTTGCCCAAGTGGTGCTGACTGAGTCGGAACAACCTGGGAAAGACGGCGGCGGGCGACGCTGAAGCGCTGCTCAGGTAACTGTCCTTTATGGTGCGATTGAGCTTGTCACCCAATGCGTCGCGCTGAATCTTCTCGTAGGTGGCAAACAGTCGCCCCAACACGTAGGGCTTGTCGTTTCGAGTGATGTCCAATGCCATGGGGATAGGCTCCTTGAGAAAAGGGCGTTCACGGTGCAGTCGATTCAGATGCGCTTTGAGGATTGCGGCGCGTCGAGGCCACACTTCGCCATCTGTGCGTACGCGGCGCAGAACCGCGAAGAAGAACGCTTCCGGATAAGGTCGCCCCGTCAAGATCGCACGAGCCAGCGCGCCAGCCAGAAGGGGCGGAATATCTTTGGCGTCACGCACGGTTTCGAGCAGCAACTCGCGGAGGACCGGCGGCGGAGCTTCGGCGTCCATGCCAATAACGCTCAGGTCCTGCAGGTGTTCCCGCAGGTTGGTGAGCAGATGATCGAGGGTGTCGGTGAACCAGTAGCGAACGGCGATTCGACCGGCGTTGGGAGACAAGCCCAAGACGAAAAAACGCGTCTCCGGCGGGCCAAGTGCATCAGGGGGCGCGGTACCCCGTACGATTCTCAACAGCAGACCGCGCACCTGCTTGAGTTGTTCCTCACTCTCCGCGCAACGATCGTCCAGCATCGGCCCCCATGCTCGCTCGATCGGCGCTGGCTTCTCCGTCCAGAACACGGTGCTGGCGTCCCCGATGATCACGCGGCGAGAGCGATCCGCGAGCAAATAGTTGAGTGCCGTGCAATAGCGGAAGGCGGCATCTTCAGACACGGGGGCGTTGAATGACTGCGTCTTGCCATACGATTCGTACGCATCGCTGTTGAAAGAGACGAGGAGCGCGCCGGTGGTCTGGCCGCCGACGATCCCTTTGATTTTGGGCTCGTGCAGTCGTGCGATCGGCTGGTCGGCGGTGCCAGTGACAGCACAGACGCCGGAGAGTTCCTCGGCACCGCGGTCCCCGTCACGCTGCATTCGGTGTTGCCAGTACGTCAGAACCTTGGGGCGCTGATGAACATCTCCCTGTTGGCCTCGAAGCCGAAACACACCGAAATTGGCCGGCGGCGGATTCAGGTCGGGATGCGCTGCCGCATGCTGCGGCGACCAATTCTCCAGGAAACGACAGACCGCGGAGTAGGCCGGATCGTCAATCTCCTTCTCAGCCGCAAGATGCTCGGTGCGAAACTTCTCGTAGCGATCGGCCGCCCACTTCGGATCACGCTTTTCGGGGACCGCCCCCAACTGATAAGTTGCGTTGTCCCAGAGAAAGCAGGGGTTGATGCCTGCTCCCGTCGGCTTGGCCTGCCCGAGCACGCGCAGCTTGACTGGACGAGGCTTGCCCTTCTCATCATGATCCGTCGCCTCTATCGCGTGCAGTGAGCCATCCTCGTTGATCACCACGCGGAAGCCGATGTTCTGCACGCTAAATCCGGGCGGAGCGATGTCGTGTTCGGGATCATCCGCCAATCGCTGGTAGTAGTCGTGAAGGGCCTGCAGGATCATGTTCGCACCTCCGCGGCCTGTTGCCGCACGTCGATGATGCCGTTCTCTAATTGGGCGCGGAAGAATCGCGCCTGCGGGTTGAGCCGTTTGCCGGTGTGGCCGTCGAGGATGGCGCCCTTCTTGTCGGGGGTGTAGTCCAGATCGAACAACATGAACCCTAAGTCGCGATTGCGATCGGCTTGAGGCAGCTCGCACGGCGGCGGAGGCTCGCCGTCCTCGATCAGGGCAAAATCAGCCACGAACTCCCTGCACCCGAGATAGGGGTGGTGGAAGCACTGCCCCTGCCGGGCACGTCGGCAGAACATCGCATAGTGCTTCTCGGGGCTGTCATCACCGGACAGGACATCGAAGTGCGCTTCGATCAGGTATCCCACATCGCGAAGGATCAGCGAGGCCCGCTGCTGCCGCTCGTCTTCGACCACCAGCCCCAATTCGCCGCGTCCCCGCTTCATCGCGCTGGCGGCGTTGCTGGCCGACGCCTTGATCCCGACTTCGTTCCGCCGCAGATTCATCCAGCGGATAGGCCGCAGCACGTGCAGGCGATCGATCGTCCAGCGAATCTCCGGCTTCCAGTAGATCGCTTCGAGGATGCCCCGCGCGGCGGAAGGGGTGATCACGTCGTAACTGACCCTCTCCGCCTTCATTTCAGGACGCGTAAAACAGGCGAACTCGCCGGTGACGTGTAAGCGGATGCCGTAGCTCATAATCGCACGCTCCTCTCAAAGACACGAAGCTGAGGACACGATTCACGCCCTACTTCTGAATCTTCTCGGAGCCAGTCCTCTCTTCCGGACACTTGTAAAAAGATGCCAAGCTCGGTTTGCGGGCACCTCCAATCCCAGAAGGCCCCGCAGACGGTGGTGTGCGTCCTCAAAGGCTGGCGTATAAGGGATTCGGTCAAGAGGAACTGGAATTTCCGCTACGACCCTTGTTGCGGCGTCCAGTTCGCGTTTGGTGATCGTGTTCATTTGCGGATCCCTTTCAGAGGTGGTACAATTGCTATAAGCATGAAATGAATATATCGAGGGATTCGGGATCTGCAATCCCTCTCGCGCAATTTCGACGCAGTTTGTTGCGTCAATAGCCGTCTTCAACACGAGCGTGTGGTGAACCATCGGTTCATCCACGCTGCGGCTACACCGGTACGTCGCCCTCCGCGCGAGGGCGTGGATTGAAACATGCTGATAGCAATTGCGCGAACGAATGGCTCGACGCGTCCTAACGAACGCGTCGAGCCTTGTATTGTCAATGCTCTCGCGTCGAGAGCTTTCCATGTTGGGATGGGGTGTGCAAACGCTCACGTCATCACCCTTAACTGAACGGCAGGATCAAATCACAGATAGATCGGCGGGCAGGTGCATCTGTGTGTCAGTGACCAAGCCTAACTCGTCGTCATACCGCCAGACGGAATGCAGCACCGCGGGGCGGTCGTCGAAGGCCTGTATCTCGCCGGCGGTGACAAGCGTGTCGAACACCCGTGCCGGAATCTGCACCGTGTAACGCTGGGCCTGACGGCGCAGGGTGCGATCGACGTGCGGGGCGCCGAGCAACTTACTCACGATGCGATTGCCTTCGTCGCGCCAGGGCATAACCACCGGTTTCTGCTCGTCGGGGATCATCTGGAACCGCTGGGCGGCGGTGGCGTAGTCGAAGCACAGGCCTCGAACATCATTGAGGCATTCCATCACGCGTTGTTTGTCCCAGGCGTCCTGCTTCTTCCAATAGTGCAACTCGAAGTACCGTTGCACGGCGTCGAGGCTCAGCAGGTCGTCGTACCGGCCGATCAACTCACGAGCGGTCGCGGCCGTCTGTCGCAGATGGCCCGGCGGGATGGCGTTGACGCCGCCTTCGGGCGTGAAGACGAACGTCTGTCCCGGCTCGGGCAGCCTGCCCTCACGATTGCATCGGCCGGCGGCCTGGGCGATTGCGTCCAGCCCCGCCAAGGAGCGATACACCACGGGGAAATCCACATCCACGCCCGCTTCGATGAGCTGCGTGCTGACCACCCGGCACGGCGCACCCGACGCCAGCCGCGGCTTGATCTGATCAACCAGCATCGACCGATGGGCCGGACACATCGCGGCACTGAGATGGATCGCCTCGACGCCCGATTGGCGAACGAGCTTGTAGAGTTCGGCCGCGCGTCGGCGCGTCTCGACGATGCAGAGCACCTGCGGCTGCTCCACGATGCGCTGCGACAACGCTGCGGCCGACAGTTCGCCCACATGCGTCACGCGAACGCGCCGCAGAGCTTCGAACAGGGCCAGGGGATCGGCCATGATCTCTCGCACGTTCTCCAACCCAATGGTGAAGTCCGCCCGCTTGACGATCGCCGGCTGCGTAGCGGTGCAGAGCACGATTGTCGCACCGTAATTGCGAACCAGTTCCGCCAATACGGCCAAGCACGGACGCAGCAGTTCCACCGGCAGCGCCTGGGCTTCGTCCAGGATGATCACGCTACGCGCCAGCCGGTGCAGCTTCCGACATCGCGATGTACGACAGGCAAATAATGATTCGAGCAACTGAACGTTGGTGGTGACGACCACAGGCGCGTCCCAGTTTTCACTGGCAAGCCGGCCCCAGAGCGTCTCCTTCTTCGGATCGAGATTGCTGTGGTGCTCCAACAGGCAACCGCCATCGTCGGCGAGAGCGTCTCGCAGCACCTGGGCATTCTGCTCGATGATGCTCGTATATGGCAGCGCGTAGATCACCCGATTCAACTGATGCAGGGCGGCGTGCCGAAGCGCAAACGCAAAACTGGCAAGCGTTTTGCCGCCACCGGTTGGAACCGTCAGTGAAAAGAAGCCCGGCGCCCGTTCCGCGGCTCGAACGCAGCTATCGTAAACCTCGGCACGACGCTGCTTGACGGCCGATGGCGGCGAACCCTGCTGCTTCTCCGCGACAAGCTCATCCACCCTGACGGCCCATTGGTCCCACGCCGGCGGCTTCGCCTGCCTGGCCGTGGCGGCATCCGAATTCATGAACCCTTCGGTACAGAGAAAATCAGCGTCCACCAGGCAGGAAAACAGCATCCGACCGAACGTGGCCAACTGGAACCCGCCTTCGCCGCCGTTGCACCAGCAAAATGGCGGCGGCGGTAATGATGGCGTGACGAGCAGGTCGCATGGAGCCGCGGAAATCGGCTCAGTTGCTTTGACCATACGATGAGCCAGATTCCCGCCGACGTCAGCCGTCGCATCCGAACCGCTGTCGAGCAATCCACTGTGATGCCCCGCGATGCAGTACGCCAGCAAACGCCAATCCAGTAAAGATGTCAGAACACGCTTGGCGTGCTGTGCCCCTGCTGTACTGTGATCGACCTTGCCAGCGACTTCGGCGTCCTCCCCATAGGAGTAACTTGAATTGCACAGGTATCGCTGAAACGCTTCGGAATACTTGCCTAGGTCGTGCCACAATCCGGCGATTCGCCCCCATGCGGCGGCGCCAAACGCGGACGCAAATCGCTCGGCCAGATCGGCCACCTGCTGCAGATGCACCGGCAGCGGCTCCCACTCCGTCTTGTCCCGACCCGGCAATGAGTGTGCGTAATAGTCCACCGGAACTCCCCGTGCGGTTAGGTGTCAGCGAACAGACGAGCGGCTTGGCTCACATCGGCCCTGGCGAACATCGCCAGTGGCCCCGCGACTCCGAGATGGACCGGAAGAGCACCCATGGATGAGTCATCCATAATCTTTCCACATCAGTGTGTCAAATTCTAGGATGCCGATCATCGCGATTTCGCGATTTTCAGACTTGACTGCGATGCAGTGGCGGCCGACCGCCTGCGTCAGCAGCGTGTGAGTGCCTCGACGCAGGATCGCGGTCAGCGGATAACGGTGATACGCTAACTCTGCTGGCGTGGCCGTGCAACTGTGCATCTGAGGCGATATGCAGTCCGCACGGAGGCAATTGGCGGCAAGAACGTGGTGCGGCGGTAGAGGGATTGCATGACGACTCTACTGCCCGCGGAACGCCGCCAACCTGCCGTCTTGGATTGTGCGGAGCATGCACCAACATCAGGTCCTATGCATGTTCAGTCCTCGCGGCCCCTCTGCCACCGGAGCAGGTCGCCCCCTATGCCTGTGCGTTCCCTCGCCGATCAACTTCGGCCAAATCCTCGTGAGGAACGGAACGTACCCAAGCCCACTGACATCTGTGAGTCAGTGGGCTTGTGAGGTTTTTCATATTGCGATGTGGTGGTTCTATGAAGCTCGATCACCCAGTCTCGCAATGCCTTGCGCATGATCACGCTTCAGTGGCAGGTGATGGGGTCATTGTCGGGGTATAGCCCCGCACCTTCTCAATTGCCCGTATGGTGACACGGGCGATGAGTACCTGCTCGCACTGTCCAAGCTGTTCAGCCGGCATCGTCGGCGACAGTGCTTCTTCGACACGCGTGGCGATTATGAGGCGCCGCGTGGTTGGTAACAATTGCCGCTGTGCTGCAGCAGCTTTGTCAGAGACATCCTGCCAGCACCGCCCATTCGCTCGCCGCCCACCATCACGCATTGGCTCAGCTTGTGGCCATTCCTGATGAGCCAGTTTTCCAACCCACTGATCATCTGGTCCTTCTGATGATCCCCGTTGGAGCGCAGACAACGGTAGCCGGTGGCGCCCTGGGCGTGGCATCGGTTGGTGTGGGGATAGTTCACCACACCGCGCGGCTGGACTTCGCCTACGGAGCCGGCTTCGTTCTCTTGTTGGTGCTTGCTGCAGAGATACGGCCGCTTGCTGTCCCGGTCGCGGTAGAAGCGTGGTCGCCAACCCACGTTGAGGTACACGTCCTCGAAGAGCACTTCGTAATCGGCCGGCTGACCGCAGCCGGGCACGGAGCAGGTGGGGTTGCCGCGCTGATGCTTCATCGCATCTCTATCATGTGCGTGTATTGAGCACCTCCATTGCTTCAGCTTGCCAGACCTCGTCGGTGTACTCGGACTTGAGTTCGTCCCACGCGGCCTGTTGCTGGTCACTGGCGACTTCGTTGAAGATCGGCCGGTAACTCACAACGCCTGCGGCATCGCATTCCGGGCGCAACAGCCCGGCATCCACGTAGCGAAGCACGGTGCAGAAGACAGTTTGGCGCTGGCCGGGTTGGATTCGGCTCAGCAGATCCGTCAGCGTGAACGACCATCGGTGTTGGCGGTAAAGCACGATCAGGCTGTGAACGCGACGGACGATGTCCGCCGCGCAGGCTTGAGGCGTGGTCCTGGTTGAGGTTGAACATACGGTGATTTTCCTGTTCTTCATGGTCATTGTCCTTGAGCCATTGGCTTGGTATTCGCGGTTGTGGATCGGGATTCGCAGCAGGCACTTTGCTCGTCACGTCATGGTCGCCTCAGCACAGTTCGTCCAGCACCAGGTCGATGACGGCCATGACCGAGTGGGTGTCGTGGAGGATTTCCTCGGGGAGCAGGCCGTGCAGGTGTTGGCGCAGGGCCGACTGCTGTTCGTCGTTGGGCGGTCCGTAGGCGGGGAGGTAGTGGATGCAGCCGTCGTCGGTGTGGTCGGCTTCCAGCAGGCCGGCGCGCACGTACTGGTCGATCGTCCGGCGGATGCGATGGCGCTGCTGATGATGCACCTTGCGTCCGGCAAAGATGGTGAGCAGCAGCTCGTCGAGGGTGAACGAGCAGCACAGGCCGCGCTTATGCCGAATGTAGCGATGCACCAGATGCGCCCGGTTGGGCCTGCGTCTGGTCGCTGTGTGAGGTTGCCATTGTGGAACCCCCGGAAGTGACCCTGGAAGTTGGTGGTTGGTGAGTAGTGTGGTCATGTGCGTGTCTCTTTCAGTCGGTTGCGCGGTCGTCATACAGCTTGGGCGCCGCGCTGATGTCATGGCTGGTAGCACGGCTGTGCAGACCTAACTTCATTATAACCGAATGCGGAATATAGATATCCATCTCATGACGGGCTCTGTGACAAAGGTGAACATGGACAGTCAGGCCACCGGAAGTTAATAGTGATAATTCTGGCATAGTGATGGTTTTTGCCAATCTCGATGCATCTCTGAACATCGCAAGAGTGGCCCTCTTCCAGCGGGCCACCTTGGCCATGGGGGTTTCCTGTGTTTTAGGGGCTCGGACCGGGTTGCCGCAGGCACCTGAGAATCTCCGGGGGAATATGCGAACTGATAGGCCATGACTTCTCATCCACTTCGGGCTCGTCATCTTCCACGGGCCAGTCCGCCAAGCCCAACTCCAGGCAGACATGGCACAGTGCCGAGCCGATCCGCTTGGTGGGCACTTCCTCAGGCGCCCCATAGGGTGGAAACTGCTTGAAGGTCGGCAGTTCACCTTCCCTAAGCGGCAGAGGCACGTTGATGTACCTGGCAAACTGCTCCAGGTGCAGGCTCTTACCCTCTAGTTGCGGCACCAGCACCTTGAAGATGGCGTCCAGCGCATCGACGGGACAGATAAAGCCGGTATACATATTGGCCGTGTCGGCGCGGGAGTTGTCCTTGAGCCGGTGCACGAAGATTCCGCAGGGGTTCTTCAGGTCTTTGCTGAAGCGCACCTCACAGGCCAGGTTCATCAACTCCATGGCGGACCACTCGCCCTCCCCAACATGCTTGGCGGCGGACTGGCCGACATGGCCTGCCCCCACGCATAACCGCGGCACAATGGCCTCGGCCTGCTTCAGGGACAAGGGCCGGTCCAGCAGTTCCAGAATCTGGGCCCGGCGGGTGAACAGGTATTCTCCGCTCTGCCCCACGGACTCCTCGCCTTCAGGCGAATAGTCCGGATCGGCGTCATCGTCTGCGCTGGCCAGTTCCTGGGAATCAACCTGGTCTGTCTGGTCTATCGGGTCTGTCTGGCCGGCTGATTGCAGAGATTCTGCTTCCGGGGGCAGGGCTTGCATGGGAGTGGGAATGATGAGCTGATAGTGATTGCACCGGCCTCGCCTGCCTGCGGCGCGGTCAATCAGTCCCTTGGACTGAAGGGACTTAAGCGCCTGGGCGATCCGGCTCTTGGAGATGCCTGCCCGTGTGGCGAGCGTGGCATAAGAGGGATAGATCCGGTTCGATTTGGTGTTGCGAAAGCTCGCCAGCGCCAGATAGACCTTAAGCTCGTTGCGGGTCAGACTGCACAACTGATCCAGTAGGCGGGCCGGCACCATGAAATACGGATGATTCGCAGGATTGAACCGGGTAAACGAGGGCTGTGTCGTAAAGGCATCTGAGGGGGACGAAACGGCATGCATATCGGCGATCAGAACTCCATGGCAATATCTGACCCCGGATCAATCTGTCTGTTTGTGTAACGCGTTACACTTTACAGGGCGCCGTTCAGTTACCTATCAAAAAGATTAACTGAAGGCACATCTGGCAATCGGACGGGTCCACATACCTGAACAGAGCCAGACACTTCCATCCACTATACCATAGAATGCAATAAATGCCAGTGGTTTAGATTGAAACCGAATACCAGATGGAAGCAAGCCTGCCGGTGGAACACTTCTGAACGGGATACCAGACGGCTGACTGTGTCTATAGACTGACTCTGCCTGAGAGTTACCTGAAGGTATAGAGTTTCTACAACTCAGTAATAAAACTCGATTACGGGATTGTTTCCGGGGGGATTTCCGGGGGAAGGTCCAAAAGTACCTGAGACGTTGATTGTGATCATGACCAGGTTTATGCGGATCAATTGCCTGACGGCATAGATTTCATATAACTGAACAGTCAAGCAAGTTTCCGGGGGCCAAAGGGAACAACAACAACAACAGCACCCGCCCCCTCCAGGGGGGTCGTGTTGTTGTTGTTGTTGTTCCCCTTTTTCCTCTTGTTGTTTATATAGTTAGAGGTCCAGAAACTGTACTCGGGTGAGTGCAGATTCCGTACTGGGTGGGTAGTGCGAAAACTGTACTCACCCTGGTGCAGAAACTGTACCTGCCTGAGTCCCGAAACCGTACTACCCCAGGTCCAGAAGCTGTACTTAGCGCCGATTTATGTCTTAGTTTGCGCATGGCCTGTTCCCGGCGGCCGGTCAGCCTGGCAGCGCATCTAGCTGAACAGTCTGCGCCACAGAAAAGGGTGGGTACGGCGCGTTGCATGGCGCCGCACCCACCCGTGGCGAGCTATGGGTCTAGCAGTTGTGGTGGTTCATCAACCAGGTATCGACAGTCTCTTTGCGCCAGCGGATCGCGCTGCCCTCCTTCAGATCCGGCCCGGGGAACTTGCCTTGGGATCGTCTGGTCTGCAGCGTGCGCACCGCGATGCCGAGCATCTCCGCCACTTGCTTCTGGGTCAGGTAGATGTCCTTGGCGGCATCCGGCGCTGGCGCCGCCGCTGGAATCTGTTGCTTGACGGTCATGGGTGTACCTTGCTGTTGCTTGTTTTGAGTGTTCATATTCGATTTCCAACTGTATGGTGCTTTCCGGGGGCTGCGCTATCCTCACGCGAGGACAAATCGACGCAGACTTCGATGAGTAAAAGAATGAAGCGGGGCGCCCGAACGAGCACGCCCCGCTTCGTAGATTGATCAGGCCGCTGCCGCCTGGACTTGGCCGGCAGCGGTGTAGCGGTCGCCTTCGCGTTTGACTTAGTCCTTGTGCATCATGGCGACGCCATCACCGACTTTCCTGTTGGTGATGCGGCGCATCCGCAGTGAAGGACTACTTGCGCATGTGAGTGTTCAGCCAATGATCCACGGTGGATTGTTTCCAGCGGATCACGCTGCCCTCCTTCAGATCCGGCCCGGGGAACTTGCCTTGGGATCGTCTGGTCTGCAGCGTGCGCACCGCGATGCCGAGCATCTTGGCGACTTGCTTCACAGCTAGATACCTGTTAACGGGCTGGTCGGCGAGGGCCGGTGCTTGGGTTGTAGCTTGATCATGATCTTGGAGTGTGGCTTGTACTTGGGTTTGGGCTATAGCTTTGTCTTTGGCCTCGATTGCGGCCAGCATGTTGTCGAGTGGTTTCATGCCTTTGCAACTCATGATTCGATGTCATTGTTGTGACGCCTTTGGCGTCCAACGGATCTGCTTCCACTGTTTTCGCCAGCCACAAGCTAGGGAAAACGTAAGAGGCAGGGCGCCCGAACTGGCACGCCCGCCTGGGTAGATTGATCAGGCCGTTCCGACGTTGTTATCGTCGGGTCCGGTGTAAAGGTCGCCATCGCGCCTGATCAATCCGCTGTTGATCAGGTCGTCGAGCATCAGCGTAAGCGGCTCACCGCTAAGGTGAACCGCCGTTTCCAGTTGATGGCGGGTCATCGACCCCTTGCCAACAGCCTCGCAGACGCGCCGGCGCCGCCATTCACCAATCTTGCGATTGGTGATGCGGTATTCCGCCGCCATTTCGAGGACCGTAGCTTCACTGAACCGCGGCGGGTTCAGTGTGCCGTCCCTGGTCTGTGTGACCAGTTCCAAGACGGCGTCGTATACTGCGGCATTCTTATTTGCCGCTAGCTTCTGCAGTAGCTTGTACTCGTCGGTGTTAGGGTCAAGATCGGCTCCGAGCTGCTCGACCATCTTGCTCACCTCGTTGTTGAGGTGAGTTGTCAGGTATCTGTCGATCACGACTCCCAGGGGGAGCCGATTACATAGGGTTTTCAGGTCATCATTCGTCATTTTGGAATCCAATCGTCACGAACCTTCGTAAGTTCCGGGCTATTGGGTGCGTCACGCTCGCGTCACCCGCGGGGCGGAGGCCGCATCCGTCGCGGCCAGTCGATGGCGGTCGCCTTGCTCGGCCGCCCTTCTTGGCGTCCATCTGCTGACCCGCGAGCGTCGTCGTAGAGGTGCAGTTCGGTAGCATTGGCTCCGGACATCACCCCCGACGATGACGTAGCCGTATTCGAGGGCATAGTGACAGCCCGCCGCCGCGGTTCTGCGTCGGGCAGGGGCGTGGTAAGTAGAGATGGGGTCTGCTTGAAGACAATCATCGGACGCTCCGCACGTCTGTTCGGACTCAAGTCCATGACGTGAAAGAAGTTGGTAGCGCCGGGCGGCGATGACGATGTCGATCCGCGCCGGCGAACTGTGCCGGGAGGTAGAGCGTGCAGGTTGTAGGGGGGCTTACCGAGGATCACTCGGCCGGGGATGCCGAGTTCGGCCCAGCACTGCATGTGCAGTGGCTCGGAGCCAGATCCATGGTGGAGCAGGTAGAGGCAGCGATAGAACGTCGCTGCGGCTGAAGGGAGGTGGCGGACTCAGCTAGTCCGTAAGTAGCATTTGACACGATAGTTACGACAAATGCGGCGTCAATGTGTCGATATCTTCTCCTTAAGTGGATAGCTTGCGCACGCCGCGGCCTGTTACGAGAAAAGGTACTTCGCCAGTTGGACCTGTTTGATGTCAAACTCGCCGAGTGGCGGCGGGTCTGGAACCTCGATGCCATCCTGACCTGCGGCAACCTTGATGCTTGCGAGCAGATCATTCTTGTGGACTTCCACGAAGGCCGACCGAAGGCAATCACGGAGCGTGGGGATCACTCCGGCATGGGTGCCGTAGCTGTCGTGATTGGTGTAGAAGCTCGTGATGCTGTTGACACCAGCCTGATTGATCGTCTGGATCAGATGGGCGGCGTCGAGGCTATGCACGACATTGGCTGTGACGGCATTCTGCTGGCGCCTTGGACTCAGAAGAAGCTCCGACTTGTCGGGCAAGCCCTGAAGCCGATCAATCTCGTTACTGCGCTTACCCAACTTCTTGGCCAGGATGTCAAGCTGCTCTTGAATGCTCATGGCGTGCTGGTGCGTGAACGACCACTTTTGGGAGTCCTTGAGCAAACGAATCCGCCTCTTCTTCACGGCCACACGGCCCTGCTGCAGCCGCAGGTCACCGGAAGGCGACCACTGAAGCGGCATATTTCTATTGGTATAGGCGTCAACCACCGCCTTGAGCCACTGCATCGCGTCCATGACCACGCCGTGATTGGATTTCATGTACTCGTCGATAAGGTCGCAGATCCTGCCGGCATCGCGCTCATCGCTTTCACGCTGTTCCTTTGTCAGCGTCCCCGGATCAGAACCCTGTTGGTCGGCGCCGCGTGGCGCCTTGCCGAGCTTGTCAGCAATCTGGCGTCGCCGCGTCCGCTTGGACGCGGAATAGGGAAGCGTCATGATTGCCTGCTTCACAACGTCACGAGAAACTCTGCTGGCCAAGTTGGGATTCTGAACGCCTGGCCGAGCCTTGATCCAATCAGCCACCTCTGTGTACAGATCCCGCGGAAGGTCGTCAGAAGTCGTTGGGGTCAGATTCACCAGTTGAGCAAGATCCGTGGCTCGGCAGACCGCCGCGAGGTGCTGGAACCCGTTACACGTGCCATCAACGGTGACGGGAAGACGGGACTCAAAATTCTCTCGATCGTTGGATTCCACCATCGCCGTCCACTCCATACAGGCGGCAACGAAACACCACGGCTTATCCAGGGGAAAAGGCCATAGCTCACTTCTGACATGCGGTTCCCTGGCGAATTCGATGATCTGGTCGCTATTGTCGTGGGTCCATCTTTCCCGAGCGTTCAGACTTTCCAGGCGATTCGACTGCTGGCCAAGGTTTGCCACGTGGATGGCCAGCCAGCGAACACCCTGCGGGCCCAAAACCTTGGGTTCGTGGAATCGCAACAGCGCCCTCATTGGGTCGCAGCCCTGAGGATAAAGGTCGGCGCTCAGGGGATAGAACCTCCCGCGATAGTCCACGCGGTGCGGCATCCAGATCGGCCGCGCGCGGGCAGGTTGGCCGACCAGGTAGGAGTTCGCCGCATCCCTGATCCGCCTGAGTTTGGCGTGTTCGAGGTATTTGCGCCGCTCAGTTCGTTGCTCGAATGTAAGCCGCGGGCGCCTCAATTCCTTCGGCATGACCTCCGCGTATTTGCGCTCGGGTACGGACCACGCCTCACTACCGGCATCATTGAGGAAGGTCTCCAACACCCTCAGAACATCCGCATTGACTTCCCACGCGGTATTCTGCACCAGGTTCAGCGCCTTCAGGCAGCCGTCACCCATCGGCCGTTCCAGTTCCCACGAGTGACGCGAGTGGCGGGCGCCACTGATGAGGTGAACCCGATTCCGCAGGTAGCCACCGCGATACTTCCTGTTCATCCGTGTCCAGGGCTGGGGCCGACACACCATTGCCCAATTATCTGCCGCGAAGCACTCAGGGTGACTGAGGTCGCGCAACAGTTCGTCATCGATGCCTGCGGCGAGGCTTACCATCGCTCGCCCGCGAGATTTCTTCGATTCCGGAGCATCAAGATTCAGCTCGAACATGCCTGAACGGCCATCCACCATCGCTCGCACCAGAGCCGAGCCCAGTTTGGCGAGGCGGTCCTGGTGCTCATGTGGCGCCTCCGATTCTGCTGCCGATTTCGGATCAGCAACCAAACGCTGCAATGCTCGCGCAACCTCCTTCAATCGCTTCTCTCGTGCGTCCCGCTCGCGCTGGCGCCCCCTACACGCCGGGACATTCGAAGCGAGATCCGCTATTCTTGATGGATCGTGCCAAAACTTGCTCGGTAGACGGCCCTGTTTTCTGCAGACTGTGCCAAATGATTTGCCGACAGCATTTGCCAGTGTGGTCATGGCGACACTTGTCCCCGCTTCCTGCACCAAGCGAGACTCTTCTTCGTCCTCCTGCTGCGTGCGGGTGGTCGTACGCCCACGTTCCCGCAGGAAACTGCGAGCCGTGATGAATGACAGCTCGTCAGGATTCAGCGCCAGAATGTATATCCAGTGATCAGACTGGAGGTTCTTCAGTTTCTTCTTCTGCCCACCGCACGAAAGCAGGCGATTGACCACCTCGGGAGTCTCTTGCCTCAGAAGAAGGCCGCCCAGAGCGCTGCTGTCGATGCCATTCGCGGCGCCCTCGCCAAATACCTGCTCCGTCGCCACCTTCTGAAGCGCCTTCACCTCCTTAGTCATGTCCTCTATGATGCCATCAACAACCCTTGCTGCCGGTCCGCCATTGGCGCCCTGCTTCCGCAGTGCTTCCTGCCTGGCTTTGTACTTTTCAAGTCCAGCGACGCGGGCATCGTCTTCCCGCTGCTGTTGCTCTTTGCGTCGGTCTGGGCTTTCGCCGTCGATCGCCGCTGCAGCCTGGCTGTCATCCAGTACAGACATCGACAGCATTATCTTGCAGGGGAGCGATGCCGTCCACTTGCTCGACGCTACCGCCGTGGTGTCGCGTCCCCGATAGGATCCGGTCGATCCAATTCCTTCTCGTCAGCGAGAGCCACCCGGTTGCCTCCTGGCGCCTCTTTGGCATACGCCGACCTGCGTCAGTGTAGGGCCCCATCCGGAAGGCGTCAGCCTGCGGCTATGGGTGGGTCAGGCCGTAGAGCTGATCGAGGTGATCGATGATCTGGTCCAGCATCGCCGTGTTCATCAGCCGCAGATCGTTGCTGGTGTAGTACGCCGCCGTCGAACTGTCCTTGTGCGCCAGGAACACCTGCTTCATCGACTGGTCCAGCCCCCGGCCCATCAGGTACTGCTCCACCGCCTGCGTGCTGGTATCCCGCAACTGCTCGAACGTGGCGAAGCGGAGCATGCCCCGCTTGTCAGTCACGCTGCTGGCGAAGGAAATCCCAATCCGCCGGGTCAGCTTTGTGAAGGAACGGGGTATCCACTTTGCTCTCGTAAGCGTGCTCTACGTTCACAAACGAGCCGACCACGCATCCGGCCGGTGGGCGTGATTACCCGCCGCCTGAAGATCGCGCTCTATGACTCGGACGACCCGGCCCATGTGGCCTTGCCCGGCGTCCATCGAGTTGCATCGCTGCTGAAGCGATGCGTACCGAGCAAGCATGTATGATTAGGATTGGCGAGAGGGCACTGTCAATCTGCGTACACAGATTTGCCCCCAGTACTGCGCATAAATGGGCGGGCGAATGCGCAGAAATACCTACCTGCAGCACTATGTTGTAAATCAGATCGCAATCACAAGTCAATAAATTGCAAATACTTGCGAACTGCCTGGGGGGTTGCCGGTTCGATCCCGGTCGGCTCCATTGCAGTAAACACATTGCCTAATGCAATTTAGCGTACCAGCCTGTGTCGGGCAGCGAGGCCAGAGGCGATGAGCCAGAACGGTAGTCTACCGTTTTGGCTCCAAGCCCCTGGAGCCTCGCGTGTCTCGACGCACCCGATCTCTCCCTTCGTACCGCCTGCATCGTCCATTCGGCTAAGCCGTGGTGACTCTGGCTGGCAAGGATCTTAATCTCGGGCAACACAGCACCACCGAGGGTCACCATCGCCATCCGCAGGTCATGGTCGTGTGGTTGGCCAATCACCAGCAGCCGCCGGCGTCCAGTCGCACGGGCGCCTTGGCTGACCTCAACGCCGTGGATGTGAACGGCCTGTTCGCGGCGTACTGGCGATTCTGCCAGAGCTACTACGTGAAGGACGGCCGGATCACGGGCGAGTGCTCGAACATCAAGGATGCCGCGAGGCCCTTGGTCAATGCCTTCGGCACGGTGCTGATCCGAGATGTCAGGCCCTCGACTCTAAAAGCTTCCCGACGATGGACAGTGTTCGCAGCGTCGTGCCGTGCGTCAGATTTTTTGTACAGGGCGTCTGGTGACAAAAGCGGGTACTTCATGTATCATAAGAGTTCTGTGTCCTTTATATTCGTCTCTTCTCTTGCAGGGGCACGCCATGGCGCAACTGACGATTCGGTGCGAGGTGGACGGCCACGAGGTGGCTCGGTACGAGTTCGACTGTATCAGCGTGCAGTTCGACGCTCCGCCGGGCAAAGGGCAGCGGGCGGTGCTCGAGTTCGTGCCCAATGGCGAAATGCTGCACCGCATGGTCATCAGTCCAGTCGGGCATGGCGAATCACACGCGATGGCACATGCGGCGACGTGCAACAGCCTCTGGGAGCCGCCATCCTGACCCTGCCAGGTGCGCCAGGTCGCTGCGTTGGCGGCGAATGGAACCCAGGCGTTGCGGAGCGTCGCCCGAATGTCGCGAACAATGCCCCGTCCAATTAAGGTCGGCCTCGTCGGTGCCGGAATGGCGGCGCGGTTTCACTCGGCCTGCCTCCAGCGCGTCTACGGCGTGGATGCTGAGTTGGCGGGGGTGACGTCGCTGCGAGCCCACAGCCGTGAGGCGTTCGCACGGGAGCACGGGATTCCTGCGTTTGCCGATATTGACTCGATGCTCGATGCGGTGGACGTGTTGGACGTCTGCTCACCGCCCTACGCGCACGAGCCGGGGATCCTGGCCGCGGCTGCGGCGGGCAAGGCGGTCATTTGCGAGAAGCCGCTGACGGGGTACTTCGGCCCACCGGATGCGGATGAGTCTTATCGCGGGGACCGAGACGATAAGCGACGCGGGCTGGAGGCGGTGATCGCGAGCCTGCAGCGAATTGCTCAGGCCGTCCGCGGCGCGGGCACACCGTTCGGCTACGCCGAGAATTTCGTGTACGCACCGAGCGTGCAGAAGGAACGCGAGATCCTGGTCACAAGCGGCGCTCAGATCCTGCGAATGATCGGCGAGGAGTCGCACAACGGCTCGGCGTCGCCGGTGTACGGCAACTGGCGGTATGCCGGCGGCGGGTCGCTGATCGGCAAGGGCTGCCACCCCCTGACAGCGATGCTCTACCTCAAGAAGCACGAAGGCCTGGCGCGACGCGGGGCGCCCATCCGTGTCCGAAGCGTCAGCGCCCACACGCACCAGCTCACCCGTTTGCCCGCCTACGACGATCGCGGACTGATCCGCACCGACTATCACGACGTTGAGGACTACGGTTTCATGCACGTCGAGTTTGACGATGGCACGATTGCCGACGTACTGGCAGCCGAGATGACGCTGGGTGGGATCTACGACTACGTCGAGGTCTTTGCCAACAACCATCGCACCCGCTGCCACATCAGCCCGACGCACCTGGTGGATACCTACAACCCGCGTGGCGAGCAGTTCCGCGACATATACCTGATCGAGAAGTGCAGCACGAAAGAGGGCTGGTCCACAGCAGCGCCTGACGAGAACTTCACCATGGGCTACCAGGCCGAGATGCAGGATTTTCTGACGTGCATCGCCCAGGGCCGGTCGCCCGAGTCGGACCTGGACTTGGCGCTGGACACCACTGCCACCATTTACGCTGCGTATCTGTCGGACCAGCAGCAGGGCGTCCGCGTCGAGGTGCCGCAGCTTTAGCCGAGAAAGCCGATGAGTCAACATCGCACACCATTGAGAGTCGGCATCGTGGGCCTGGGGCATATGCACCCGCGGTCGTACATGCTGCATTTCAAGGAAGTCGCCGACGCTCATGTCACGTGCGTGTACGAGCCCGATGCATCGTTGCGCGAGCCGTTCTGCAGCGAGTTCGGCGTGGCCGGGTACGATCGCCTGGACCAGATGCTGGCCGCCGAGTCGTTGGATATTGCGGCGATCTTCCTGCCCCATGCCGACTGCCCCGACGCGGCGGCGGCCTGCGCCGCAGCGGACGTTCACCTGATGGTCGAAAAGCCCATGGCTGCCAGTGCCCGAGGTGCCGCGCGGATTGTGCAGGCAGCGACCGAACACGGCGTGCTGCTCACGACCGGTTACGTCTGGCGGCTCAACCCCGTCGCCCGGGAGATTCGCAAGCTGGTGCGCGACGGGGCCATTGGCCAGATCGTTGGCGGCGAGGGGCGCTGCGCCGCAGGTCGGCTGCACCGCTATATTGAGGGCCACGCGCCCTGGATCCTCCAGAAAGCGCGCAGCGGTGGCGGGCCGATGTACAACCTGGGCGTCCACTGGATCGACCTGTTCCGATGGATCCTCGATGACCAGGTGCAAGAGGTTTCGGGCCGCAACGTCAAGATCAACACCAGCTACGACGTCGAGGACAACTCGTTCGCCCACCTTCGCTTCTCCAGCGGCGCGATCGTGGCGATGGATATCAGCTACACGGTGCCCGACGCGTTCCCTCACGGACGCGACCTTTACCTGAGCATCCGGGGTACGCGCGGCGTCATATCGTGGGCGCCCGCCTACGAGGGCCAGCACGACCAGTTGTTCATCTGCTCGGACCACGCCAGCTTCCGCGGCTCGCCACGGGTGCATCGCAAGTACGAGGTGCAGGTCACCCCAGGCTACGCCGGCTACATGGGCCTGGCCTACGTCAAGGGCTTCGTCGATGCGGTGCGGCACCGATCGAATCCAGTGATTAGCGGTGAAGACGGCGTGGCGGCGCTGGACGTGGTCGAGGCGATCTATCGCGCCGACGCTGCGAGCCGATGGGTGCCGGTGACCACCACGCTTTGTTCGGTTGCAGATCAACCCCGACCCAGACGCCGCAAATCGGCGCGACATTCGCCCGTTGCGTCCGTCGCCCGGCGCCAATCCAAAGGATGAAGACCATGTCCCCACGCGTGAACGTCGTCGTCACCGATTACATCGAGGACGATCTGGACTGGGAGCAGCAGCAGATGGCGGCGGCGGGGATCGACTTTGTCGCGCATCAGCTCAAGTTCCGCCCCCCAGCCGAGGTCGTCGAGAAACTCAAGGACGCCGACGTGGTCGTCGTCAACATGGTGAAGATGGACGCCGACGTGATCGCGCAGTTGCCGAAGCTGCGGCTGCTGATTCGCCATGGGATCGGGTACGACAATGTGGACGTACCGGCCTGCACGAAGGCGGGCGTCGTCTTTGCCTACCAGCCGGCCTACTGCATGGAGGACGTGGCCGAGCACGCCATCGCGCTGATCTTCGCCTGCGCCCGCAAGGTGCCCCAGAGCCGCAGGACGCTCGAAGCCTCCAGCGCCGCCGGACAGTGGGATTTCTCGAAGATCTTTCCCATCTACCGCATGGCGGAGAAGACGCTGGGCATCGTCGGGCTCGGCCGCATCGGCAGCCGCGTTTATCGCAAGCTCGCCAGCTTCGGCATGAAGTTCCTGGTGTGTGACCCCTACCTGTCGAACAAGCGCAAGCGTGACTACGCGGAACTGCAGTTCGTCGACCACGAGACGTTGTTCCGCAACAGCGACTTCGTCACGCTGCACACGCCGTTGAACGACGAGACGCGACACCTGATCAACGCGACGACGCTGAGCTGGATGAAGCGGACGGCGTACCTGGTGAACACCTCGCGTGGGCCGATCGTGGATGCCGACGCGCTGGCCGAGGCGTTGCGGCGCAATCAGATAGGGGGCGCCGCGATCGACGTTTACGACGTCGAGCCGCCCCCGCCGTCGCACCCGTTGTTTGGCTTGGATAACTGCATCCTCACACCGCATCTGGGGTGGGCGTCGGTCGAGTCGGGCCTGGCGATCCGCCAGAGCATCGTGGACGACATCCTCGCGTACAAGGCCGGCAGACCGCCCCGCGATGTGGTCAACAAGGAAACGCTCAAGGGGGCCTGGTCATGACAACCGCTACCAACTCCCCCGCCGTCTCTGATCCGATCGCCCGCGTCGCCGGCCCGCTGCCGGGCCCGCGCAGCGCCCAGCTTCTGGAACAGTGGCACCGCTACGAGGCTGACGCCGTCGGGTTCCAGGCCCCAATCGTCTGGGACCACGCGCGCGGCATGGTCGTCACCGACGTGGACGGCAACAGGTTCCTGGACTGGACCTGCGGCGTGCTGGTGACCAACGTCGGGCACTGCCACCCGCACCTGGTCGAGGCCGCCCAGCGCGCCACCACCCGGCTGCTCAACAACTACGAGTGCGCGAACGTCGAGCGGATCGAGGCGGCGCGGCGGCTAGTCGAGGCCCTGCCTCCCCACTTGGACAAGTGCTTCTTCCTTTCCACCGGGTCGGAGGCGATCGAGGCGGCCGCTCGCCTCATGAAGCGGCGCACCGGCAAATTCGAGATCATCAGCTTTGAGAGCGGGTTCCACGGCCGAACCAGCGCCGCGGCCGCGATGGGCGGCATGCCCGGGCCCAAGCGCGGCTACGGGCCCACCATTCCCGGCGCCATCCGCGTCATCTATCCCAACCCCTACCGTGACCCCTTTGGATTCTGCGACGACGGGCCGGCGTACCGCAGGTACTTTGACTACCTGGACTACACCGTGGCGGCCAACTCGACCGGCAGTTTGGCCGGGGTCATGGCCGAGCCTTATCAGGGTGCCAGCGGCTTCATCTTCCCACCCAAGGGCTGGCTCAAGAAGCTGGAGCAGTGGGCCCACCAGCGCGGGCTGCTGGTCGCCATCGACGAGGTGCAGAGCAGCTACGGCCGCACCGGACGGATGTGGGCCGTCGAACATGAGGATGTTCGGGCCGACATCCTCACGATCGGCAAGGCGATCGGCTGTGGCGTGCCGGTCTCCGCGGTCGCGGCGACCAGCGACGTGTTCAGTTGCCTGCAGAAGGGTGAGTTGTCCAGCACGCTGGGCGGCAACCCGGTCGCGTCCGCGGCGGTCTGCGCCGTACTGGACATCTTCGAACAGGAAGGGCTGGTCGAAAACTCGGCGACGATGGGCGCCTACATGCTCGATCGGCTCACCGCGATGAAGGACCGCTGCCGATACCTCGGCGACGTGCGCGGCCAGGGGCTGATCATCGGCCTGGAGTTCGTCAAGGACCGCACCACGCGGGAACCGGCGCCCGACCTCATCAAGCCGCTGATTGTCGATGCCGCCAATCACGGACTGCTGATCGGATCGGTCGGGTTCTACGGCAACGTGATCCGCGTCGCGCCGCCCCTGACCATCACCCGCGCCGAGGCCGACGAATCGCTGGCCATCATGGAGGGATGCCTGCAAAGGCTCAACGACCAATGACACCAACCACCGACGTGGCCCTGCAACAGGTTGTCGCCGACCTGCTTCCCGAAGCCCGGCAGTTTCTCTGCGACATGATCCGCTTCCCGTCCACACCTGGACAGGAACACCAGGTCATGGTCCACATCGAGCGGCAACTGCAGCGCATTCCGGGGCTGCAGGTCCAACGCGTGCCCATGCACGACACGATCACCCAGGACCCCGACTACAGCGATCCGGTCCAAGACATCAAGTACGACGGCCGATTCAACCTGCGCGTAGTTCGCCCCGGCACCGGCGGCGGGCGCAAGCTCATCATCAACGCCCACAGCGACGTGGTACCCGCGTCCGAGGGCCAGGTCGACGCTTTTGATCCGAAGGTGACCGACGACGTGGTGTTCGGCCGAGGCGCCTGCGACGACAAAGGCCAGATCGCCACGTTCTACCTGCTGCTGCGAGCCCTCGACGCACTGGGCGTCCAGACGGCGGGCGACCTGGTCGGACACATCGTCAACGAGGAGGAGAACGGCGGCAACGGCACGCTGGCGATGGTGCGCAGCGGCGAACCCGGGGGGACGGCCGACGGCTGCATCGTCATGGAGGCGTCCGACGGCAAGCTATTCACCAGCATTCGCGGGGCCGTGTGGTTCCGCATCGTGTTTCATGGCAAGGCCGGCCACTCCGGCCAGGCGGCGCTAACCCGCAGCGCCCTGCTGATGGCCCGTGATGCGATGGCGAGGCTCGAGCAGTACCACGCCGACCTTCTCAAGGCCGGCCGGGGCCAGCCGCTGTTTGACGTGCATCCCAACCCGATGCCGATTACCTTCGGCAAACTGGTCGCAGGCAACTGGCCGGCGGCTGCGCCGAGTCGAGCCCAGCTCGAAGGCGTGCTGGGTCTGCTGCCCAACACGACCAAAGAGCGGGTCATGGAGGGTATGAAGCAGGCGTTGGACCGCGACAGTGCCTTGGCAGGTCAGTACGACCTGCACTTCATGTATCGCCACGACTCAAGCGTCGTGGATCCGGAGCATCCGTTCCCGCGTGCGGTGCTCGATGCCGCCGCCGCCGCGGGTGCGCCATTGCAGGTCGCCGCCATGACCGCAAGCTGCGACGCGTGGTTCTACAACAACCAGTTGAACATTCCCACCGTCGTCTATGGCCCGGGCACATTGAAGGTCGCCCATTCCAAGGACGAACAGATTCCTCTGGCTGACATGGCCCGCGCCGCCACCGTGCTGGTGAACCTGGTGCGAAGCTTCTGTGGAGCACGAACATGAAGGCACTGGTCAAGACCCAGCGTGGCAAAGGATTCCTCGAACTGCGCGACGAGCCTGAGGCGCGGGCGCCCGGATCCGGTGAGGTTCGCATCCGCATCGCCGCCTGCGGCATCTGTGGCACCGACCTCCACGTCATGAACGACGAGTTTCCCTACTGGCCGCCAGTGATCCTCGGCCACGAGTTCAGCGGCACCGTCGTTGAGATCGGGCCCGACTGCGTTCGCGCCAAGGTGGGCGATCGCGTTGTCGCCGAGCCACACTCCTTGGCCTGCGGATCCTGCTACCTCTGCCGCACCGGGCAGGTGCAGATCTGCCCGCACAAGCGATCGCCAGGCTGGGGCATCAACGGCGCCATGACCAGCTTCATCACGTATCCCGAGAAGCTGCTGCACAAGATCCCCGACACGATGCGCTTCGAGCAGGCGGCCCTGGTCGAACCCACCGCCAACGCGGTGACCGACATCATCGAGCGTGCGAAATTCACCGCCGGCGACCTGGCCGTGGTCATCGGGCCCGGCCCGATCGGACTGCTGTCGGCCATGGTTGCCCGAGCTGCTGGCGCCCGCGACGTCCTGGTCGTCGGAACGCCAGGCGACGAGGCGCTGCGACTGGCCAAGGCACGCGAACTGGGCTTCCCCACCGTCAACATCGGTAATGACGACCCCACTGAAGTTGTGATGAAAATGACCGACGGCATCGGCGCCGACATGGTCATCGAGTGCTCCGGGGCGCCGCGCGCCATCCCCGGCACAGTGGACCTCATCCGTAAGCGCGGCACGATCTGCGCCATCGGCCTTACCGGCGGCAGGAATGTCGAGCTGCCCTGGGACAAGTTCGCCTTCAAGGTCTGTGACCTGATCTTCAACCTCTCGACCAGCTACACCAGTTGGGACCGCACCATCGCGATGATTGACAAGGGGCTGGTCCCTGCCGAGAAAATCATCACCCATCAGGCGCCGCTCGCGCAGTGGCGAGAGGTGTTCACCGCGTGCGAGAAGCTTGAAGCGCTCAAGGCGCTGCTGGTTCCCGCCTGATCGACCCGCCCCCCGGAACCAGAACACTCCCTGGAGATTCGACATGACAACCGACGCTGGCACGCTTGGCTTTGGCATCCTCGGCGCGGGGCTGGTCGCGCCATTCCACGCCAAGTCGGTTCGGGCCTCGCGCGGCGGCCGGCTCGTCGGCTTTTGCGATATGGACCCCCAGCGACTGCAGAAACTCACCGACGAGTATCAGGTGCGCGGATACACCAACCTGGACCAGATGCTCGCCGACCCCGAGATCGACGTTGTCAACGTCTGCACGCCCAATCACCTGCACCATGACGCGGTGATGAAAATCGCCGCCGCGGGCAAGCACTGCCTCACCGAAAAGCCCCCGGCCATGAGCTTGGCGCAGACCGACCAGATGATCGACGCCTGCAAGGCCGCGGGCGTGAAGTTCGGCTGCACCGTCCAGTGTCGCATGCGCCAGGCGATCCAGGCGATGCGCAGCGCCATTGCAGCCGGCCGGTTCGGCAAGATCCTCCACGCCGACGCGTACATGAAGTGGTATCGCACCCAGGAGTATTACCACATGGATGCGTGGCGTTCCTCGCGTCAGAGCGGCGCGGGCGTCACCGTCCAGCACGCGTTCCATTACATCGACCTGCTGCAGTATCTCATGGGCCCGGCCGATCGCGTCTGGGCACGCATGACCAACCTCGCCCACCCGGGTGTACGACTCGAGGACACCCTGCTGTCTTTCATCAAGTTCGCCAACGGCGCCCAAGGCGTCGTCCAGGCATCCACCGCCCTGTGGCCGGGCACCGATCTGCGCATCGAGATCAACGGCGCCGACGGCACCGCGATCATGATCGGCGAAAAGATGGCGACTTGGCAGTTCAAGCAAGAGCGCCCCGAAGATGCGGACATTCGCGAGCTCGGCAACGCCAGCCAGGGCACCGCAGCCACCGGTCCCGCCGCGTTCGGGTTCCAGGATCACGCCGTCGTCATTCAGGATCTCATCGATGCGGTCAACGCGAATCGCGAGGTGTGCATCCCCGTCACCTCTGTGCGACCGACGCTCGAACTGGTGCTGGCAATGTACCAGTCAGCCGCAGGCGACCGCTGGGTTGAGCTGCCGATCAAAGACGACCCGAGCATTTGGCAGGCGTCAATCTGATCGATCAGCCGCAAGCGGGTGTATCGGTTGTGAGGCGGCGGATGTGATCGACGCGCTGACGGAGCGGTTCGTCATTCGCGGCGTGCGCCGGCACACTCGCAGCGACAACCGGCAGAGTTCATCGCCACGGCGATCCGGGGTCATCTGCCACGCGTGCACAGATCGTCAATACTCAAACGGCTCGCGTCCGCCCGGCACGCGGATCACGCGGATGAAGTGCTGCATGTCCGCGAATGAGGTTGGTGAGACCTTGTTCGCTTCCCGCCCACGACCCCGCATCTGGGTCATTGAACCTTTGGTCGATCAGGCGCAAGCAGTGACCGAGCCACGGTCGCCAGCTCTGACATGGTGGGAATCAGTTTCACATCCTCCGCCGTCTGAATGTACGAGGCGTCGACCTGGCGCCCGCCGATCACCAGCAAAGCGTCGTGCTTTCGGGCACATGCGTGGATCGCGGCGATGTAGCGATCGATGGCGTCGGCACTCGACCATGAAACCTCGTTCATCTTGCGTTTAGCCATCGTTCACCACGTCGTTCTACCGTGTGGTGAGATTGTCGGCCGGACGTTCCGGACTCGACACAAGCATTGCGGCGCGGCAACCACCCGCCCCCAGGAGCATCGTCATGAGCGTCAAGATTCAGGATTTGCAGTCGTTGCTGGTTCACGAGGTCAAGGACCTGTACTCCGCGGAGACGCAGTTGGTCGAGGCTCTGCCGAAAATGGCCAAGGCGGCGCACGACCGCAAGCTCCGCTCCGCGTTCGACAAGCATCTGACGGAAACCAAGGCGCACGTCAAGCGGCTGGAGCAGGTCAGCGAGCAACTGGGCTTCAAGCCCACCGGGCAGAAGTGCTCGGGCATGGAGGGCCTGGTCGAGGAGGGATCGGACATGATCGACGAGGACGCGCCGCCCGACGTGAAGGACGCCGGTCTGATTGCCGCGGCCCAGCGCGTCGAGCACTACGAGATCGCCGGGTACGGCACGGCCCGGACGTTTGCCCAGCGGCTGGGGATGGACGACATCGCCAGCGCCCTGGGTGAAACGCTCGAAGAGGAAAAGGCTGCGGACATCGCCCTGACCGAGCTGGCGGTGTCGGGCATCAATGAAGCAGCGGTCAATGGCTGAATGGAGGCGACGTCGTCTGCGGTCGAGGGGGCCGCAGACGGCGTGCCATCAAGGGATGCGATCTCATGAACGTCACGACGCCACAACACGAGTGCGAACGCCCGCCGCAGTGGAAGGTGGAGGCGCAATCGGTCCGGGACAAGCGTGCCCTGGTCACCGGAGGCACGACCGGCATCGGTCGCACGATAGCGATGCTCCTGGCCCACCAGGGCGCTCATGTCTTCATCTTCAGCCGCGACGAACAGCATGTGCGTGACGCATCAAACGATCTGTCATCGGTCGGCAAGGTCGAGGCCATGACCGCGAACACGGGCAACGAGACCGATCTTGATCGCGTTTTCGAGCAGGTGGACGCCCGGCTGGGAGGCCTGGACATTCTGATCAACAACGCGGGAGTCTCGGGCGGGAGCGTCGCCGATGATTCGCCCGCCGATTACCGCAAGGTCATCGAGACCAACATCGCCGGCTACCTCGGCGTGACCCATCGGGCGATCCCCCTGCTGGCGAAGCGCGGCGGCGACATCATCAACATCGGGTCGATGTCCGCCAAGTCGCGCGGCAAAGGCAGTGATGTCTATGTCGCCACCAAGTCTGCCATCCGCGGTTGGAGCGACTCTCTGGCCAAGCAGCTCGCCGATGAGCACATTCGTGTGACCCTGATCGAGCCGGGACTGGTGGGGGCGGACATCCATGACGATGAGAAGACCGATCCGCAGGTGCAGCGGCGCATGAACGACAAGAGTCAGATGCTGTACAGCGAGTCGATCGCCGAGGCTGTCCTTTACGTGCTCGTGCAGACGCCCGAGTGCCACATTCCCATGCTGCAGATTCAGCCGCTGCAGCGTCAGAGCGGAAAGCGGCGTGGCGCTGCTTTCACGACGGCGCGGCAGCCTGGACGGGGCGTTGCACTTCGGAATTGAATCCATCCTTGACCGGACGCCCGCGATATGCTAACATTTTACTAACTTCTGCGGCTGGCGTGCGCGCCGACCGGGGCGGAGCCCGCAGAAGCCAAAGGAGCCGTCGTGAGCGACCTGGCGTTCATCCCGTTGCCGCGCGTCTGTTCGGGTGGTGCGGATGATGTGCGGATGCTGCGGTGCACCTGCCGGGACCGGCCATGGGCGTGGGCGTGGGCCTTGGCAGAGCTCGCGGATATGGATCACTTATGGCGCAGTCGAAGGCATCGCGCCAAGCACGGAGCCCTGCCCGGACGCGGGCGAGGCGGGTTGCGGCCGGGGTGGTCAGGTCGGCCGGGATCGCGCCAATCCGTTAGAATGGATGGTTTACGCCCGAGCGGTTCGGACCGTTGCATTCCTCTTCCGGGATCAGGATTGAGCCATGCCCGATGACATTGCCAAGGATGGTGCGCCCGATGCTCCGGAGGGCGACGCTGCCGCGAACGCCGGCCGCCTCGTCGATACCGCCATCGACCGCGAGTTGGCCGACAGTTACCTGACGTATGCGATGAGCACGATCGTCGATCGTGCCTTGCCCGACGTGCGCGACGGGCTCAAGCCCAGCCAGCGTCGCATCCTCGTGGCGATGAACGACCTGAATCTCTCGCCCGGTCGCAAGCACAGCAAGTGTGCCGGCATCGTCGGCGAGACGATGAAAAAGTACCACCCCCACGGCGACCAGGCGATCTACCCCACGCTGGTCAACATGGCCCAGGAGTGGAAGACGCGCTACCCGCTGATCGACAAGCAGGGCAACTTCGGGTCGATCGATCCCGACCCGCCGGCGGCGATGCGTTACACCGAGGCCCGCCTGCACCGCCACGCCATGGAACTGCTCGACGACCTCAAGCTCGACACCGTCGATTGGCAGCCCAACTTCGACGAGACCGTCGATGAGCCGCGCGTCCTGCCCGCCAAGTTCCCCAACCTGCTGGTCAACGGCTCGACGGGTATCGCCGTGGGCATGGCCTGCTCGATGGCGCCGCACAATCTGGGCGAGATCGGCCGGGGCATCCTCGCCGTGCTGGACAATCCCGAGATCCACCTGCAGGACCTGATGCAGCACGTGCCCGGGCCCGACTTCCCCACCGGCGGCATCATCTGCGGCCGACGCGGCATCGTCGAGGGCTACGCCACCGGCCGCGGCAAAGTCACCCTCCGCGCCAAGATCCACGCCGAGCAGCGCGGCAACCGCGACCTGCTCGTCGTCACCGAAATCCCCTACCAGGTCTCCAAGAACGACGCCATCGTCGAAAAAATCAAAGAGCAACGCAAAAACGACAAGCTCACCGACATCAGCGACGTCACCGACGAATCGAGCAACCGCGGCGGCATGCGCCTGGTCATCGAACTCAAGCGCGGCGTGGACCCCACCGTCATCGAGAACCAGCTCTACCAGCTCACCCCGCTGCAGAGCACGTTCAGCATCAACAACGTCTGCCTGGTCCACGGCCAGCCGCAGACGCTGGGCCTGCGCGAGCTGATCCAGCAGTACATCAACCACCGCAAGGAAGTGATCCGCCGGCGCACCGCCTTCCGCCTGCGCGAAGCGCAGCAGCAGGCCCACCGCATCGAGGGCCTGATCTATGCCGTGTGCGACATCGACGAGGTGATCAAGCTCATCCGCTCCAGCCGCACGCGCGACGAGGCGATCGACAAGCTCATGCTGCGCGGCTTCCGCATCCCCGCCGATCACCCCTACGCGCCGCAGATTCCCCAGCGGCTCAAGGCGGTCACGGCAACAGAGGACACCCGCCTCACCCGCGTGCAGGCCGAGGCGATCGGGCGCCTGCAGCTCATTCAGCTCGTCGGGCTGGAGATCGAGAAGCTCACCGCCGAGTACGCCAAGCTGCTGGAGCAGATCGAGGACTACGAGGCGATCCTGGCCAGCGAGGATCGGGTCAAGCAGATCATCCGCGACGACATCCACGAGTTGATCGCCAAGTACGCCGACCCGCGTCGGACGGAGATTCAGGAGGAGGTGGGCGACCTGAACATCGCCGACCTGACGCCGGTGGAGAAGGTCGTGGTGACGATCACGCACGGCGGGTACGTCAAGCGATTGCCGGTGGATCAGTACCGCACGCAGGGCCGCGGGGGCAAGGGCGTGATCGGCGCCGATGCGAAGGAAGGCGACTTCACCGAGAAGGTGTTCGTGGCCTCGACGCACGACGACCTGCTGTGCTTCACCAACACGGGGCGCGTCTTCAAGATCAAGGTGTTCGAGATTCCCGAGGCGCCGCGGACCAGCCGCGGGCGGGCGATCGTGAACATTCTCGATCTGCGCGAGGGCGAGCGGGTGTGCGAGTTCATGCCCATCGAGGACTTCGAGCGGGGCGAGTATTTCCTGGTGTTCGCCACAGCCGGGGGGCTGGTCAAGCGCACGGCGCTGAAGGACTACCGCAACGTGAACCGGTCGGGCATCATCGCCATCGGCCTGCGCGAGGGCGACTCGCTGGTGGGCGTGACGTGGACGACGGGCAACGACCACATCCTGCTGGGGACCAGCAGCGGGTCGGCGATCCGCTTCCACGAGGACGACGCCCGCGCCATGGGCCGCTCCGCCTCGGGCGTCAAGGGCATCGACTTCCGCGACAGCGACAAGGGCCGCGTCGTCGGGCTGGTGCGCATCCACGCCGACGAGGCCGAACCAGACCTGCTTTCGGTCACGGCCAACGGCTACGGCAAGCGCACGCCGCTGTCGGAGTACCTCGTGCAGCAGGAAAACGGCGAGACGCGCGTGCAGTCGCGCGGCGGCTACGGCCGCAAGGACATCGACGCCGGCCCCCGGAATGGAGAAGTGGTTGGGTTGCTGTCCGTCCGCCAATCCGACGACCTCATGCTCATCTCCACCGGCGGCATGATCGTCCGCATCAGTGCGGACACGATCCGTCAGGCCGGCCGCGGCACCATGGGCGTGCGCGTCATCAAGCTCGATGAGGGCGACAAGCTCGCCGCCATCGCCCGCATCGACGAGTCGGGCACGTCCGGCGGCGGTGATGACGAAATCGCCGCCGAACTCGACGACGGCCCGGACGACCCAGTCACCGACCCGCAACCCGAGGGGCAATGATGGCCATACAGAAATGGTCCGAACGGATCTGGGTGGCGCAGCTTGCCGATGAGCCGGCGCTGTCGGAGGAACTCGACGCGCTGCTGGGCAAGTCGCGCGCGGAGGCCGCCCCGCCGCACCTGGTGCTGGACCTGTCTCAGGTGCGCCACGTCAACAGCAGCAACCTCGCCGCCATGCTGCGCCTGCGCAAGCAGTCGATCGAGCGCGACGTGAAGCTGCGCCTGGCGGGCCCCGCCGATGCCGTCTGGGCCGTGTTCCTCACCACCGGTCTCGACAAAGTCTTCGACTTCCGCCAGGACGTGGCCACCGCCCTGGCCGACTTGCAGATGGGCGGGTGAGGCCCGCCGGGCCGCCGACTCGATTCGTGCGTGGCCGGTTCCTGCCCATTGCATCCGGGCGTCGGCGAACGTATGTTCCGCCGCATCTTTCAGGAAGACCCCCATGACCACGACAGCCAGCGGTGCGATGACGGTGGACCCGCAGGTGGAGGCGTTGTCCTCGCAGTTGCTGCAGTTGGGTCCGCGCGACGCCGCGGAGTTGCTGGCCGCCGAGCCGGCGACGACGGCGGCGGCAGTGCTGCGCCGCGTCAACCCCGCCACTGCCGCCGACGTGATCGGCGAGCTGTCGCAGGCGCGCCGCGCCGAGGTCTTCGCCCAGGCCCCGTCGATCCTCCGCCGCCAGTGGGAAATCAATGAAAAGTACCCCGAGGGCACGGTCGGCCGGCTGATGGACCCGCCCGTGGGCGTCTTCCCGCAGGACATCACCGTCGCCCAGGCGGTCGAAAAGCTGCGCGAGATGGTCAAGCAAGCCTTCATCACCTACGGCTACGTGGTCGATGACGACGGCAAGCTCGTGGGGGTGGCGGTGATGCGCGAGATGCTGCTGGCCGATCCGCAGGCGAAGCTCAGCGAGATCATGCTGCGCCAGCCGTTCTCGCTGGACCCGTCGATGCCGTTCATGGACGCGATGAAGCGCGTGCTGGTGCGGCACTACCCGGTGTACCCGGTGTGCGAGAACGAGCGGCTGGTCGGGCTGGTGCGCGGGCAGACGCTCTTTGAGCAGCAGGCGATCGAGATCAGCGCCCAGCCCGGCGCGATGGTGGGCGTGGACAAAGAAGAGCGCCTGGCGACACCTTGGCCGCGCAGTCTCAAGTTCCGTCATCCGTGGCTGCAGTTGAACTTGGTCACGGCGTTTCTCGCAGCGACGGTCGTAGGCCTGTTCCAGGGCACGATCGAGCGGATCGCGTTACTGGCGGTGTTCCTGCCCGTGCTGGCAGGCCAGTCGGGCAACACGGGATGCCAGGCGCTGGCGGTGACGCTGCGAGCGATGACGCTGGGCGAGTTGAAAAAGGGCATGGTGTCGCGGGCCGTGAGCAAGGAGGCGCTGCTGGGTCTGCTCAACGGCATGCTGGTGGGCGTCAGCGCAGGCGCGGCGATGTACGTGACCGCACGGATGCAGGAGGCCGAGAACCCGCTGATGATGGGCGGCATCGTGTGGATGGCGATGACGGGTGCGTGCGTGATGAGCGGCGTGGCCGGTGCGTGCGTGCCGGTGGCATTGAAAAAACTGGGCGCCGACCCGGCGACGGCGTCGAGCATCTTTCTCACCACGGCCACGGACGTGGCGAGCATGGGCGTGTTCCTGGGCCTGGCGACGCTGCTGCTGTTGTGATCAGTTGTGCTCGGGCCGGATGTCGGTCAGACGCCGCAGACGCCGCAGCGTGGGATAGCGCCACGCTGTCGCGGCGACGACGAGGATCGTGCCCACGCCGCCGCTGACGACGGAGATGACCGGGCCGAGCACTTCGGCGACGGAGCCGGCGCGGAAGCCGCCCATCTCGTTGGAAATGCTGATGAAGATGCCGTTGACCGCCGAGACGCGGCCGCGCGTCGTGTCGGGCGTGGCCAGTTGCACGAGGGTGTGGCGGACGACGACGCTGATGTTGTCGAACGCCCCGGTGAGGGCGAGCATGGCCAGCGACAGCCAGAAGGATCGGGACAGGCCGAAGACGATGGTCGCGGCGCCGAAGCCGACGACGGCCAGGAGCATGTTGCGGCCGGCGCGTCGCATCGGCGGAGCGTGGGCCACTGCAACTGCGGTGATCACCGCCCCCGCCGCTGGCGCCGCGCGCAGCAGCCCGTAGCCCCAGCCGTCCACGTGAAGAATGTCCCTGGCGAAAATCGGCAACAGGTACACCGCGCCGCCCAGCAGCACGGCGAACATGTCCAGCGCGATCGCCGCCAGCACCAGCCGGGTCTTCCACACGAAGTGGAACCCGCCCAGCAGGCTGCGAATCGACACCGGCTCGTTGGAGCGAATCTGTGGTTGCACTTGGACGCGCATGAGCATGGCGGCGAAAACCGACGAGCCGATGGCACTGAGGACATAAGCGAACGACGGCTTCCACGGCGCGATGATCCCGCCGATCGCCGGGCCGACCATCATGGCCAACTGCATCAGGCTGCTGTTCCAGGTGACCGCGTTGCCGAAGATCGCCTCGGGCACGACCAACGGCAGCATCGCTTGGCGCGACGGTCGGGCGATCGCCAGGAACGAGGCGTCGAGAAAGAGCAGCGCGTAAAAGGTTGTCACCGGCGCCGCGGAGATCGATGCCGCCGCCAGGCCAAAGGATGTGAGTGTCGTCCCCGTCATGCCCAGGAGAATCACGCGGCGTCGGTCGAACCGATCGGCCAGATGCCCCGACGGAAGCAGGAGAATCAACGAGGGCACGATCTGCACCAACCCGATCATGCCCAGCGCGATCGCCTTCTCGGTGCGGACGTACAGCTCCCACAACAATGCCGCGCTTTGAATCTGCGTGCCCAGCAGCACCAGCAGCCAGCCGAGGGCGTAGGCGCGATAGCCCGGATGCCGAAACGCGGCGTAGGGATCGTGGCGGATCGCGGGCTGTGCTGAGTCGGGGTCGTCCGTCATGGCGAGGCCGACAGGATAGCACGAGGGGGCCGGACTCATGCGGCAGTGATGAAGTCTGCACGCGCGTCGTTGTGGCATGGCCGGCGACGCAGCCGTACACTGTCGCTCCCATGAATCGCCCCGCCAAACGTGAAGGATCTGATGACGCCGCGTCGCCGGCCAAGCGCGGCATGACCTACGCCGCCTCGGGCGTCGATATCGATGCCGGCGACCGCATGGTGGACATGATCGAACGGCACACCCGCCGCACCTACGGCCCACGCGTCCTTGGCAGGCACGGCGCCTTCGCCGGGATGTTCCGACTCGACTACAACGAGAAACTGTTCCAGCGCAACTACCGCGACCCCGTGCTCGTCGGCTGCACCGATGGCGTGGGAACCAAGGTCCTGCTGGCGATCAAGATGGGTGTCCACGACACCGTCGGCCAGGACTGCGTGGCGATGAACGTCAATGATCTGATCGTGCAAGGCGCCGAGCCGCTGTTCTTCCTCGATTACATCGGCACGCACAAGCTCGACCCCGAGCACATGACGGCCATCGTCAAGGGCGTCGCCGACGGGTGCGAGCTGGCGGGTGCGGCGCTGCTGGGCGGCGAGACGGCGGAGATGCCGGCGGTCTATAAGCCCGGCGAATACGACCTGGCGGGCTTCGCCGTCGGCGTCGTCGAGCTGCCGCGCGTCATCGAGGGCGACCGCGTCGAGGCCGGCGATGTCATACTTGGCCTCGCGTCGAGCGGCGTCCACAGCAACGGGTTCTCCCTCGTCCACGCCATTGTCCGTGAGAGAAAGCTCGACATCGACAAGTGCTACCGCGAGCTTCAGACCGACCGCACGCTGGGGCAGGTGCTGCTGGAACCGACTCGCATCTATGCCAAATCGATCGTCAACCTCCTGCGCCAATACAAAGTCAAGCGCCCCATCGGCGGGATGAGCCACATCACCGGCGGCGGTCTGCCCGGCAACGTCGATCGCTGCCTCCCCCCGGACATGGACGCGAAAATCGACCTCAAGAGCTGGACCGTGCCTCCCATCTTCGGCTTCCTCCAGAAGCATGGCGACGTCGCCGATGACGAGATGTTCCGCGTCTTCAACATGGGCATCGGCTACGTCGTGATCGTCCGCCCCCACTTCGCCGACGCCGTCGCCGCCCGCCTGCA
Source organism: uncultured Phycisphaeraceae bacterium (assembly GCA_964518335.1). GTDB lineage: Bacteria > Planctomycetota > Phycisphaerae > Phycisphaerales > Phycisphaeraceae > CAZFDT01. The sequence continues at coordinate 59,183 of CAZFDT010000018.1, forward strand.
GCGCAGCGGCGAGTCGGTCCACGTCCTGGGCAAAGTCGCCCTAGGTACGGGCCGGGTCGTGCTGGGGTGAACCTGTCGTCACAATCGGTCGATAGTTGCGCAGGATCCACGCCTGTCCGGGGGCGGTGGTGCGCGTGGTCCGAGAAAAGGCCGGTGCATCGTGGGCGTCCACGGTGCGCGAGGCCTTTGCGGAGGCGACACGTCGATGGCCAGGCCGCGCCTGTATCAATCGGTGGTGACGCGCCTGGTGGCGTGCCTGGTGCTGGGTGGCCTGATGGCCTCGGCGGGCACGTCGTTTCTGGAGATTTCCCGATCCGAGCCGCTCCTGCAGATGGAGGTCACGCAGCAGGTGGTGCTGGTGACGCGCAACCTGCAGACGGTGCTGCGCGGGCTGGTGGGCAAAAGCAGCGCTGACGACCTGCGCAACACCCTGGACGTGTTCACAGCCAACGCGCCTGTCACCGCTGTGCGGTTGGTGCGCCCGGACGAAGCCATCGTGGTCAGCGGCCAGTGGCCCAACGAGCAGGACGGCGACGGCGCCGCGACATGGATGCTGGGCGAGCACTCGGCCGCCAGCGGGCGAGAAATCGATCTGCGCCGACCCACGCGCGTGCAGGCCCCGTTCCACGTGCGCGACGAGCAGCTTTCGCTGGAGTTCATCATCGACGGGCCCGGCGCCCGCGCTGTCATGCGCAGCCGCGAGATCAACCGTCTGCTCATGCACTGGCTGTTCCTGGCGGTGACGGTGCTGCTGGGGCTGCTGCTGGTGCGGCGATGGTTCACCGGACCGCTGTCGGACGTGGTGGACCACGTGCAGCGCAACGCCGGAGGCGAGTCGTTCCACCGCCTGTCGCGGGAATACACGGGCGAGTTCTCGCAGCTTTCCGAGGCGATCGGCGGCATGCTGTCGCGGATCGAGAGCACGTCCGAAGCGCTGCGTCAGCGTGAGCACGCCTTTTCGCACCTGTACCAGTTCGCCCCGGCGGCGATGGTGAGCATCGACAAGGCCGGCCGGATCATCGAAGCCAATCGTCGCGCCGCCCAGATGTTCGCCGCGGCCGATGATACGGCGCTGATCGGATGCACCATGCTGGACTTCGTTCGCCGCGAGGACCGGCCGCTGTTGCGCCAGACGATCGACCGGCTGGACCTGGACCCCGCGGCGCGCTGCGAACTGCGGCTGGACATGCCGGGTAAAGCCCTTGACGTAGCAGCCGAATGTGCCGGCGTGCGCGACGACGACGGCATTCTTCGCTCGGTGCGGCTGTCGCTGCTGGACGTGAGCGAGTCCAAGAAGCTGCAGCGCCAGCTCGCCGAGCAGACTCAACTGCTCAACCTCATCATCGATCACATGTCCGACGCGATCCTGCTGGTGGACAGCGAGGGCAAGGTGGCGGCGTTCAACCAGCAGCTTGTGAACCTTCTGCACGCAAGGCCCGATGCGCTGCGGGGACAGAACTATGACGCGCAGACATTCTGGGAGGACCTGGGCCCGCTGCATCCGGAGCTGCTGGTCAACCGCCTGCATCAGATCGAGGCCGACACGACACGACCGGCGATCGAGCGCGTCGAGACACGCGTGGGCACGTTCATGTTCCAAGGCATCCCGGTACATGATGCGTCGCACGTCTGCGTGGGTCGGCTGTGGGTCGTGCAGGAGACGACATCTCACGAGCAGAGCCAGCGGCTGTTGAGCCAGCAGACATCGCAACTGCAGGCGCTCAAGCGACTGGGCCACGAGCTGGCGCGGATCGAGGACGTCAGCGACGTGCAGGTGAAAGCCGCCGAGTTGCTGTACCACATTTTCGACGTGGAGGCGGTGGGTATCGCGCTGCGGTCGGACGATCCGGTCAAGCGTAGCCGGCAGATGATCCATCGCGGATCGTCGCCGTACCTGCTGGGGCCCAGCGCCGACCTGGTGACGGCGATCGAGACGCGGCTGATGAGGCAGGTGCTCAACCAAAGCGAGATCATGTTCTGGCCCGACCTTCCCAAGGGGATGGACTGGAGCAAGGCGTTCACGGCGGCGGGTCTGACGTGCGTGGCGGCGGGGCCGCTACGGGCCGGCGGCGACGATCAGGGGATCCTGTGGATTGCCCGGCGCGGCGGCGAACGCCTGGAGCGGCATCACATTTACCTGCTGGAGACGCTGCTGCCGGTGATCGCCGCGCGCATCGAGGTGGCGCAACTCAACGAGAAAATGCGCGAGCTGGAGCTGACCGACGCGGTGACGGAGCTGCCCGCCTCCGAACCATTCCGCCGCGCCGTGGCACGCATGGAGGCGCGGCCTGGCCAGGCGTGGAGCGTGCTGGTCATCAAGCTCGACCACTTCCGCAAGGTCAACGAGGCGATGAGCCACGGCGCCGCTGACAGACTGCTCCGCACGATCGGCCAGGAACTGCAGAACTCGGTGCGGCGAAGCTGCTTCGTCGCCCGGCTCGAAGGCGTCACCTTCGGCGTGCTCGCACCAGCCCACAACCTCAATGACGCGGTCACGCTCGCCGACCGCCTCCGTCAACGCATCAACGATCAGCGCATCACCCTGCCCGACGGCACGACGTTCAGCATGAGTGCCAGCGTCGGCGTGGCGGCCATGCCCGACGACGCGGCCCATCGCGGCCACCTCGTCGAGCTGGCCAAGCATCGCGCCCAGCTCGCCCGCGCCCACGGCTGCAATCGCGTCATGTACGAAGGCGCCGTCGCCCCCAACCGTGCCGCGGGATGACCCGCAGGCGCATCGCGGCATCGCGATGTTGCGTGGACGCGACATCCGGCGCGAGCCTTTCACCGCACGTGTGCGAACGAATCCTGTCGCCAAGACCTTAACTCACACACATCCCACGACTTGCATACGCAGGACGCCTGCATGCCTATTTCCTCGCCTTCTGGCGCGGCGGTTGTGGTAGTCTGACAGCCGGCCTCGATCCCCGCCGGGACGGGCGGCAGCGAGGACGACCGCCATGGACGAGAAGACCTTCCACACCAAGCTCGACGAGTTGATGCAGGAGATCGCCACGCTGCCCAAAGAGCAGCAGGCCCGCCTGACCGAGATGGCCGCCCAGGCCCGCGACCGTCAGGCCAAACTCCGCAAGACCGTCACCGACCTGCAGGAGTCGCTCGACTATCTGCGGCTGTCGATCAAGTACCTCGTGTTCGACCTCGAAGCGACTCGACGCGAGAACGCCTACCTCCGCAAGATGCTGGAGCGCAGCACCTCCGGCGGCCCCGGGGCCGAGGGCGAACACTTCGGCGACGAACACGCCGGCGCCTGACCCGCTCGCCAGACCCACGCTCGAACCTTGTCGAAACGACCGCCCCGTGCCCCGGGGCGGTCGCTTTGTGTTTGCCGATCGACGCGGAGGCCACGACAACGTGTCGCCGACCATTAGCTATCATGTGCCGCGCTGAACCCTACCCGCACCCACCCGACATGGAGGTCGTCATGACCGATTCGGCCAGCCACATCATCCAACCCGGTTCGCAGTTCCCGCAGATCAACATGGCCGCGCCCTCCGGCTATACGCGCTACCGCGAGATGACCATCGATGAACTGCTGCTGGAAAACCGCGTGATCTTTCTGGTGGGCGAGATCAACCACGTCTCGGCCACCGGCGTCATCATGCGGCTGCTCTACTTGCAGAACCAGAAGCGCGGCGTGGATATCAACCTCTACATCAACAGCCCCGGCGGCAGCGTCGATGACACGCTGGCGATCTACGACACCATGAAGTTCATCGGGTGCGACGTGGCGACCTACTGCATCGGCCGGGCGATGAGCGGCGGCGCGGTGATCCTGGCCGCGGGCACCAAGGGCAAGCGCTTCATCCTGCCCCACGCGAAGGTGATGATCCACCAGCCCTACGGCGGAATGACCGGCCAGGCCAGCGACATCCAGATCCAAGCCGAGGAAATCCTCAAGAGCAAGCGTCAGATCAACGAGATCCTCTCGTCGCACACGGGCAAGCCCGCCGACCAGATCGAGGCCGACAGCGAGCGCGACCGCTTCTTCTCGGCGGCGGAGGCGAAGGACTACGGCCTCGTCGATGAGGTGATCACGCTGGCCGAGGGCACGCCCGCCGGGGCTGGCAAGCCCACGGCATGATCGCCACAAGCGGCACGATTTGCCCAGACTCCCACGCCATCGCAGGCGGCGGCGAGAATAATCCCCCCCGGTCCTTGCCCTGATCCGTCGTAAGGCGTAGGGTTGTGTGACTTGGCTGGGCTGACCGGCCCCTGAACTGGCCCCCCACGAAGATCGGGAGAGGAAGAGCAGTGCTCAAGGACATGACTTGGTGCAAGGGACGCATTGTCGTCGCACTGGCCGCGGCGGCCGTGTTGGTGACCACGCAGGCAGCGACAGCGGCGATCGACACGAAGAACGTCTTGTATATCGGCAACAGCTACACATACAACGCGGTGGGCTACGACAGCGCCGGCGAAGGCGTCTTCGGCCCCAACGCCATTTATACGCAGGACGGCACCTCCTCCGACCGCTACTTCAACGACCCCTATATGAGCGCGTTTGAGGCCCTCGTGCTCGGCGCCGAGGTCAATCTCGGCCAGTCGCAGAACATCGCCGTCGGCGGTCGCACTCTCGCCCAACACGCCGGCGCATCCTCGACCCGGCCCACCATCCTGTGGCGCGACAACTACGCCATCCTCGACCCATCACGCAACGGCGGCATCGTCTGGGACACCATCGTCATCCAGGAGTACAGCACGACGCCTGGGCGAACCATCCAAGGCGTCGGCAGCGAGTACGTCTTCAGCCAGAGCTCTTTTAACTCGTTCTACCTCAACGGTCTGAGCCCCATCGCCGACGCGATCAAGCAATACGCCATCACCGCCAACCCCGGCACCGACATCATCCTGTTCAACACCTGGGGTCGCGCCCCCGGCGCCTTCGCGCCCGGCGCCAATAACGAAGCCACGCAAGCCGGCTACACCAGCTACGAACAGATGCGCGACCGCACCGATGAAGGCTATCTCAACGCGCTCCACTACCTGACCACCACGGGCACAAGCGCCATCTTCAACCCAGGCACAGGCACGTTCCTCGCCGGCAAGGGCATCGACCCCGCCAACGTCAGTCTCTCGCTCGTTGGCCAGGCGTTCGACTTCGTCATCAACGATCTGAATCGTCCCGCCGAGTTGGGCGATCCCTTCGCGCTGCTTTACGAACCGGACTTCAGCCACCAGGCTCCCGCGGGCGAGTTCCTCACCGCCGCCGTCCTCTTCGAGACGATCTACGGCCAGTCCGTGCTCAGCTTCCTCGACGACGTGCCGCTGACCGGCCTCAACGGCGGCAACGCCGACTTCCACCTCACCAATCGCTATTCGATCCCCTATGCCACCGCGCAGTATCTCGCGTCCGTGTCGCAGAACATCACGGGCGTGCCCGAACCAACGTCGCTGGCGCTGCTTGTTCTCAGCGGTGGCCTGATCGTCGCGCGCCGCCGCTCGACCGCGCAATAAAAAAGAGCCCACGCGTGGCGCGCCGCGGGCTCCTTGGTGTCGCCGGCGAAACTATCGGCCGGCGTCGGAGTCGAGTTGCAGGTCCGTGCCCGTCACGATGCGATACGCTTCGAGGTAACGGGCGAGCGTGCCCTGGATCACTTCGTCGGGTAGTCGCGGACCGGGTGCTTCCTTATTCCATCGGCCTTGATCGACCAGCTCCTGAAGATAGTTGCGCACGTACTGTTTGTCGAAGCTGTTCTGATCGCGGCCGGGTGCGTATTCACTTGCGGGCCAGAAGCGCGAGCTGTCCGGCGTGAGCACCTCGTCTATTAAGATAGGCTTCGTTTCGTTTCGATCAAGAGGCAACCCGAACTCAAACTTGGTGTCGGCCAAAATGATGCCGCGCTGCGCCGCGTGATCGTGGCCCATCTGGTAGATCGTCAGCGACAGATCGCGCAGCGTGGTCATCAGGTCCTTGCCCGCGATCTCGCACGCGCGCTCGAAGGAGATGTTCTCATCGTGGCCGCTTTCCTCCTTGGTCGCGGGGGTGAAGATCGGCTCGGGAAGTTTGTCGCACTGCTTGAGGCCCGGCGGCAGCTTCACGCCGCAGACGGTCTGCGTCTTCTTGTATTCGCTCCACCCGCTGCCGGCGAGGTAGCCGCGCACCACGCACTCGATGGGCACGACCCTGGTCTTGCGCCCGATCATCACGCGGCCGCGCAGTTGCCGCCGCTGCTCGTCGCTCAAGCCCGGCAGCACCGCCGGGTCCAGGGAGATCACGTGGTGCGACACGCGGTCGCCGAGCTTGGCTGCAACCATGTCGAACCAGAACCGGCTGATCTGGGTAAGCACCACGCCCTTGCCGGGGATGCCGTTGGGCATCACCACGTCGAACGCACTGATGCGGTCCGACGCGATGAGCACGATGGCGTCGCGCCCGTCAGCGAGCGTGGCGGTGTAGATGTCGCGCACCTTGCCCTGCCGCCGATTGGGCAGCGGGAGGTTGGTCTGCATGACAGGCTCGGGCGATTGAGTCGTGGTCATGGTGAAGCTCCGTTGGGTTGGCAGGAATAGTCTAGAACTGTCGCAGAAATCGCACGTCGTTTTCGAAGAGCCAGCGGATGTCCTGAATAGCGTACTTGCGCATGGCCAGGCGTTCGATCCCGAGGCCGAAGGCGAAGCCGGTCCACGCTTCGGGATCGTAGCCGACGGCCTCGAACACGGCCGGATCGACCATGCCGCAGCCGCCCAGCTCGACCCACTTCTCGACGCCGCGGATGTGCATCTTCACGTCCATCTCCGCGGAGGGCTCGGTGAACGGGAAGTAGCTGGGCCGGAGTCGCACCTGGGCGTCGGGGCCGAACATCGCGTGGGCGAACTGGATCAGCGTCGTCTTCAGATCGACCATGCTCACCTTGCGATCGACGTACAACCCCTCGACCTGGTGGAACATCGAGTAGTGCGTGGCGTCGTGCTCGTCGGGACGGTACACCCGGCCCACTGCAACGACACGCAACGGCGGGCGGGTCTTCTCCATCACGCGGATCTGAATCGTCGAGGTCTGTGACCGCAGCATCGTGCCCATACTTCCGGGTGGACCGCCGAAGATTTCCGGGGGCTCGACGTAGAAGTTGTCCAATGGATCGCGCGCGGGATGGTCCTGCGGGATGTTGAGCGCGACGAAGTTGTGCCGCTCGTCCTCGATCTCCGGGCCGGTCGCCACGTCGAAGCCCATGCGGCCGAACACCTCGACCAGCTCGTCGATCGTCTGCGTGATGACGTGCGTGCGCCCCATCCGCGGCGGCAGCCCGGGTTCGGTCAGGTCCAGCAGCGGTCCTTTAGCCGCTTGCGGCCGAGCATCGCCCAGTGACACTTGGCGCGCCTCGAACGCGGCCTCGACACGCTGCCGCAGCGCATTGGCCTGCGCCCCAAACGCAGGCTTCTGTTCTCTGGGCACGTCCTTGAGCAGGCCCATCAGCGCCTTGATCGCACCCTTGCTGCCCAGGTACTTGACGCGGAATGCCTCCAGCGCCGCGCCGTCCCCGGCCGCCGCCAGGTCCGCCTCCGCCTGCCTGCCCAGTTCAGCGATGCGTTCGAGCATGGCGGCAGAGGATACCGGATTTGTCGCCGGCGGTAACATGCGTCGCCATGGAGTTTGACGCGGGCATCCTGCTGGTCGTCGGCTTCTTCGTGCTGGCGGCGGTGGGTGCGGTGGTGGCGAAGGTTCAGGCCGCCAGGCGCCGCCAGGCCCTGGCCGATTGGGCCGCCGCCAATCGCTTCTCGTTCCGTGAAGCCCGCGATCACAGCTTCGATACCCGCTACGGCCAGTACGACTGCTTGCGCCGCGGCGACAACCGCTATGCGTACAACATCCTCAACGGCATGCGCGGCACGCACAACGTCATCGCCTTCGACTACCACTACCAGACCTACTCGCGCGACAATAAAGGCCGACGCAAGACCCATCACCATCACTTCTCCGCAGCGATCGTCGAGACTGAGCTGCCACTGCGTCCGCTGCTGATCCGACCCGAGGGCATCTTCGACAAGCTCACCGCGTTTTTCGGGATGGACGACATCAACTTCGAGTCGGCCGAGTTCTCCCGCAAATTCCACGTCAGCGCGCCCGACCGGCAGTGGGCCTTCGATGTGATCCATCAGGACACGATGGAGTTCCTGCTCGTCCAGCCGCGCTTTTCCATTGAAATGGAGGGCCCGGGCCTGATCGTGTGGAAGAGCGGTCGGCTCAACCTCGCCGACCTCGAAGCGGCGATCCACGTCGGCTCGGGTATCCTGCAGCGGCTGCCCCGCTACCTCGTCAACGAACTCAAAGGAGTCACTTCATGAACGCACTGGCACTGGCGCAGGCGATGAGCAGCGGCATGATCGCCACGATCGTCGTGGTCGTGCTGGGTCTGATCATCGTGGTGTGGATTATCGCGATGTATAACGGCCTGGTCCGCCTCAAGAACGCGGTGGACGAGTCGTGGAGCGGCATCGACACCGAGCTGCGACGCCGCTACGACCTGATCCCCAACCTTGTCGAGACTGTCAAGGGCTATGCCACGCACGAGAAGGAGACGCTGGAGCGCGTGATCCAGGCCCGCAACGTCGCCTACGCCAACCACGGCTCGCCCGAGGCGCAGGCCAAGGACGAGAACGTGCTGGTCGGGGCGATGCGCCAGCTCTTCGCCATCGCCGAGCAGTATCCCGACCTCAAGGCCAACGCCAACTTCGCCGAGTTGCAGAAGGAGCTGGCCAACACCGAGGACCGCATCCAGCGGTCGCGCCGCTTCTACAACGCCAACGTACGCGACCTCAACAACCGCATCGAGCTGTTCCCGTCAAATCTGATCGCTGGCACCTTCGGTTTCACCAAGCGGGAATACTTCGAGATTGAAGAAGCTGCCGCCCGACAACCCGTGGTGGTGAAGTTCTGACGAAACCCGCGGTCCTCTCACCGCAGGGCGATGACCAGCTTGCCCATGACGTGGCCTGTGGCCTGCTGGCGGTGGGCGTCGGCGAGGCGGTCGAGGGGATAGACCTGGCTGATGTGGGGCTTGAGTTGGCCGGCATCGACCAGTTCGCCGGCAGTGCGAAGGATCTGACCCTGATTCTCGGGGTGATGGCTGTAGTAGATCGGCCCGCCCATGAACTCGAAGTGCAACGACGCGTTCTTGAGAAAGAGGTTGCCCAAGTCCACGCCCCCCGAAGGCGGAAGGATGGACACGATGCGGCCATACGGCGCGACGCTGGCGATCGAGAGCTTGAGATTGTCGCCGCCAACGGTTTCGAGCACGGCGTCGGCGCCGCGACCACCGGTGATCTCCTTGGCGTGGTCGGCGACGTCGGACTTGTGGTAGTCGATGACCTCGTCGGCGCCGAGCTGGCGACAGAGGGCGATGGACTCTTCGCGCCCGGCGGTGGCAATGACGCGGCAGCCGTGATGCCTGGCGAGCTGGATGGCGACGTGTCCGACGCCGCCGGCGCCGGCGTGGATCAGCACCGTTTCGCCATGGTGCAGCCGCGCGTGGTGGAACAGCGCCTCCCAGGCCGTGAGCGTCACCAGGGGCAGGGCGGCGGTCTGCAAATGGTCAAGTGCAGCAGGCTTGGGTGAAGCCGTGCGGCTGTCGAGCAGCACCAGCTCGGCGTTGCTTCCGTTGCGGAAGAGCGAAGGTGAGCCATACAGCTCGTCGCCGGGGGCAAAGCCTTCGACCTTGTCGCCCACCGCGCGCACCACGCCGCTGACGTCGAAGCCCAGCACCATCGGCAACGTGCGCGCGAACATGCCGCCCTCGCGCACCTTCAGGTCCACCGGGTTCAGCGCCGAGGCGTGCACCTCCACCAGCAGGTCAAAGTCGCGTGCCGTCGGCTCCGGCAGATCCAGCGGCTGCAACACCTCCACCGGTCCGTGCTTGTGTAGGCCCATTGCCCGCATGCAACGACTCCTGACCACTCGATCACGCGGGGCTGATCGTACCACGCGACGGGACCGGAGGAGGATGCCGATCGTACAAAACGGCGGGCGCAGGAAGCGGATATACTGGCGGATATGAAGCGAATGACGTGCAAGACGATCGGAGCGATGCTCGGGCTGTGCCTTGGGTGGATGGTGGCGGGTCTGGCATACCCACCGGGCAACGTGAGTCTGGCGGCGAGTGCGGCGGCGGAAACGGACGGGCACGGGCATGCCGAGGCGGTCGATCATGACGAAGGACTCAAGGCCGCGTCAGGTCTTGTGCCGCGCGACGCCCAGGGCCACGCGGCTACACCGGCGTGGTTCGGCACGGTCGTCAAACTAATTGTGGGGCTTTTCGTGGCGGCGATTGTCATCGGTGTCCCGGCTCTGCGAGCCAAAGGTGGCGACCCGGCGGGGCTGGCGACCGCCCACGACCAGGCCCACGCCCATCACGACGAGGAGCATGCCGGCCACGGTCAAAGCACGGGCCACGCCGCGGCGGGTTCGCACGGACACTGAACCCGGTCACGAATCCGAGTGGAAAGCACTTTTTTCTTGGTAAAGAGGGTGGGTCGGGGTATGATCGAGGGCGGCTGAGCAACAGTTGCTCACGGCTCCCTCGGATCAGGCCAGCCATGAGTTCTCGCGTGTGGGTGCTTTTGACCGTCTGGGGTCTGGGCTGTCTGTTCGCGCCCGGCATGCCTGCCGTGCGTGGCGACGCTGAAAAGCCAGCCTTGCGCGACTTCATGGGGATCAACGGCCACACCGTCCTGTTCGACCCCGCCCTCTACAGCCCGCTGGTCAAACTCGTCCGCGATTACCACAACATCGGCTGGGACGTGGGCAGCGACACGAGCAACCCCACGAACTTCCCCTTCGCCGCCAACCTCGTGAACTGGGACAGCGTCTATGGCTCGTGGGTCGCCCAGGGTCAGAAGGTCAACGCGGCAATCCAACTCAACATCGGCGAGGCCGGCTGGACCGACATGGCCGCCGACGCGAAGCAATATGGCCGAGCGCTGGCGCAATACTTCGGCCCGACCGTCGGCAACGGACTGATCAACTCGGTGCAGATCGGCAACGAGCCGGGCGACTACTCCGACGCTGGGTTCCGCACTGTCTTCCAGAACATGGCCCAGGGCATCCGCGAGGTCGATCCCCACCTCACCATCGTCCTGCCCAACAGCACGCCCGGCAGCAGCACGCTCTACAGCAAGTCGCTTGACATCTACGACGGGCTGCACGATCTGTTCGACGTCATCGCCGTCCACACCTATCCGCACCTGACCGGCTGGCCCACGTGGGAGCCCAGCTACCCCGAGGACCCGCGCCTGCCCTACCTGCAGCGCGTTCACGATGTCATCGCCTGGCGCGACCAGCACGCCCCGGGCAAGCAGGTCTGGGTCACGGAGTTCGGCTACGACAGCACCACCCAGCCCAATCAGCCCACCGGCACGTTCAAGGACTGGATGCACGTCAACGACACGCAGCAGGCCCAATACCTCGTGCGCTCCTATCTCGCCTTCTCGAGCATGGACGTGGACCGGGCCTACCAGTTCTGGTTCAACGACAGCGACACACCGCAACTGCACGGCTCGTCGGGCGTGACGCGCCACGGCGTGCCCAAGCCCTCCTACTACGCCATCCGTCATCTGCAGCAGATACTCGGCGACTACCGCTTCCGCGATGCCCTGGTCGAAATCGAAGCCGACCTGTACCTGTACGCCTACGAGCATGCCGACGACCCGAGCCAGGTCGTGTGGGCGCTCTGGTCGCCGACGGGCCACGACCGGGAAATCGAGATCACGCTGGACGATCTGCCGGGCGTGCTGGGCTGGGCGCAGCGGATGCCGTTGACCGACGGGCTGGCGCCGGCCGTTGCAGTGACCTATCTCGACGGCGGGACGGTGCGATTGACCGTGACCGAGTCGCCGACGTATCTCTATTTCCACAGCGTGCCCGAGCCGGCGTCGCTGGTCGTGCTGACGCTGGGGACGGCGGGACTGGTCAGACGAGCTCGGCGATCACGCTGTCGCTGACGAACAGGCCCCGGCGGGTGAGCCGCAGATGAGTGGCGGTGCGTTCGAGCAGGCCTAGGGCGATCAGGTCGTCGATGCGTCGGGCGTCGGGCAAGGCGGTGGCGAGCCAGTCGAGGGCGACGCCGTCGCGCAGGCGCAGGTTCATCATGAGCCGCTCGGCGGTGCGCTGCGGCGTGTCGAGCTGCTCGACGTCGATCAGCGGCGGCTGGGGAGAGTGGTCGATGTAGTCGCCGATGCGCGGGGCGACTTTCCAGCGCCGGCCGTCGATGTGGCTGGCGGCGCCTGGGCCAAGGCCCACGTAGCTGCCGCAGGTCCAGTACGTGAGGTTGTGCCGGCAGCGGTGGTGCGGCGCGCGGGCGAACGCGCTGATTTCGTAATGCTCGAACCCCGCATCCGCCATGCGGTCGAGAATCAGGCCATACATCCGGGCCTCAAGGTCCTCGTCGATGCGCTGCACTTGGCCCATGCGCAGGCGCTGTGTCATCGCCGTGTTGGGCTCGTAGGTCAGTCCATAGTAGGACAGGTGCGTCGTGCCCAGCGCCAGCGCCGTGGCCAGATCGGCCTCCACATCCGACGCCGTCTGGCCGGGGATGGCGAAAATCAAGTCCAGGTTGATGTTGTCGATGCCCGCTCTTCGGAAGTGATCGACGGCGACGGCGACATTCCGGGGATCGTGCCAGCGTTCGAGTGTCTTGAGGTGCCGCGCGTCGAACGACTGGGCCCCGATGCTCACGCGGTTGACCCCGCCATCGGCCAGCGTCGCCGCCAGCTCGGCGGTGACGGTTTCGGGATTGGCCTCGACGGTGAACTCGACGACCCGCCGCAGCACGCCCAGGCGGGCCATGGCTTCGAGGATACGCCGCCAGTGGCGGGCCGCGAGAAGGGTCGGCGTGCCGCCCCCTGCGAACACCGTCTGCGGCTGCAGATCCAGCACCCCGGCGACCATGTCCAGCTCGCGCAGCAGTGCGTCGGTGAATGCCTGTTGACGCTGGCTTTCGCTCGCCACGTCGTGCTCGACGGAGTAAAAATCGCAATAGTGGCACTTGTGAAAACAGAGTGGAATATGCAGATAAAGCCCCGCCACAAGGCTGGCGTCCCGGCACAGACGATACGGACGTTGCGGTTGGGCCAAGGGCTTAGGCGGCAATGGTTGAACCGCGGCGTCGGGGGCGTTAAACTTGCCTGCGGTAACGGGTTTTGGCGGGTGGCGTCCGCTATGTGGGACCCGTTGGGGCGCGCCTTCGATCGTGACGCTCGTCACGTGAGGAATCAGGATGGATGTTCGCCTCGTCATGTTCAAAGCCGACGGCACGCGCCGGGACTTCCCGGTGAGCAAGCCGCGGATCGTCATCGGTCGCACCAACACCTGCGACCTGCGCATCCCCGTCTCCAGCGTCTCGCGGCAGCATTGCGAGCTGCTCGTCAGCGACGACGACGAGGCCATCCGTGTGCGCGACCTGGGCTCGAGCAACGGAACGTATCACAATAGCGTGCGAATCCAGCAGGCGACAGTGAAGGCCGGGGACGAGGTGGTGGTGGGCCCCGTGGTTTTCACGGTGGTCGTTGACGGGGTGCCCCAGGAGATCAAGCCCACGCGCTCGATCGTGGACCAGGCCTCGGCCGACAGTGCGACGCCGTCGCCGACACTGCAGTCCCAGACGGTCAGCGACGATTCGGCGGTGCCCCTGGCCCTGGACGCCAGCAGCGACGATCTGCCTGCATTTGTCGAGTCGGAGGCCCATTCGCCGACCGTCGATCTGGACGACCCGATCGCGGCGTTGGAGGCCTTGGCCGAGGCCGAGACCGACGAGCCCGCCAAGCGCAGAAAAGCGTAACAGCCTGTCTGAGCCGTGTGCAGTGCCGGGGGGTTATCCCTTGGTCGGGACTTCGTTGACGTGATCGGTGACGCGACCGCCGCCGCTGGGCGTCGAAGCCGGAACCATGACCTTCGTCCCGCAGTTGCGGCAACGCACATTCTTGCCCCTGGCCTCGGCGGGAACCGACAGCACCGTACGGCACTTGAGGTTGGGGCACATCAAGCGAACGTTATCCGATGCCATGGTCTCTCTCCCGAGGGAGGCCCCTCCCTCATAGCCCTCATCGGCCCATTGGGGACTCCACTTGACCCCGCGGCGTCGGACCAGAGCCGCAAGCGTCAGCGAGAGGGACATTCCGGGGGTTCCGAGGGGTTCCGAGGGGGTCTGGCGCGTTCGGGGGGTTCCCAGCTCAGCAATGGCCCGTGACGCCGCGCCATTCGCTGGCATTCGTGGCTGTGGCGCATTCTGGCCCCTGATGGCGGACCCTCAGTCGTGACGATATAATCCCCATCGTGACGCACCGCCGGACCATCATCGGGATCATCATTATCTCCCGGAGCTTCGCTCGGTAGGGCGGCATCGTCACCCCCAAAAGGACTCGATGACCCAGAACCCTGCCGAGTGGCAGGGTTTGTTGCTATATCTGTCTGCTGTCCGCCTATGGATTGACGCTCATGAGCACCGCCGCCCCCTCCCGCCCGTCCGCCTCCTCCCCCGCCCCCGCCCCCGGAAGTTCCGCCTCCGGAGGCTCGGCCACGTCTGGCGAAGCGCGACGCATCGAGATCTACGACACCACCCTGCGCGACGGCACGCAGGGCGAAGGCGTCGCCCTGAGCCTCGTCGATAAGCTCAAGATAGCCCGCCAACTCGACGAGCTGGGGGTCGATTTCATCGAGGGCGGCTACCCGCTGTCCAACCCCAAGGACGTGGCGTTCTTCGACGCGGTCAAGAAGGAGTCCTTCGCCCACGCTCGCCTGGTGGCGTTCGGCATGACGCGTCGCCGAGGCGTCGCCGCCGCCGATGATCCGGGCATGCAGGCCCTGGTCCAGGCCGCCACGCCGGTCATCACCATCGTCGGCAAGACGTGGGACCTGCACGTCGATGAGGTGCTGCGCATCTCGAGGCAGGAGAACCTCGACATGATCCGCGAATCGGTGGCGTTCTGCGCCACGTCCGGGGGCAGCACGGAGACCTTTTACGACGCCGAGCATTTTTTTGATGGCTATGCGGCCAACCCCGAGTACGCCATGCAGACGCTGGCGGCCGCCGTGGACGGCGGGGCGACGCGCCTGGTCCTGTGCGACACCAACGGCGGGTCGTGGATCGAGCGCGTGGCGGCGTTTACCGCAGCCGTGGTGGCCCGATTTCCGGGCGTGGGGGTGGGCATCCACGTTCACAACGACGGCGGCCTGGCGGTGGCCAACTCCCTCGTCGCCCTTCATGCCGGCGCCTGCCAGGTTCAGGGCACGATCAACGGCATCGGCGAACGCTGCGGCAACGTCGATCTGACCACCGTCATCGCCCACGTCCTGCTCAAGTCGCAGGGCCAGTGGACCTGTCTGGCCGACCCCGACCGCCTGCGCAAGCTCACCGAGGTGTCGCGCTATGTCTATGAGCTGGCCAACCTCAACCTCGTCGCCAACCAGCCCTACGTCGGCACCGGCGCCTTCAGCCACAAGGGCGGCATGCATGTCCATGCCGTGCAGCGCGTCGCCCACAGCTACGAGCACGTCTCGCCGGACAAGGTGGGCAACACCCGCCGCGTCCTCGTGAGCGAGCTGTCGGGCGCCAGCAACATCGCCGCGACGCTGGGCGCCAAGTTCAAGCGCGTCGCCGAGGACAAAGACGTGCAGCGCCGCGTCCTGGCCCGGGTGATGGAGCTGGAGAACCAGGGCTACCAGTTCGAGGCCGCCGGGGGCAGCTTCGAGCTGATCCTCCACGACGTGCTGGGCACGCGCCCGACGCTGTGGCAGCTCGATCACTACCGCTGCGTCATCCTCCGCCGCGACGGCGAGACCGCCCAGACCGAGGCGACCGTCAAGCTGCACGTCAACGGCCAGGCCGAGCATCACGTCGCCGAGGGCGACGGCCCGGTCAACGCCCTTGACGGCGCCCTGCGCAAGTGTCTTCGCCCGCACTATCCGCAGATCGACCGCGTCCACCTCGTGGACTACAAGGTCCGCGTCGTCAACCCCACGGCCGAGTCGGCGGCCAAGGTGCGCGTCGTCTGCGAGTTCACCACCCCCGGCCAAGGCCCCGCCCGCACCTTCGGCACCATCGGCGTCAGCGAAAATATCGTGGACGCAAGCTGGCAAGCCCTCGCCGACGCCTTCGCCTACCACCTGATCGAATCGGGTGCGATGTCACCACAAGCATCAAGTTGAACCCCGCCCTTTCGCCCGCTATTGTGTCGGGTTCCCGATGCACCCGTAGCTCAATTGGATAGAGCGGCGGTCTACGGAACCGCAGGTTGTTGGTTCGAGCCCAACCGGGTGTATT
>CAZFDT010000019.1:0-75080 GCA_964518335.1 uncultured Phycisphaeraceae bacterium
CGGCACATCCCGCGACCATGGATCACTCAACTGGGGTAAATGTCTTCACCCTGGGGATTATCCCGGCACGCGGGGGGCGTGCGGCCCCATGTGCAGATTCCGGCTCGGCGGCCGCCTATCATTGGTGATGGGCCGGCGAACGTCCACCACCATTCGTAAGGTCGAGCGGGTCCTCGACGTGTCCGGCCGCGAGCTGGCCAAGGGCGATACCGTCACCACGCTCAGCGGCGACTTGACCGGACGCGTGTGCGACATGGCCGCCGAGGCCGGGGCCCAGTTCGTCCTGCTTCGCCCCGCCCACCAGCCCTACGGCCCGGGCATCTGGCACCCCGCCGACCAGGTCAATCGCGTCGCCCCCGGCCGGGTCAGGAAGCGAACCGCCCAGCCCCCTCGCCCCGGCACGCCGACAGTGCAGCGCAACCACCTGTCCCACAAGAAGTAATCAACCTAACCCTATCGACCGGCCCAGCTTGCCCGCTTTACAAAATCACAGAAAAAGTTGGCGGCAGGTCCTAAGCCGAGTTATAGTCTCCCTCCCATGCCGATGCCTCCGGCCAAGACATCCAACGCCAGGGCCCAGACGCGTCCCGTCGCCCTCGCTCGGACGACCCGCATCCGCACGATCGTGGCCGCGGTCACGCTCGGCGTGATCCTGGGCGTTCTCATCGTTTACGCCAGCGTTCAGGTCTCGCAGGGCAACCCGCCGCCGCGAAGCCTGATGGTCACGATGATGCCGGCGCCGGCCCCCGCGCTGCCGCCCAGCGACGCGATGGAATCGTCCCTCACGCCGCCCGCCGACGAGCTGACGACGGTAGCGGTCGAACCGGCGACGTGGCAGACCACCGGCGACCCGCCCCTGCCCGATCACGATCCCTGGGCTGAGATGCAGCAGGCCACCCACGCCGCCCCGCGCGCCCCGATGTTCAACGGCCGGCCGCTTCGCAAGGCCCGCACCCTTCGCATGCTCGTCACCGCCTACAGCCCCGACGAACAGTCCTGCGGCATCTTCGCCGACGGCATCACCGCCAGCGGCTACAGCGTCTATACCAACGGCATGAAGCTCGTCGCCGCCGACACCCGCCTGCTGCCCTTCGGCACCATCATCACCGTGCCCGGCTACAACAGCGGCAGGCCCGTGCCCGTCCTCGACCGCGGCGGCAAGATCAAGGGCCGCCGACTCGACGTGCTCTATCCCACCCACCAACGCGCCCTGCAGTGGGGAACCCAGTCGCTGGAAGTCACCGTCTGGGAGTACGCCGACTGAAGCCCCGTCATGCCAATGCGGGGCTGCGTGTATCGTTACACTTCGGCGCATGCAGATCGTCGGCCACGGCATCGATATCGTCGAGACCACGCGCATCGCGCGCATGATCGAGCACCATGGCGATCGCTTTCTGCATCGCTGCTTCACCGCCGAGGAACTGGCCTACTCCAGTGGCAAGCGCGAGTACGCGCAGCATCTGGCGGGGCGGTTCGCCGCCAAGGAGGCGATTCTCAAGGTGCTGGGCACGGGCTGGAGTCAGGGCATCGCGTGGACCGACGCCGAGGTGGTGCGCGAGCCGTCGGGCCGACCGACCGTGCGCCTGCACGGCAAGTGCAGCGAAGTGGCCGCGACACTGGGCATCACGCAGTGGTGGCTGAGCATCAGCCACATCGCCACGCATGCGACGGCCAGTGCGATCGCGGTGTCAGAGTAGCGCAGGCTGCCACGCCGGACCTGAGGCTTTGCGAAGGTCCGGATCTGAGCGATGTCAATGCTTGGGGCGACCGGACCTTCGCCCCCGGAATGGACTCAGGTCCGGCGTGGGAGCCTGTTGCGCTGCTATGCTGTGTGAGGATGTGTGCTCGCCGCAATGTGCCGCCGTTTGAGATCATGGGGTCGTCGCCGCCGACGCCGCCGACGTTGCCGCGCGCGGGAGAGGGGCGGGCGAGCCTGGGCGATCGGTGGCGGGGCATGATCGGGGGCATGTCGTCGGACCGCCTGGGCCAGTGGTGGCGGCAGGCCAACAGCCCGGTGCTGATGCGTGTGCCGCGGGGCTACCTGGTGCTGGCCGGGGCGGCGCTGCTGCTGCTGCTGGGGCTGGCCTACTGGGTCGGCGGAGCGCGGGGCTATTCGCGGGCGATCGCCGACATGGAGGCGGGCAGCGCGCCGCACGTGATGGTGAGGCCGGGCGAGGGCTCGCCGCCGCCGACGCAAGGCGTCACGCCGCGGGTGACGGACGGCAGTCCGGGCGCTCCCCGGCGCGATCCGCGGGTGGCGGGCAAGAATTACCTGATCGTGGCCACCTATCCGCTGGCTGAGGCCGAGCGGCTCATCGCATTCCTCAAGGACAGGCAGATCGACGCCATCGGCGTGCCGGTGGACGCCGGTCGTGACCGTTGCCGGGTGATTGTGCTGCGGGGGTTTGACGGGAGCGAGGTGCGGGAC
Organism: uncultured Phycisphaeraceae bacterium; assembly: GCA_964518335.1. GTDB lineage: Bacteria > Planctomycetota > Phycisphaerae > Phycisphaerales > Phycisphaeraceae > CAZFDT01. Next base: position 2,429 of record CAZFDT010000019.1, read on the forward strand.
ACGGCCGAGTCGCCGGGGACGAAATTCAAGGACGAGATGCGGCGGATCGGCCGTCAGTGGAAGGCCCACAACGGCGGCCGGGGCGACGATCTGGCGTCGATGTATTTTTCACGCTACGATCTTCCTTCCCCCTAGCCGCGACCGGCGCCGCCGGCCTCGCCACGGAGATGCACTGCCATGAGTCTGGACCGAAGCCTCAAGACCGCCGCCGGCCTGGCGCGCCACCGCAACGTGCTGACGCGCACCGAGCGGATCGCCAAGCTCACCGAGAGTAAGAAGTTCGACCCTGCCGCGAGCAGTCCGATCGGATTGGTGAAGGTGGCCAACCGCAAGGTGGTGGCCGCCGCCAAGCCCAAGAAGGAAGCGGTCGAGGGCGAAGCCGCCGCCGGCGCCACGGCCGCCGCGCCCGCCGCTGCCGCGCCCGCCAAAGGCGCTGCGCCCACCAAGGGCGCCGCACCTGCCGCCGGCGCCAAGGGCGGCAAGGGCAAGTAAGCCCACGCCGAGCGTGCCATGCCGAAGGTGTCCGGGTCGGCGACCTGAACCTGATTCGACATTCGACGCGCGCCATTCAACGTTCTTATGTTCACCCCCGAGCGTTTCATCACCGATCGGCTGCGCGCGATCGATGCCTCGGGCATCCGCCGCGTGTTCGATCTGGCCGCGTCCCTCAAGGACCCGATCAATCTGTCGATCGGTCAGCCCGACTTCGACGTGCCCGAGCCGATCAAGCGTGCCGCCATCGAGGCGATCGAGGCCGGGCACAACCGCTACACCCAGACGCAGGGCATTGCCGCGCTCATCGCCGCGGTGCGCCGTCGGCTGGGCGCGGAGTTCCCCGCTTGGCGCGACGCCGATGACCTGGGCGTGCTCATCACCTCGGGCGTGTCGGGCGGCCTGGTGCTGGCGCTGCTCACGTGCGTCGGGCCCGGCGACGAGGTGCTGATCCCCGATCCGTACTTCGTGATGTACCGCCACCTGGTGACGCTGGCGGGGGCCACGCCGGTGTACGTGCAGACCTATCCCGACTTCCAGCTCACTGCAGCGCGGCTCGAAGAGGCGATCACCCCGCGCACCAAGATGCTGCTGTTCAACTCGCCGGGCAATCCCACCGGCGTCGTCGCGCCTCCGCAAGTCTGCAGGCAGATCGCCCAACTGTGTGAGTCGCGCGACATCCTGCTGCTGAGCGACGCAATCTACGACGAGTTCTGCTACGAGAAAGTCGCCGTCACGCCGGACCTGAGGTCTTCCGAAGATCCGGATGCCTCGCGCACCCGCTGCCCCTCCCCCGCGGCGCATACGAAAAACCTCCTGCTCCTCCGCGGGTACTCCAAGACCTACGGCATGACCGGCTGGCGCCTGGGTTTCGCCGCCGGACCCAAGGCCATCATCGAGCAGATGACCAAGCTGCAGCAGTACTCGTTCGTCTGCGCCCCGTCGATGACGCAGGTCGCCGGCGTGCTGGCGATGGACGTGGACATGACGCATCACATCGAGGCCTACCGCCGCAAGCGCGACCGCGTGGTCGAGCGGCTGTCGCCTCACTACGAGCTGACCGTGCCCGGCGGCGCGTTCTACGCCTTCCCGAAAGTGCCCGCGCACCTGGGGCTCACCGGCCAGCAGTTCGTCGAAAAGGCCATCGCCCGCAGCCTGCTCATCATCCCCGGCAACGTCTTCAGCGGCCGCGACACCCACTTCCGCATCAGCTACGCCTGCGACGACCGCATGCTCGACCGCGGCCTGGACATCCTCGTGGACCTGGCCCGCGGCTGACGACGCACATTTGCCCTTGTGCGAACGGGGCGATGCCGGATAATGGCTCAACCATTCCTCGCGCCGCGGTCGCGGCGCACCGGGAGCACGCCATGCGGATCAGACGCTTCGGTGCATTTGTGTTGCTGTGGACGGTGACGGCCACGATCGGCGGCGTCGCGTCGGGTCAGGCGCCGCAGGTCGAGCCGGGCACGGAAATCCAGATCGACATGCCCGGCGCGGGCAGCTTCTTTCTGCTCTACGTGCCGAAGGACTACACCTCCGAACGCGCCTGGCCGGTGATCTTCTGCTACCACGGCCTCAAGGGCAAAGCCACGACCGGGCCGTTCCGTGGCCTGACCCAGGGCAGCGGCTACGTCATCGCCGGCATGAACTACGCCACCGAGGCCTACGGCGAACGCATCAACGCCGAGCTGACCGGCCCCGAGAAAGCCTATTTCGACGAGGCGTTCAAGCTCATCGAGGCCCGCATCCGCGTGGACCGCGCCTCGCTGTTCATGGGCGGGTTCAGCCAAGGGGGTTATTCGACCACCGTGCTGGGCGAGCAACTGCTCGAGCGCTTCGCCGGGCTGGTCATGCTGGGCGCGGGGCGAACTTACGGCGATCGTCTGCCCCCGGCGCCGAAACTGATCCGTGGCAAGCCCGTGTTCATCGGCGTCGGCGCCAAGGACGACGTCCACGCCCCGCGCGCCAGGGCTGCAGTGGACCACTACAAGGGATTCGGCGCGGACGTGACGTTCGAGGAATGGCCAGAGGTGGGCCACTCGGTCGCCCGGGAGTCGCCGAAGCTGCTCGACTGGCTGCTGAAGGCCGGCCCGCTGCGTCAGGCGCAGGCCCGGCTGGCCGAGGCGCGCCGGGCCGAGGAGCGCGACCAGCCGGGCAAGGCCCTGGCGATCTACGCCGACGTGGCCGCGATCGCTCCCGCGCACGAATGGTGCGTCGCCGCCGCCGACAGCGCCAAGCGCCTGACCGAGGCCGCCCAGCAGGCGCTGACCGAGGCACAGCAGGCCATCGACAACAGCGATCCGACCACTGCAGCGCGGCGGTACGCCATGCTCGTGAAGCGTTACGCCGACACGCCCTTCGCGCAGCAGGGCCAGGACGGGCTCAACCGGCTCAAGGCCGATCCCGAGCTGGCCAAGCGCGTGGAGCGCGCTCAGGCCAATCAACAGGCCGAGGCCCTGGCGTCGCGGGCGCGGGCCGCCGATGAGAAGCAGAACTACGCCCAGGCCATCGACCTGTACGAGCAGTACGTGAAGAACCACCGCGACACCGACGAGCTGGCGGCGATCGAAGCACGGCTCAACGACATCAAATCCGACGCGACGTTGATGGCCCGCATTCGCGAAGACAAGGCCGCCGGCGAGTGCCGCGAATGGTTGAGCATGGCGGACAACTATCTCGCCGCCGACAAGCCTGACGCCGCCAGGCCACTGCTGCAGAAGATCATCGAGAACCATCCCGACACGACGTGGCACGCGGAGGCGCAGAAACGGCTGAAGAAGATCGGAGGTTGAGCAGCGCTGACTGGTCTCGTCGCCGTGGCGGAGGCAAGGCCCAGGCGCAGTGTCGGGCGTGATGCAGTGTGGCGTCCGGCATGTTCGCCCGCCGCCAATGTTTCAGCGTGGGGGCAACTCGAACCGACCGCCATAGGCGCGGGCGGGGGGGGCTTTCATCAGTCGGGCCAATTCGTCGAGCAGCAGCCTTTCGTAACGAGGGTCGCCAAAGGGCGTCACCATGGCCTGCACCTCCAGCGTGCCTGGCGATGTCTCGACAGCCCGGATCGTCATGACGCGATCGTCGGGTAGGAGCAGCCTGCGGTTGTCGCCCGTGCTGAGGGCTGCCCAGCCGAGGTTGGACGCTGCGCGAGGCAGGTCGTCGTCTAGGCGGGCTTGCGAACCGGGCATGTTTCGCGTGGAAGGGGTCGCCGCAGCGGCTTGGCGGGGTCCCGGCTCCCGCGGGCCGGCGCACCCGGCCATGGCTGCCAGGGTAGCCGCCAGAATGCCCAAAGCCCCCAGGGCTCCCAGGCGGCAAAGTCCACGACCGGTTCCAGTCGCCTTCATGGCCGATAGAATACCCGGTGTTGGGGTCCGCTCGTCCGGCAGAGGTTGTCCCTTTCGGCCGGCGGACCGCGGAGCGATCAGGTTGGAACTGACCATCCACCTTCCCCATGGCGACGAACGTGTGGCGTTGACGGGCTCGGGCGAGCGGAACCTCAAGATCATCCGCGAGAGCCTGGGGGTCAACATCACGGCCCGGGACGGCGCGCTGCGAATCAGCGGCGACGATGACGCGGTGGGCCAGGCGGCCCAGGTCATCGAGGAGCTGTCGCACGCCGCGCGCCGGGGCCGGCCGCTGCAGCGCCAGCAACTGCTGGAGGCGGTGGCGTCATCGAGCCAGCGTCGCGGCGGCGCAGCGGTGGACTACCGACGGCAGTCGGAGATGGCGATCGATCCCGAGGGCGGGCTGGACGTGTACCTGCGCGGCCGGCGCATTCGCGCGAAGACCGACGGGCAGCGGGCCTACCTCGAGGCGATCGCGCGGCATGACCTGACGTTCTGCGCCGGACCGGCGGGCACGGGCAAGACCTACCTTGCCGTCGCCGCGGCGGTGTCGATGCTCAAGCACGGCGTGGTCCGCAAACTGGTGCTGGCGCGCCCGGCGGTGGAGGCGGGCGAGAAGCTGGGCTTCCTCCCCGGCGACCTGCAGCAGAAGGTCAACCCCTACCTGCGGCCGCTGCTCGACGCCCTGCACGACATGATCGAATACGAGCAGGTGCAGCGCCTGATGGCGGTGGACGTGATCGAGATCGTGCCCCTGGCGTTCATGCGCGGCCGCACGCTCAACGACTCGTGCATCATCCTCGACGAGGCGCAGAACACCACGCGGATGCAGATGCTGATGTTTCTCACCCGCCTGGGCCACGGCGGCAAGATGATCGTGACGGGCGACACGTCGCAGATCGACCTGGACGACCCGCGCGACTCGGGCCTGGTCGATGCGGTGCGGCGGCTGCGCCGAATCAAGGGCGTGGCGACCTGCACGCTGGGCACGACGGATATTGTTCGGCATGATCTGGTCAGCCGCATCGTGGGCGCTTATGGTGGCCGCCACGCGACGCCGGCCCAAGCCGTCGAGGGGAGCCAGCCCGAGTAAAGCATGGGTAAATCGACGAGCAACACATCGGCTCGCCGCCGTGAGGTGAGGCGCAACGTGCCCCGGCCCATGCCGCGATGGTGGCAGCTTGTGCGCCGCCGCGACACGGCCTGGGCGATCGCGTTTGTCACGGCGCTGACGATCCTGGGCGGGTTGATCTCGATCAGCGCCAGCGCTCGGTTGCCCTATTACGTCAACCAGGTCGTCACCAGGCCGATCGTCGCCCGCGTCACCTTCGAGGCCGAGGACGAAGCCCAGACGCTCAAGAACCGTGAAAAAGCGCGTGACAGTGAGCCGGCGGTTTACAAGACCAACGCCGAGTTCTTCAAGCGCGTGCGCGAGCGGCTGGATGAGATCATCCTCTATGCCGCCGACCCGACGGTGGTCAGTCCCGACCAGTTGCCGCCCGATGCGGTGAAGAACTACCCGATCACGCAGGAGACGCTCAAGGCGTTGCGGCGACAGATCGTCGACGGGGCGCCGTCGCGCGAGTGGCTGACCAACGTCGATCTGTTTCTCGATGAGTTGGCCAGCTCGGCGCTGCTGTCGTCCGAGCGCTATGCCGTCGAGACCGATCGCCGCGCCGGCGCCCGCAAGATCCACATCATGCGTCGGCCCGGCGTCGAGGAGCCTCGCTACGAGAACGTGCTGCTGAACGTGGGCAACCCCACCGACCTGGATCGGTTCGCCGAGAAGGTGGCGATCCTGGCCGACCGCTTCTTCATCGCCCCCGTGCGACCGGTGGTGATCGCCGCGGCCATGCGCGACCCGCAGCCCACCTACGAATACGACCGCGAGACCACGCGCAAACGCCGCGACGAACGCTATCTCAGCCACGACAACATCGAGCGCCGGACGATCCAGAAGGGCGAAACCATCATTGACGCAGGGACCAAGCTGACCCAGCAGATGATCGACCTGGTCCGCGTCGAGCGCGATGAGTACCGCAAGCTGCTGACGAACCGGCAGCAGGCGGGCGTGCACGATTCGTGGATCCGCGCCTTGCAGCCCAACTGGGTCTGGGCGCAGCGCGTCGGCACGATCGGGACGTTCCTCGTGCTGTCCGTGGGCCTGTGGATTTATCTGGTGGCCTACAACGAACGCATCTCGCGCAACCCGATGCGCGGCCTGGCGATCACCGCGCTGATGATCCTGTGCCAGTTGCTGGCGGTCACGCTGACCGAACTGGGCCCGCAGTACGCCTACTTCGGCGCGACGCTGCCCACCCTCATGGCGGCCATGATCCTGGCGATCGCCTACGACCGGCGGCTGGCCCTGGCCATCGGAGCGATCCACGCCGTGATGATCGTCACGAGCCTGGACATGAGCACGGGCTTTGGCATCTGCCTGCTGGCGGGCGTGGGCGTGGCGGTGTGTCAGCTCGATGAGGTGCGCAGCCGCTCCAAGCTGCTGGAGGTCGGGGCGTGGACCGCGATGGCCATGGGCGTGGCGGCGGTGATCGTCGGGCTCGCCGAGCGTCCGCTGCACCTCAACGACGAATGGAAGCGGGTGTTCTTCGACGCGGCGATGGCGGCCGTCAGCGGCATCGCCGCGGGCCTGCTGGTGCAGGGCATCCTGCCCTTCATCGAGCGGGCGTTTAACGTGACCACGGCCATGACGCTCAAGGAGCTCAATGACGCCTCGCACCCGCTATTGCTGCAGTTGGCCCAGGAGGCGCCGGGCACCTACCAGCACTCGCTGCGCATCGCCGACATGGCCGAGGGCGCCGCGGACACCATCGCCGCCAACGGCCTGCTGTGTCGGGTCGGCGCGATGTACCACGACATCGGCAAGATGAACAAGCCGATGTATTTCATCGAAAACCAGGGCGGCGGCCCCAACCGCCACAACAAGCTGTCCCCGGCGATGAGCCTGCTCATCATCGTCGGACACGTCAAGGACGGCATCGAGATGGCGCGCGAGTACGGCCTGCCCCAGCCGATCCGCCATTTCATCGAGAGCCATCACGGCACCACCCTGGTGGAGTATTTCTACCACGCCGCCCGCAAGCAGCGCGAGGCCGAGGCCGAACCGGCGCCCAACGAATTCGAGTTCCGCTATCCCGGGCCAAAGCCCCAGACCAAGGAGGCAGCCATTATCCTCCTCTGCGACAGCGTCGAGGCCGCCGTCCGCGCCATGCCCGACCCCACGCCCATCCGCATCGAGCAGCGCGTCCGTGAGATCGCCACCAAGCGCCTGATGGACGGGCAGTTCGACGACTCGAACATCACGCTCGCCGAGCTGCACAAGATCGAGCAGTCGGTCGTCAAGACCTTGTGCGCGATTTATCACGGTCGGATCCAGTACCCGCAGGACAAGCGTGGACCGGAGCCGGCCAAGTCCGCCGAGCCGCTGCCTCCTCCGCGCCTCGCCACGGGCGGCGCCCAGCCGGACGCGGGCGCGGCGTAAGTGCAGTCCCCAGCCATCCCAGCCCAGCTCGCCCGCCACGCCCTGGGAGGCAAGGTGGCGGCACAGACCCACAGAGTGCGGCTGAATATCCGGGGCAAAGACGAGCTTCACGCCGTCATGCCCGCGGAGGCGGGCATCCAGGGGGAGGCCCCATGTCGCCGTCACTGGATTCCCGCCTTCGCGGGAATGACGCACACGCGATGGACTGCATAGGTGGCATGATCGCCCCGATTATTCAGCCACACCCGACCCCCATCGAGGCATCGGCGCGGGGAGCTGCGGCTCAGACCGGACGCCGGCGACCGCCGTCGCGACAGGGGGGTTGACAACGGCAATTTAGTTAATAAACTTTATTAACTATGTCGGACGCGCTTGGCGATCTCAGGCGGATGCATCAGCGGATGATCTTTGAGTGCCTCCGCGCCCAGGGCTCGGCCTCCCGCGCCGAGTTGGCCAAGGCCACACGCCTGTCGCCGCCGACCGTCGGCAAGGTCGCCGACGACATGATCGCCGCCGGCATGCTTGAGGAAGTGCGTGGCGCCAAACGTGTCGCGGCGGAGCAGCGACAGGCGGCGATGGGCAGACCGGCGCGACCCTTGCGGATCAACGCCACGACCCCGCGCGTGGTTTGCGTGCAGTTGGGCGTGCGACACACGCGCGTGGCAGCCCTTCCCCTGGCGGGGCCGCTCGACGAACAGTGGCCCCTGCACTTTGCCACGCCCCGGACCCCCGCCACCTGGGCGCGGCGTCTGGCGTCGGCGGCGTCCAGGCTGGCGCTGCGCTCGCCTTGGGCGGTGGCCCTCAGCGTGCCCGGTGTCGTGGACGAAGACGCCGCCCGCGTCCTGTTGTGTCCCAACCTGCATTGGGCGGCCCGTGTCGATCTCGTCCAGATGCTGGGTCAGATCTGGTCGTGCCCGGTGATGCTCGTGCAGGAGATTCGCGCGCTAGCCGCCGGTCATCATCGGGCGGCGCCGCAAGGTCACGACGACTTTCTGCTGGTGGATTTCGGAGACGGCGTGGGCGCCGCCGCGGTCATCGGCGGGCGCGTGTTTCAAGGCGCGCTGCCGTTGTCCGGCGAGTTGGGCCACACCCCGGTCGCGGGCAACGTGCAGCCCTGCGGCTGTGGCGGCATCGGCTGCATCGAAACGCTCGTGTCGCGCGGCGGCCTGTTGCGGGCGTTCGCTCGGGCCTCGCGGGGGCGTGCGACCTGGAACAGGCTGCTGCGTCACCTCGATGCGCACGGCGTGGAACCGTGGCTCGATCAGGCCCTGGCTGCCATGGGCGTCACGATTGCGGGCGCGCTCAACGTGCTGGGCATCGGTCGCGTCATCATCACGGGGGCCCTTGCCGAGTTGCCCCCGGTGGTTGTCGCGGCCCTGTCCGAGCACATCAGGAGGTCTGCCATGTGGTCGCGGTTCGGCGGCGTCACCTGCGAGGCCGCCCCGAGGCGCCGAGCCGCGGGACTCATCGCCGCCGCGATCGATCGGCTGCTGTTGCCTTCTCCGCAATCCGCGGCTTTCGCCGCACCGGCACGATTGGAGAGCAATCGATGGCTCAGCACGAACTGATGAATTGGCCCCCCGTGGAGAGGGCGCTTCGCGCCGCCCGCGCCAGCGGCCTGTTTGGCGCGGCCCACGTCACCGTGGCCCGGGCGCCGGGGCGGCTGGACATCATGGGGGGCATCGCCGATTACACCGGCTCGCTGGTCTGCGAGATGCCTCTGGCCGTCGCGGCGGTTGCCGTCGTGCAGAAACGCGACGACGAGCGCGTCGTCTGCCGAAGCGAGCAATCCGGGTTAGTCGTCAGTCGGGGCGTCGAGGAGCTCTCGCACCCGGACCCGCAGCGAATACGCGAGGCCTTCGGCCGCGATGAAGTCTGGGCGCGATATCCCATGGGGTGCTTCTGGCATCTGGCTCAGCGCGGGCACGCGATCGGCGGTTGCACCATTCTGATTGACAGTGACGTACCGCTTGGCGGCGGCGTGTCGAGCAGTGCGGCCATCGAGGTGGCGACCATGACGGCGCTAAGCGCGTTGTTCGGCGTGACGCTGGCGCCGATGCCGTTGGCGGCCGCGTGCCAGGCCGTGGAGAATCTCGTCGTCGGCGCGCCCTGCGGCGTGATGGACCAGGTCACATCCTGCCTGGGCCAGCAAGGGTGCATGATCGAGCTGCTTTGTCAGCCTGATGACCACGGCTTGCCCGCGCAGGTGCTTGGCGATGTGCAGATCCCGCCGCGCCACGCCTTCATCGGGGTTCACAGCGGCGTCAACCACGAGGTCAGCGGCGACCCCTACACCGACACGCGCGTGGCGGCGTTCATCGGCCAGCGCATCCTCAGCGATCTGGCGCCCGACGACCCCACCCGCGCCTGGTTGGCCAACATCGATCGCGCCGTGTACCTGCGCGAGCTCCGCGCGGCAGTGCCCCAAACCATGTCGGGCCAGGCGTTCATCGACCGCTACCAGCGCACCCACGATCCGGTGACGACCGTGCGGCCTGACAGGACGTACCACGTGCGCGCGGCGCTCGACCATCACGTGCTGGAAATGTCGCGCGTGCGCGAATTCGTGGCTCACCTGCGCGCCACGCCGCCCGCCATCGCCCATCTGCGCGCGGCGGGCAAGCTCATGGTCGAAAGTCACCGCAGCTACAGCGACCATGCGCGTCTAGGGCATGCCATGACCGACCGGATCGTTGAGCTGGCGATGCAGATCGACGGCGTCTATGGGGCGAAGATCACCGGCGGCGGGTGCGGCGGAACCGTGGCCATGCTCATTCGTGACGAGGCGGAAGTCTTTGTTGCCATTGACGCATTGCGCCAGCGCTACACTCGCGAGTCGGGTCGGCCGACCATTCTGTTCCACGGCACCAGCCCGGGCGCGGTGGCCATGGGAGCGATGACTTTGCCCGCGGAGGACCTGCCATGACCCAGTGGACGCAAAGGCTCCTGACGTTGGGCAGTTCGGTGCGCGACGCGATTGTCGCCGCTCGCCATCACGGCGCCGACATGGCCACCGCTGTCGCCCAGGAAGGCGGCGACACGATCTTCGCCATCGATCGACATGTCGAGCCCATCATCGAAAGCAGCGTCGAGACGTGGCTGGGTGAAACAGGGCCTGTCGAGCTGATCGCCGAGGGCATGGGCGACAACGGTCGTCGGCGTTACGGTCGCGGCGAGCCTCGGTGGCGCGTCATCATCGACCCGATCGATGGCACACGAAACATCATGTATGACAAGCGATCGGCATGGTTCATCGCCGCCGTCATTCCCGCGCAGCATGACACCATGCGACACGCGATCGCATCGGCCATCATCGAGCTTCCCCCCTCGAAAGCGGGATGGGCCGATGAGTTTGCGGCCACGCTTGATGGACCGGCGCAAGGCATGCGGCGTTCTTTGGAATCCGGTCAGGCCGGCAACGTCGCCATTGGACCCAGCCAGGCAGCGACACTCAAGAATGGATTCGGGCAGGTCTCGAACTTTTTCCCGGGAACCAAGCGCCTTGCATCCGACTTGATGGAGCGAATCGCGGAGGCCACGCTGGGCGACGTGGAGCCGGGCAGCGCGGCCGTGTTCGACGACCAGTACATCACCACCGCCGGCCAGATGGTCGAGCTCATGGTGGGTCACGATCGGTTCTGCTGCGACTTGCGGCCCCTGTTTTACCGCATGCTCGAACGCAAGACCGGCCGCAGCATTCGCGGACTGGAATGCCACCCCTATGACCTCGCGGGCATGCTCGTGGCCCAGCGCGCGGGCGTGATTCTGACCGACGGACTGGGGCGCGATCTTGACGCTCCCCTGGATGTTCACAGTGGCGTTCACTGGTGCGGTTATGCCAACGAAGCGCTGAGACGATCGATTGAGCCTGTGATTCAGGCATTCTTTTCAGAACAAGGAATTGTGTCATGACCCGAAAAGTTAAGAAAGCCGTGATTACCGCAGCCGGGCGAGGCACCCGTCAGTACCCCGCCAGCAGTGCGGTGCAGAAGGAGATGTTCCCGCTGGTGGATACCGATGGTCTGACCAAGCCGGTCATTCAGATCATTGGCGAAGAGGCCATCGCGGCGGGCGTCGAGGAAATCTGCATTGTCACGCAGCCCGGCGAGGAGAAGCAATATCGCCAGTATTTCAAGCGAATGAGCGATGAAGTGCTCAAGGCGTTTCGCGGCAAGGACTGGGCGATTCTGCAGAGCGAGAAGCTGCAGGAGTTCGGCGAGCGACTGCACTTCGTGGCGCAGGACAAGCCCGAGGGCTATGGTCACGCGGTCTACCAGGCGCGGAAGTTTGCCGGCGACGATCCGATCCTGCTGATGCTGGGCGATCACATCTACATCAGCGCCAACGGCGACAACTGTGCGACGCAACTCATCAAGAAGCACCAGGCGGCCAACTGCAAGGCGACGAGTGCGGTTCAACCCACGCCGAGCAAGGACCTGCATCTGTTCGGCGTCATCAAGGGCGAGCAACTCGACGCCGCGGCGGGGCTGTACCGAACCGTCGCCATTTGCGAGAAACCCAAGCCTGAGTATGCCGCCACGCATCTGGCCACCACGGGGCTGCCGCCGGGTCTGTATCTGGGGCATTTCGGCATGCACGTGTTTCCGCCTGCGATCTTCGAGGCGATCGAGTATCACATCAAGAACGACATCCGGGAGAAGAACGAGATCCAGCTCACCAACGCCCAGGAGTATATGCGCGAGCACCTGCTGGGTGGATCGTACAACTGCTGCACCATCGAGGGCCAGCGGTTCGACACGGGCATCCCCTACGGCATCATGGAGTCACAGATCGCGCTGGCGCTGGCGGGCAAGCATCGTGCGGAAATCGTCGAGGCCATCGCTCGCCTGCTCGCCGAGCAGCTCAAGAGCGTCGCCAAGCGTTGAGTCGAGATGGTTGGGTTCAGTTGGGGACGGCGGCCCCGTGCATGTGGCAGATGTGGGCCAGGGCGTCGGTGGCGTATTTCACGTCCTGACTGGTGAGAAATGGGCCGAAGGAAAAGCGGGTGGTTCCGCCCAGCGCGCGGGTGCCGAACGTTTCGTGGGCCAGCGGGGCGCAGTGAATGCCGCTACGGGTCAGGATGCCGTACTCGCTTTCGAGCAGGTCGCTGAGGCTCTGGGGCTGTTCGAAGCCATCGATGCGAACGGAGAAGACGCCGCAACGGTCTTTGACGCCCTGAGGCCCGAAGAGGGTGAGACCGGGCATGTCGCCCCATTCACCGAGTCCTTCGATCATGTTGCGGATGAGTTCCTGCTCGTGCGCCCAGACCTTGTCGATGCCGCGGTCGAGTATCCACTGCACGCCTTCGGACAGGCCGATGATGCCGATGGCGTTGTGTGAGCCGGCCTCGAAGCGATCGGGCATGAACTGGGGCTGTACGTCGAACTCGCTGGCGCTGCCTGTGCCGCCTTCGCGCGCGGTGACCATGTGCTTTTCCAGCCCGGGGCGGACGTAGAGGAACCCGGTTCCCAGCGGGCCGAGCAGGCCCTTGTGTCCCGGCGCGGCGAGCAGGTCGATGCCGTCGCGCTGCACGTCGATGGGATAGTGGCCGCAGGTCTGGGCCGCATCCACGAGCAGGGGGACCGCGTGCTGGCGGGCGATGCCGCCGATGTCCGCTATGGGCTGCAGTGAGCCACTGACATTCGAGCCGTGGAGGATTGCGATGAGCTTCGTCTGGGGCCGGATCGCTTTGCGGATCTCGTCCGGGTCCACCACGCCCGATTGCGGATGGACCGGCACGCGCGTCTGCTGGATGTCCCACTGATCGACCAGGGCGTTGCATGGCCGCAGGATCGAATTATGGTCCATGCACGTCGTGATGACGTGATTCCGTCTGTCGCCGGGGCGGAGCAATCCGCGAATCGCCAGGTTCAGCGCGTCGGTGGTGTTGAGGGTGAATATGACATGATCGGGGTTTTCACCGCCGATGAGCCTGTTGATGCGCTGGCGGCACTGGGTCAGGAGCCGGCCGGCCTCTCTCGCCTCGGCGTAAGCGCCCCGCCCAGGGCTGGCGCCAAGCTCGGTGGCGTAGCGGATCATGGCGTCATGCACGGCTTTGGGCTTGGGAAAGCTTGTGGCCGCATTGTCCATGTAGAGGCGCGGTCGGTGGGATGGATCAGCCGTCATGGTCGTGTCGCGTGTTCAGTCACGGTTCGTTGAGCGGGATGGTGAAAAAGTCGGCGCTTTCGGCACGGTCGATCTTCTCCTGAATGCGGTTGATTCTGGCATCGAGGTCGGCCGGTCGTTCCGAAGGGCGGGTCTTCTGCTTCACGTCTTTGAGGAGGGTGATGGCGCGGGTGTATTCACCGGCCGTTTCCAGCCGCTGGGCCTCCTCGACGGCGGAGCGGACGGCGTCGGCCAGCGCCGGTGACACCGCCGGCGGTGCGACGACGGGAGGCGTGGCTGGCTGTGGCGCAGGCACAGGCGCAGGCTCCGGCGCCACCAACACCTCCTGCGACGGCGCGGGGGGCGATATCGGTTCGGGAGGTAGCGTCGCCTGGGCCGGCACATCGGGCAACGTGAATCCATCGTCGAACACCGACGTGCCCGCCGAGGGCTGGGTGACCTGCGGCTCGGTCTTGAAAACGCCCAGGAAATACAGCAGCGCACCCACGAGAATGGGTAACAGCAGCAGATTCACGGCGACCAGCATCCACACGACAACGTTCATGCCGCGGTTGGGGTTGATGTACGTGGGCGCCATCGCCGCCCCTGCCGTGCCCGGAGCCATGCCGGTCAGGGCCCCGGCGATCGCGGTGTTGTGGCTGCCGCCGTCCTCCGCGTCGTCGCTGGGGGCGAAGTCGATCGCCGAGCCGAGCCTGACCGTGGCGTGTCGCTTTGATGGTGTTGCAGTGGCCTCCTCAGACTCCCGCATGGCGGCCAGCCTGGATCGCCCCGGCGAGGGCTTGCCCTTGGGCTCATCCGTCGCCGGTCCGATCACCTCGTCAAGGAGATCGAGGCCGGGCATCCAGTCCTCACCCTTGGGCTTGCTCTTCTCGGCTGCTGCTGCTGCCGCGTGAGCGGTGGGTTTGCGGGTCGATCTGGGCTTGCTGTCTGAGCCCGCGTGCTTGGTGGCCGGCGCGCCCTCCACTTCCTTCTCCAACTGCCGGAACGCCGACTCCGCCGAGGTCTTGGTCGTGTAAGCCAGACCCAGCTCGTTGCGTTCATCGGGTTCAATGAACGGCTCGGCGCATTCGGTGCACGCCACGTCGGTGGGTTTCACCTTCACGCCGCAGCGCGGGCAGTAGCCCAGGAGGTGGCTCACGCCAGGCACGTTGCGGGCGATGGCCCAGAACTGCCGCGTCGTCGGACCGCGCAGCACGGTCGTGGGCTTGATCTTGCCCGCCTCAATCTGGCGCTTGAGCACCTCGAAACAGCAACCGGGACGGAAGGGATTGGACTTGTCGCGGATGTACCACGGCCCCATGGCGATCTGGGTGGCTTTGCGTGAGAGCGGATCGAACAGGCCGCCGCACGCGGCGCAGCGCTGGCCCGAGCCCGAGTCGTCACTGGACGCCTGGGGCTGCATCAAACCACAGTAAGGACAAAGAATCGCTTTGGTGTCACGAGCCATGCAGGAGATTCCGGGGATTCGGCCAGGCCAGTCGGGGCTTTGACAGCGGTGGGGGCGCGGCTTAGCGTGAAGGCCATGGCCAAACCGTGTGCTGCTTTACTCCTGGGCGCTATTGTCGCCGTTTTGGCGTCCGGATGCCAGTCGGGGCCTGCCGGACGCGATCCGGCGTCCACGACCAAGCCAAGCGGGCCGACCACGACCGCCGCGGTCATCAGGCCCGTCGCCTATGTGAACAGTATGCCTGTCAGCCGCGACGAGCTATGGACGGGCATGGTCGAAGCCGGCGGCGGGGCGGTGCTGGAGGAAATGGTCCTCGATCGCCTGCTGGCCGATCGTCTGCAGCGCCAGGGCGTCACGATCGCCCCGGAGCAGATCGACGCCGAGCGCGACAACGTGCTGGCCCTGCTCGATCCCGACCCTGACCAGGCCCTGCGCCTGCTGATCGAGATGCGTCAGCGGCGGGGGCTGGGCGATGACCGCTTCGGCCGGCTGCTGCGGCGAAACGCCGGGCTGCGGGCGCTGGTGCGCGATGAGGTGGAGGTCGGCGACATGGCCATCCGGCAGGCGTTCGAGGCCGAGTACGGGCCGCGCGACCAGGGCCGCATCATCGTCGTCGAGTCTCTGCAGGCCGCGTCCGACCTCGCCGCCAAGGCCCGCGCCGGGGAGAGCTTCATCGACCTGGCCATCGCCCACAGTACCGACGCCAGCCGCGCCCAGGGCGGGCTGCTCGATCCCATCAGCTCCGCCGACACCAGCTATCCGCAGGCGATCCGAAACGTGCTGGGCCAGCTCCAGGTCGGGGCCGTCAGCGACCCGGTGGCGCTGGACAACGGCTTTGCGGTGCTGAAGCTGGAACGGAAAATCCCGGCCCGGGCGGTAAAATTGGACGATGTGAAAGAGGCCATGGCGTTGCGTGTGCGGCGTCAGTTGGAAAGCCTGCGCATGCAGCAACTGGCGCGGACGATGCTGGCGCAGGCCGACGTGGTCGTCTTCGACGGGTCGCTGCAGAAACAGTGGAACCTCCGCAAGCCACAATTCAGCGCTGAGTAAACGATGGACATCGAACCTGCAAGTCGTATTCGGCGATTGCCGCCGTACATCCTGGGCGCCCTCAAGCAGATGATCTACGAGCGGCGCAAGGCCGGGGCGGACGTGATCGATCTGAACATGGGCAACCCGTCCGACGCGCCGCCTGACGCCGTGGTGGACAAGATCCGGGAGGCGGTGACCGACCCGCGCAACAGCCGCTACTCGGTGAGCAAGGGCATCTACAACCTGCGTCGGGACATGGCGCTGAAGTACCGCCGCCGCTGGGGCGTCGAGCTCGACCCCGACAAGGAAGTGATCGCCACCATCGGCAGCAAGGAAGGCTTCAGCCACATGTGCCTGGCGCTGATGGGCCCGGGCGACATCGCGGTGGTCGCCGATCCGGCGTTTCAGATTCACACCTACGCCGTGATCCTCGCCGGGGCGAGCGTCGTGACCGTGCCGCTGGGCAATGACGACGCCTTCCTCGACCGCATCGAGGGCGTGCTATCGACCATGACGCCCAAGCCCAAGGCGGTCATTCTCAACTACCCACACAATCCGACGACGATGACGGTCGAGCCGGCGTTCTTCGACAAGGTCGTGCGCATGGCCGAGCGGCATCAGGTGGCGATCCTGCACGACTTCGCCTATGGCGAGACCCTGTTCGACGGCTACAAAGCCCCCAGCTACCTCCAGGCCGACGGCGCCAAGGAGTACGGCGTCGAGTTCAGCACACTCAGCAAGCCCTACAACATGGCGGGCTGGCGCATCGGATTCTGCGTCGGCCACCCGAAAATGATCGAAGGTCTGGCGACCATCAAGGGCTACTACGACTACGGCATTTTCCAGGCCGTGCAGATCGCCGCCATCATCGCCATGCGCGAGGGCGACAAGCACATCCAGGAGCAGAACCTCAAGTACCAGGCTCGCCGCGACGTGCTGGTGCGCGGCCTGCAACGTCTGGGCTGGGAGGTCGATTCGCCCCGCGCCACCATGTTCGTTTGGGCCAGGGTCAAGCCCGAGCACCTGGCCCGCTACAACAACTCGACCAACGACTTCTGCATCTCCATGGTCGAGGAAGCCGACGTTGCACTGACCCCAGGCGCCGCCTTCGGCCCCGGCGGCGAAGGCTGCGTCCGCATGGCCCTGGTCGAAAACGAGCACCGCATCCGACAGGCCCTCAAACAGCTCACCCGTGCCCTCAACAAGCCGGCCCCCGGTTTGAACTCGCCCGTCCTCCAGGGGGCCTAGCACGCATCGCACCACGCATCGCCCGCAGCCTGCGAGCCCTGGATTGTCCATGAGCATCAAACGCATCGGCCACGCCTTCCTCGCTGACACCGCCCGCGTCCTGGGCGAGGTGGACTTGGGCATCGACGTGAGCATCTGGTACGGCGTCGTCATCCGCGGCGACGTCGCCCCAATCACCATCGGCGACATGACCAACGTTCAGGACAACACCGTCGTCCACTGCGACAAGGGCCACCCCAACGTCATCGGCAAGCGCGTCACCATCGGCCACGGCGCCATCGTCCACGGCGTGTTCGTCGGCGACGGCGCCCTCATCGGCATGGGCGCACGCCTCCTGGGCCGCTCCCAGATCGGCGCGGGCGCGCTCGTCGCCGCCGGCGCCGTCGTCCCCGAGGGCCTGGTCGTCCCCGCGGGCATGGTCGCCATGGGCGTCCCCGCCAAGGTCACCCGCCAGACCACCGACCGCGAGAAAGAGTACCTCCTCAAAATCCCGCCACGGTACGTCGAAGTCGCCCGCCTCCACAGCGACAGCCCCGACAACCCTCTCTGCCGCCCCTGGGGCCGAACCTAGCGACGGTTTCACATCCCACTCGATCGCCGCGCCATCGGTGTGATCTCGTCACCCCCGCGCACAGCCTGCCCTCACAGAGGTGATGGCGGAAAGCCCAGCCGCGGGAGCGGGCAGGCTTTCGCCTGCGAACCATCTGGGATCGGTATGAGTGGATCGCAACGGTTCGCCGGTGTCTTGCGTTTCCCCACTCTCGTCATTTGCCCGCCTTGGCGCCGGTGCATGGGCTGGCCGCTATGGGTTCGGCTGCCAGTGCCAGGCGCCGTTGTCGTGGAGTTCGAGCACGCCCTGATGCAGGTCGCGGATGTCGGGCGAGGTGTCGAAGGTCATGAAGGTGATGCCCTTGTGGGCCAGGGCCTGGAGCATGGCCCGCAGCACCGGCGGGCTGAGGGTGGTGCTGGTGCGGTCCAGCAGCGCGAAGGCGGGCGCGGCCAGCAGCAGGCGGGCGACGGCCAACTGCTGCTGCTCCTGGAGGGAGAGCTTTCCCGCCCAGTCCATCTCGGCGTCGAGGTCGCCGACGCGCTGCAGCAGGGCATCGAGTTCCGTGTCGTGCAAGGTGGCGCGGACCTGCTGGTCGGAGATGTCGCGGCCGGTGCGCACGAGCACGTCGCGCAGGGTTCCCGGCACGATATAGGGCTTCTGGGGCAGGAACAGAATGTCGTCCAGCGGCGGGCGGGTGATCTGGCCTTGGCCGTCGGGCCAGATGCCGGCAGTGGCGTGGAACAGGGCGATGCGGGCGGCCTCGTTGCTGCCGGTCACCTGCACGCACGTGCCGCGCGGGATCGTCAACGAGAGGTCGGCGATCAGCGGCGTGGCCTGCGGCGAGGCGGTGAGCGTGAGCTGCTCGTAGGCCACTGCAGCGGCATCCTCACGGGTGACGATGCCCGGCCGGACCGCGCCGGTGGATTCGACCGCCTCGGCGAGCGAGTCGAGTCGCGCGACGACGGCGGCAAACGATGAGATCGAGCCGAACTGGTTGACGATCAGCGAGAAGGCGCCCAGCAACTGGGCGAAGGCGATCGCCGACTGGGTGATCACGCCGAAGTCGATCTCGCCGCGGATGTAGCTGGGCGCGATGAAGAGCGTGGGCACGACCGGGATGAGGTAGTTGTAGCCCGTGGTGAAAAAGCTGAGGTTGCGGTTGACCGCGATGATCCGGCGGACGTTGTCCACCAGGGCGTCGAGTCGGCCCAGCAGCCTGGCCTTGATGCGGCCTTCGCGGCGCAGGATGGCGATGGACTCGGCGTTCTCGCGGACGTGAATGAGATCGGCGCGGAGGTCGGCCTCGCGGTCCGACTGGCGGTAGTTGAGCCCGACCAGGGGCCGGCCCAGCAGAATGGTCAGCAGCGTGCCGACGCCGGCATACGCCACCGCCACCATGAACAGCATGGGGCTGATCGACCACAGCACGCCGGAAAAGGAAATCGCCGCCAGCGTGCCGTTGACGAAGATGAGGGTGAACGACAGCGTGGTGGCCGTGAAGGCGCGGATGTCCTCGGCGATGCGCTGGTCGGGGTTGCCGATCTGCCCCGACTCCTTGAGCTGCAGATAGGTGCGGTCCTGGAGGTAGCGGCCGATCACGCGTCGCGTCAGCCACGAGCGCCACAGCAGGCCCAGGCGCTCCTCGGCGAAGCGATAGAGCACGGCCACCACCGTGATCGTGGCAAACATGCCCACGTACAGCAGGGCCATGTTGGCGAAGCGGGGCATGTCACGGTCGGCCACGGCCGTCATGAAGTCGCGTCCGACGTAGCTGTTGACCACGTTCAGGCCGTTGACCGCCATGGCGAAGGCGAAAAGGAGAATGACCAGCAGCCATGCCGCGCGGCGGACATCGGAGGTCAACAGGTCGGCGACGGCGCGCAGGAATCGGCGGAGGGTGTGGCGATGGCGTCTGGCCGAGGGTGCGTTCATGGGCGGTTCTCGTGGTCTGCCAACGCGACGCTAGGCCAGCCAGCCGCCGGTGAATCCGGCGCGTCGAAGGCCCGTGACGATGGGTGGACATCGCCGCATCAGATTCCAGATCAGGCCGCTGCGGTGGTTTTCGATCATCAGCGCGATCGGTCCCTGATCGATGCCGAAGTGGTAGGGGGAGACCCAGAATCCGGGCGCGGTGTCGGTCACGAACGTGCGGTTGAACGAAGGTCGAAAGCCGTGGCGGTGCGTCGGCCCCAGGTCCATGGCCGCGAAGTGGCGGACCGTCGGCGTCACGATCTCGGGCGCGAAGGGGAGCGACGCCACGACAACCCAAGGGGCCACTGTGCCGTCGTCGGGCCCCAGCGGCGCGCCGCGCGCGTTGTAGTCGAAAAAGTCGCGCTCGACACCGGCGATGCATTTCTTCATCCACCCCGGCCCGTCGCAGGCGGTGAAACCCCAGCAGTGCTCGCCATAGCCCGCCCACTGCATGGGGTTGTCCATGGCGTAGGCCTGCTGCACGTAAGTCGCCTGGCGGCTGTTGAGGAAATAGTCGCTGCCGTGATCGCGCATGAAGGCGTCCTGAATGGCGCGGAAATCGATCCAGATATGCGAGAACTGGTGCGTGAACAGTGGCCCGCAGTGCAGCAGCTCGCGGCCGTAGAACTGCTTCCACTGATACGTCGCACAGTAAGCCAGGTAACTCTCCGGCGGCAGCGGCCGGGTGGGCGAGCCCAGCCCGAGGATGTAGAGCAAAAGCCCTTCGTCGTAGCCCTGCCAGCGGTGCGGAATGAAGCCGCTCTCGGGTCGCCACCCGTGCGACAGTGCCGGCCCGCCATCGAGCACCCAGTCCCAGTCGGCGCGCTCGTACAGCGCGTGGCCCAGGCGGCGCACCTCGGCTTCGTCGGCCGTGTCCTGATCGAAATACATCGCCGCCGTCAATGCACCGGCGAACAGCAGCGCCGAGTCGATCGTGGACAATTCGCACTGCCAGACGCGTCGGCCCGACTCGATGTCCAGGAAGTGGTAGAAGAAACCTCTGTGCCCCGACGCGTCCGGCTCCGGCCCCTGCGGCGCGTCGTAGAGATAACGCAGACGCCGACGCGCGATCTTGGCGGCAAACGCACGGGTCAGCACGCCACGCTCGACCACCACAGGCAAGGTCGCCAACGCCATGCCCACCGCCGACACGCTGACCGGAGCAGTCGGGTCGGTCTTGTCCCGCACCAGGCCGTTGTCCGGATTGCTCTCGTGCAGGTAGTACAGCAGCGAGGCGAACTGCAAGTGATCCAGTTCCAGATCGCTGAGGGCGGCAGAGGACGTTGGATGGGAAGCAGCCGGGTCACGCATGGATGAACGCCTCAGAGGCGACACGGCCGGCAACGCTCAGGCGCGACGATCGCCTGTCGAACGCCAGGCACGGATTGTCGAGGGAGGGGGCGACGAAAGCCGACATGGCAGGGGCTCATGTGGCGGTGGATTCTACCAGCCCCCGCCCGGAGGCGCGGCCTCGAGCGGTCGAGCGAGTTTGGTAATATTGCCTGGTCCGGCGCCGATCTGCCGATAGGATTGGGTACGGCGTGCGGGGCGCAACAGATATCGACAGGAGCGACAGGTCATGGCCGACAGGACGACAACGCAGGTGCTCAAGCCCAAGACGACAGGCCGCCCGGTGGCGGACCCGCAGTCGTTGCGGAAGCAGATCGACGACTTTCGCCGCAGCCAGAGCCAGGTGATCAAGGACTCGATTACCGAGTTGGAAGCCAACCGCGAGGAGATCGAGCGGCAGGCGCGGATGGCGCTGGACGAGATCGCCAATCAGATCGGCGAGTTCGAGAAGCTGCTCGACGACGTGGAGGGCATCGGCGCGGGCGAACCGCACACCAACGGCGGCGCGAACAAGAGCATGACGGCCGAGGAGCAGCTCAAGGCCGACGCCCGCCGCATCGTGCAGGAGCTGCGCGCCAGCGGGTCGTGGATCAGCCGCGGGGACCTGGCGCGGCTGGTGCGCGACGGCAACGTCGAGGCAGCCCTGGCTACCTTCAACGCCGACGACTTCGAGAAGCGCGGCAACGGCGACAGCATCGAGTACCGCTGGGTCGGGCTCTAAGCTCGTGCCGCGGTCAGCGCGTCGCCCAGGCAGCGATCGTCAGTATCGCCACGTGAACCCCGTGAACAACGCCAGGTCCTCCGCCGCGCGCGTCATCCCCACTCGCGTTCCCGCGTCCAGCACCAGGTTGCGGTGAACCTCATACGTCAGCCCCGTGCTGAAGACCGCCTGATACGCCGTGTCGCCATCGCTGCTGACGATGCCGATGTACTCGACGTAAGCGCCCAGCGCGCCGGCCACATCGAAGCCCAGCACCGCGGTGTGGAAGAACTCGACGTCGTAATCGTCGTCCGCATCGTCGTACACGGCGTCGATTTCGGCCATGAAGCCCAGACCCCAATTCTCCGCAGCATCCCAGCCGAGCATGAACATGAATCCCCCCTCGACGTGTCGGCTGCTCACGTCATCATCGCCGATGGGTAACTGAATAAAAGGCATCACGCCAAAGGCAGTGTTGAACGGGCCGTCGTCGCCTTGGCCGGGATCGTTGCCCCAGATGTTGATCTTCGTGCGCACCTGCAGGTCGCCCGTGCCCTCCGCCACGTCGCCGGCGGCCGTGTCGCGCTGGTACAGGGGCAGCACGAGCTGGAGGTCCACATGGTTGAGCAGACCGAACTTGAGATTCGTCTCGCCCAGCGTCCAGCCGTGGGTATCCTCGCCGCGCCGGTTCCGCCGGTACTCGGCAACGCTCATTTCGACCTGCACGTGCCCGGCATCGACGGTTCGCGGGCTTTCGGTCCCGTCGGGCCGATCGGCGCTGAGCGGTCGCATGAGCTGAGGCGGGGTCGGGTTGAACAGGTGATAGGGGCTTTTGTCGGGCGTCTGCGCGGCGGCCGCACACGACAGCGACGCCACGACGGCCCATGCGGTCCGGTCGATCATCATCAGTGCTCCAGATGAGAAGTTTGACAGATCGCCATTCAAGTTTTGAATTATCAAAATTCGGCGGCGGCTGTCAACCCATCGCGTCCAGCGCCTTCCACAGCGCTTCGAGCAGGTGCGGCGGAGGGAGCACGTGGGCGTGGCCCAGCTTCTCCAGGGCCTTGACCATCGGCTGCACCGCGCTGAGCCGGCCCTCGCGGTAGGCCCGCACCAACAGCGACACCACCCCCTCGCACTTGATGAAGCTGAGCTTGGCCTTCTCCTTGATCGGGCCGTCAATGATGACCAGCGAGGCGCCGATCGCCAGCGCCAGGCGAAGCGTCGCCGCTTCGGACTTCGTCGCCGACGCGACTCGCTCGGGGATGGCCTGGTTCGGTCGATCGTCCATCACCACCAGCCACGCAGGCGTCACAGGAATCTGCAGGGCATCGAAGCAGGAACGCGCTATCGCCACTTCGCCGAAGAACTCGGGCAGGAGTTTGTCTTTGCGGATCGCGGTCAGGGCGAGCAGCGATTTTTCGCTGACGACCACCGGGCCATCGTCGGTTGTGAGCATGCCGCGGGCCATGCGGGGATTGTACGCCCGATCTATCCCACGCCCTTGAGTTTGTAGCCCAGGCCGATCATCACCAGACGTTGGAGCAGCTGCGGGTAGTCGATGCCCGCGGCATGGGCGGACTCGGCGAAGTCCTCACCGAAGGCGATCTGGGGATTGGGATTGGCCTCGATGACATAGAGGCGCCCGCTCTCGGTCAGACGGAAGTCCAGCCGCGCGTAGCCCGACAGTCCGAGCGTGCGGTAGATGCGTTTGCACAGGTGGGGCAGCTCTTTGTTCAACGGCTCGGGCAGGTTCTCAGCTTGGCGCGATTCGAGGCCGATCTTCTTCTGATACTCGTAGTCCCACTTGGTCTTGCCGGTGGCGATCTTGGGCGCGTCTTCGCGCAGCTTGGTGAAGTGCAGCTCCCAGGGCGGGAGCGTGTCGAGTCGGTAGTTGCCCATGACGCCGACGTAGATTTCGCGGCCGTCGATGTATTGCTCGGCAATGGCGTGCGTGCCCAGCGTCTCGTGCACGAACCGGACGCGCTCGGCGAGCTTCTCCTCGTCGTGGACCACCGAGGCCTGGGCGATGCCGACGGAGCCTTCCTCGGTGAGCGACTTGACCAGCAGCGGCAGGGCCAGGCGCGGCGGGCGCTTGACGCGCAGCCCCATCGGAAACACGTGAAAGTACGGCACGCGAATGCGGTGATGCCGCAGGATCATCTTCGTCAGCGCCTTGTCGTGGGCGATCATCAATCCGCGCGGGTTGCACCCGGTGTAGGGCAGGCGGCACATCTCCAGGTAGCTCACCACGTGCGCGTCCCATACGCCCACGCCGTCGAACTCTTCCAGCAGGTTGAACGCCAGGTGCGGCTTGAACTCATCGATCTGGGCCTTGATCGGCGCCAGGTCGCTGCCGATGCCCAGCACCTTCACCTGGTGGCCCAGGTTCATCAGCGTCGTCCACACGTCGTACTCGGTCTTATAGGGCGCGATCTCCTTGTCGGACAGTCCCTCGATCGACGCCGGCGGAACCAGCGACTCCTGCACCAGCAGGAGCACGCGCAACGGCTTGATGGGCTTCTTCCTGCTCATGGCTACAGCATCACGCGGTGATTGGCGCTATGGATGAAGTTCATCGTCTGCACGCAGAGCATGGCGACGGCCTCGACGAAAGCGCGCTGGCGCGACATGGGCACGCGCAGGCGCAACTCGCGGCAGCGGTCGATCATGTCCTGCAGCACCTGGTCGATCGTGTAGGGATGCTCGCCCGACCAGCGCGCGACGACGCGGCGCAGCTCGGGGCTTTGTCGGCGGAGGAAACGCACCGCCGACTCGCGGTGGGCATGCTCGCGGTCGCCGGAGAAGATCTTGTGCAGGTCGGCGTCGTAGAAGTCGGGCCAGTCGTCCATGTAGTAGAGGCGCTTCTTGCGGTAGTGCTCGCGCAGCGTGGTGCGGATGCCGCGGATCGGCTCGACGGCGACGCGGCTGCGCACGGGCGGGGCCTGGGCGGCGATCTGGCGCATGAGACCATCGACATATTCGAGCTTGCGCAGCGCCGGCCACCCGCGGTAGCGCTGCCGCCAGTGCTGGGGCCCGCGAAGCCAGACGGCGAACGTCTCGGCGAAGTCCTCGGCGGGATGCGCCTGGGCGTACCACATCTCCAGGTGCTGCACGTAGTTTCGGCTCGTGGGCTTGGGGCGATAGCTCTCGGGGTATTTCTGCGAGTAGTTGCCGAACACCTCGCGCCAGCTCCTTTTGAAATGCAGGCGATAGGCGGTGTCGATGCAGTGGCCCGCCTCGTGGCGGAGGATCTTCATGCACGACTCGGTGGTGCCGCCCTCGACATCGAGCATCTGTCGGCGTTCGAGCTGGATCAGCCGGGGGTGGGCGAGATAGAACGGGATGGCGATGCCGGGGATGCCGTCGGGGCTGAACCACTCGCTGGAGAGCCAGACGTGGGGCTTGAACGTCAGGCCGCGACGATCGAGTTCGCGGTAAAGCTGGCGCACGCGGGCGGCCAGGGGCGGACGGTCCACGCGGAGGGGCAGATCGCACATCCGCAGGTTGAGCAGTTCGTCGTCGCTCTTGCCGGTGAGCCGGACGCGGGCAGTCATGGCGTGATCTTACCGACCTGGGCGGCGGCGTCGGCGCGACGGTCGGCCCAGCGCAGCTCGACGCGCCATCCCAGCGCCGCAAAAAACGGCGACAGCACGTCACGGGTGCGCTGCCGCGAACGATCCATCAGGTCGGGCTGCGCCGCGGCATCTTCCAGCAGACGCTGCGCCTGCTTCATGGCGCGATCGTACAGGGCGGCCTCGGCGCCGGGCGTGGGGAACAGTCGCCACAGGCCCGTGCGATCCGTGCGATAGATGTGCGTGCGCTCGTGATCGAGCCGCGGCCGGGTCGTGCGCGGCGCCGGCAGCACCAGTACGGCCGTCCGCTCCTGGGCATCGATCGCTTCGAGGCTCGCCTGGTCCAGATCGGTGCCGATGAGCACGCTGCCGCGCACCAGCAGCACCAGCCCGACGCTGCCGGTGACGCCTTCGAGCGTGCTGGTCTGCACGTCGCTGACGGGCACTTCGAGACTGACCAGCTCGCCGAGCTGGCGGACCTGCTCGATCTTGATCGCTTCGCTGCGAAAGCGGTAGGCGGGCTGAGGAATCGCGGGCAGGCCGGCGTGGGCCCCGCCGGCGACCTGCGCAGCCTGCCACCCGATGGCGGCGCCGCCGGCGGCCATCAACAGCAGTACGACAATCGCCAGCGTCATCCTCATGGCTCACCTGTCGCTTCGTCCTGCGTGCGCCGCAGCGAGTAGCTCACATCGCACTGCACCAGCAGGTACAGCGCCGCCAGCACGAGTACGGGCAGAACGAACACCGTCAGCAGGCTGGGTCGCGGCAGGCGCATGATCCTGTTATCGGCAAGCGCCGATCCGGGGCTTCGCAAAGGCGCGGCCTGCGGCTGGTCCCTACAGGGGCGACGGGTCGTAATGCGGCGGCTCATCCCCGAGCTTGAACAGACGGGCGAGGATCCACAGGGCCGTGAAGGTCGGCAGGACCTGGGTGAAGGGAATCAGCGCCTCGGCCGCCGCCGCGTTGCGCAGGGCCTGCATACGGAAGCGACCGAGCAAGATCCACACCACGGGCGCGGCGAACACGTCAAAGACCAGGTCCAACAGGTCCAGCGCGATGGGCAGGGCGATGGGGACGTGCCGCAATGTCGTGAACAACCCCGCGCCCTCGGGCACGCCGATGGCATGCAGCCGTCGATACACAAACGCCAGCAGCGCCGCCGCCGCCATGGTCCAGACCGCCGCCAGCACGAAGATGACGCGGAACGTCATCTCCCAGAAGTTGGAGTCGTCAGGCATAGGCGGACAGTCTATCCCGCCAGTGGCCATGGCGTGGGTGGCGCGTCACTTCATCATGTCGCCGAGCTTGCCCGCGTCCAGCCCGCTGCCCTGGGCCAGTTCCATCGCCTTGTCCATCAGCGGCTTGATCTCGTCCAGCAGTGGCTGGATCTCGGCCTTGGCCTTGCTCAGGTCACCGGCCATCGCCGCCGCCTTGGCCCCGTCGAGCTTGCCCATCGCCTGGCTGATCATGCCTTCGAGATTGCCCACGATGCCGGTGAGCTCCGCATGGTTGAGCTTCGCCGCCGCGTCCTTGAGCATGGGCAGCTTGTCCTGGTAGCCCTTGAGCTGCGACGTCACCGACGCCACCCAATTCGCGTTTTCCTCGGCCACCGCGCCGGCGTCGGCGGCCTTCTGCGCCGTCTCCTTCAACTGCTCCTCCGTCTGCACCGCTTCGATGGTCTCTTTGACCGGCTCCTTGACGGCGGTCACCGCGGCATCGGCGGCTTCGCCGACCTGTTCGGTCAACGGCTTGGCCTCCTCGGTCGCCGCGCCTGGGGTTGGCGGCACCGTCGGCGGCGCGGCCGGCTCCTGACGGTCGCAGCCCCACATCGTCACACCCAGCACGACGCCCAGTGCGATCCAGCGTGTTCCTGTCATGATCCGACCCCTTCTGTAAGAATGTGCTCCCCCAAACCATTCTACGCAGGCGCGACCCCTGAATCGAGCGCCGCGCGACTTACACCTCGCCGGTGTGCTCGATCAGCTCATCGTCGTACTGCTCTTCCAGCTCGCGGATGTGCTTGCTCATGTCGTCGTCCTTGGCGACGACTTCGCTGACCTTGATCTCCCACTCGGTGCTGTCGCTGCGGAGCGATTCGAGGTCCAGCCGCAGACCCAGCAAGGCGGCGAGGCGACGGGTGACCGCCTCGATGCTCATGGGGTTGACGCCTTGCAGGTAGCCGGGGATTTCGGCGACGAGACTGACCATCTCGACGCCCTCGCGGGGGGCGCGGGTCAGCAGATAGGTGGTGAAGCTGCCGGGGCCTTCGTAGTTGCTGGGTCGAAAGCCCAGGGTCTTGAACTCGTTGAGCAGGCGGACGTCGGAGACGGTGCAATAGAGGCGAGGCTCGCGGGTGTGGGGAACCGAGCCGCCGAAGCTGCCGACGAAGTAGATTCGCCGCACGCCCGCGCGGCGGGCCACATCGAATACCGCGTCGCCGAAGAAGCGCCAGTGCAGGTTCGGCTCCTTGCCGACGAACAGCAGCAGGTTGTGCAGCGGGCTGATGTGGAAGGTGTTTTCGCCCATCTCGCAGGCTTTGACCAGGCCGTCCTCAATGCGCACGTTCGGACGGAACAGCGCCGCCACGTCCATTGCCCCGGGAAAGTTGACGAGATTGAACGGGTCGGCGTCGATCTGGGCGACGGGCTCGGCGCCGAGCTGCTCGATGAGGCGGCGGACGGTTCCCGTGGACACTTCGCCGCCGTCCATCCAGCCGCCCAAGGCCAGGAGCATGGTGGCCCCGTTGAGGTGGGGCAGGTCGCCCAGGCTGCGGATGTGGTCGGACGGCTGGGCCTGAGCTTTGTTGCGTCGCGGCGTGGCGGCCATGGGCTGATTCTAGCAGCCATTGCCGCCGCGACGGCAAAGGGTATGCTCGCGGCATGTGCAAGGCGGTCTGGCAGGCAGCGCTCGTCGTGGCCCTGGCGTCGCTCGCCGCGCGGGCGCAGGTCATCGCCGACGGCAGCCTCGCCACCTCGGTCAACCAGATCGGCGGCACGTTCAACATCACCGGCGGCACCAGGCTCGGGGGCAATCGCTTTCACAGCTTCAGCTCCTTCAGTGTCGCCGCCGGCCAGGCCGCCGTGTTCAAAAACGACCCCGGCGTCACCCGCATCCTCGCCCGCGTCACCGGCGGCGCCGTCTCCACCATCCACGGAACCCTTCGCAGCGAAACCGCCGGCGCCAGCCTGCTGCTGTTGAACCCGGCAGGCATTGTCTTCGGCAACGGCGCGGCGATCGACGTGCCCGGGTCATTCGTCGCCACCACCGCCGACTTCGTGCGCTTCGCCGACAGCACGCGCTTCGACGCCGCGCCGGGACCCAACGACTCGACGCTGTCGGCGGCGGCGCCCGAGTCGTTCGGTTTCCTCGCCGCCAGCCCCGCGGCGATCGAGGTCGGCGACGGAGCCGTGCTGCAGTTGAACGACGAGCACAGCCTGGCGCTGGTCGGCGGCGGCGTCGCCATCGACGACGCGCAGCTCCGCGTCGCCGACGGCGCCATCCTGCTCCAGGGCGTCAACTCACCCGACACCGTGCCCGTGGACCTCGACCAGCTCGCCACCGTCGGCCGCGGCGACGTGGCCATCGGCAACGGCAGCGTCGTCTCCGCCGACGGACGCGGCGCCGGACGCATCGAAATCCGCGGCGGCAGGCTCACGGTCTCCGACAGCAGCGTCGGCGTCTCGGCGACCGGCAACGACCCCGTCAGCCCCGGGCGCATGTTCTTCGTCGCCATGGAAGAGCTGGCGATCACCGACGGCGCCCTGGTCCGCACCCTCACGGCCGGCGACACGGACGGCGCGGCCATGGGACTTACCAGCCTCGGCGCCGTTCGCATCACCGGCCTGAACGCCCCGTCTCAACCCACCACCGTCGGCAGCGCCACGTCCGGGCCTGCTCGCGCGGGCAACGTCGCCATCGTCGCCGTCGAATCCATCACCATGGAGGGCCAGGTCGGCATCACTTCCGCCACCAGTGCCGACGGCGACACCGGCAACCTGTCGCTGGTCGCCCCGGACATGACGATCCAGTCTCTGGGCGACAACGATGCCTCGGTGACACTGGCGACCAACATCGCCGCGTCAGGCCGCACCGGCGACCTGGTGCTGGACGCGCGGACGTTGACGCTCCGCAACGCCACGGTGTCGAACGTCACGCTCGGCGCGGGCAACGCCGGGGACATGCGGGTCACCGCCGATCGTGTGGGACTCTTCGACGGGGCGTCGATCTTCGCGGCGACGCTCAGCGACGCGGCGGGAGGCAATCTGGTGATGCGCGTCGATCGTCTGGCGTTGCGCGGGGCGTCGGCGATCGGGGCGCTGGCCGACGGGGACGGCTCGCCGGGGCAGATGGCCATCGAGGCGCGGCGGATCCGCCTGGCGGGGGCCAACACCCGCATCGGCTCGCCCGCCGACGGGTTCGACACCAGCGTCAGCGGCGACATCGGGCTCCGCGCCGAGGTGCTGCAGTTGTCCGACGGCGCCGCCATCCTGTCCAACAACCGCCGCGCCGTTGCCGCCGGAGCCGTGTTCCTCGAACTGGGCCGCCTCGTCATCGACAGCGGCGGCGCGATCGGCGCCCAGACCCTTGCCGACGGCGCCGCCAGCGGGGTCATCATCGCCGCCGATGACATTCGCATGAGCGGGGGCGCCCGGATCACGTCGGCGACGCTGGGCGCCGGTGACGCCGGCGCGGTCGTCATCGACGCAAGATCGCTGCAGTTGACCGGCGACGCCCAGATCGACGCCTCGACGCTGGCCGCGGGCAACGGCGGGCTGGTCAGCCTGATCGGCGGCGACATCGTGCTCGACGGGCCGGACGTGCGCGTGGCGGCGATCACCGGAGAGGCCAGCACCGGCCGCGGCGGCGGCGTCACCATTGACGCCCGTCGTCTGCACATGCGCCGCGGCGCGTCCCTGGGCGCCACGAGCTTCGGCAGCGGCGACGCTGGGGTCATCGTGATCGAAGCCCGCGACGAGGTCGTGCTCGCCAACACCCGCCGCGACGTGCAGACCACCATCGCCAGCCAGTCGGTCAACGACGGGGCGGCCGGCGGCGTCATCCTCGTCACCGGCGACTATCGGGCGACAGGCCGCAGCGGCATCTTCGTCGATTCGCTCACCGACGACCGCGCGGGCAACATCGCCGTCACCGCCCGGCGCATCGCGATGGCCGGCAGCACGATCAACTCCTCGGCACTGGGCGCCGGCGATTCGGGTCGCATCCTCGTCGCCACGTCCGGGTTGCTGCAGTTGACCGACCGGGCTTCCATCCGCGCCCGCACGTTCCCGTTCTCACCCGCCAACGCCGGGCGCATCCGCATCGTCGCCGGCGCCATGACCGTCGCCGACAGCGACATCACCGTGCGCTCCGACAACGCCGACTCGGGCAACCTCATCGTGCGCGTCAGCGGCCCGATCTCGATCGCGCGCAGCCTGATCTCGACAGAGGCGGCGCGCGACGGCGGCAACATTCTGCTGCAGTCGCCCGAGGGCATCTTTATTTCGTCCAGCAGCATCCTCGCCCAGGCCGGCGGCAACGGCGGCCGCATCCTCCTCAACACCCTCTTCCGTCCTTCCGGTTCCGATGCGTCCAGCCCCGCCGCCACGCCCGCCGCCGTCGGCAACGACACCCTGCTGGGCCCGGGCCCCGTTACCATCAATGACAGCCTCATCAACGGCTTGGCGAGCGGGCAGGACGTCGAGGTCCGCATCATCGCCACGCCCCTGGTCCTGTCCTCGGACAGCCTGATCCTCACCGGCAACGCCTTCTTCGTGCCCACCGACCTGTCGGGCGAGATCGCCGGCCTGCGCGGGGCCGAACTCAACCGCCAGATCGACCTGCAGGACGCCTGCCGCGCCCTGCTGGTGGGCGAGGTAAGCACGCTGACACTCACCGGCCGGGGCAGCGCTGCAGTGACCCCCGCCGACTGGTCGGCTCCGCCCGGCGCGCCGTGACAGCCGCAAGTATTCGCCGACGATTTTGTCCGCTATAATCGACGAGCGACGCCAACGGGCAACTTCGCCCGCGCGCCGCACGTTGGATCTGCCATGATGCCTTCATCGCTCGCCTTTGGGCCGCTGGGCGGCTGGGAACTCGTCATCATCGCGGTGGTCGGGCTGCTGATTTTCGGCAAGCGTCTGCCGGAGGTCGGCCGCAGCCTGGGCAAGGGCATCGTCGAGTTCAAAAAGGGCCTGCAGGGGATCGAGGACGACGTGAACACCGCCACCCCCCGCAAGCTCGACCGGGACTCGAGCGCCCGCATGGCCGACGCCGACCAGCAGCGTGAGCGCAGTGACGCGGCTTCCGGCGGCGACGCGGCCCGGCGCGACGATTGACGCCGGTCGCGGGGACACTATCGTGTAGAGACAGCGGGGGCCCGCCATTGGGGGTTCCTGACTGAATGGAGCGAGGTCCGGGGCGATGGTGACGCCGTGGGGGCGTCCCGAGGGTGATCTAGCGCTGTGTTTCCTCCTGCCCTCGGCCGGACTTCTGTGCTGGCCGGGGGTTTTTTGTTTGGCGTGGCCATCGATTGGATGCAGTTGCCCCGCGTCCGGGTGTGCGATCTGCGTAAGCGGGGCGGGCAGCGGGGTCGGTTTTTTTACTCGTGATGCGGAGTTATCGGCCGCCGGACTTGCATGTAAATCAATCGGTGGTTGAATCGTGGCGGGGGAGGGGGTGCGGAATCGCCGATGGTTCAGTATGATGCCCCAAGCCTCCCGAGTCGGCCGTGAGCGGCCAGGCATGGCGGGGGGCCGGGACGCGTAAAGGCCCTGTCGGTTTTCATCCTTATTGAGGTGCGGTGATGAAGAAGAACGTGATGACGGCGGCGGTGCTGAGCGGGTGCGTGCTGGCGCTGGCCGGGTGCGAAGCGGACACGTGGTTCGACCCGTCCAAGCCCGGACGTTTCGAGCGCACGCCCGTGACCCTGCCGATCCTCGATCGCATCGACGTGATCGAGCCCGCCGAGGAAATCACCTTCGGCAAGAGCGGCGTGCTGCCCGAGGACCTCAAGCCGGACGTGCGCGAGTACGTCATCGGCACCAACGACCTGATCACGGTGACGGTGTTCGAGCTGATCGTGCCCGGCGTGGACTCGGTGAACACGCGGCGCGTGGACGAGCTGGGCATGATCCGCCTGCCCGGCGGCATCGGCCCGGTCAAGGCCGCCGGCCAATCGCCCAGCACGCTGGAGAAAGCGATCTCGCAGGTTCTCGACGACAAGGGCCTGCTCAAGGACGCCAGCGTCACGGTGATCGTGCAGCAGGCGACGCAGAACACCTACAGCATCATCGGCGAGCCGCAGGAAGGCCAGACGGCGTTCGGCACCTATGCGATTCCGCGGCCTGACTTCCGCCTGCTCGACGCGATCGCGCTGGCGCGAGGCGTGCCCGGCCGGACCAAGGCGCTGCAGATCTTCCGCCAGATTCCCCTGACCAGCGAGGTCGCCGGCGAGGCGGTTCAGCGCGAGGCCCAGGACGCCCAGGAAGGCGGCCCCGCCGGCGAGCCGCAGGACCCCGCCAAGCTCATCGAGGGCCTGCTTCAGGGCATGGACCCCGAGATCAAGGTCCAGGACACCCCGCCGCCCCCCGGCATGGACAGCGGCATGCAGGATGCGCCCGGCGCGCCCAAGTTCGTCAACATCGAGGGCAAGTGGATTCGCGTCCAGTCCGTCGAGACCCAGCGCGTCGAGGAACTCGTGCAGAGCGATCCCGAGGCCCTCAAGTTCCTCATCAGCCAGCGCATCATCGAGGTGCCCTACAAGCGGCTTCTCGCCGGCGACATGCGGTTCAACATCGTCATTCGCCCCGGCGACGTCATCAAGGTGCCCGAGCGCAACGCGGGCTTCGTGTACATCATGGGTGAAATCGGCCGGCCCGGCGCATACACCGTGCCCGGCGAAAACGACCTGACCCTCAAGCAGCTCGTCGCTTCCGCCGGCGGCCTCGGCCCGCTGGCCATACCCGAGCGCGTCGATCTCATCCGCCGCGTCAGCGACACGCAGGAAGCGACCATGCGGTTGAACCTGCGAGCCATCTTCGACGGCACGCAGCCCGACTTCTTCCTCAAGACCAACGACATGATCAACGTCGGCACCAACTTCTTTGCGGCGCCCCTGGCGGTCATTCGCAACGGCTTCCGCATGACCTACGGCTTCGGGTTCATCGTGGACCGCAACTTCTCGCAGGAAGTGTTCGGCCCGTAAGCTTCACCCACAGCACCGAATCACCACCGCCGAAGCGACTGCACGCTTCGGCGGTTTTTTCTTGGGCATAGGCGGATTCGTGAGCGGGTCGACCGGACGGCTACAATCCTCGCCGTGCCTATCGATCCGTTGCACATCCTCGGCCCCCACGGCCCCATCGCCCGGCGGCTGGGCGAGCGCTACGAGCGGCGGCCCGAGCAGGAGCAGATGGTCGCCGCGGTGCGCGACGCCCTGCGCAACAAGGCATCCCTTGTCGTCGAGGCCGGCACAGGCGTCGGCAAGAGCTTCGCCTACCTGCTGCCTGCCATTGAGGCCATCACCGCCAGCTCCAACAAGGATGAACGCCGCCGCGTGGTCATCTCGACGCACACGATCGCCCTGCAGGAGCAGATCATCCACAAGGACGTGCCGCTGCTGCAGGCGGTGACGCCCGACGAGTTCACCGCGGTGCTGGTCAAGGGCCGGGGCAACTACGTGTCGATCCGCCGCGCCCATCGCGCGTGGGAGCGCAAGGGATCGCTGTACGAGGGGGACGCGGAGATCCGGTCGCTGCGCGCCATCCACAACTGGCTCACTGCAACGGACGACGGCTCGCTCGCCACGCTTGCGGGGGTGGAGGCGATGAGCGTCTGGAGCGACGTGCAGAGCGACGGCGAGGACTGCCTGGGCCGGCGATGCCCCACGTTCAACCAGTGCTTCTACCAGGCGGCGCGGCGACGGATGCAGAACGCCGACCTGCTCGTGGTCAACCACGCCCTGTTTTTCAGCGACCTGGCGCTGCGCGCCGCGGGGCACGGCCTGCTGCCGCCTTACGACGCGGTGGTCCTCGACGAGGCGCACACCATCGAGGACGTCGCCAGCGAGCACTTCGGTCTGAGCGTGTCCCGCTACCAGGTGGGCCACCTCCTGTCGCGACTGCTGCATCCGCGCAAGGAGAAGGGCCTGCTGGCGACGCTGGGGCGCAAGATCGACTCGCAACTGCTCGACAAGGCTCTGGGCGCGGTGAGCAACTGTCGCTATGCCGCGGAGACGCTCTTCGACGAGTTGATCGCGTGGCAGGATCAGGACGGCCGCAGGAACGGCCGCATCGATCGCCCGCGGATCATCGACAACGCCCTGTCGCCGCAGTTGCAGGAGCTGTCGCTGATCCTCAAGCTGCTGCGCGACAAGGTGGACGACGACGGGGACAAGCTCGAGCTCAATGGCTACGCCGGCCGCGCCGAGGCCGTCGCCGGGTCGCTCACGGCGCTGCTGGAGCAGAGCCTCGAGGATAGCGTGTATTGGCTGGAAGTGTCGGGGGCGCGATTCAAGCGCGTGAAGCTCTGTTGCTCGCCCGTGGAGGTGTCGGGCCTGTTGCGCCAGCGCCTGTTCGAGGCGCAGACGCATCGCGGCGAGCCGCTGTCGGTCGTGCTCACCTCGGCGACGCTGGCGACCTCGACGCGCGACGCCGCCGCTGGGGCCTTCGCCCATCTCAAGCGACGGGTGGGCTGCGAGTCGGCCCGCCAACTGCAGCTCGGCTCGCCGTTCGACTACGCCACTCAGGCCGAGCTGATCCTCGACGCCGATCTGCCCGAGCCCAATGCACCGGGGCATTTCGAGCGGTTCGCTCCGCGGCTGTTGGAGCACCTGGACGAAACCGACGGCGGGGCGTTCGTGCTCTTCACCAGCTACGCGCTGCTCAAGCAGGCGGCGGCGTGGCTCAAGCCTCACCTCGCACAGCGCGGCATGCCGATGCACGTCCACCTGCCCGGCGGCGAGGGCGAGCAGCGCAGCGTCTTACTCGATCGCTTCAAGGCCGACCGTCGCAGCGTCCTGCTCGGCGCCGACAGCTTCTGGCAGGGCGTGGATGTGCCCGGCGAAGGGTTGCGCAACGTCATCATCACGCGGCTGCCGTTCGAGGTCCCCGATCGCCCGCTTGTCGAGGCTCGCATGCAGCGCATCACTGCCCGCGGCGGCAACGCCTTCGCCGAGTATTCTCTGCCGGGGGCGCTGCTCAAGTTCAAGCAGGGCTTCGGCCGGCTCATCCGCAGCAAGGCCGACCGTGGCCGCGTCGTCGTCATGGACAGCCGCATGGCGACCAAGCCCTACGGTCGCCAGTTCGTCGCCGCGCTGCCGCCGCTGAAGGTCACCCGCCGTACCTCGGCATCCACGGGAGCGTCGTCCGCGCCGACGGCGTGATCCACCGCGGTCGAACGACAGACGCCGGGGCCGGAGACGGCCCGGCTCGCTTCCGCGCCGACTACACCACCCACCATCCTATTGACACCGCCGTCATCGCTGCTACAATTCGTCAATTGGCGAAGTGACGAATTGGCATGAACGACTTTCTCACCATCACCAAGGCCCTGGGCGACGAGCCTCGCGTTCGCGCCCTCATGGCCCTGCGCAAGGGCGAGTTGTGCCTGTGCCAGATCATCGACCTGCTGGGTCTGGCGCCCTCCACGGTGAGCAAACACATGGCCATTCTCCACGACGCCGGCCTCGTCGCCCGCCGCAAGGAGGGCAAGTGGCATTACTACCGCCTGGCGTGCGACGCCAGGTCGCCACTGGTCCAGCGAACGCTCGACTGGCTCTGCGACTGCCTCTGTGCCGAGCCCACCGTCAAGCAGGATGGCAAGCGTGCGATTCAGGTCAAGCGTATCAGCCTCGATCAACTGTGCGGCTGCTACCGCACTTAACAGGAGCACACATCATGACCACCGCGATTCACGAGAAGGTGTCCGAACGCTACGGCCAGATCGCCCGCACGGGTGGAAGCTGTTGCGGGGGCACGGGTGTCGCCACCGATGATCACGCCGGCCTGATCGGATACAGCGCCGATCAGCTTGATGCCGTGCCGGAGGGGGCGAACCTGGGCCTGGGCTGCGGCAACCCGACGTCGCTGACGATGATCGAGCCGGGCATGACCGTCGTCGATCTGGGCAGTGGCGCGGGCATCGATTGTTTCCTGGCGGCCCGACACG
The DNA here is from genome assembly GCA_964518335.1 of uncultured Phycisphaeraceae bacterium. Classification (GTDB taxonomy): domain Bacteria; phylum Planctomycetota; class Phycisphaerae; order Phycisphaerales; family Phycisphaeraceae; genus CAZFDT01. The sequence goes on from CAZFDT010000019.1 coordinate 38,929, forward strand.
TGGGGCCACAGGGGAAAGTCATCGGCGTCGATATGACCGACGCCATGCTGGAAAAGGCCCGCGATTTTGCGGCGAAAAAGGGCTATCGCAACGTCGAGTTCCGCAAGGGCATCATCGAGCAGTTGCCCCTCGAGGACGCCAGCGTGGACCTGGTCATCAGCAACTGCGTGATCAATCTGTCGCCGGACAAGGGTCAGGTGTTTCGCGAGATCGCGCGGGTGCTCAAGCCCGGCGGTCGCGCGGCGATCAGCGACATCGTGTTGCTCAAACCGCTGCCCGAGCAGGTGAAGAACGACGTGGAGGCGTACATCGGCTGCATCGCCGGGGCGGAGCTGGTGGGGGGTTATCTGCAGCACGCCTTCGTCGCCGGGCTGAACATCGACCGCGCCCACCGCAAGTCGTACGACGTGGTGGGCGTGCTGGGCTGCAGTCCCGAGGCGTCGAAGCTCATCGACAACCTGCCCGGCGATTTCGACGGCAACGCCCACGTGGCGAGCCTGGACGTGGTCCTGGTGAAGCCCGCTCCCCGCGGCGAATCGCTGCCGGTGGCGACCCGGTCCACGTGCTGCGGATGAGAGGTGCATCATGGGCCCGCCCGTGCGAAGACAACTGTCGTTTCTCGACCGCTACCTCACGTTGTGGATTTTCCTGGCGATGGGCGTGGGCGTTGCAGTGGGCTACGTTGTGCCGGGCGTGCATGAGTTTCTCGGCCGGTTCGACGTGGGCACGACCAACGTCCCCATCGCCATCGGACTGATCCTGATGATGTACCCGCCGCTGGCGAAGGTGAAGTACGAGCGCATGGGCGAAGTCTTCCGCAACTGGCGGATCGTCGGCCTGTCGCTGGCGCAGAATTGGATCATCGGCCCGCTGCTGATGTTCGGCCTGGCCGCCGCGTTCCTGCACGGGCATCCCGAGCTGATGGTCGGCCTCATCCTCGTGGGCATCGCCCGTTGCATCGCCATGGTGCTGGTCTGGAACGAGCTGGCCCGCGGCAACAGCGAGTACGCCGCCGGGCTCGTCGCGCTCAACAGCGTGTTCCAGGTGCTGACCTACGGCCTGCTGGCGTGGGTGTTCGTGACCGTGCTGCCCGGCTGGCTGCGCATCGACCTGTCGGCCGTGCAGGGCGCGGGCGGCAAGACCCTGGCCGACATCACCATCGGCGAGATTTTCAGCAGCGTGATGATCTACCTGGGCATCCCTTTCGCCGCGGGCGTGCTCAGCCGCGTGCTGCTGTTGCCTACCATGGGTCGGGCGTGGTACGAGAATCGCTTCATCCCGCGCATCGCGCCGCTCACGCTCATTGCGCTGCTGTTCACCATCGTGGTGATGTTCAGCCTCAAGGGCGACAAGATCGTGCAGTTCCCGGCGAAGGTGCTGCTGGTGGCCGTGCCGCTGGTGATCTATTTCGCGGTGATGTTCCTGGTGAGCTTCGCGATGGCGTACCGGGTGGGCGCCGACTACAGCCGCAGCGCGACGCTGGCGTTCACGGCGGCGGGCAACAACTTCGAGCTGGCGATCGCGGTGGCGATCGCGGTGTTCGGCATCACGTCGGACGTGGCGTTTGCGACGGTGATCGGGCCGCTGATCGAGGTTCCGGCGTTGATCGGGCTGGTGCACGTGTCGCTGTGGCTGGGCCGGCGATGGTTCCCAACCGAGCGCGCTGCCGAAAGGGCTCCGGCATGACGCAACCGCGGCGCATCCTTGTACTCTGCACCGGCAATCGCTGCCGCTCCCAGATGGCCGAAGGTTGGCTGCGCCACTTCGCTGGCGGCAGTGACATCGAGGTGTTCAGCGCCGGCACGCATCCCAAGGGCGTCCACCCGCTGGCCATCGAGGTCATGTCCGAAGCCGGCGTCGATATCTCCGCGCACACCAGCGATCACGTGAGCCGGTATCAGCACGACGCCTTCGACGTGGTCGTGACCGTGTGCGACAGCGCCAAGGAGGCCTGCCCGGTGTTTCCCGGCGCCAAGCGCACGGTGCATCACAGCTTCGAGGACCCGGACGATCCGCGTCTGTCGCCCGACGAGCTCAAACGCCTGTTCCGGCGCATACGCGATGAGATTCGCGATTGGGCCCGCCAGTTCATTGACGAGTGCTAAGCCGCAAGCGGCTGAAGATCAGGGCTTGACGAGCGACGCCGCCTCATCCCACTTGCCGGTGAAGACGATCTCCGTGAGCGGCTTGCGCGTGCGCTCCTCGTGCTCGGCCTGCTTGAGCGAATCGGGCAGCGTGTCGGGATCGCCGGCGTAGCCCACGGCACACGCGGTCTGCGGCTCGAAATCGTCGGGAATCTTGTAGGTCTTGCGCACCTTGTCCAGATCGACCCCCGCCATCTGGTGAGCGAACAGCCCCATGGCCGTGGCCTGCAGCGTCAGGTTCGCCATCGCCAGACCCACGTCGTGGACGTACACGCGGTTGGGCTTGCCGTTCTTGCTGAACGTCTTCTTCGACACGGTGAGAATCAAGAGCGGCGCCTGCTTGGCCCACACCTGGTTGGCTTCGAGCAGGCACTCCAGGGCCTTCTTGTATTCCTTTTCGTTGTCCTTGGTGGCGACAATGAACCGCCAAGGCTGCTCGTTGTAGCTCGACGCCGCCCACCGCGCCGCCTCGAAAAGCTGTCGCACCTTGTTGGGCTCGATCAGGCGGTCGCCAAAGGCGCGCGGGCTCCAGCGACGCTTGATGACATCGAGGATCGGGTAATCACTGCTGGCCGGCTTCTCCATGGGCTCGACTCCCTGTCGGTGAGTTCCATTCGGTACGGATTCGCACGCGATGCACAAGATACCAATTCCGCAGCACATCGACCTGAAATCGCTCCAGCTCCGCATCGGCCCACCACCAGAAATCGGGATGGCCCGCCGGCAGATAACGCCGCATCACCCGCCACCAGCGCTGCTGGTCGAAGAGCTCAACCAGGTCGACGCGCTCCTCGCCACGCGGATTAAGCAGGTACTCCAGCGCCGCCGGGTCGCGCATGTGCAGCATCGCCAGCAGCACGGTGGTCAGCGGCACGTCCTGCGGCGTGGACAGCAGGGCCGGGCACACTCGCCGCCGGTCCAGCACCGCGCCTTGCGCGTCCACGACCTCTTCGCCCTGCATCCACATCGCCAGGCGCAGCACCTGCTGCACCGCCCACACCTTCTCGTGCTGAAGTCGATAGGGCAGCAGATCGACCTCGCGCAGGGCTTGGCCGGTCGTCGCGTCGATGAACGCCGCCCGCGGCCGTACGCCCGTCAGGCCGCAGAGAATCGCCCCCGACATCTTCCGCCGATCGTCGAACGACCGCAGCAGTTCGCCCGCCAGTTGCTCCTGCTGCTGTGGCGTGAGGCGGTCGGCGGCGACGACACACGCCAGATCACGCATCGACGGCTCGTCGCTGGCGAACAGCGGCTGAAGGTCCTCGGACCGCGGGTCCTTTGTCACCGCCACCGCCGCGAGACGGAGCATGTCGGGGGTGTCGGGTGCGATCTCGATGTCGAGCGCGTCGATGGTGGCCGTCTCGTAACGCGCCAGCGCATCCAAGGGCGGGGGCCAGTCGCCAGGATGAACGGCAGGGGGCTCGCCGCGCGCGGATGCGGCGACTGCAAGAAGTCGAGGTGACATGTCCTTGTGATCGCGCACGGCCGCGGCCCACACGATCGCCTCGGCGACATCCGGGGGCGCCTCGCGCCAGTTGGCGCTGACGCCGGAGGCGGTGTCGAGCAGGCCGACGAAAATGTAGGCGTCGCGCGCGATGCGGGGCTCACTGTCGCGCGTGGCGTCGAGGACGAGGGCGTCGAGCGCGGTGGGGTCGAGCCGGCGAAATCGAGCGGCGCCGGCGAGTTCGGCGGCGGCGGCCAGGGCGTTGAGACGCACGTGCGCGTCGGCGTCGCCCCGCAGCTTCGTCAGGCGCTGGATCACCCGGTCATCGGAGGCCAGGTCGTGCAGGTCCGCCAGTCGCTGCGCCGCCAGCACGCGGGCGTCGGGGTGGGCGTCGGTGAGCAGTGGGTCGAGCCAGCGGAACCACGCCGCATCGGGAATGGTCGGCCGATGCCAAAGCCCCGCCAGGTTCAGCGCCGTGACAAGCTGAACGAACGGCCCGTCGGCGAGCCGCGGCAGCCGCGCCACCGCACCGTGCAACACGCGCGGGTCCTGCGGCGCCTGCGACATGACGTACTGCAGCGCCCGCTCGCGCCGCGCCAGGTCGTCGCTGTCGAGCCAGCCCAGCAGCCGCCAGCGATAGATGTGCGGAAAAGTCAGGTACGCCAACGGCACCGCCGCCGTCATCGAAATCAGCAGGCTGGCGACGAGCCACGTGTACGAGCGACGGCGGGGGGCAGCCATGGCATCAGTTTACAGCCATGGCGCCCGGCCGCGCCCTCATGCATCCAGCGCCAGCCAGCGCACCTCGTCGGGCGTGAGCGTCACGTCCAGCCCCGGCAGCGTCGTGAACAGCTCCATCGGCGTGCGCGGCCCGACCAGGGCGTACACCGGGAAGGGCAAATGCATCAGATACGCCAGCGCGATGTTGATCGGCAGGCAGCCCTTCTTCTTCGCCAGCTCCTGCGCCCGCTCCCGCCTCTGGCGATTGTCCGGGCTGTCCCAGCACTCGAAGTTGCCTTCGCCCAGCTTCTTCCACTCGTCGTCGCCGAGGAAATAGCCCCGTGCCTGGCTCGACCAACTGAGCTCGGTGACCTGGTGCTTCTCCAGCCAGTCGCGGCTGGCCTTGTCGCTCACGTGGACGCAACCCCGCCACACCTCCTTGACCATGTGGGCCAGGCTCAGGTTGTTGTTCAGGATCGACATGGGCTGCTTGCCGGTCTTCTTCGCGTAGGCGTTGGCCTCCTCGAAGCGGGCGATGGACCAGTTGGACCCGCCGAAGATTTTGAAGTCGCCGGCCTTGACGTGCGCGTCGAGCACGTCGATGAACTCGCCGACGGGCACCTCGGGGTTGTCGCGGTGCATGATGTAGATGTCGGGCGCAAAGCCGAAGCGTTCGGCCGACTCCTTGTATTGGCGGGTGAGGGCCTCGGGCGTGCAGTGGGGCGTGTGGGCGCCTTTGCAGATGAGAACGACCTGATCGCGGACGCCGCGGGAGCGGACCCACTGGCCGAAGATGGTTTCGCGGTGCGGGCCGTACACGTAGGCGGTGTCGAACGCGTTGCCGCCGCGCTCGATCCACTCGTCCCACATGATGGCCGACTCGGCGAACTGGTTCTTGTTGTCGCAGCCGAGGATGAGTCGGGACACGTCCTTATCGAGGCCGGGGATGCGGCCGTAGGGCATGTTGACCTTGGCGCGGCGGCGGATGGGCCGGCCGTACACGGGCTGGTTCGTCTCGGGCTTCTCGCCGATGTACTCGAGCTTGATCGCGGCGCGCCAGGCGTCGAGCGTCTCCATGTTGCCCGCCGTGTCGCCCCAGCTCATCGCCGGCGCAGGCGCTTCGGTGCGACCCTCGGCCACCGCCTGGGCGACCACGTCGGCCTCGAGACTGAACGCCGTGCGATCCGACTCGGCGACGATCTCCTGCGGCGGCTTGCCCTTGGCATGCACAGTGAACCTGGCGGTGTTGCCCTTCTGGCGGTCGGCCGTCCACGGTGTGGGCACGTGAATCCAGCCGTCGCTGCCGAAGATGCGGCAGACGTTCTCCTGATTGAGACTCACGCCGGTGGCGAGCTGGGCGACGATGTTGTTGGGGAACTTGAGCGTGGCCGCCGCCCATTCATCGACGCCGGTTTCGCCCAGATGGGCCGCACCGCTGACGTGGATCGGGTCGAGATAGGGCTTGCCCGCCGCGGCGCCGGCGATGAGCCGGGCGAACGAAGCGGTGTAGCAGCCCACGTCGAGGATGCCGCCGCCACCCATGGCGTTGTCGAACAGGCGACTCTTGGGATTGAACCCGCTGTGGAAGCTGAACGTGGCCTGGATGAGTCGCACCTGGCCGATGACGCCGCTCTTGACCACCTCGACGAGGCGTGCGATCTGCGGATGGCAGCGGTACATGAACGCTTCCATGAGGAACGTGCCGTTCTCGGCTGCGGCGGTCTGCATGACGCCGACCTGGCGGGCATTGAGGGCCATGGGCTTTTCGCACAGCACGTGCTTGCCGGCGTGGGCGGCCTTGATCGCCCACTCGGCGTGCATGGGGTGCGGCGTGGCGATGTAGATCGCCTGCACACGGGGATCGGCCAGCAGCGCCTCGTAGGAGGCATGGCGACCGGCGGCGGGAATGTTGAACTGCTCGCCGAACTTGTCGGCCGACTCCTGCGAGCGGCTGCCGACGGCGACGAGCTGGCCGTGCTGCGACGTCTGCACGCCCAAGGCGAAGGCTTTGGCGATGGCGCCGGTCGAGAGAATGCCCCAGTTGAGTTTGGCGGTCACGAGTGAGCTCCGGGTAGGGGGGGTGCGAGTGCGAGCGCGGGTAGGACAGGCTATCGCCACGGCGGCGATTTGCAACGGCACGGATGGTTTCATATATGTCATAATTGGTCAACCGGGCGGAGACTCATATGAGAAGAGCACGCGGCAAACCCACCTTGTCTGCACGGTTTCCACCCGCGACGTACCGCAACGACGTGGTCCATCGCAGTGACGGGAACATGTCGATTCTGGCCGCCGCCGGGGCCGGGTTCATGCTCAAGCCCGCGCGGCGGGAGGACTACGCCGACCGGGTGCTGCCGCATTACGTGGGGCTGTACGTGCTGCGCGGTCGGGGGCGTTTCACCGACTGGCACGGGCGAGCGCACGGTGTGGAGGCGGGTTGTTTCGTGCAGATGCCGCCCGGCCGGCGACACACGATGGTGCTCGAGCCCGACGGGCGGTGGGCCGAGTTTTACTTCACGGTGGCCGGCCCGATCGCCGAAGCACTCGCCACCGCCCAGGCCACGGACTTCGAGTCCCCGGTGTTGCGGCCGGGGCTGCACTTGTCCCTGCTGGATCGCTTCGAGGAGCACCTGCGCACCGTGCGACAGGGCCACGACGCGGACGTGCCCGGCGGCATGTTGCGCGTCCACGAGCTGCTGGTGGAACTGCAGCGTCTGGACCGTCAGCGTCGGGCGCCGTCGCCGCAGGCCCGCATGATCGACGAGGCGTGTCGCACGCTGGCGTCGGACCTGCACCGGCCGCTGGACGTGGCGGCGCTGGCGCGGCGGCATCACCTCAGCTACGAGCGATTCCGCAAAGTGTTCCGCCAGCACATGGGGCTGCCGCCGGGCGAGTACCGCATACGCCGCCGCATCGACCGCGCCCGCTCGTTGATTCTGCAGGAGGGGCTGAGCAACAAGCAGATTGCCGCGGCGCTGGGGTATCCGGATCCGTTCACGTTTTCGCGCCAGTTCCGCAAATACGTGGGCCTGACGCCGCGCGCGTTCCGCAAGGCCGGTTGAGCGTTCGCCGCCGATGGCCCTGCGAGGCGATCGAGAGGCGGCGCTGTTTCGTGCCAGGCCACAAGCGGCTGGCGTGCGAATTGCTATAACGGTTCCATGGCCGTTTCCAGGACTTCGCCCAACATCGTGTTCATTCTGATCGACGACATGGGCTGGCGCGACCTTTCGTGCCAGGGCAGCGCGTTTTACGAGACGCCCCACATCGATCGTCTCGCCGTCGAAGGGATGCGGTTCACCGATGCGTACGCGTCCTGCCCGGTGTGTTCGCCGACGCGCGCCAGCGTGATGACGGGCAAGTACCCGGCGACGGTGGGCATCACCAACTTCATCGCGGGCAACGCCTGGGGCAAGCTGATGGGCGTGCCGTACTTTCACGCGCTGCCCAAGGCGGAGACGACGGTCGCGGCGGCGTTGAAGGCGGGGGGCTATCGCACGTACCACGTGGGCAAGTGGCATCTGGGGTCGCGGGGGAACTGGCCGGAGGACTTCGGGTTCGACGCGAACGTGGGCGGGTGTCACCTGGGCCATCCGCCGTCGTACTTCAGCCCGTATCGCATCGAGGCGCTGGCGGACGGGTCCGAGGGCGAGTACCTGACCGACCGGCTCACCGACGAGGCGATCGCGCTGATCGCCGAGCACGGCCCGGCGGGGGAGCATCGTCATCGGCCGTTCTTCGTCAACCTGTGGCACTACACCGTGCACACGCCGCTGCAGGCCCCGGCCGATCTGGTCGAGAAATACCGGCAAAAGGCGGCCCGCATGGGCCTGGACGACGCCCACGCCCTGGAGGAGGGCGATGCCTTCCCCTGCCTGCACAAAAAGGACCAGCGGATCGTGCGGCGCAAGTTCCAGTCGCACGCCGTGTACGCCGCGATGATCGAGAACCTCGACGCCAACGTAGGAAGGGTGCTTGCTGCACTGGACCAGCATGGGCTGGCGGACGACACGATCGTGATCTTCACCAGCGACAACGGTGGGCTGTCCACGGCGGAAGGCTCGCCCACGACCAACGCGCCGCTTAGCGAAGGCAAGGGATGGATGTACGACGGCGGCGTGCGCGAGCCGCTGCTGGTGCGCTGGCCCGGCGCGGTCAGGCCCGGCTCGACGTGTGACACGCCCGTGACCAGCACCGATTTCTACCCCACGTTCCTCGACGCCGCCGGCCTGCCGCCGCGGCCCGAGCAGCACTGCGATGGCGAGTCGCTCCTGCCCCTGCTGCGCGGAACCGGACCACTGCAGCGCGACGCCATCTACTGGCATTACCCCCACTACAGCAACCAGGGCGACACGCCCGCCTGCGCCATTCGCGCCGGCGACTGGAAGCTCATCGAGCACTTCGAGGACGATCGGCTCGAACTGTTCAACCTGCGCGACGACATCGGCGAGAACCACAACCTCGCTCCGGTCGAGCCCGAACTCGTCCGCGATCTGCACCAGCGTCTGGTCGCCTGGCGCGAGGCCATCGAGGCGAAGATCCCCGAGCCCAACCCGCATTACGCCGACATGCTCGCCGGGCGTCGCCCATGCCCGGACGGGCGAGGGCGGATCCCAGGCGACGACCACTGAAGCAGAAGATCAGGCGGCAAGCGACGCGGCGAGCGTGGCGACCTCACTGTTGCTGCGCACGCCGATGACGATGGCGGTCAGGTCGTCGCTCTGATTGAGCGAACCGGCGCCGTGGTCGATCTTGTGCGCCAGGCGATGCATGGCTTCGTCGAGCGAGCCGCGCGCCAGGTCGCGGAACTCGTGGGTGTAGCGGTCGCTGATGAGTTTGCGTTTTTCCGTGGTCGACTCGCCTTTTTCGCGGAAGGCCAGCTCGAACCCGTCGCTGTAGAGCAACAGCCGGTCGCCGGCGGCCAGTTGCGTGGTGGTCTGCTCGAACTCCTCCTCGGCGAAGACGCCCAGGAGGCTGCCGTCGGGGTCGAGCTGCTCGACGCTGCCGTTGGCGCGGAGGAGGAAGGGGAAGGGGTGTCCGCCGCGGGCGAAGGTGAGCTCGAGCGTGCGCCAGTTGAGCACGCCGTAGCAGGCGGTGGCGAAGCGCACCTTGCCGTTCTGGTGGTGCGTCATGTCGAGGTTGAGCCGCCGCAGCGCCTCGGCAGGGGGGACGATGCGGTAGCCCCCCGGCAGCGTCGCATCGATCTCCTTGGTCGGCAGCGACCGCTTGATGAACATCGTCATCAGCGCCGCCGGCACGCCGTGGCCCACCGCGTCGGCGACGTAAAAGCCCACGTGATCCTCGTCGAGCTTGAACACGTCGTAGATGTCGCCGCTGACGTAACCGGCGGGGCGGAAGAACACGCGGAAGTCCAGGTTCTGCACGCTCGGCAGCGTGTGCGGCATGAACTCACGCTGCAGTTGCGCCGCCAGACGAAGCTCCTCGTCCATCTTCCCGATCTGGTCCATCAGCCCGCCGTGGTGAAGCTGCACGAGCTGCAGCTCAGCCTTGACCGCCCGCACCATGCCGCTGGTCGTCCACAGCGTGCGCAGCATCGCCGCGACCACGTGAGGGTCGGCATCAGGCGGCGCGACCATCAGCGCCTCGTGCAGCACCTCGCCGGCGGCCCGCGTCTCGCCCTGGCGCGTCACCAGCCCGCACAGATGCCGGTCCTGCAGCAACGCCACCAGATCGAACAGCTGATCCTCCGGCACCGCCCCGGTCATGACCCACGGCACGGCGCAGCGGTCCAGCCGGTGCTCGTCGGCCAACACCTCCGCCGCGCGGACGCACGCCACCTCCGGGCGAAGTCGCGCCGGCCACACGGACATGGCCGCCTCCACCAGCCCATGACAGGCTGGCTCCTCGCCGTCTGTGATCAACAGCAGCATGCGATCCGGCATGGGCCCTCCACCCCTCTGTGCATCGACGCGACCGCACGTCGGCTTGAGCGCCGCCGCACTTTATCGGGCACGCTGACGCAAGCTTTCGTACGGCAGCTCCACCCGTTGGCTCACCTGCAGGTTCAGCCGGTCCAGCGTTCCGCCCGCCAATTCGATGGCGAACTGCGCCGGCCACTGGCTGGCGTACCGCCGCAACTGGCCCTCGGACGTGTCGTAGGGCTCGACCGTCATCCGGTGCATCGCCACGATCAGCCCGTTGTGCGACAGGAAAATGATGTCGATCGGCACGAGGCATCGCCGCATGACAAACGCGCGCGGCGCCGACTGGGGAAATACGAAGAGCATGCCCCCGTCCGGCGCGATGCGGTCGCGGTCGGACAGGCCCTGATAGCGCTGCGCGTCGTCCAGCGCCAGCTCCAGGGTGAACCGCTCGCCGCCGAGGGTCACGTCGATCGTGCCGCCCGTCGTCGCAGGTCCACTGCAGCCGGCCAGCCACGTGCAGATCCATGCCAGCAGCGTCACTTGCATACGGGCGTGATGTCGCCAGCAGACACAAGCCATCGGTGGTCCTCGCGGGTGAAGGTGATCGGGTTGTGCGGCAAACGGGCCAGGTCGAACCGGGCACGGAACTCGCCGCTGGTCATGGCGTCGCCGGCGTCGCCGACGCCGCACCAGCGTGCGAGCAGGGCGATGACGCGCTGCGGCCGAACGCCTGCGTCACGATACCACGCCAGCCGCGTGTCGCCGTGACGCTTGGCCAGACGACGCCCGTCGGGCCCGAGCACCAGCGGCAGGTGCGTGTAGTGCGGCAGGGGGGTGTCGCCCGCCGCGCCCAGCATGCGATACAGCCACAACTGCCTCGCCGTCGAACTCAAGAGGTCGTCGCCACGCACCACCTGCGTCACGCCCTGTCGCGCGTCGTCCACCACCACCGCAAGCTGGTACGCCGGCACATCCTGCTTCGTCCATACCACAAAGTCCCCCACGCTTCGCTGCACCTCGAACGTCTGCGGCCCCGCAAAACCGTCCACAAACGCGATCGGCTCGTCCGGCACGCGCAACCGTCGGCACAGCCCCTCGCCGGTCAACCCCAGTTCGCGGCACGTGCCCGGATACCGCGACTCGCCCTCGCCCGCGTGCGGCGCCGACGCCGCCCGCTCCACGTCACGCCTGCTGCACTTGCACCCATACAGCAACCCCCGCGTCGCCAGCTCACTCACCGCCGTCACGTAGGGCGACAGGTCCACAGCCTGATAAAGCGGGCCTGCGTCCCAGTCCAGCCCCAGCCAACGCAGGTCCTTGATCGCCTGATGGGCCGCACCCGCCTTCGTCCGCGGCGTGTCCAGGTCTTCGATTCTCAGGACGATCCGCCAGCCGCGCTGCCGTGCCATCGCCCAGTTGATAAGGAACGTGCGCGCATTGCCCAGGTGCAGCGCCCCGGTCGGGGACGGCGCCAGGCGGGTTGTCGGTGGGGCGGTCATCTTCTCTTCATCGTACTCGTACTCGTACTCGCACCTCGTACTCGTCATCGAAAGCGTCAAGCCGCCGCAGGGGGGGGGCACGAGTACGCCCCCGGAAGCAAGTGCAAGCACGAGAAAACGCTATCGTATCCCCATGCCACTCAAACTCGCAGTCCTCATCTCCGGCGGCGGGCGCACGATGCAGAACATCGCCGAGGCCATCGCCCGCGGCGAGCTGGATGCGAAGATCAACCTCGTCGTCGCCTCCAACGACACCCCCGGGGGCGCCGCCGCCAAAGGCATCGAACGCGCCCACGCTCTCAAGCTGCCCACCATGGTCGTCCCCCGCAAGAGTTACGCCACCGTCGCCGACTTCTCCCAGCACCTGTTCGGCCTCGTCCGCGACGCCAACTGCAACATGGTCGCCCTCGCCGGCTGGCTCTCCCTGCTGGAGATCCCCGACGACTTCGCCCATCGTGTCGTCAACATTCACCCCGCGCTCCTCCCCGCCTTCGGCGGCAAAGGCATGTGGGGCCACCACGTCCACCAAGCCGTCCTCGCCGCCGGCTGCAAAGTCACCGGCTGCACCGTCCACTTCTGCGACCAGACCTACGACACCGGCCCCATCATCGCCCAACGCACCTGCGAAGTCAGCGAAGACGACACCCCCGACACCCTCGCCGCCCGCGTCTTCGAACAAGAGTGCATCGCCTACCCCCATGCGCTGCAGTTGATCGCCCGGGGCCGCGTCACCATCGACGGCCGCCGTACACGCATCGTCAGATAGGCAAGTGACCACTCAGTTCGTAATGCCGATGGCCATCCACAGATCAGGCCGGATCGCGGCCCATTGAGGATGAAACGGGTCCGTCGGCGGCGACGCAAGAGGCGTAAGGCCGACAAATACCTTGCGTGAAGTGCCCCAACTTGCAGCCACGCCCCAGTGAAGCACAACTCCCTGGTTCGGGTGATGCTCGACGGTACGCGGTGCGAACGTGGTGATGCTTGTCGGCCACGTACTGACGGGAATCTGTGCGGGAACGTTGCTCGGCGGCAGTCCTGCGGCCCATGCACGAATCGCGCTGTCATTGACGTCTGTGGCGACCCATGTCTTGAAACCCGCTTCGTACTTCTCGATACCGGGCCGTTGGAAAAAACCTCCGAGGCACACGATCGGTCCGACACTCAGCAATACCAAAGCGCAAACGATGATCAGCGGCTTGCCTCGCCCCTTCAGGGAGGAACTGATCAGGCCCATCGCAATCCAATTGGCCCGCCGTCGCCCCACACCATGTCAGAGCCAAGGGAAGCGACCCAAACACGAAGTCCGCCGGGCCACCGGTGTTCGTCCGACCGGTGTGGTAAGCGAATCTGAGTAACTGATACTGCACGACGAACGCTGCCGTTGTGAGGGCGATGAAGAGGATCAGCCCAACGCGACCCATCCATGACCGCAGTTGCGGATGGGCATTGCTTTGCTTTGAGGCGTCATCGGGTGTCATCTTCGCCATCGTCATCTGCAGCACTGGTAATGAATAACGTCCGGTAATCGAGAAGGGCGGCCCCCGGATGCGCGACGGCTCCGGCGAGGCTATCTGGGCATCGCATCGCTGGCGGTGGCGGCGTGTGGCTTGGATTCGACGATGGCTCGGGCGGTATCGACGAGCGTGCGCAGGCTCGGGTTGTCGCGGGCCATGTCGAAGACGCGGGCGGCGACGAGGTCTTGCTGGGTCATGTCGGCGGCGTCGTAGGTGGTGACGAAGCTGCGGCCGGCGCGATCGACGAGGGTCCAGTCGTACACGACGCGGCCGTCGGACTCGGTGCGATTGGCGATGTCGTAGAGTGCCGCCGATTCGCCGTCGAAGTCGCCGGTGGCGTGAGGGTCGGGCGCGAGCTTGCGGCCGGTGGCGGCGCCGACGAAGCTGGTGACGCGCTGGGCGGCTTTCTGCAGGTTGCCGGGGTCGCGCGACGCCAGCCAGTCGGTCTGGGCCTGGAGCTTGTCCAGGCGTTCGGCGTCGGTCATGCGGTCGGCCTCGGCGGCCTGATCGCGCAGCAGTCGCGCCAGCGCCGCCGGGTCCCGGTCGGCCAGATCGACGGCCGGCACGTCGATGGGCGAAGGCCCGTCATCGGGATCGCTCTGACCTGCGGTTGCACCCGCGCCGCCGAGAGCTGACGGATCGTCCTTCGGCGAACGCTCGCGGCTGGCGAGCCAACCCGACGCGGTGACGAGCAATGCGACGATGACGACGACGTGAAACGTGGCCGACCCGAGGACAGCCCACAGGAGCGACGGTCGCCGGGAGGTGCAGGGACGAGTCGGCATAGGCCTCATTCTACCGGGGCTGCGCGCCCCCTACCGCCGATAATGCACGTTATGTTAAGTTGGGCACGGGCGGGGCGGATCGATGTCAGCGGACGGTTGGCGAAGCCGCAAGCGGCTGATTCCGCGGGCTCACAGGTTCAGGTTGTATTCCGGCAGGTTGATGAAGTACTTGAGGGTGAACAGCCAGCGGAGGACCATCTTCAGCGGGAGCATGGCCATGACGACCAGGTGGAACGCCATGAAGTAGAAGCGCAGTGAGCCCATCTGCTCGAACATGCGGCGCATGACGGTCCTGGCCAGCACGACGGGCAGGACCAGGAGCCAGGCGAGCGTGAGGACGATGCCCAGCGTTTCGCGGACGATCGGATTCGACGGCAGCGGCTGCTTGAGGAGGAAGAGCCAGAAGTATTCGCTGAGGTTGATGTTGGTCAGCGGAACGGTGAGGTGGCTGTCCCAGTACTCGAAAGGTCCGAAGAAGTTCCAGTTCGGGCCGCGGAGGAACGTGCCGAAGACGATGAGAACGACCCAGAGGATGAGGAACCCGAAGAGCCAGGTGGCGATGGCGAAGGGTCGTTCGCGGAAGGTGTAATAGCCGTTGCCCTTGGGGTTGGTGTCGATGTAGGGCATGGCGATGAGGCCGGTGACGATGAGGCCCGGCAGAATGACGCCGGCCATCCACGGGTCGAAATAAACGAGCATTTCCTGCAGGCCCAGGAAGTACCACGGGGCCTTGGACGGGTTGGGCGGGCCGGCGGGGTTGGCGGGTGACTCCAGCGGCGCAGGCAACAGCACCGCCCAGAGCACGAGCACGGCGCTGGCGAGCACCAGGCAGATCATTTCCGTATAGACCAGGTCAGGCCAGACCAGCACCTTGTCGTCCTTGCCTTCCTCGATCAGCGGTTTGCCCAGGGCGATGTTGGTGTCGTTGATCGCTGCCTGTCGGAACGACATCCACAGGCACAGCAGCGTCGCCAGGAGCATGAGCGTGATGGGCACGTTGTCGGCCTTGGAGACGATCAGCAGGTAGTTGTGGTCGATCGCCATCGCGCCGAAATAAAACAAGCAGAACGCGACCATGATTAGCCAGAAGATCACCGGACGTGTCCACTGCTTGTAGAACACGAGCATGGCGACGAACAGCAGCGTGAACAGCGGCAGGCTGAACTCCGGCACGCTCAAGCGGTTGACGAAGTGCTTGAGGCCGTCAAAGGCTTCGCTGGAGGATCCGGCGGCCGCGGCGAGTGTCATCATGGCGTCGATCATCATGGGCACTTTCGTTCGATCACCCGGACCTTGGCCCCAAGCGGCTCAGGTCCGGCTTGGAATCTTTTTTACAGTGGACCGCTGATGCCGCCGTCCTTGCGGATGCGCCAGAAATGCACCGCGATGAGGGTGGCGGCGGCCAAAGGCAGGGCGATGCAGTGCAGCACGTAGAAGCGCATGAGCGCGTTTTCGCCGACGCTGGTGCCCGCCAGCAGGAGGTAGGCGGCGTCGGACTTGACGGTGATCAGCGGCACGCCGCCGGGTAACTGCAGCACGTCGCTGAACGGGCCCTGCATGCCCATGAACGGCGTGGCCTTGCCCATGTTCGCCCCGACGGTGATCGCCCAGATCGCCAGTTGGTCCCACGGCAGCAAGTAGCCGGTGAACGACAGCAGCATGGTCAGCACGAGCAGGATCACGCCCACGCCCCAGTTGAACTCGCGCGGCGGCTTGTACGACCCGGTGAGGAATACCCGCATCATGTGCAGCCAGATGGCGATGATCATCGCGTGAGCCCCCCACCGGTGGATCTCACGCAGCAACCCCAGCGTCACGTGCGCCCGCAGCCCGACGATGTCGCCGAAGGCGTACTCCGTCACCGGCCGGTAATAGAACATCAGCAACACGCCGCTGATCGACTCGGCCAGGAACAGGAAAAAGGTCAGCCCGCCCATGCACCACGTGAACGACAGGCGGATGCCGCTCTTGCGCACCGCCACGGGGTGCAGGTGCAGGAACACGTTGCTCATCACCGCCATGACGCGGGTGCGCCGATCGCGCGGAATCCCGTGGCGGAAGATGCTCGTCCATACCTGCGAAGTCCGAACCCAATCGATGGCTTTGCTGATCATGTCTTGCTGTTACCCCGCTTGATGTCCCCCCGCACTGCGATCACACGCTGATGAACGACGCTGGGTTCTCCCACTGGCCCAGTTCCTGGCGGTACTTCATGCTCTTGTCCACGATGACGACATCGCCTTCGAGGGCGACCTTGTGCCGTTCGAGCGGTCGCGGCGCGGGGCCCTCGAAGTTGACGCCGTTCATGTAGAAGCCCGAGCCGTGGCAGGGGCACTTGAACTTGAGGTCGGCCGCAAGCCAGTTGGGGATGCAGCCCAGGTGGGTGCAGATGGTCGAGAGTGCAAAGAGCTGGCCGCGCTGCCGCACGATCCACACGTTCTGTGGACCCTTGAACGTCTCGTAAACGCCATCGGTGGGATAGTCGGCCAGCTTGCCGGCGCGGAAACTCGTCGGCGGCTCCTTCGTCACCTTGGGCACGAGGAAGGACTGGAACGCGGCAAGCGCCGTAGCGCAGACCGCGAGCATCGATGCCCACGCGACGAGCAGCACGAGGCTGAACTCGCGGCGCGTGACCTTGGCGACGCCGGAAAGCGCCGCGGCTCTTTGGCGGATACGATCGGTAACACTGGCACGCGGCCGGGCGTAACCGCTGCCGACCATGGTGGCGATCTTGGCGTCGGGCGGGGCGCCGTGCGGCAGGGCGCTGGCGACGGCCTCGACGGGCGCTTTGGCCGCGGGCCGCATCCGGACTGCGACACCACCGGCCGAGCGGGCGCCGCTGGTGTACGAGGTGCGGAGCAGCCCGGCCCACTTGGGATCGGGCGGGCCTTCGGGAATGACGGGGCCGGCGGACTTCCTCGCCCCCCCACCGCCGCCGGCAGCACCGGCGCCCACCGTGGCGGGCTCCGCAGCTTCCTTGCCCGCCCAAGGCTCGGGGCCTTCCACCTCGATCGTCTCAAACTTGATCACATCGACCGGGCAACCCTCGGCGGCGGTGATGATGCTCGGCGTCAAGGGCTTGGTGAAGTCCGGACTCTTCGCCTCCGGACGAATGACGCACGTTTCCTCCTGCACGTCGAACACCTCGGGGCAGTCCGCCTCGCAGGCATCGCACACGATGCATCCGGGAGCGATCCAGACCTTGACGACTTCCTTGTGCGTTTCAGCCATGACTCATCCGCCCCGCCATCGTGAGGGCTACCGCCCCGCCGCCGTTTGGAAGCGTTCCAAACGCGGCGGCATCTTACTCGCTCGACCTTGCGTTGAGCAATTCGAGCGCCGCCTTCCTGACTCCCAGACGGTAGTCACCCTCACCGTCGGCGATTGACTTGATCTTAGCCCAAACTTTCCCGTCGGTCATGTCACCCGCCGACGCGAGCACCGACAACATCAGACGGTCCTGTGTGGCGATGGTCATACTGCGTTCGGCCGCCGGCCCGCTGGTGGCCTGCGGCAGCTTCGCCAGAGCCTCGGGGTTGAGCAGTACGTCCCCCACATACGCGCTGCCCTGCTCATCACCCAACCGCGCCAGCGCTACGGCGGCATTCCACTGCACCTCACGCTGCTCCGTGGTGACCACGTTCATCGCCTGGCGCAGCGCTGCAATCACGTCGCCGTTGGACGCCTCGACGCCGTCGTTCTTGCCCAGCTCGCCCAACGCCGCGGCGGCCTCGGCGGCGATGGCGGGATCATCCTTCAACAGTGGCAGCAGCGAAGCACGCACACGCCGCGCCTGCGCCGCATCCGGCCAGCTCAGCACACCGCGGATCGCACCCTGGCGCGACACCGCATCCGCCGCCGACAGCCACGGCAGAATCGCCTCCAACCCCCCTTCCTGTCCGAGCTGCCCCACGGCCGTGAGCAGATACACGTGCAGTTCGCGCTCCGACGGCCCCACGTGCTCGCGCAGAATGACGATCAACCGGTCGCTGATGCGCTTTCGCTCGGCGGGGTCCTTGACGGCGGGAATCTGCGTGGCCAGGTTGTAGGCCGCCAGCCCGCGCTCCTTGTAGCGTGGATCCTGCAGGCCCATGGCCATGCGTCCGCCGCCCGAGTCCTGCTCCAGCCGCGCCAGGTTGTTGTCGATGCTGTCGCGTCCGCCGGCGAGCTTGCCGAAGAGCACCGCCATGCCGATGCACAGGATGACGATGACGGCGGGAATGATGATGAGTTGGGCCAGTTGCTTGCCGAAGCCCGGCGGCGGGGGCAGCGTGGCCGGCGGCGTCGAGCCGGGCGCCGGTCCCGGCATCATCGGGCCTGGCGCCGTCGTCGAGGATTCGGGCCTGTCGGGAGAGTCGGCAGCGGGCTTGGGTTCAGGCATCGCAGGTGCGGCGGGCGTCCGTCGGTACAACAGGGTTCAGGTGAGCCAACCCCCATACGTGGCCGCGTCATGGTAGGTCGTCGTCGGCGTCATGCCAAGCGAAGTTGTTGAATCGGACCCGGCCATCTGCTAACTTGCCCCATGCAGCGCAGTTGCCGCAGCGAACTCGACGGGCCTGTGCCCGGCGCGATGAGGCACGCGGTGCGGCCAACCGCTGTCGCCCCATCGATCGCGCAAGGGCCTGGGCACGTATGAGTCAGACTCCGATGACAGAGTTCGGCCTGCACACCATCGATCGCGCGGGCCGCGACCGTGATGCTGTCGCTCTGCCACGTGGCGGCGATTCCGGCGTCGGCCTGGCGCAGCGCGCGGCCGACGCGCTCCGCGCCGCCGTGGACAATCTCCTGACGCAGCAGACGCCCGAAGGTTACTGGTGCGCCGAGCTCGAAGGCGACTCGATCCTCGAAAGCGAATACATCCTGCTCAAGTGGATTCTCCAGCAGGAGGACGATCCACGGCTGCCCAGGATCGCCAACTACCTGCGCAAGCTGCAGCAGTCCGACGGGGCATGGGTGCAGTACCCCGGCGCCAAGATCGATCTGGCGGCGACAGTGAAGGGCTACTTCGCCCTCAAGCTCATGGGCGACTCCCCCGATGCCCCGCACATGGTGCGCGCCCGCGAGCGCATTCGCGCCGCCGGCGGCGCCGAGCAGTGCAACACCTACAGCAAGTTCTTCCTCGCAGCGCTGGGGCAGATCAGCTACGACGCCGTGCCCTCGATCCCGCCGGAGATCGTCTTCCTGCCGCGGTGGTTCTATTTCCACCTCGACAAGGTCAGCGCGTGGACGCGGACGATGATCACGCCGCTGTCGATCGTGCTCAGCCATCGCCCGATCCGCAAGCTGCCGCTGCGCCTGGGCATCGACGAGCTGTACTTGAGCGAGAAGGCGCGGCACCGGCTGACGGCCAACGGCGACAAGCACCGCACCTGGTCCACCATCTTCATGTCGCTCGATCGCGTGCTCAAGCTCGTCGATCGTGCGGGCATGACCCCCTTGCGGAAGCAGGCCCTCAGACTCATCGAGGACTGGATCGTCGATCACACCGAGCGATCCGACGGGCTGGGTGCGATCTTCCCGCCGATGGTCTATATCCTCATCGCCCTGCGCTGCCGGGGATATTCGTCGGACCATCCGATCATCCGCGGCGCCCACAAGCATCTGGATGACCTGATGATCCACGACGAGGCCAACGATGAGATTCGCATTCAGCCGTGCTTTAGTCCGATCTGGGACACGGGCATCGCCGCCTACGCGCTGACGGAGGCCGGGCTGGACATGTCGCACCCGGCGCTGCGGCGTTGCGCTGAGTGGCTGGTGAGCAAGGAGTGCCGTCAGGCCGGCGACTGGGTCGCCAACGTCAAGCACCCCGTGCCGCCCAGCGGGTGGTACTTCGAATACAACAATGGGTTCTACCCCGATGTGGACGACACGGCGATGGTGGCCATGGCGTTGCGCCGCATCGGTGGAGACGAAGCGATCGAGGCCGCCGGCCGTGGCGTCCGCTGGCTGCTGGCGATGCAGAACGACGACGGCGGGTGGGCGGCGTTCGACCGCGACACGCACAACCGCCCGCTGCTTGAGCACGTGCCCTTCGCCGATCACAACGCCATCCAGGATCCCTCGTGCCCCGACATCACCGGCCGCACCCTCGAATGCCTGGGGCATCACGGCCTGCCGCTAAACCACCCGGCGATCCAGAAAGGCATCAGCTTCATCCGCGCCAAGCAGGAGCCCGAAGGCTGCTGGTTCGGACGTTGGGGCGTCAACTACATCTACGGCACGTGGCAGGTCGTCTGCGGGTTGCGCACCGTCGGCCAAGACATGACCGCCGACTGGGTCCAACGCGCCGGGGCCTGGCTCAAGAGCGTGCAGAATCCCGACGGCTCGTTCGGCGAAAGCGCCGACACCTACGAGGACCCGTCACTCAAAGGTCAGGGCCCCCCCACCGCCAGCCAGACCGCATGGGGCGTCATGTCCCTCATGGCGATCTACGGCCCCGACGACCCCGAGGTGCGCCGCGGTCTCGAATGGCTCACTGCAACACAACTCGATTCGGGCACCTGGGACGAGCCCTGGTTCACAGGCACAGGCTTCCCCCGCGTCTTCTATCTGCGCTACCACCTCTACCGCCTCTACTTCCCCGTGATGGCCCTGAGCCGCTGGCTCGGCACGCAGCCGCGCCATTGATCCACGCCGTCCGCATTCACCCTCGCGTCTTGGCCACGCCACGCCCGCGCCCACCCAGCAGCGGCAGCGTCCCCAGCAACAGCAGCCCCGCCGAAGGCTCGGGCAGATTGACCTCAAACGTCGCGTGATCGGCGTTACCGTCGCTGTCCCAGGCGACGACGGTGACGGTGTGCGTGCCGTGGGGCAGCGCCTGCGTGATGCTGTCGCCGACCAGAGGCACGCCAAAGCCCAGGTCCCACAGGGCGTGCTGCACGACGCGGCCACCGACGAACGACACCTGCAGTTGCACCGGCTGATCGCCGCCGCCGCTGACGTGGACGATCATCGCATCGGGATGATCGGGGTTGCCGATGTTGGCCAGCGCGACGCCGCCGGCGCCGTTGCCGGTGGCGGTGTTATTCGTGAAGCGGATGTCGGTGACGTTGGCGGGCGTAAGCACCGTGAGTGCCGGGCCGTGGTTGCCGGTGAGCGTATTGTCGATGAAGACCAGGTCATGGACCTGTCCGGAGTCGCCATTGAGGCGGATGGCCTCGTCCTCGTGGGGCCCGTCGAGCGTGCCGGTGATCGTGTTGTTGAGAAAGTAAAGCCGGCGCTTGATGCCTGTGGCGCCGTTCTCGCCTTGAATCTGCACGCCCCAGGTCCGGGCGCTGTCGAGCGTGTTGCCCTGGATGAGGGCGCGCTCGACGACGCCGCCGCCGGAGACGGACAGGCCCAACTCCGAGCTTGCGGCGTTGGTGGACTTGACCAGGACGTTGCCCGAGAGAATGACATCCCTGACGGGGTGCGACTGCGAGCCGGCCAACTCCAGCGCGGTGAACGCGCGGGTCGTCTTCGTATCGGGGCGATGGATGGTGTTGTTGCGCACCGCGACGCGTTGCGAGCCATCGACGCTGATCCAGTGATCGACGGTATTGCCTTCGATGACGGTGTCGTCGCTGCCCTGCCAGATTTCGATGCCGAGTTTGGGGGCGACGCCGGATGCGTCCGTGGGGTTGTTGACGCCGATGGCGGTGATGGTGTTGTTGCGGATGACCAGGTGGTGCGAACCGTTGTTGGCGAGGATGCCGCCGCGGCCGACGCCGGTGATGCTGTTGCCCTCGACGACGTGATGGTTGGCGTTGTGGCCCAGGCGGACGGCCGAGCCCCACACCGAGTTGACGCCGATGGTATGGAATGTGTTGTTGCGGATCTGCGCGCCGGTGACGCCGTTCTCGAAGAACACGCCGATCGGGCCGAACACGCTGCTCTTGCCCGCCAGATTGCTGATCGCCAGCGACTCGATGACGTGGCCGCTGCCGCCGCCGCTGGTGCTGCTCACGCCATAGCTGGCGCTGCTGCCCGTTCCGTCGAGGCTCATGTCGGCCAGGCGCACGTTGGACTTGCCGTCGAGGTTGAAAAAGGTGGTCACGTTGCCGCTGCTCACCTTGAGCACGGTCTGCCCGCTGCCGGCGCCGACGACCGCCACGTCCGACTTGGCGAGGATCGCCGCGGAAAGGTTGTACGTCGCCGCCGCCAGTTGCACCGTGTCGCCCGCGGCCGCGTTATTGATCGCCTGCTGGATGTTGCCGCCCGCGGGCACGTGATGTACGGCTGCCGCCACGGGCGTCGTCCCGGCCAGCATCACGCCGAGGCAGGCCAACCCCAGATGCACGATGGCGATTCCACCAGGCTTGTTGCGTAGGCGCAAGGCTCACCCCTTCACGAATGCAGGTGCGGGATCCTGTCGCTCGCGGCGTGATCGCGGCCGCGATGGCCACATCGTAACTTGGCGAAGACGGATAAACTACGGGGTCCTGCGCGATTATGACGTTAAATTGCGGTGTCGATTCGCTTGTCGCACGCCGCTGGTTTACCCAATTTCCCAGCGCCGACACCGAGGCGGTCAGGCAAGGGCCTCGATCGCCTGCCGCGCGGTGAACGCTCCTTCGTACAGCGCCCGCCCGACGATCGCCCCCTGAATGGGCAGCGCCCGCAGCGCACGCAGATGCTCGAGCGTTCCCACCCCCCCGCTGGCGACGATGGGCACGTGCGTGGACTCAGCCATGCGCCGCGTCGCCTCCACGTTCGGACCGGCCAGCGTGCCGTCCGTGGCGATGTCGGTATAGACGATCGCCGCCAGCGGCCAGTCGGTCACGCGCCGCGCGATCTGGATCGGCGTGACCGTCGTCGTCTTCTCCCAACCGCTGACGGCAAGCTGGTCATCCCTGGCGTCAAGCCCCAGCACCAGCCTGCCCCGATAGGTTGGATTGCCCATCAACCCCTCGAACCACGACCAGTTCTCCAGGGCCGCGGTCCCGAGTATCACCCGCGCCACTCCCGCCCGCAGCAGCCGGTCGATCGTGCCCTCGTCTCGCACCCCCCCACCGACCTCGACCTTCAGCGACGTGCCGCGACAGATGGACTCGATCTGCTCCAGGTGTTGCACATGACCCGTGCGAGCACCGTCCAGATCCACCACGTGCAGCCACGCGGCCCCGGCGTCGGCGAAGACCCGCGCCTGGCTCAGCGGGTCGTCGCCGTAGGTCGTCTGCTGGTCGTAGTCGCCCCGCAGCAGGCGGACGACCTTGCCGCCGCGAAGATCGATGGCAGGAAACAGGTCCATGGCCAGAGCGTAGGCCACGCGAGCATGCCCGGCAAACCACCCCCGCCGCGTCACCCGCCCAGCACGCCGGGTGGGATGGAGCGAGCCTTGCCGTCGCGGTCCACGCAGACGAGTGTGGTCGAGGCGGTGGTGAGCAGTTCGTCGTCGTCGGCGCGGCGGATTTCGTAGTCGTGCTCGACCTTGACGCCCGCCGACGGCCGGGCCATCACCGTGACGCGCAGCAGGTCGTCGTAGCGCGCGGGACGGCGATACTTCAGACTCATGCGGGCGACGACGAAGTAGATGCCCGCGGCTTCGCAGTCGCGATACGCCATGCCGCGCTGTCGCAGCAGCTCGGTGCGGGCCATCTCCAACCAGACGGGATACACCGCGTGGTGGGCGACGTTCATCGGATCGCACTCGTGGTAGCGCACGCGGACCTGCACGTCGCACTGGGCTATGTACGAAGTCATGGTGGATCTCGAGAAAAGCCTGGGCGCGCGGTTCACAGCAGCACTGCGGTGGCGATGCCCAGGTACACGCTCATGGTGGCCATGTCGGTAAAAGTGAGCACCACAGGGCCGGCCGCCAGTCGGGGATCGAGCCGCGCCGCGTGGAGCAGCGCCGGTATGCCCGTGCCCAGCGTGGCGGCGACGATCATCGACAGGCAGATGCTGACGGTGATGACGGCCGGCGCCTGCCAGCCCTGGCGCCACGCCAATGCGATGATGCCCACCGCCAGGCCGAGGGTGACACCCAGCAAGGCCGCCGTTTTCCATTCGCGGAGCATGCGCACCCGGAAGCGCCGCCAGTGGACGCCTTTGCCCTGCAGTTGCTGCAGGCTCATCGTCACCGACTGGATCGAGATCGACTCGCTGAGGGTGAGGACGAGCGGAATGAACATGGCCAGGATGAGCACGTCGTCGAGCACGTCGTCGAAGAAAGCGGCGATGATGGCGCAGGCCAGGCCGCCCACGAGATTGCACGACAACCAGGGCAGCCGGCCGCGAAATGCATACCACGCGCTTCCCTCGCGCAGCTGGTCCACGGTCAAGCCGATCAGCTGGAACACGTCGGCGGCGCGGCGGGTCTCGGCCAGATCGAATACCTCGTCGGTGTAAAGTTGCACGTCGAGCTGGCCCACGAGGCGGCCGTCGTCCTCGACCACCGGCAGCGCCAGCAGCCGATGCAGGGCGAACATCTCCATGGCCAACTGCAGCGTGCCTGACGCCGGCACGCTGATGACGTTGGCGTTCATGATGCGGTCGATGCGGTCGTCGGGGCCGGCCAGCAGCAACGCGCGGCTGGAGACGATGCCCACGAGCCTGTCGCCGGGATCGATCACGTAAAAATAGATCGCCTTGGTGCGGATATTCTGGTGCCGCAGAGACGCGATGGCCTGGCCGACCACTTGATCGCTGCGCACCGTCGAGTCCACGGGCTGCACGTGGTCGCGCAGCGGCCGGGACAGATCATGGTGGGTCACGTGGGCCATGGCCCGATTGTAGAGCAGGATGGTGGTGGATGGGCGGCGGGCGGGCCGATATAGTCAACGCCTTCGCGGAGGGCGACACGGACCTTGGCACGACTGACCTCTATCGCGGCGTATGGCTTCGACGATCTGCCGACGTCGCGGTTGCTGGCGGCCTTTGCGAGCCTGGGGGTGGAGGCGCTGCAGTTCTACCGCAACGAGGCCAGGCCGCCAACGCCACGCGAAGCGATCCGAATCGCGGCGGACGCGGGGCTGACGTTCGACTCGGTGCATGGCGTGTTCGGGCCGCAGTACGATCCGTCGTCCCCGGACGAGGCCAGGCGCCGCGCGTCGGTGGAGATCTACCGGCTGGAGGGCCGTCTGGCGCTGGAGTTGGGCGGGTCGGGGGTGGTGGTGCATCCGTCACCGCAGGGCACGCGACAGATGTCCGAGCGCGGGCCGGACGACCCGGTGCGCATCCAGTCGCTGCGCCGATCGGTGGCGGAACTGGCGGAGATGGGCCGCGAGCTGGGCGTGACGTATCTGCTGGAGAATCTGCCGCCGGACTATGCCGCCGCGCGCCCGTCGGTGGTCGGCGAGGTGGTGGCTGAGGTGAACGATCCACACCTGCGCATGTGCTTCGACGTGGGGCACGGGCACATGTACGGCAACCTCGTCGCCGATCTGATTTCCTGCAGCGCGGTGATCGGATACCTGCACATCCACGACAACGATACGACGCGGGACGCACACATGATCCCCGGCGACGGCACGCTGCCATGGGACGCCGTGACGCCGCAGATGCTGGCCATGCCACGCGACATCGCGGCGATGCTCGAACTGTTCCAGTCACCGGAGGAGTTCGAGCGCCGTCGCCAGGCGGGACTGGCGGATCAGTTGCGCCGCTGGCTGGCGCTGGGACGGGGATGCTGAGAGATTCGCGGCTACGGCCGTGGGTGATACACGTGGCAGAGCACGCAATCGAAGCGGGCGGGGTCCTTGGCCTGCGTGGGGTGCGGGCTGTGGCAGGCGGTGCAGGAGGCCATGTCGGGGAGCATGATGTCGCGCGTGCGCCCGGTCCACGCCATGGCGTCGGCGTCGGCGGGGTAGGCCGCGGGCGCCGGGGCCACTGCAGCGGCGTCGGCGTGGCAGTCGGCGCACGCCATGAAGGCGTGGGCGGCGTGACCGAAAACCGATCGCGGCAACCAGCGGTCAGGAATGTCGGGTGAATCAACGGTCGCCGGGTCGAGGCCGGCCTTGCCATGGCACTTGGTGCAGCTCTGCCCGATGCCGCGCAGCATCTTGGCTTTCTCATCCTCGAAAGCCTTGGCGAACTGATCCAGGGCCTGCTCCTCGGTGAGCGAAGACGTCTGCGGCGCGGGCGCGGCAGCGGGCTTGGGCCCACGCGGTCCTGCGGGACCGCGCGGCCCGGCGGCGGGCGGCGCCGGCTTGTCGGGCTTGGGCGACAGCACCGTCCGCGCGGCGAGGCGCTCGGCCAGCGCCGCCGCCTCGACGCCGTGCGGAATCGCCTCGCCCCCACGCTGGCCCAGGTTGTGGCACGCCATGCAGTGCTGCTCGAACACGATCGGATTCATGTACAGACCCGCAGAGTCGGACTGGTGACACGCGGCACAGCTGAGCGTGAGCTGACCGTCGGCATCGGTCGTGACGGGGATGGCGCTGTCGGCCGCGCCGTCGTCGCGCAGGGCCTGGACCCAGGCCTTGAGCCGGCCCTGCATCTGCGGCGTCTGCGGGTTCATATGCACCGCATGCTCGAACCGCAGCGGCGTGGCGTCGAACCGCGGCGACGTGAAGATACGCCACTCGGGATGGTCCACGCCGAAGCGCGTCACCCGGTTGACGATCCCCGACTCGATCGGCGGCTGCACACGCGGCTGCGTCGCCACCAGCGCCGACACGGCCAGGAGGACTACTGCAACAACGAAGGAGGCCAGCGGCTTCATGGCGTCACCTCCCCCGCCAGTGCCATGGTCCTGAAATCAGGCGTTCTGCCCCGCGGCGGGCGCGCCGCCTGCGACCCGATGCCGAACGAATCGAGCTGGCCGTGGCACTGCACGCACAGCCGGTCGTCGAGGCGCGTCAGATCGTGATCGGCGCCGCGATGCTCCATGTGGCAGGCGGCACAGTCGCTGGACACCATCGTGGCGCCCAGCGACTGCCCCGTGGCGTGCGGCAGCGGCGGGTGCAGCGCGTGCCAGTC
Organism: uncultured Phycisphaeraceae bacterium; assembly: GCA_964518335.1. Taxonomy (GTDB): domain Bacteria; phylum Planctomycetota; class Phycisphaerae; order Phycisphaerales; family Phycisphaeraceae; genus CAZFDT01. Next base: position 65,823 of record CAZFDT010000019.1, read on the forward strand.
GGCATGGGATGCGGCGACGTGGCACGACAGGCACGCGGCGTCGGACGCGGGCAGCCAGTATCCGCTGCGCTGCGGATCGGGCTGGTGGCAGGCGGCGCAATCGTTGGCGATGAAGCTGTGCGCGCGGGACACGGCGCCGGAGGTGAACGCGCGATCGTCGCCTGTCGCCAGTGCGTAGGCGGCCCATGCGATCGCCGCGGCGCCCAGCACCGCGCTCAGCCATAGGCCCCAGCGCCACGGCCACCAGCGGCGGTGGACGTACGCCAGGTCGAATCGCTGCGATAGTGGGGTTGGGTCACGCATCGCTCGTCAGCTCATGTACCTCAGCGCCACGACCGCGTGCACGATCGTCAGCGCGACAAACGCCCAGCTCAGCGGCACGTGAAACAGCAGCCACGCCATGAGCACGCGCTGCAGACGGCGTTGCGTGAGCAACTGTCGGCGGCGATCGCACAGCGCCTCGAGGGCATCGACGCCCGGCTGCACCGCCGGGGCCACGCTGCGGCGCAGCTCGTCGAACGTGAGCCGGGCCGTCGCCGCCACGGCCAGGTCGCTGTCGCCGCCACGCAGGTAAGCGGCCACGTGCTGTGCGTGAAACTGCCGCAGCGGCTCGCATCCCTCGACGAAAAAAGGGTTGAACCGATCGAGCTGGTCGCGCCCCTTGGCGTTGACGATGCGCTTCTCGCGCAGGTCGAGCACCTTCTTCTGGATCACGGCCTGCGGCGGGTCGCCGTTGCCTTCAGCGCCGGCCCAGGGCGGCGGCTGCACCTTCATCTTCGCGCGCAGCTCCGTGTCCGTGCCGCCGTCGAAGACGAACACCACGTCGTCGGCCAGCGCCGCCAGCCCCGTCACTTCGCGGTCGATCTGCTGGGCCACCGTCTCGCCTGCGACGCTGCGCGTCAGTACCGTGGGGACCACCTGTTGCAGCACCAGACCGACGATCCCGCTGACGGTGACGACGAGCATCAGCGCCCACAGGGCGAGCGTGAGCGGCCCGCCAACGCGAAAGGCCGCGTGCAGCGCCACGAGCACCACGACCAGCATTCCCAGCCAGATGTGCCCGCGCAGCCACGTCTGCGCCCGCCCCAGACGCAGGTGCGGCACGCGGCGCTTGAGGCCAAGTGCAGCGCAGAACAGCATGATCGCCAGCGCCACGCTGCCCAGCGTGATCCCCAGCGCCGTCGAGCCGCGCGGCCCGGTCAGGTGGCGCGGCGCGTCGAGCACGTAGGCCACGGTCGCCGCCGCGGCCGCCGCCGCCGTGAACACCACCCACCCGCTATGTTTGCGGTCGATCAGCACGGCTCAATACGTCTCCCGATCGTAACCCTCGGCCTCACGGGCTTTCTTCGGCGTCGTCCCGGCCAGGAATGATGCGGCATTGACGCGCAGCGCCGCATCGTGCGGGCAGGCGTACACGCACGCCGGACCCGTGGGCAGCGTCGAGCACTGGTCGCACACCACCGCACGCTGCTGGCCATATCCTTCCGCCTGTTTCGTCAGGTCATATCGCTCCAGGGTCTGCAGCACGCGCAACGACACATCTTTTTCGGCGCGCTCGATGCCGTGCATCTGGATCGATCCGTAGGGGCACTGCTTGGCGCACTTCTCGCAACCGATGCACCAGTCCTCGATGAAGATATGGCGGTCCTCGGCCCGGCGGATGGAGCCGACGGGGCAACCGACCATGCACACGGGGTCGAGGCACATGCGACAGCTTGCCGGCACGAGGAACCCATCGAAGCGAGGCCCCTCGCGGATAAGCCGCGGCAGGCCGTCCTCGTGCGCCGACACGCACGCATCGACGCACTGGTCGCAGCGCGTGCAGCGGGCCAGGTCGATGAGCATGAGGTTCTGACCCTGTGCCAGGCCCATGTCCTCGACCTGCGGCGAGCGCGTCGCGTCGGTGACGGGCGCGGGCACGTTGCGGTCGAGGTTCTCGCGGCGGCGACGACCGGCAAGCTGTTCGAGGCGGCCCTTCACCTGCGGATTGGCCGCCACCGCCTGGCGGAACAGCTCGGGGCTGATGCGCACCAGCTCGACCTTCGACGCCGCACCGCGATACAGCGGGGACACGGGATGGCTCCACGCCTGGCACGTGGCGATGCGCGCCGGGACGGGGTCGCCGTTGAGCATCGCCAGCAGCGCCATCTCGCCGAAAAACTCGCCGCGGTGCAGATACTCGATCACGCGCTGGCCCCCCGCCGCAGTCACCGACACGCGGACCTGCCCGCTGCGCACCAGCCACAGCCCGCCGGACTTGGCGTCATCGGCGGCGTCGCCCTGGGCGAACACCACGTCGCCCGCCTTGAACGTGCGCAGCTCGGCGCCCTGGCGCAGCGTTTCGTACTCGGCCTCGCCCAGAAGACCCGCGAACAGCGGGATGTTGCGCAGGTGCGTCGAGAGCACGCGCTGCCGGTACGTCGCCGCCGATCTCTCCACGAATGCCGGGGTCTTTTCGAGCTGCTCGTAAAGCGTGCGCAGCATCTCGACGAGTACGCCATCGGTCTGGGCCACAACCGTCGCCGAGCGCGGGGCGTTGTCCTTGCACGACAGCTCGCCGAACACGTCGCCGGGCTCGAGCATGGCCACGGGGTTGCCGTGCGTGACATCGACCGAGGCATCGACGGGGATGGGCTTGCTGTCGCGGACGCCTGGGCCGGACTTGCCGCCGAGCCCGAAGAGGCGGGCGATCAGGCTGCGCCGCGGGCGGCCGGCGGCGGCGTTCAGACGCTGGCCCAGGTACACACGGAAGCGGCCGTCGACGATGTGGAACGCCGTCGTCCCGCCCTCGCCCTCGCGGCAGATCACGTCACCGGCCTTCACCCGCCGCCGCACGAACGTGCCCTTGAATCGGCCCTGCTCCAGCGACTTGCGGTCCAGATCGGCAAACAGCGGCAACGACAGCAACTCGTCGTTGGAAAGCGACTCGCCCTCCAGCTTCGACTCCACCGTCCGCTCGACCGGCCGCATCTCGACCATGAAACCACCCCCAATCACATGAGAACTGGCGGCAACTTACCGCACAACCGCCACCGTCCGCAAGCGAAATTATCGCGCGCCGTCTCCCGCCGCCTTGACCGTCAGCTTCTCGACCATGTCCACGCCCAACACCGCCTCGACCACACGTTGCATCTGCGGCTTGCGATTCAGCAGCGCGCGCAGCGGGCCGTGCGCCCAGACCACCAGCCGGGTCGGGGCCACGGCCACGGCGTCGGCGCTGGCGGGCCGGCCGCTGACATACGCCATCTCGCCGATGAACTGCCCGTCGCGCAGTGTCGCCACCACACGATCGTCCACGCGCACCTCGCACGCACCGTGGCAGATGAGCGTCAGTTCATCGAGCGCCTGCCCGCGCGCCGTGACGCGATGGCCCGGCTCCACGTCGCGCCACTGGGCGATCGCCAGCAGCTTCAGCAGCTCGCGCGGACGCAACGTGCGGAACACCAGCAGCCGCAGTCGCTCCTCCTCGGGCGACAGGCGCACGTCGCGCCGCTCGTGTACGAGCCGGGCGAGGTTGACGGCATGGATCGTGACGTACACCGTCTGCCAGAAGAGCGGATCGGCACGGATGCCCTCGTCCGGCCCGGTGAAGATGAAGTAGGGCACGATCAGGATGCCGGCCAGGATGGCCAGAGTGCGCAGCCAGAAGATGTCTCGCACGGCGATACTGGCGACGAGCACGCAGTGGCCGACGTAGAAGCTGACGGTAGGCAGTGGCGCCATGGTTTACCGGGGTGGGCCGCCGCCACGAGGCGGACCGCCGCGCGGTGGACCGGCAGGCGGCGGGGTCGGCGTCGCGGGCTTGGGCGCGGCGTCGGGCCGCTCGTAGGTGAAGTCGGCGGGATCGGTCGTCGGCTCGTCGGTGACGGTCCAGAGGCGGCCGGCGCGCAGGTACATGCGGCGCATCTCCGCGAGGTTGAGCGGCCGGGCGCCCCAGCGGCCGAACACGGCGAGCTGGTTGCCCGTTTCATCGACGGCGCGGTCGCGGTCCAGGCCCTTGCTGATCGCCAGCGCCGGGCCGTGCGTGTGGTACGTGGCGATGAGCTGAGGCGACAGCGGCGGGGCGAACCCGCGGAACTGCGGTGTCGAGTGCGGCCCCATCAGTTCCAGCACCGCCAGCCCATGCTTGCCGTTGGCGACGTAAGCGAACAGCGAGGCATTGGTCATGCCGACCTTCACGTCGCGCACGTCGTTAAGCTTACCGCCCGCGTCGTAGGTCATCTGCAGCACCGGCTTCTCGGGATTGGTGATGTCGATAATCGCCAGCCCCTCCTCGCCGGCGGCCACGAACGCGTAAGTCCTGGCAAGGTAAATGCGCTGGGCATTCCTCAGCGGCACGACGGCATCGGGCACAAGCCGCGCCTTCTCCGGCACGGTGATGTCCACCACCTTCATTCCGTCGGCGTCGGTCACGAACGCATAGCGGAACTGAATCGCCACTGCACGGGGGCTCAGTAAATAGCCTCCGGCTACTGTCACTGGCGGCCCCTCATTACTCTCAGTCATCTGGAGCGGACCGAATAGCTCGGTGTTCGGAGGAGTGGTGGCAGTGATTTGTGTGCCGGGTATGTTCGCGGCAATGCGCGGACTGAGGGGGGTATCAATATCAACGATCGTGAGTCCTGCATCGGATGTGATATAAGCAAAGTGGCCAGCGATCTCGACATCGCTCAACCCCACGTTCAGCTTTCGCATGATTCCTGTCGTGCTGTCATTCTCATACGCTTCAAAGATGACCGGGTTGAACGCCGTAGTGCCGTCGGCGAGCTCGGCTCGCTTGAGGAAGTTGTTGTCCGGGTCGCCGTCGAGCAGCGTGCCGGCGAAGGTCATGACCAGGCCTTCCTCGCTGTCGCCGATGTAGATGTACGCGTACATCGGGTGCATGGCCTGCTCCTGGTTGACGTGCCAGGGCTGCAGCGGGTCCATGATGGTGGCGGCGGGCTTGCTCGCGTCGTTGGACAGCCGCAGTCTCGCCGGGTCGAGCGCGAGCGTCGAGGGCGAGGCCACTGCAACGGCGTTGCGAGTCTTGAACCCAAGTCGCTGGCCGAGGTTGGACACGGGGGCGGTGACGATGCGCTCGCTGAAGCCCTTGTTATCGATGTTGGCCACGTCGTAGGCATAGAACCCGGCCCGGCCGCGCGCGGTGTAGAGATACTCGCCGCGCACCTGCAGATCGAGGATCGCTCCGCCCCACGGCGCCGCGTGGTGCAGCGAGTTCTGCTCCAGCGGCGGCAGCGCCAGGTCGCGGCCCTTCCTCTCGAACGCCGCGTATTCGTCGGGGTACGCCAGCTTGTGCAGGTGCGAGCCGTACACCGCCTGCGGCTCGTCGTGCTCGGTGACGATCACCGCCTCCAGCCCCGCCCCGCCCGTCGCCACGTAGGCGTAGCGCCCCAGGAAGTTGACGAAGTTCGTGCCCTGCAGCAGAAGCTGCGCCATCCACGCGTTGTTGCTGTTGTCCTTGGCGACGTGGCAGTCGGTGCAGGTGCGCGTCGTGCCCGGGCCGCTGGTGGCATGCGGGAAGTGCGGGTTGAACGCCTGCCCGCTGTAGCCTTCGCCGCTGACGGTCTGCTGCTGGTGATAGACCCATTCGCGATTCTGGTTCTGGCTCGACACGAGCACCGCGGAGCTGGAGCGGACGGGCACGATCTTGCCGGGCTTGAGGTTGCCGTCGGCATCGAGTCCGCTCTGGCTGGCGATCGGGGCGTCGCGGCCGATCATGAACACCTCGTCGCGCAGCACTTGGAAGTTGTACTGCGTCCAGTTGCGGGTGTAGATGCTCTCGTTGTGGAGCATCGGCGTGCGCTCGTTGGCGGTCATGGGCAGATGGCAGCCGAAGCACGAGGTCATCCACGAGGTGTGGCAGGTGTAGCAGGCCATGTCGCTTTCGCCGTGAGCCAGGAGGCTGGACTGGCCGGCGTCCTTGGGCAGGTCGCCCCAGGTGCGGCCGTCGGCGCGCACCGTCTTGGCATAGCGCGACAGCTTGGCGGCGTCGGGATTGTCCTTGGACCACTGCGAGCCGGGGTCGATGGTGTGGGCGGTCTGCGTGACGGTCCAGACCTTGTCGGGGTTGAGGGCCGAGCGTTGATAGACGAGCCCGCCTTCTTTCCAGAAGCGCTTGAGCCGACGGGGCCCGATGGTGAGGCGGGACAGGTCGATGCCCCCGCCTTGCGAGGCGGGGCCGCTGGTCTTGAGCGACGCGATCTCGCCGTAGCCGCCGTGGCAGTCGGTGCAGGTGATGGCGATGGCGGATCGCACTTCGCCGTAGAGCTTGCCGTCGCCGTGCCCGTCCTGGGAGAAGTGGCAATCGACGCAGTGCATGCCGCGCTCGGCGTGGATGTCGCGCAGATGCACCGCCTTGGCCCACTTGTCCGGATCCTCGGGGTCGATCACATGTCCGTTCACATCGAGCAGGTTGCCCGTGCGGTCCTTTTTGTGCACGGCGCGGAACATCCACCCGTGCCCGTGGAAGTCGGCGAACTGGTTGTGTTGCAGTTGATCGTTGAACACCGATTCTTCATTTCCGGGGGTCGCTTGCGGCTTGGCGTCTTCCTTCTTGAGCGGGTCGCGCAGACTCGACCTGGGCTTGCCCGTCATCGCCAGGAAATCCACGTCGCCCCAGTGGCCCTTGAGATGCGCCCCTTCCGGATTCTTACGCAGCGAGCGCCAGCGCTCGGCCGGGGTGGGGTTCTTCGACTTCTCGGGGTACATGTGCTGGCCGTCGGACTCGTTGTCCCACCACATGTAACCGAGGTAGGTGTTGGCGTAGCTCGTGCCGGGGTGGATATGGCAGACGATGCACTGGCTCGACGGCATCGCGTTGGTGAAGACGTGCTTGATCGGATGGCCCGGCTCGTCGCGGGGGATCGTCGGGTCGATGCCGTGGAATGTGCCGAGGTTGCCGTACTCGGCCCACTGCGCGGCGTGGTACGGGTCGCGGTCGTTGGCGTAGGGCGTGTGGCAGGCGGTGCAGCCGGAGTGGCGGTAGTCGCCGGGATGGTCGTTGGTGCCGGCAAAGTAGAGGATGGGGTCGAGCAGACGGGTTTTCTGCAGGCCGATGAAGACGGGGTCGGTGCGGTTGATCGTGCCCAGGCCGCGCGGCGAGAGGCCTTTGTCGGGGCGGCCGCCTTCGACGAGGGGGTTGGGATTGCCGATCTCGATCGGGTTGGGGTTGCCGATGGGTCCGCCGGGGATGGGCAGCTTGGTGCCGCGCTCGAAGACGCGCAGCACGTTGCCGGGCTGACTGACGTTCCACAGAGGCAGGGGATCGAGGAAGGGGACAAGCCCCTTCGTCCACGTCTCCTCGGGCGTGGGCCAGCGCAGTGGCGCCTCGACGCGCTGCGTGTCCTTGTTCCACGTCGCCTTGCTCACGTCGATGACGCCTTGCAGGCGCTGCGGGATGCCGAAGGGCGAGTAGCTTTCGCCGTAGCGGGGGATCTTGTTGGGGATCGAGCCGTTGTTGTAGAGGGCGGCGCCCCAGAGCTGAGCGCCGTGGGCCATCATCGAGTGGCCGTTGGCGGCGACTTCGCCGGGGTGGCACGCGCCGCAGGCGAACTCGGCCACGCGCAGGTCGCCGGGGTTGATGAAGCGGATGAACTCGGGCGATTCGTGGTTGAGCAGCGCGAAGCTGCCCGGCGGCGTGGCACTGCCGTGCAGCTTGGTCGGGTCTTCGTGGACGTGGGCGCCGAACGACTTGCCGTCCTGCAGGTGATGGCGGCCGTACCACGCCTCGGGATTGCGCGGCGGCACGTGGGCCTGGGCCATCGCCTTGAGATAATCGCGGTCGGTGATCGGCGTGCCCAACGCACCTGGCCTGCCTGGACTACTTCCGGGGGACATCACCGTCGCGTCGCCGCCGTGGCAATCGACGCAACCGATCGCCAGCGTTCGGCCGATGTGCATGTCCGGCTCGTCCGTCTGGCCGTGGCAGGAGATACACCCGACGCTCTTGGCGTGGGCGTCCTCCATCGTCTGGGCCTTGGGCGCCGCGGCGGCCATGCGACGGTTCAACTCGGCGTCGGCCTTCACCGGATCGCTCATCTCGATGACGAACTGGCGCGGCCAGGCGTGCGAGTGACGCCACGTCCGCCCGTGCTCGCACGCCACGATCACCAGCACCGCGGATACCGCCAGCAGCAGCAGCGCGTGACGCACGAATTGGTTTCGCATCAGGTTCATGTCAGTACGACAGGGTGATGCCTGTGAACACCTGCCACAGGGTTTCGTCGGTATCGAACGCGTCCTGGAAGCCCGCGCCGGGGAAGAACAGGGAACCGCCGACGGTCAGGATGACGTTGTTGTTGAGCAGTGGGCGGTACTGCAGGGCCAGGTTGACTTCGCTGCCGATGTACTGGTCAATGTCGTTCTGGTTGAGAAACAGTTCGAGCGTCTCGGTGTGTGCGAACCAGAGTGCGTTGGCGTTGAAGCTGGTGCGGAGCTTGGGCGTCAGTTCGGCGTCGAACCCGCCGCCGACGAGGATCGTGCCGGGGTTGACGTAGTTGGCGACGCCCTCGGCCTTGGGGGCCGCCAGGTCGTTGTAGAAGCTGCGCCCGCTCACGAGGTTGACGCCGAACAGTCGCAGGGCCTGGCTCTGGTAAAAGCTCGACGACCCGCCGGCGAAGAAGGGGTTGTCGAAGATGCCGTCGAACCCCGTGGCCGTGCCGTCGGTCGGGTCGCTGTCGCCGCTGGCGTAGAGGAAGTGGACCTTCGGCCGGAACCAGTCGATGTCGATCGACAACTCGAGCGCGCCCATGTAGGCGCTGATATCGACGCTGCGGCCGGCGATCGGGTTGGCGTCGTCCTGGCCGAAGACGTAGTAGAACGCGTGGTTGACGTTGAGCCGACCGATATGGCCGTCGCCGGCCCAGCCCAGGTAGTGGGCGTCCACGTTTCGCAGCGTGTTGCTGCCCGCCAGGTCGGGAATCACCTGGAACCCGTTGTTGTCGAACTCCTCGTCGCTCTGGTCGTGGTTCCAGTGGAAGCTGAACTGCGTGGTGTAGCCCATCCAGATGAAGTCCTGGATGTAGGTGTTGGCGATGAGGATCTGCTGGTCGCGCCAGTTGAGCTCGTTGAGTTCGCTGTTGGTGTCCTTCTCGTTCTGGTTGAAGAAGGCCAGGTTGTATTGCACGCGGTTGGAGGCGAAGTTGCCGAAGAAACGGATGCCGTCGCTCACGTCGTTGAACACGAACCCCCGGAAGTCGCTGACGAACAGTTGCCGGCCCAGGCGCACCGCGGCGATGTCGAAGAACTCGCTGGTGTCGC
>CAZFDT010000020.1:0-74835 GCA_964518335.1 uncultured Phycisphaeraceae bacterium
ACCTCATCCGCACTCTCACCGGAGGCGATCGGATGTAAATGTCTTCACCCTGGCGTTCTTTATCGTCGTCGATCGCCCACGCCTTTCACGACAGGCCGCCCAACCGCTATTGTGTTGCCTGCGTTGTCACTCATCAGGGACCACCTCATGCGCACGCGCGTCGTCATCACCGGCATCGGCTGGGTCACCCCCCTGGGCCACGACATCGAAACCGCCTGGTCGGCGCTGCTGGCGGGCCAGAGCGGCGTCAGCCCCACGTTCAAGTTCGACGCCTCGACCTTTCCCACCACCTTCTCCTCGCAGGTGAAGCACTACGACTATCGCCGCTACGTCCGCCACCCCGAGTTGCACGAAGGCATCGGCGACAACACCGCCTTCGCCCTCGGCGCCGCACGGCAGGCGTGGGCCATGGCCGGCCTCGATCGTCACGACGCGATCGACCCCACCCGCCTGGGCATCTACCTGGGCTCGGGCGAGGGCGTGCTGGACTTCGACAACTACGTCGGGTCGAACCTGGCGGCGTGGAAGCGCCAGACCGGAGCCATCGACACCGTGGCCTGGGCCGGCGTCGCCGTGCAGCGCATGAATGCCGTGCGCGAGATCGAGCAGGAGCCCAACATGCCGCTGGCCCACCTGGCGCTGGAGTTCGACGCCCAGGGCCCGGCCTACAACTGCCTCACCGCCTGCGCCGCCTCCACCCAGGCCATCGGCGAGGCCACCAGCATCATCCGCCGCGGCGACGCCGACGTCATGATCACCGGCGGAGCCCACACGATGATCCACCCCTTCGGCGTCACCGGGTTCAACCGCCTCACCGCCCTCTCCGAGCGCAACGACAGTTGCCTCACCGCCTCGCGCCCCTTCAGCGCCGACCGCGACGGATTCGTCCTGGGCGAAGGCGCGGGCATGCTCGTGATCGAATCGCTCGACCATGCGCTGGCTCGCGGCATCAGGCCCGAGCAGGTCCTCGCCGAGATCGCCGGCTACGGCTCGACCGCCGACGCCTACCGCATCACCGACATTCACCCCGACGGCCGCGGCGCCGCCAAGAGCATGCGCGACGCCCTGGCCGACGCGGCACTGACCCCCGCCGACGTCGATTACATCAATGCCCACGGCACGGGCACGAAGGAGAACGACTCGATCGAGACCAAGGCGGTCAAGGCCGTCTTCGGCGACGACGCCCGCCGCGTGCCGATGAGCTCGATCAAGAGCATGATGGGCCACCTCATCGCTGCCGCCGGCGCCGTCGAGGCCATCACCTGCGTGCTGGCCATCCGCGACCGCAAGCTCCCGCCGACGATCAACCTCCACACGCCCGACCCGGTGTGCGACATGGATTACGTCGCCAACGACGCGCGAAGCGCCAAGGTCGATGTCGCCCTGTCCAACAGCTTCGGGTTCGGCGGGCAGAATGACACGCTGGTCATCAAGCGATTTGTGGCCTGAAACCTTCGCGCCAAGCCGAGGGCTCGGGCTCTGCGAAGCACCGGATCAGTCCGCCATGCACATCGAACTGTCGCGCGGTCAAAAACTTTCGCTGAACGAGCCCCTCATCATGGGCGTGCTCAATGTCACGCCGGACAGTTTTTCAGACGGGGGGCGGTTTGCCGAACCAGGGGAGGCGATCGAGCAGGCGAAGCGGATGACGGCCGAAGGGGCGGACATCATCGACGTGGGCGGCGAATCGACGCGACCGGGGGCGCAGCGGGTGACGACTGATGTCCAACTGCAACGGGTTCTGCCGGTGATCCAGGGCCTGACTCGCGCGAGCGGGGCGGTGGTGAGCATCGACACGACGCGTGCGGCCGTGGCGGAGGCGGCGCTGGACGCGGGTGCGGCGATCATCAATGACGTCAGCGCCGGCCGCGACGATCCATTGATGCTGCAGTTGGCGGCGCGGCGCGAGGCGCCGATCGTGCTCATGCACATGCTCGGCGAGCCGGCGACGATGCAGCAGGACCCGCGCTACGACGACGTTGTCGGCCAGGTCGAGTCGTTCCTGCTCCGCCGCGCGGAGGCTGCCCTCGCCGCGGGCGTGCGGCGCGATGGCATCCTCATCGATCCGGGCATCGGCTTCGGCAAGACCATGGCGCACAACCTGGCGCTGCTCGCCGACTTGCCGCGCCTGGTGGCGACGGGTTTCCCCGTGGTGCTGGGAACCAGCCGCAAGCGCTTCCTCCGCGCCCTGTGTGGCCAAGGGGTCGAGGCGGCGCCCGATCACGTGATCGGCGGCACATGCGCCACGACCGCGCTGGCGGTGGCGGCCGGCGTGGCGATCCTGCGCGTCCATGACGTGCAGCCCAACCGTCACGCTGCGGACGTGGCGTGGGCGATTCACCAGGCCGGGGTCGGTGCGGCCGGCGGTGGCGCGGGCCGAAAAAAATCGTGACGGGCCGGCCGGGATTATCGGCCGATGCGCGGTGGCGTGGATTGACATTTTTTGCCAGGGTCTCTGGTGATCGTGCTGTCGAGCCTTGTCAATGCGAGACTTGCGCGAGGCTGCATGTTCGCAGAATGTTTGGAAATCGCTCAAGTCGTCCCCCGCCCCTTGTCGATAAGCAGTATTGATACCCGCCTGATTATGGGACACACTGCGCCAAGATTTCGCATAAGTAAATGTGGAATAGTGTTTTGCGACGTAATACGCTTGAGTGTGCAAGGTTTCAAGCAAGGGATTGGCGATGGGCGATGATTAAGATGGGCGGATGCGAGGCGTGACGACGGGCCTAGCCGAGCATCGCAGTCAGACAACGGCGGCCCGCCAGACGCCCACAGGAAAGCGACAGGAGAGCAGTCATGAGCGACATTGCCCCCAACTCGGTCGGTCGGACGGCAGCCGCGGCCGTGACTCGGCCGGCGGTCAATGGTCACGCCAAGGCGCTGACCGACGTGACGCGACCGGCCGGCAGCAGCCTGCGCGGCACCGATCGCGTCGAACTGTCTCAGGCTGCCCAACTGCTGTCGCGCCTGCAGGAGTTGCCCGACATTCGCTTCGACCTCGTCGCCCGCGTCAAGGGCGAGATCGCCGCAGGCACATACGAAACCCCCGACAAGTTCGATGCGGCCCTCGACGGCCTGATCGAAGACCTGGCCTGACATTCGACCCGCCGCTCAACAGACAAAAAACCCACCCGTGCAAGCGGGTGGGCTTTTTCATGGATGCGATCGCCTCAGGCTGCTTTACTTGCCTTCGGCCTTCGCCTTGATCTTGCTGACGATTTCGGCGCCAAGCTTGTTGTCGCCCATCGTGCCGACACGCGCAGTCACCTCGCTGCCTTCGCCTTTCTTGGCAACCGACACATTGACCTTCGTGCCATCGGCCTTCTCGCCGCTGGCTTCGCCGTCCACCGCGGTGGACTTGCTCTTGACGTTCTTGAGCTCCAGCTCCTTGAGCACGGACTCCGCCGCTGCAGTGGTCTTCTCCACGTCGGCGTTCACCGACGCCCATTGCTGGATCTTGCTCGTCTTGACGCCCTCCTCGCTGCTCTTGCACGCCGCGAGGGACATGGCCATCGCCATGACCGCTACCATCGCCACCGCCGTCATCAACGTCTTCATGCACCGTCTCCTTAGAAAAGGGTGAAAGAAAGGAACTCCAGAACGCCCTGCGACTATATGCCCCCAGGTATCCGAAAAGCAAGTCGCGATCACGCGACAGTGATGATGCTGTGAATGTGGACCGACGGAACAGTCAGTGTGAGCACGCCTTTGCGCCACGTGCCGCGCAACGGCCTGTCCTCGGGCTGCAGGCGCACTTTTTGCGGCTTGCCGGGCAGACGGATGTCCAGGGTCAGGGGCCCGGTCGCCGGGACGCGATCGGCAAAAAGGTACGCGCTGCCACCCTCCCGCTGCGTGGGCACGGCCGATACGTTGCACAGGTGCACCGCGATGCAGCCGTCCTTCTCGCGCAGCACCAGGTCCACGCCATGGCGGCCCCGGATCGTCACCATGGGGGTGTAGAGCTTGCGCAGCAGGTGGTCGAACCAGTCGCGCACCCAGGGGCTGTGCGTCGCCAGGTGGGCCGACCCCAGCGGCCCGTACACCGCGGCGATTTTGCCCTTGCCCAGCCGGGCGAGCGTGGCGGCGATCTTCGGCCCGACGGTCTCACAGTGCCCGGGCGTTCGCATCGCCATCGCCCGGGCGCCGCCGCGCACCACTGCAACATCCTGCCAGGAGCCGTGCACCAGCACGCTGCCGCCTTCGCCAATCGAGCTCAGACGCTTATCGATCTGCAGGTAGGCTTTTTCATCGCGGGGCGTTCCTTCGAGGCGAGCGCCCAGGTGCTCGGCGAACAATCCCGCCGTCTCGGCGCCGATGAGCAGCAGCGAGCCCCCTCGCCTCGCATACGCCACCAGCTCGGCGACGACGGCCGGAGGCACGTGCGACCACTGCGGCACCACCACCACCGGATAGTGGTCCTGCTGCCAGTTGAGCTGATGATCCGCCAGCACGTCGGCGTGGTGGCCGGCTTCGAGTATCGCCTGCAGCGCTCCCTGCAGCGCCTGGTGCTCGCCGTTCCATGCAGCGTACACCGATGGACTCGTCTTCAAGTAGCTCGTCGTGTCCAGCAGCACCGCCACCTGCGGGATGGTCTCGCTCTGCCAGCACACGTCTTTGCGGGCGTGGCAGAAGTCGGCGGTCTGCTTCATCAGGTGAAGCTGGTGCTGGGCAAAGCCCCCGTGGCGGTCGGGGTGGAAGTAGAGCTGGAACCCGCCGCCCAACGCCAGCACGGTTGCCGCCTCCTGCTGCAGTTGCTCGACGGGCTTGTGGATTCGCCCGCCATGATTTCGCAGCGACACGAAGGACCACGCCATCAGGTCCCAGGGCAGGCCGACGTTGCTCAGGTATCGCCCCTCGAACCGCGCGGCGTTGACCGAGTCGGTCGTCGAGTAGTCACCGCTGATGAAATCCATCGGCACGCGGACCGGCTCGGGGCTGTGTCCGCTGTAGAGCCAGTTGCTGCACACTTCGCACGACGGGTCGCGCTCGTGCACCGCGTCGGCGTACGCTTTCACATAAGCGAAAAACTGGTCGCGCTGCAGCGTCATCCACTCGAACCAGCCGGGCTGGCCGGGCTCGGTCGGGACCACGTCGTGCCCGGTAAGCTCCTTGAACCGGGCCTTGGCGGCGTCGCAATAGTCCACGGCAGCGGCCCAGCAGTCGCCATCGACCCAGAACCCGTCCACGCCGTAGCGGTCGATGACCTCGATCATCTGCGGGACCATGCGCTGGCGCACGTACGAGCCGAAGGTGGACGTGCTGCCCAGGTTCCCGATCTTGGCTTCGCCGCCGACGGCCATCCACTCGGGGCGGTCCTTGCACGCCTGCTTGTCGCTGACGCCGGAGAAGTGCACGTACAGCCGCACGCCGCGCTTGTTCGTCACGTCGCGGTAGATGCGCAGGGCGTCCTTTTTCAGGGCCGGGGGTGATACGCCCGCCTTCGAGCCGGGATAGCCCGCGATGCCGGGGTGGCCTTTGCAGTCGTGCTGGATGTAGTCGCAGCCGGTGAGCTTGATGATCCGCTCGACCAGCGCGGGCGTGACGCGATCGTTGAGCACGGTGTCGTCGAGCCGGGCGTGATGGTCGAAGTGCAGGCCGAAGAAGCAGTCGGCGCGGTTCCGGGGGCGCCGGGCAGGTTTTCTCTTCGACTTCGACATGATCGCCTCACCTCCCATCAATGGGGGATCACATCAGCGTACCGCCGCTTGAACTCCTCCAGCGAAGCGACGCCCGTCGGCAGCGCCGCCTCATCGACCAGCAGTACGGGAATGCCATCGCGGATCGGATACCGCAACCCCGCCCCCTCGGGCTTGGTCGCCACCAGCTCATCCCCCTCCAGCCGCAGCGCCGACCGCGTCAGCGGACAGACGAGAATGTCCAGCAGTGCGGGATCGAGCTGATTAGCCGACTCGGTCATGGGCGCATTGTTCCACATCCTCACGGGCAAATCAAAGAGTGAGTCAGAGATGCGCGTCGTAAGCCTGCGGCGGTTTGTCCGCGGACCGTTCCAGGGGCGCCGTGCAGGTTTGAGGGGCGGGGCGTTTCCCTGCTGTGATACATCCCAATCCTGCGAATCAGTGAAACCGGTGCGGAAGCGCGTCGTCTCTACTTGTGAGGAGGTTTGGCATGACCAGCAGCGTCGCCGCAGTCCTTATCGCGTGCCTGATGATCACGGCAGCCGACACGCCCGATGCCGCGGAACTGGTGCGCGAGGTTCGCACGGCCGAACAGTGGCTGCATGACATCGACAGCTTCGAGCTGCGCATGGAGGCGTTCTGGACTCGTTCAGTCGAGGCGATCGAGCGATCGCGAACCGAATTGCAGCGCCAGTTTTCCGATGTGGAGATCACGCCCAAGCGATTCTGGAACCTGCGGCCGCGCGTTGATGAGGTGATCGAGATCGCTTTCGATGATCATCGCGCCCGCAAGCTCATCGATCGCAAGGACGCCAGCTACGACCTGCGTGTGTGGGACGGCCAAAAGACGATCTGCCACGAGCGTTACTTCACGCACGACCAGGAGCACTACGCATTCGCCTCAAACCCGACATTCGGACTGGGCAGCACGTTCATGTACGAGTCCAGCTGGCCGCGGGCCGGGCGGCACAGCTTCTGGTGGTGGCCTCTGCGCCACGACGAATTGGAGAGCCTTCACCCGCGGCCGGACCAGTTTGAGCTGATTGGCCGCGAGGCGTTCGATGGCACCGACTGCTACGTGCTCGAAGGCGACGCGGCGGTTTCAACGCGCTGGTATGTCGGCGTGGCCGACCATCGGCTGTACGGCAACGCGAGTCTCATCACGCCCCGTTGGGCAGATGTCAACTCGGTTCTCCAAGGCCTGGGCAAGCATTACGGGGAGCGATTCAACGAGCCCGAGGCATTCCACGCATGGTTCGTCCAGCAGGCCCCGTCGCGACAGCAAGAGGCATTGGCGTTGCGCAGTAAGCTCTCGCGTCCGCTGCAGGTGGTGAGGACGATTCATCGCACATGGGATTGGCGCGAGGTCGCGCCAGGCTGCTGGTTCCCGATGCGGCAGGGGTATTCGCATTACGATCACTCCACGAATGGGCAGTCGTACGAATCCAGCCGGCGCGAGTTCACTGCCAAACTCTTGCGCGTCAATCAACCGCTGCCCGACGAGATGTTCGAGGTCGATTTGCGCGAAGGCGTAAGAGTCTTCGACTATCGGTACGACCCGGTCCTGGATTACAGGTACAAGAGGGAAATGTCCGTCGAGGAGTGGGAGGCGATCCGCGCAACAGCCCGGCAGCGCAGTAAACAACAGCAGGAACGATCACAACGGCCCACGCGATGATCGGCTGGTAGGCACACCTGGCGAGGAAAAAACCGCCTTCGGCTTGATCAATCACGTCGCCGGGGCGTCGATGCGTTGGATGTGGGCCCCGAGCTTCTGCAGTTCGAGTTCCATGTGCTCGTAACCGCGGTCGAGGTGATAGACGCGGTTGACGGTGGTTCTGCCGCGAGCGGCCAGGCCGGCAAGGACGAGACACGCCGAGGCGCGCAGGTCGCTGGCCATGACGGGGGCGCCCACCAGCTCGCGGACGCCGCTAACCAGCACGGTCGGACCGTTGCGATAGAGGTTCGCCCCCATGCGGGCCAGTTCGGCCACGTGCAGGAAGCGGTCGGGGAAGATCTTCTCGGTGATGATCGAGTTGCCGTCGGCCAGGCACAGTAGAGCCATGATCTGGGCCTGCAGGTCGGTGGGGAAGCCCGGGTGCGGCTGCGTCACCACGTGCACCGGCGACAGGCGACGATCGCTGGAGACGCGCACCGTCTGGTGCATGCGATCGCTCCCGGCAGGACCATCGACGGCATCGACGCTGATGCCCACGTGCTCGAGGCGGTCGATCGCTGCAGTGAGCGTGTCGGTGGGGCAGTTCTCGATCGTCACGTCGCCATTGGTGATCGCCCCGGCCATGATATACGTGCCGGCCTCGATGCGGTCGGGCATCACCCGGTGCGTCGCCCCGCTGAGCTTCTCGACGCCCTCGATGGTGATGCGCGGCGAGCCGGCGCCGGCGATCTTGGCGCCCATGGCGGTGAGCAGGTTCGCCAGGTCGGTGATCTCCGGCTCGCAGGCAGCGCATTCGATGATGGTCGTGCCCTTGGCAAGGGCGGCGGCGCACATGATGTTGGCCGTGCCCAGGACGGTCGAGCCGAACGGTCCGCCGAGAAAGACGTGCGTGCCCTTGAGTCGCCCGCGCACGGTGGCGACGATGTAGCCTTCGTCCAGGTGGATCTCTGCGCCCAGGGCCTTGAGCCCGCGCAGGTGCAGATCGACCGGGCGGTCGCCGAACGAACACCCGCCGGGCATCGACACCTTCGCCTCGCCCCGCCGCGCCACCAGCGGTCCCAGCACGCAGATGCTCGCCCGCATCGTCCGCACGATGTCGTAGGGCGCCAGCGTCTCGCGGGTATCGGTCACGTGCAGCTTGAGCGTGCGCGATGCGTCGCCGGCGCCGGGGTCGCTCGTCACCTCGCACCCCAGCGACGCCAGCAGCTTCGACAGGTTACGGATGTCCGAAAGATCCGGCACGTCGCGCAGGACGACCGGCTCGTCGGTGAGCAACGCCGCGGCCATCAGCGGCAGGCTCGAGTTCTTCGACCCATGCACCCGCATCGTGCCGCGAAGCCGATGCCCGCCTTCGATGAGAAACGCATCCATGCGCCCATGTTGTCGCAGATTCGCCCCACCGCGCCAAGCGGGCGTGCGATGCCTAGACCCCAGTGCTTGCGGGGGCCCAAGGCGCCACGCTGTCGCCGATGCCGCTGGCGAGGTAGCCGCCGTCGATGACCAGGGTGTGGCCGTTGACGAATCGGCCGGCGTCGCTGGCGAGGTAAACGGCCCCGCCGGCGATCTCGTCGCCGGTGCCGAAGCGACCCATCGGGGTGTGCTCGAGGATGCGGCGGCCGCGGTCGGTGTTCTCGATCATCTTGCGGTTGATGTCCGTGGGCACGAACCCCGGGGCGATCGCGTTGGTGCGGATGCCGTGCTTGGCCCACTCGTTGGCGAGGCTGCGCGTCAGTCCGAGGATCGCGTTCTTGGCCGCGGCGTAGGCGGCGACCTCGATCAGATCGACGAAGCTGCTGATCGACGCAAGGTTGATGATGCACCCGGCGTGCTGCTCGCGGAACACGTGGCCCGCGGCCTGGGCGCAGCGCAGTGAGCCGGTCACGTGCGTGTCGTAAATGCGGTTGAAGTCATCGGGGGGCAGCTCGAACGTGGGCTTGCGGAGCATGACGCCGGCGGAGTTGACGAGGATGTGCAGTCCGCCGAAGAGGTCCATGGCCTTGCGGACGGCGTGCTCGATGCTGTCGGGACGGGTCACGTCGAGGGCGACGCCGGCGGCGACGGGGTCGTCGCCGATGCGATCGCCCAGGCCATCGAGTTCCTTGGCGGCGGCCTCGACCTTGTCGAGCGTGCGACTGCCCACGAGGACGCGAGCGCCGTGCTGCACCAGCGCCGCGGCGATGGATCGGCCGATGCCGCTGGCGCCGCCGGTGACGAGCGCGACTTTCCCCGTGAGATCGAAGAGGCTGGATTTGATGGCCATGTAGTCGCGGGTCCTTCGTGATGGTGTGAAGCCCCGCAGTCTAGCAGATCAGCGTCGCGAGCGTCGTGGCCGCAACACTCATGCGGGGCGCACGCTCTTGGCGTTGATGCGCCGCGCCGGGCCATTGATCTCGGGCACGGCCACCCACATGCCGGGCTTGAGGTCGGCCAGTGTCGCGTCCTTGCCGTCGATTTTCACCTTGGTCTGGGCGTTGACGGTGACGTTGACGTTGTCGCCGCTTTCGGGCTTGACCACGACGGTGGTGCTCGAGGCGCTGACGACAGTGCCGACGAGCGCGGGCTTCTTGGCGGGCTGCCCTTCGGCCTTGTCGGCCGCAGTCGCCAGGGTCGCCAACGCCAGCACGAGGCCTGTCGTCACAATGGTTGCCAGTCGCGTCATCGTTGCGTCCTTCCTGTGAGGGGGTGCATGATTGTACCGCGCGGGCGAATGTCGAACCCGGCACGCTTGGCGCGCATACGATGAAGAAGTCCAGCCTGTAAGGAGACCCCCATGCAGATCGAAGTGCTTGGCCGACACGTGGAGCTGACCGACGCCCTCGCGCAGCACGCGCAGGAGCGATTCACTTACGCCCTCAATCAGTACGACCGTCACGTGGAGCAGGTGAAGGTGCGGCTCAAGGACGTCAACGGGCCCAAGGGCGGCGTGTGCAAGGTGTGCGACGCCGATATCAAGGTGCGCGGCATTCCGGAGGTGGTGGTGTCCAAGCAGGACGCCGATCTGTACCTGGCGATCAGCGCTGCGGCCGACACCGCCAAGGTGGCGGTGGGGCGGGGCCTGAGCAAGCTCAAGGATCACCGGTAGTCGGCTTCGCGCACCGATTCGATCGCGGCGCGCACGATGTCGGCGCTGGTGACGCCATCGCCGGTGGCGGCGTAGTTGACGACGATGCGGTGGCGCAGCACGTGCATGGCCGCCTGCCGCACGTGGCCGGCGCCGGGCGCCGGCTCGCCCGCCATCGCCGCCAGCGCCTTGGCCGCGTGAACCATGCATTGCCCGGCGCGCGGCCCGGCGCCCCACGACACATACCGCCGCGTCGCCTCGGGCGCCCCCGGTGCCCCCGATGTCCCCGATTCGCCCGGCCGCGTTGCCCGCGCCAGACGCACCGCGTAGTCCACCACGTGCTCGCTCGCCGCCATCCGCCACACCGCATCGGTCATCTGCAGCAGCTCGTCCCGCGTCATCACCGGCTCGATCCTTTCGGCGTGAATCCGCGGCGTCTGCGCTACGATCGACTTCTCCTCGTTCAGGCTCGGATAGTCCATCCACAGGCTGAACATGAACCGATCGAGCTGCGCCTCGGGCAGCGGATAGGTGCCCTCCTGCTCGATCGGGTTCTGCGTCGCCACCACGATGAACGGCTCTTCCAGCCGCAGCGATCGGCCGGCGACCGTGACCTGGTGCTCGGCCATCGCCTCCAGCAGCGCCGCCTGCGTGCGCGGCGGCGTGCGGTTGACCTCATCGGCCAGGATCAATTGCGCGAACACCGGGCCACGCACGAATCGCAGCGACCGCTGCCGCGTCGCCGCGTCCTCCTCCACCAGCTCCACGCCCAGGATGTCGCTGGGCATCATGTCCGGCGTGAACTGAATCCGCGAGAACGACAGGTCCGTCGCCGACGCCAGCGATCGCACCAGCAGCGTCTTGGCCAGCCCCGGCACGCCCACGATCAGCACGTGACCCCGGCACAGCACCGCCGTCAGCAGCGCCTCGACGATCTCGTCCTGGCCCACGATCACCCGCCCGATCGCCTGGCGCAGCGCGGCCATGCGCTCCCGGATGCGGTCCATCACCAGCGGGTCGGCGTCGGCCATCGGCGACAGCATACCAGCACCGCGACGGCTGACTCAGCCCAGTTGTCCAAGCTGCGCCTGCAGCGCGCCGAGCTCTTTCTGCGCTGCGGCGAGTTGGTCGCGCGTCTGCTGCACCAGGTGGGCCGGGGCGCGGTCCGTGTATCCCTTGTTGTGGAGCCGGCCCTCCAGCGCGGCGATGCTCTTGTTCGTCGCGACAATCTGCTTGCTCAGACGCTGGCGCTCCGCCGCCACATCGAGCTGACGGTGCAGGTACACCTCGCCCAGCGGCCGCACGACCACTGCAGCGTTCCCCGGCTTGGTCACGCCCGGCCCGATGTCGGCGATCGTCACGTTCGCCAGACGCTCGATCAGCAGCGCGTCGGCTTTGATGCGATTGGCGACCGCCGCGTCGATCTTCACCGACACATCCACCGTCTCCCGCGGCGGGGTCTGCGTCTGCGTCCGCACCTCGCGGATCATCGTCACCACCGTCTGCAGCCGACTGAACTCGTCCTCGACCTTCGGATCGATCTGCGCGGGATCACCCTGGGGCCACGCGGCCTTGGCCAGTAATCCGCTGTCAGGTTGTACGGCTTCCCACAGCGCCTCGGTGACAAACGGCATCACGGGATGCAATAGCCGCAGAATCACGCTCAGCACCTCGCGCAGCACCGCCTGCTGCTGTGGACTCTCCTTGATCGTCGGCTTGATCGCTTCGAGATACCAGTCGCAGAAGTCGTTCCACACGAACTGATAGAGGCGGTTGGCGTAGTTGTGGAAGTCGTACTCGCGCAGGGCGGCGGTGGCGTCGTCAATCGCGCGAGCGGTGCAGGACAATATCCAGCGATCCTGTAAAGCCGCGACCATTGGTCGCGCCGAATCATCCCGTGCGTCCGATGCGCGATCCATTCCGGGGGTGGTCGCGGCTTTACACGGCAGATTCGACATCGCAAACCGCACCGCGTTCCACAGCTTGTTGGCGAAGTTCCGCCCGCCGTCGAAGCGAGGCGACGTGTTGCGTCCTGTGGCCGCGTCTCTCTCGACGGGCAGGCGCACGTCCTGAGTCTGCGTGGTCATCTGGGCGAGCGTGAACCGCATCGCGTCTGCCCCGTGCGAGTGGATGATGTCGATCGGGTCCACCCCGTTGCCCAGCGACTTGGACATCTTGCGGCCTTCGCCGTCCTGGATCATCGCGTGGATGAACACGTCCGTGAACGGCAGGCACCCCCGGAAGTAGATGTTGAACATCACCATGCGCGACACCCACAGCGTGATGATCTCGCGTGCGGTACAAAGCACCGATGACGGATTCCACGTCTTCAACTCCGGTGTGTCGCTTGGCCACCCCATTGTCGAGATCGGCCACAGGCCGCTGCTGAACCATGTGTCCAGCACGTCGGGGTCTTGCTGCCAGCCAGCCTGCTCTATCATCCGCACCGCGCCTGGCTCGTCGCGATCCATGCATATGTGCGTGCGAATCCAGTTTGCCTTCTCGGGATGCGCATCAACTCGCAGGATGTATCGAACGTTGTGATTCTTGAAACATTCACCAAATCGCCCCCCAATCGCATGGTCCAATGCGGCCACTTCTCGGGGATGGGGCCCTCGATTCTCGTGAGAAGGGCCAGCATCCACATTGAGCTCAAGATCGAGGGTCCACACCGGGATGCGATGGCCCCACCAGAGTTGGCGGCTGATGCACCAGTCGCGGATGTTTTCGTTCCACACCCGGAACGTGTGGGCGTAGCGCTCGGGGACGAATCGCAATTGCCGCTCCCACTGGTCGTGGGCCAGCCCCGCATTTGCATGCGGGGCTTCAGCGCTATCGGATCTCAAGGCGCGCAGCGCTGCGCCACTGAGGCGATCATCCGTCACCTTCACGTACCACTGGTCGCTCAGGTATGGCTCGATCGGCACATGCGAGCGGTAGCTGTGGCCCACGGTGTGGCGATAGGGCTTCACGTCTTCGAGGAGTTGCTCCTGGCGGAACCACTCGACGACCGCTTTGCGGGCCTCGTAGCGGTCCATGCCCAGGAGCGTTTCGCAGAACTCATCTCGATCTGTGGCATCCCAGTCACTCCAGCCGTGCTCTTTGGAGATGGTGGCGGTAGGGCTGAACACGTTGATGATGGACAAGTTGTGGCGCTGCCCGATCTCGTAGTCGTTGGGGTCGTGGGCTGGCGTCACCTTCAGGAAGCCGGTGGCGTACTTGGCCTTGGCGTCGTCGCTGTCGGGATTGGGCAGGACCACGTAATCGTCGTCGATGATCGGGATCACGCGGCCGACGATGGGGAGCTTCACGAACTTGCCCTTTAGCGCGGCGGCTCGCGGGTCGCGTGGGTTCACTGCAACGGCGGTGTCGCCCAGCATCGTTTCGGGGCGCGTGGTCGCCACAGTGACATGACCCGACCCGTCTTCGAGCGGGTACTTCATGTAGTAGAAGTGCCCGTCGATCTCCTCGTTCTCCACCTCGTCATCGGCCAGGGCGGTCTGCGTGACCGGGTCCCAGTTGACCAGGCGCTTGCCGCGGTAGATCAGCCCGTCCTTGAAAAGCTGGAAGAACGCCTCGCGCACGGCGCGGGCGCACTGCTCGTCCATCGTGAAGCGGGTGCGGTCCCAGTCGCAGGAGCAGCCCATGGCCTTGAGCTGGCCGAGGATCACCTGCTCGTACTCGTCCTTCCACGCCTGAATTTTCGCGACGAACTCGTCGCGCTCGAAGTCGGTGCGACGCTTGCCTTCCTCGGCGAGAACGCGCTTCTCGACGACGGTCTGCGTGGCGATGCCCGCGTGGTCGGTGCCGGGCATCCACAGCGTGTTGAACCCCATCATGCGGTGCCAGCGCACGAGGATGTCCTGCAGCGTGTTGTTGAGCGCGTGGCCCAGGTGCAGGGCCGCGGTGACGTTGGGCGGGGGAATGACGATGCAGAATGACGGCGCGTCACTTCCGGGGACGGCGTGAAACGCCTTGGCGGCGAGCCATTTCTCCGTGATCCGCGGCTCAATATCGGCGGGAACGTAACGCGATGGTAATTCGATAGGCATGGCGATGAACTAGCGGCTCTTGCGCTTGCGTTGCTTGAACTTCGGCCGGTCGCGCTGCGGGGGCACGTTGAGCTTGGGCATGCCGCGCCCGCCCAGCGCCGCCAGGTCCATGTTTCCGATGCCGCGCAGCGCCTTGACCCGCTCGATCATGCCCAGGCCCGACATCTGCTTGGTCATGGCGCTGACCATGCCGAAACTCTTGACGAGTTGCGACACGTCGTCGGTGCGCGTGCCCGACCCGCGGGCGATTCGGCGGCGGCGGCTGTTGGACAGAATGTCCACGTCCTTGCGCTCCGGGGGCGTCATCGAGTGAATGATCGCCTCGGTGCGGTCGATCTGGTTCT
This sequence comes from uncultured Phycisphaeraceae bacterium, assembly GCA_964518335.1. GTDB lineage: Bacteria > Planctomycetota > Phycisphaerae > Phycisphaerales > Phycisphaeraceae > CAZFDT01. The sequence goes on from CAZFDT010000020.1 coordinate 14,775, forward strand.
CGTCGAGGTCCAGGTCCTTGAGCTGGCTGCCGATGCCTGGCAGCATGCCCAGCAGGCTCTTCATCGATCCCATGCGGCGGATCGTCTTGAGCTGCTTGAGAAAGTCGTCCATGGTCATCTTGCCCTGGGCGATCTTCTTCTGCAGTTCTTCGGCCTCTTCCTGCGAGACCTGCTCCTGGGCCTTTTCGACCAGCGACACGACGTCGCCCATGCCGAGGATGCGGCTGGCGACGCGTTCGGGGTGGAACTCCTCCAGCGCGTCGAGTTTTTCGCCCACGCCGATGTACTTGATCGGCTTGCCGGTGACGTGCTTGACCGACAGCGCCGCGCCGCCGCGGGTGTCGCTGTCGAACTTGGTGAGGATCACGCCGTCGAGCTCGAGCTGGTCGTTGAACGCCTTGGCGGAGTTGACGGCGTCCTGCCCGGTCATCGCGTCGATGACCAGATAGATCTGGTGCGGGTTCACCGCCTGGTTGACCTGGCGCAACTCGCCCATGAGCTCGTCGTTGATGTGCAGTCGGCCGGCGGTATCGAGGATGACGACATCCACGCCCGTCTGCCTGGCCTTGGTGACGGCGTTGCGGCAGACGGCCACGGCGGCGCCGACGGCCTGGCCGTACTCGCGCACCTTGTCCGGCTCGCTGTAGAAGAACACGCCCCCGGCCGGGCCGGGCATATCCGCCTGCACCTGGCCCGCCAGCGTCTGGAGCTGATCCACCGCCGCCGGTCGCTGCAGGTCCGCTGCCACCAGCATCACCTTCTTGTCACGCTTCTTGAGCAGGGCCGCCAGCTTGCCGCACGTCGTCGTCTTGCCGCTGCCCTGCAGCCCGCACATCATCACGATCGTCGGCCCGGGCGACACCATCAGCATCCCCGACTGATCCTCCTCGCCCGGGGCGCCGGCCATCAGCCGCACCAGCTCGTCGTGGACGATCTTGATCATCTGCTGGCCGGGCCGCACCGACTCGAGCACCTTCTGCCCAATCGCGTCCTCGAGCACCCGCCGGCAGAACGCCTCGACCACGTCGTAATGCACGTCGGCTTCGAGCAGGGCCTGGCGGACCTGCTCCATCGCTTCCTGCACGTTGGACTGGCTGATCTTGCCCCGCCCCGACAGGCTGCGGAACACGTCGTTGAACTTGTCAGTCAGATGGCCGAACATGGCGGTAGTGTAGCGGCTGGCGAGGTCAGGCGGCGACGTGCGGGGGCGGCGCGGATTTTGCGCCAGGCCCGGCTTTCGGCTATCGTGACGGGCGACACGGGAGTTCGATCATGGCCGGTTCGCCTACGACCAAGCGCAACGGGGCGGCGTTCAAGCCCGGGCAGCGGGTGGCCGTCACCCAGCAGATCGCCCAGCGCGACGACGTGTGGACCACGCGCGTCGAGGGAACCGTCGTGCGCTTCGAGCGGAAGAAGACCGGGTCGTGGTACGCCCACGCCAAGGACGACAAGCTCTGGCTGGATCGGCTGGTGCTGTGCAAGGATGACGGGGAGATCGTGGTGTGCCATCTCGATCCGTACACACACGTGGACGTGCTGGCGGCGGCGAAGCAGGACGCGCCCGCGGCGAGCGAAGACGCTAAGCCGCAAGCGGCGGCTGAGCAAGAGGCGGGAGCAGAGTCATGAGCATGGCGATTGGCGTGACGGGTGTGATGCTGCCGGAGCTGGATTTCGACGAGCAGCTTGCGTTGTGCCGGGAGTTGGGCGTGACGCACTATTCGCTGCGGCCGCGGATCATCAGCGACGATCAGCGGGGCAAGCCCTGGGGCAACTGGGGCAACCACAAGTTCGACCTGACGCCCAAGCGGCTGCTGGCCGAGGCGGCGGAGCTGCGGCGGCGGATGACCGACGCGGGTGTGACGCCGTTCGGCACCGTGCCCTCGTCGCTGATCACCGACCCCGACGATGTGCTGCAACTGCACTTTGACGGCGCAGCCGCCGTCGGCGCCGGCCGCGTGCGCGTCATGCCCCCGGGCTATCCCAAGGAATCCTTCGACTATCCCCAACTGCTGCAGCGCACCATCGACGGCTACGAGCGCGTCGTGCGCCTGGCCCAACGCGCGGGCGTCAAGATCGTCGTCGAAACCCACTGCCGCAGCCTCGTCACCAGTCCGGCCCTGGCGTGGAACGTCGTGCGCCACTTCGACCCGGCCCACGTCGGCGTCATCTTCGACATGGCCAACTTCGGCCGCGAAGGCGAGGTCCAGCCCCACCTGGCCGTCGCCGTCCTCCGCCCCTGGATCGACCACGTCCACATCGGCGGCATGAAACGCATCACCGACACCCGTGACGCCCACGGCTTCACCCTCATCGACAGCCGCATGTGCCCGCTGGACGAGTCCAACCTGCACGTCCCCACCTGGCTGGCCGCCCTCCACGCCGCCGCCGTCCACGTGCCGCTCATCATCGAGGACTACACCCCCGACGTGCCCGGCGCCGCCCGCTTGCGCGACTGCGTGCCCAAGCTGCGCAAGGCCCTGGCCGTGGCCACGGGGGGCTGATTTCGCCGGCCGGGCGGCCATCGGCTAAAATGCACCGGCACGCCCATCCACCCCGGCGGAGAACCATCATGAGACTGGGATACTGCGGCTCACTCGACGACGCGGCGGTCCTCAAGGCCGCCGGATTCGACTTCCTGGAGGTCAACGTCCAGCAGGTGCTTCAGGGCAAGCTCAGCGACGCCGACTGGCAGCGCACCGCGCCCGACCCGGACAGGTTCGTCCTGCCCGTCGAGGCCGCCAACTGCCTGGTCCCCGGCGACATGCCGGTCGTCGGGCCGGGGCGCGACCTCGACGCCCTGCAGCGATACATGAAGCACGTCGCCCACCGCGCCTCACGCCTCGGCATCTGGACCCTCGTCTTCGGCAGCGGTGGCGCCCGCAAGCGGCCGGACGACGTGTCGCCCCGCCTGGCCATGGACCACATCGCCGAGTTCCTCGACATCGCCGGCGACGCCTGTGCCGCCCGCCGCGTCACCCTCGTCATCGAGCACCTCAACCGCAACGAGACCAACACCGTCAACAGCCTCGCCGACGCCGCCGAATTGTGTGACCGCGTGGCCAACCCCGCCGTGCAGGTCCTCGTGGACACCTACCACTTCGGCCTCGAACGCGAGGACGAGCAGGCCGTCATCGACCTCGGCGACCGCCTCCGCCATGTCCACATCGCCGAGCCCGTCGGACGCATCCAGCCCGGCGGCCACGGCGACACCAGCCCCGATAGCTTCGACTTCCCCGGCTTCTTCGCCGTCCTCAGCAAGATCGGCTACGACGGCCGCGTCAGCTTCGAGGGCAAACTCACCGCACCCCTGCCCGACTGCGGCCACGCCATCGTCAGCGTCGTCCGCGACGCCTGGCAGGCCGCCCGCGAAGGCGTCGCCGGCTAACCACCGCCACCGGGTTCAGCATTATTCGGAATCACTGGGTTTTCACCTTCACCACACGATGCCCCTGCCAATCCGGTAGTGGACCTCCGGCGCCATGGCGAACGTCGGACGTGATGGCCAACCATTGCATGCGGCTGTTCCCATCGCCTTGCGACCCCTGTGCCCTTCCCATTTTGCCTTTGCATTCTGCATTATGCATTTCGCCTTCCGACACCCGAACCTCGAATCCCGCCCCTCCCCCGTCCACTGCAACACTTCATTCTACCCCCGCCCCGCGCGGCGCATAGTCCTCGCCGGGGATTTTCCCACGCGTGGCCTTCGGATTGGGATGACGTGCCGCCGTCCGGGAAGGAAATCTGGTGAGCAAGCGAGTCTATCACCCCGAGCGCGGCGACCTGGTGCTGATGAACTTTCACCCTGCCGCGGCACGTGAGATCGTCAAGCGCCGCCCGGCCGTCATCCTCAGCCCGCTCAAGTACAACCGAGCCACCGGCTTCTGCCTCACCGCCCCCATCACCAGCGACATGACCCCCGGACCACTGTGGCTGCCCCTGCCCGACGGCCTGCTCGACCGCCCCAGCCAGATCCTCTGCGACCGCATCCGCTCGTTCGACTATCGCGAGCGATCCGTAACCTCCCTCGATCAGCGGCTTCCGCCCCAGCTGCTGAACCAGATCGTGGATAACATCCTTGACTTGATTGACCCGGCGTGACACGTGTCGCCGACGCCACCGTCCTCATGACGGCATGAAGAGTCCCCTGACTCACAACACGATCTTGACGTGCGAAGCATGTGCTGCCGTGCTCGGATCTCTGATCGTGTGCGCGTGCGAGCAAGCCGCTTTGGAACCAGACAGTCGTGAAAGCTATTTCACACGGCCGCCTGCTGAAACCTCCGTCGCCGCCGCGCGAGCGTCCGTCAATGAGTTCATGGATATGCTGGAGAAGGGATGTACCGGTGAGTTTCTTTGCTACGTGGAAGAAAATGGCGTGGGGGCATACGTCTGGGCGCGGGTGGACACACGCCGATCAACCAGGCAGGGTCTTTGGGGAGAGATTCTCGTCACGCCCGAGCAATGGAAGATCATCAAGCCCGAGCAACCCATCACTGCGATGCCCAGCGCGATACTCGACTGGAAGGCGCAGTGCGATGGGGAAGAGCGCATTCACGGATACTTCACAAGGCAACAATAGGCACGAGACTGGTTTTCGAGGAGCGACGGCGTGACCGAACTCAACACCAATTGGGCCGCCCTGCACGGCGATCGCTTTCGCGGGGCGGACGTGCTGGTGACGGGCGGGGCGGGGTTCATCGGGTCGCACATCGTCGAGGCGCTGGCGGCGCTGGGGCAACGCACCAGCACCGCAACGTCAAAATGCCGCACCGCCCAACGTGAAGACGGGGGAGCGGTCGGCTCTGTGGGTTGATGGATGAGGCGAGGCATGATGCTCCCCCATGCGCAATTGGCCATTGTGGAACGCGAGAAGGTTGTCGATTATCTGTTGGAGGCGGCTCATCCGGATAATGGCGGCAAGGCGGCGTTCTTTTCTGCGATGGGGTTTACGCGTCGAGAGTGGCATATCCTCGCCGAGGCGTTGCGGCGGCACGCGCTCAATACGGTGGTGACGCGTGAGCTAGAATCGGTGCATGGCTGCAAGTATGTCCTGGAAGGCCCGATGGACACGCCTTGTGGCAAAGCGCCTCGGATTCGGTCAGTCTGGATTATCGACCAGGGTTCACCGACGCCCCGGCTGGTGACGGCGTATCCTTACGAGTGACAGGAGCGGCCATGATGAAGGAACACGAACGAGTAGTGCTGACCGAGGACGTGCCCGGTGAAGGGCTGGAGGCGGGGGATGTGGGGACGGTGGTCCACGTCTATCGGGACGGGCAGGCGTACGAGGTGGAGTTTGTGACGCTGGCGGGGCGCACCGCAGCCGTGGTCACGCTGGAGCGGGCGCAGGTTCGGCCGGTCAATCCTCGCGAGATCACGCATGCCCGGGAAAGAGCAGTGGCGTAAGGCCGCCAAAGCCCTTGATCGGAGTGATCAGATCTGATTTTCATCATGGCGAAAGCAATAGTCCCAGGAGCAATTGCGTGAACGGAGTCACTAGTGATTGGACAGGGTTGCACGGCAACCACTTCCGCGGCGTACAAGCGCTCGTGACGGGCGGGGCGGGGTTCATCGGGTCGCATATCGTCGAGGCGCTGGCGGCGCTGGGGGCGCGCGTGCGCGTGCTTGATGACCTGTCCGGCGGCGACCGCCGGAATGTGGACGGGTTCGCCGGCGTCGCCTTCACCGAAGGCTCGATCCTCGACGAGGCGCTGGTGCGACAGTTGACCTCGGGCTGCCGGTACGTGTTTCACCAGGCGGCGCTGGGGTCGGTGCCGCGCAGCGTCGAGCAGCCGGTGCGGTACAGCCAGGTGAACGTGACGGGGACACTCCACGTGCTGGAGGCGGCGCGGGCGGCGGGGGTGGAGCGGGTGATGTTTGCCGCCAGCAGCAGCGCCTACGGGGACACGCCGACGCTGCCGAAGGTCGAGACGATGCCGGTCTCGCCGCGGAGTCCCTACGCGGCGAACAAGGTGGCGTGCGAGGCGCTGATGCAGGCGTATGCGTGCAGCTACGGGCTGGACGCGGTGTCGCTGCGCTACTTCAACATTTTTGGGCCGCGCCAGAACGCCAACAGCGCCTACGCGGCGGTGATCGCCGCGTTCGCCAAGGCCCTGATCGCCGGCGAGCCGTGCACGATCTACGGCGACGGCGAGCAGTCGCGCGACTTCACCTTCGTGCATAACGCCGTGCATGCGAACCTGCTGGCGGCGCGTTCGCCGCGGCGTCTGGAGGGCCGGCCCGTCAACGTCGCCTGCGGCCAGCGCGTGACCGTCAACCAGCTCGAGGCCGCCATGCGAACGCAGATGGCGCCGCAGGTCGGCCCGCCACGACACCTGCCCGACCGCGCCGGCGACGTCAAGCACTCGCTGGCCGACCTCGACCTCGCCCGGACGCTGCTGGACTACCGCCCGATCGTCAGCTTCGACGCCGGCCTGCCCGTCACCACCGCGTGGTATCAGCGCGCGATCGCCGCGGCGCCGCGCTAGGCCGCCGGGGGCTGCTCGTCCGCCGACTCGGTGTCGCTGGCGTCGTTTTTCATGATCTCGCGCAGGGCGATGGTGGCGAACGTGCCGCGGGCGAGCTCGAAGGCGACGCGGATGTAGGGTCCGTGCTCATCGACGCCGGCGGACAGGTCGGGGTCCTTGAGAAACTCGCGGAGCGAGCGGCGTTTACCTTCGAGGCGGCGGCCGTGCTCGGGCGCGACGAAATGCTCCTCGGCCAGATCGAACGCGGCCAGGGCGTCGCGTTCGAGGCGCAGCGGCTCGCCGTCGGGGCGCATCATGCTGGGCCCCCACAGCGGGCCGGTGGGCGACACGTCGTGGCGGGCGATCCGGCCGTCGGGCGCGTTCTCGAGCGCTGCAGTGGCCTCATCGACGGCGAAGACGGCGCGGTTGTCGTGCTTGAACGCCAGGTCGCCGGGCAGGAGGCGGTCGAACGTGCCGCCGCGGAGTCGGGCGTCGAGCACGTGGTTGAAGATGGCGCTCTGCAGCGCCGAGAGCATGAAGTCGAGCTGGATCGGGTCCATGCGCAGCACGACGTCGCGTGGCGGGCGGTGCTGGCGCAGGCCGTCGAGCGGCTGGCGCTCGTGTCGGAGGAAGCGGGGCCAGAGGCTCAGCGCGGTGTCGAAGTCGCCGCGTTCGTAGGCCTCGCGCCCGGCGCGGACGGGGGGCGAATCGGTGTCGCGCGGGTGGCCCAGCAGTTCGTCGAGCAGCTCCTTCCACTGGCCCAGGAGGAGGCATCGGCCCAGCAGGTGGTTGTTGCCGCGGTAGCCGAAGCGCTGGGGCCCGACGTAGTTGGGGATGCCCGCTGCAGTGAGCTGGTCGAGGGTGCGCTTGGCGTGGGTGACGCTTTCGACGCGCACGTCGCGGATGCGGATGACGAAGCGGTTGCCCGCGTGGTGGCCGGTACGCAGCTTGTTGGCGTGGCGGGTGTGCCAGAGGACGCGGCAGCGGTCGTACTCGATGCGTTCGATGTGCTGCGGCTCGATCTCGCGGCCGGGGCAATGCACGCTGAAGAGCTGGCGCGTGATGGCGTGCTTGTCCTTGAGTCCGGCGAAGCCCACGGCCGCGCGGTTGACGCCGAAGGCCTTGGCGATCCGCCGCACCGCGTCGGTGGTGGTGAGCTGGCGTTTCTCGACGAAGAGGTAGATGTGCTCGCCGCTGCCGGACAGTTCGTAGAGGGGCTGCTCCTCGACGAGAAAGTCCTCCGGCCGCACCTTGATGCGCCCGCCGACGCCGGGGATGTCGGGGGTCGTGTAGGCGAGGGATGGATGATGGATGATGGATGATGGATGATGTGAAAGATCAGAAGACATCGCCACGTTCCGCTCTGGCATCATCCATCAGACCACAACGATCAATCCTCCGGCGCGTCTTTGGCCACGAGCTTGTGGAACGCGTCGGTGAGCTTGCGAGTCAGGCGGCCGGGCTTGCCGTCACCAATGCTGCGCTTGTCGATGCTCGTCACCGGGATGATCTCGGCGGCGGTGCCGGTGAGGAACATTTCGTCGGCGGTGTAGAGGTCGTGCTTGGTGATGTCGGTGTGGAGGACCTTGATGTCCATGTCGTGGGCCAGGCCGATCACCGTGTTCATGGTGATGCCTTCGAGCACGCCGGCGTGCAGCGGGGGGGTGATGAGGATGGGCTGATCGCCGTCGCTCATGAATCGGCGGACGATGAAGATGTTGTCGCCGGTGCATTCGGCGACGAAGCCCTGGGCGTTGAGCATGACGGCCTCCATGCACCCGGCGTCGATGGCTTCGATCTTGGCCAGGATGTTGTTCAGGTAGTTCATGCTCTTGATGCGCGGGGACAGGGCGGCGGGGTGGTTGCGCATCGTCGAAGCGGTGATGACGGCCAGGCCGTTGTCGTAATGCTCGCGTGGGTAAAGTGCGATGGCGTCGGCGATGATGAAGACGATCGGGTGCTTGCAGGTGAAGGGGTTGAGCCCGAGCGTGCCGACGCCGCGGGTGACGCACAGGCGGATGTAGCCATTGACGGTCTTGTTGGCCTCGACGGTCTGGCGGGTGGCGCGGGCCATGTCGTCGATGGACAGCGGGATGTCCATGCGAATGGCCTTGGCCGAGTCGTAGAGTCGGCGCAGGTGGCTGGCGAGCTTGAAGATGCGGCCGTTATAGACGCGGATGCCCTCAAACACGCCGTCGCCGTAGAGCAGGCCGTGGTCGAAGACGCTCACGACGGCCTGGTCGGCGGGGACGAGGCGACCGTCAAGCCAGACGAGCTTGGGGCCACTTCCGGGGGGGGCGGCGTTCTCAACGGTCGGTGCGGTCGCGGTGGGCATGGGGTTCACCTTGGATCGTAGCGCATCGGACAGTATCGCCGATCCGGCAGCGTCTGGCGAATCATCATGCTCATTCACGGTGGCACGACGCACTCGTCGAGCAGCAGCGTCATGCCGCGGACTTCTGTCCGGCGTGTCGGACTTACCCGCCCACCTGGTATCGCACGAAGCTCTTGACCGTCACGCCCTTGGGCAGCAGGTCGCCGATCTTCTTCTTGTCGTCCTTGATGAACGGCTGCTTGAGCAGCACCGTCTCTTCGAGGAACTTGCGAATCTTGCCCTCGACCATCTTCTCGGCGATCGCCTCGGGCTTGCCCGACTCCATCGCCTGGCCCTTGGCGATCTCGCGCTCCTTGGCGATCACGTCGGCGGGGATGTCGTTGTCGGTCACGCCCAGCGGCACGGGGCTCACCGCGCTGATGTGCATGCACAGGTCCTTGAGCAGATCATCTTCCGCCTGGCCTTCAACCTCGACGACGACGCCGATCTTGCCGGTGAAGTGGACGTAGGTCCCCACCTTCCGTCCGGGGGCGCCCATGACGCGGCCGCGGCGGAACTGCACGTTCTCCTTGGTGGTCAGGCGCACGTTGTCGATGGCGGCCTGCATGGCGTCGGTCTTGCTCACCTCGCCGCCGGCGGAAGCATCCTGCTTGAGGGCTTCTGCACTGACGGTGGCGACCATCGCCTTGAACGCGTCGTTGCCGGCGGTGAAGTCGGTCTCGGTGTTGATCTCGACGATCGCGGCCCTGGTCTTGTCCGGGGCGACGGCGACGCCGATGCGTCCTTCCGCCGAGGCGCGGTCGGAGCGGCTGTCCATCTTCGCCAGCCCCTTTTTCCGCAGCAGGTCCACCGCCGCCTGCACGTCCCCGCCCGTCTCGGTCAGCGCGGCCTTGCACTCCATCATCCCCAGCCCGGTCTTCTGGCGCAACTCGTTCACGTCCTTGGCAGTAATGGCGACAGCCATCGCGGCGGCTCCTTGACAATTGGCTCGTTGGGATCAGTCGAAGACCACCACCATAGCGGAAATAACGGGGATTGTCATGTCGCGGCGATCTTGTCGATCTGCTTGAGGGGCGGTACACTTGACCTGCACCTCATGGAGACCGGGGTTATGACCATAGCGGCATGTCACGTATGTCCAGAAGGAGTAGTCCTTGGCTGCGATAGCACTTCCACAGTGACGGTAAACACCGGGACTCTCCAAGAGCAGCATTACTACAGAGACTATGAGCAGAAGCTGTTCGAGATCGGCGAGCCGGAAAGCACCGTAGCCTTGGTAACTTGGGGAAGTGGTCGATTCGGTACGATCAGCCACCGCACGATGGCGGCTCGCTTGGGTGTACGGCACGCGAATGGGGAGTTTGCAGCACTAAAGGACATGGCGGACAGATTGGCCGCGGATGTTTGGCAAGCCATGCAATCCCAGTTTGGCCCCGCCCTGGCCGAGGCCCGCGATCTCTATGCAAAATGGCAGCAGGACCCGAACAGTACTACGCCCGAAGAATGGAACCGCCTCATATTCCTGTACAACCGCTACGGTGGGGGTTACTTCTTGGGCGGCAGATTTGCAGTCGGAGAGGATTGCGCAGCCTATGAAATTGTATGGAATGTTTTAGGGACACGAGTAGACGTCGTTCCACACGAGGCCCCGTACTTTCGAGGCCAATCCCACATCATGGAGCGGCTCATATTCGGCTATGACCATCTGCTGGCCGACCGTATTAAAGCTTCAGGAAAATGGACCGGGACGGACGATGAATTAGCTAACGCCATGGCACCCAGTCACCTGATCGTTCGCCCCGAACTGTTGCCCATTCGTGACGCGATCGACTGGATTCACACAGTGATCCATACGACAATAAGGGCAGTGAAGTTTGCGGGTCAGCACGTTTGCGGCGGCCCCGTTGAACTCGCGGTAATTACAACGGACCGCCCGTTTCGCTGGGTCTGCCACAAACGGCTGGATGCCGCTATCATTACCGCGCAGGAAGGACCAAAGACATGGTCGTCGCCCAACCAGCACTGACACACAACTTTCCCACGACGTGCGACAACCCAATGCGTGAGGCGATGCTTCGCGCATATGTTCAGCGTGTGCAGGCGGAGCGAGCCGTGGAGCGGGGCGAAGCCACCCCGCTGCCGGTCCAGGAGCAAGTTACGCAACCAGAGCGGGTGCTACGTGACCCCTTCCCTTCGGTTCGCATGCCTGTAGCGACCGACACCGGCGAGCCATCCATCAGTGAAGTTGAACCCTCCGCGTGTGCTTGAGGGAATGATCCCGATGGCACACTCGTCTGCATTTCGTTCTGAGTTCACTCGTTTCTCGTACGTTCCTCGCTGAGCGAGTCGTCAACAGCGGCAGGGCTTCATATATCGCCGGTGATCTGGTCGTAGAAGGCGACGTAGTTGTCTTTGTCCTTGCTGGCGCGGCACTGCATGGCGGCGCGGGGGTGGCGGTTGAGCAGGCCGGTGAGGTTGTAGGGGATCAGCGGGCCCCACTCGACGCTGTCGCGGAGCTTGAGGAAGTGGTCCTGGAGCAGGGCGAGGATGGGGCGGAGCTTGAACTTGGGGTTCTTGAGGAAGCCCAGGAGCAGCTCCATGGGACAGTTGCCCGCGCCGCGGCCCAGACCCGCCATCGTCGCGTCGGCGCGGTTGGCGCCGAGGATGATCGCCTCGATCGTGTTGGCGAAGGCGAGCTGCATGTTGTTGTGGGCGTGGATGCCCACCTCCTTGCCCGAGGGGGCCAGTGCAGCCTGATACTTCTTGACCAGGTGATCGACCTGCTCGCGGTAGAGCGAGCCGAAGCTATCGACCACGGCCACGGCGGAGGCGGGCGTGCCGGCGATCACCGCCAGGGCCTGATCGACCTCGACCTCCTGCACGGTCGAGATGGCCATGAGATTGCACCACGTCTCGTAGCCGTGCTCGTGGGCGTGGTGGATCATCTCGACGGCCTCGGGGATCTGGTTGACGTAACAGGCGACGCGCACCACGTCGATGACGCTGTCCTTCTTGGGCCCGATCTGCTTCTTCCAGTCGCACTTGCCGGCGTCGGCCATGACGCAGAGCTTCAGCCCCCCGCCCCCGGAAGTAGCGGGCGAATGGTCGCCGACGACGCGGCGGAGGTCTTCCTCCTCGCAGAACTTCCAGTCGCCGAACTTCTCGCGCGGGAACTGCTGCAGTGACCCTTTGTACCCGATCTCCATGTAATCGACGCCGGCGGCGACGCAGGCGTCGTAAACCGCGCGCACCAGCTCGTCGCTGAAGCGATGGTCGTTGATCAGCCCGCCGTCGCGGATGGTGCAGTCGAGCACCTTGAGCTGGGGGCGATAGGTGATCCACGGGGCGATGTCGGACATGGCGCGGGTTCCTGGGTGGGCGGCGTATTGTCGCCAAGCCCGGCCAGGCCGCAACCGCGGCGGCCGTCACGCCGGCGACAGCCCAGTCGTGTCGTATGGTTGCAGTGGTCTGGCCCGCGCGACTTCAGCGGGCGCGGCGGGCACGGTGATGCCTCACCAGGTACGCCACCGCCAGCCCCGTCAGCACGGTGACGCCCGCCAGCGCTCCGTCGGGCGCGGGCACCAGCACCGTTGTCACCGGCGCCGCCGGCGTCTGATCGACCTGCGGATCGATCAGCAGCATCTCGTCGGGCAATGACCAAGCCGTGTCGGCGCCCATCACGGCGCCGCACAACGCTCCGCTCACGATCACCGGCAGCACATAGCCGAGAACGCGCCTCATGGCTGGTACTTCTCTCTCTTTCCCCACACTTGTGACAGGCCCCCTTCGTGGGCCACCTGCTTGTCACCCGCCCTATTGTACCCGCGGGACCGGCCGATGTCTTGAAAAAATCGCGTGCGGGGCGCGATCCCCACCGGCGTGCGAATGCGTTATACTGGCGCGGTCACGACACCGATCGGTCCGGTGATCCTCCGGGCGGCCTGCTGCAACCGCAACGAATACAGGAGATTACAGCAATGTCTTCACGCACACCCTACGTCGGCGGGAACTGGAAAATGAACCTCCACAAGGACGAGGCCGTCGCCTTGGCCCGCGAGCTGGCCGCCAGCGGCGTCGGCGCCGACAAGGTCGAGGTCGCCATCTTCCCCGCCTTTCCATACCTGCTGGCCGTCGCCGAGGTGCTCTGCGAATACAACTCCGCCATCAAGCTCGGCGCCCAGGACTGCTACTTCGAGCCCAACGGGGCCTACACCGGCGAGGTCTCCTTGGCCATGCTCAAGGACTGCGGCGTCAAGGTCGTGCTCGTCGGGCACAGCGAACGCCGCCACGTCATCGGCGAAAGCGACGTGCTCATCAACCGCAAGGTTCGCGCTGCACTGGCCCAGGGCCTGGAGGTCATCCTCGCCGTCGGCGAAAAGCTCGAGCAGCGCGAGGCCGGCATGACCGACGCCGTCAACGTCGCCCAGTGCGCCTACGGCCTGGCGGGGGTCACTGCAGCACAAATGGCCCGCGTCACCATCGCCTACGAGCCCGTCTGGGCCATCGGCACCGGCAAGACCGCCTCCACCGGCGACGCCCAGAACGCCCACGCCGTCATCCGCACCGCCCTCGGCTCCTGGTACGGCAAGAACGTCGCCGACTCCGTCCGCATCCAGTACGGCGGCAGCGTCAAGCCCGACAACGCCGTCGAGCTCTTCGCCCAGCCCGATATCGACGGCGGCCTCATCGGCGGCGCCTCCCTCAAGGCCAAGGACTTCGCCGCCATCGTCGCCGCCGGCCAGTGACCACGCCTGACCCACGCGCGACAGTTGCCCTCGGCCCCGCCCGCCCGCGGCTCAGCGATGACCGCGATCGTCCGTCGGCGCGTGGCCCCAGAACCGCCGATACGTGCGGCTGAAGTGGAACGGGTCGGCATAGCCCACCCGCCCGGCCACCTCTTTCACCGCGGCCTGCGTCTCGTGCAGGTGGAACCGCGCCGCCCGCATCCGCAGTTGTGTCAGATAGCGCTGCGGACTCATGCCCAGACGCTGCTTGAACACCAGACGAAAATGATTGACGCTCAGCCGCGAACGGTCGATCGCCTGCGTCACCGCATCGGGCAGCGCATAGTGCCGCGCCAGCCATCGCGCCGCGTCGGCGACGGCGCGGTCGGCGTGATGCGTGCGGCCGGGTCCGGACCGCGCCTCGACCGGCGCGGCCTGCACCAGGAACCGCGCGAGCATCGCCTTCATCTCCCCCTCGGCCTGCAACGCCGCGCCCTCGCCCCGCGAACCCGACAGCACGCCGATACGCCCCAGCGCCGCCGCCTCCTGACGCGTGTCCGCCGGCCGGGCACGCAGCAACTCGGGCAACTCCGGCAGGCACGGCTCGACTCGGTACTCGAACCACGCCATCGTCAGCGCCGCCCGGCCCACCGCTACCCACCGCCGATGCGCGTACGCCGGCACGAGCACCATGTCCCCGGCCGCCAGCGCCCACTGCCGCTCGTCCAGCCGGTACGACACCCGGCCGGCGACCACAAGAATCAGCCTGGGCAAGTGCAACACCACGTCGGCGACGGCAAACCCCGCCCGCCACGTCTGCCGCCGCGCCTCGCCCACGTGCAGGCGCGACACCAGCAGACGGTCCAGATAGTCGAGTGCGGCGCTCGCCATCGCCACGCACTATGAAACACCGCCGCCACGGCGTCAAAACGCGGCGGCGCCGGGGGCACTGGACCGGGAAAAACAAGGGACTATAATATCCGTTGAAGTCTGTCGGCCAGGGAGTGAGGCCGCGCGGACGGGACCCCTTCGCCTTCTCCCCGCGACGACATGATCGCAGGTGCCTGGGGCTGTCGGCCTGGCCGACGGAGGTGCCTTATGTCGCGCAACCGTGTTCTGAGATGGCTGGTCATGGCGATTCTTCTGGCCGCCGCCGGCGCCGTCAACGCCGCGGCGGTCGGCTCCGTTCTTTCAACTGGAGGTGCATCATGACGCCCAGCGATGATCGTGACAGGTCGGTGGCCGCGCCTGACGACGGGCCGCGGCTCGAGCCGTTGGAGGGCCGGATCCTGCTCAGCGCCGTGGCGGGGCTGGCGGCGGCGAAGCTGCCCGCGTCGATCCAGGGCGCCTACACCGCGCAGGTGACGGCCCAGGTCGTCGGGCGCGGCACGTTCAACTACGCCGGCGGCGGCGCCCTCAACGCCAAGGGCATCAAGCTCCGCGTCAACAGCGGCATCGACGTGATCGTGTTCAAGTTCAACCGCCAGGTGCGCGTCCGGCAGACGGCGGCGGCGGTGAAAGTCAACTGCAGCGGCACCGCCAAGGTCCGCGACGACGTGGGCGGCTTCATCGTGCCCCTGACCGCACGCTTCCGCGTCAAGCAGGGCGTCGCCGGCCTGGTCCTCGTCGGCCGCTTCCAGGGCGCAATGCCCGGCTCCGGCGCGGCCGTCAGCGGCAAAGTCAACGGCGCCCAGGTCGTCACGTCGTAGCGAGTGAGTCTGTGTGTGTCGGGGGGAGCCTCTTGCGAAAGGATCTGTCATGTCAAGCAACGTACGATGGCTGGCCGCGGCCGCACTACTGGCTGCGCCGCTGGCACTTCACGGCGAAACCTATGTCGTGACCATCAGAACCGCCACGCAGCGGGACGTGGGCTCCAACGCCACGGGCACCGACGCCAACGTGGACATCCAGTTCATCGGATCCACCGGCGAAAGCGACTGGGTGCGGTTGGACCGACCCGGTTACAACGACTTCGAGAGTGGCACCACCGACAGCGTCACAGTCACCGCCGACGATGTGGGCACGCTCACGTCGATCCGGCTGCGTCACGACAACTCCGGCCACAAGCCCGGGTGGGCGGTCGAATACGTCGATGTGAAGAAGGGCACAGCTTCGGTCAAGCGGGCACCGTGCTATCGCTGGCTGGCGCGCGATGAAGACGACGGCGCCATCGAGCGCGAGCTGGCGTTCGTGCCCGCCATCGTCTACTCCGTGCGCGTCACGACCGCCAACGTGGACAAGGCCGGCACCGACGCCAACGTCTATGTCCGACTGGCCAGCTCGCAATGGGACAGCTACAACCGCCTGCTCGACGATCCGACGCGCGACGACTTCGAGCGCGGCAGTGTCGCCACCTATCCGCTGATGTTCAGAAATCTGGGCAACTACACGACGCTCACGTGTCACATCGGCCACGACAACACCAACAAGAACGCCGGCTGGTGTGTGAGCGAAGTCATGGTCACCGCAACGATCCAGGGCCAGCAGCACCTGTGGCGCTGGCGCGGTCAGCAGTGGCTCGAATCCACCCACTGCTGGACCACGCTCACTCTTAATCGTGAGTATTGATCGCCGGGGCCTGCTTGGGTTGGAGCGACGTCATGTCACACCTCGATCCGAACATCCGCAGCGGGACCTGGTGACGCCGACCACCGCGCCGCCTGGCGTCTTCATGGCCGGCAGCGGTGCGTCGGCGCGACGGCAGCGTCGGATGACGCCGCCGCCTGTGTTCGATCCTGACCTTCATAAGGAGACCTCATCATGGTCAACAAGTGCTTGGGATGGATCGCGGCGTGCATCTGCGTCGCCCTTTCCGTGCCGGCTTTCGCCGATTGGATGGTCGGCGATCCCCACAAGATGCACTTTCCTCAGTTGCCCGATCCCTTGGGCTGGGACGTGGAGTTTGTCTCGCCTACCAACAAGATCGGCGACGACTGGGTCTGCACGCAATCCGGACCCGTCGATGACATTCACATCTGGCTGTCATGGCAGGAGGACAACCATGGCCTGCCGGGCGTGATCCATCATGTGGGCGTGGAGATCTACGACAACGTGCCGCCGGACGGCTTGCTGCCCTACAGCCGGCCGGGACAACTGTTGTGGAGCCGCGTGTTCGACGAGGCGCTGGGCGGATTCACGCGACGGCCCTATGGCGCCGGGGACCAGGGCTGGTACTCGCCGCAACTGGGCACGCAACCGGGCGTCGCGTGGAACCGGCCCGATCATGCGTTGTTCGAGCAACTCAACATCACGCACATCGCAGACCCGTTCGTTCAGATCCAGGGGCAGACATACTGGCTGGTGATGTGGGTGTCGTGGGACGACCTGGTGCAGAGCCCGGCAGGCTGGAAGACGGCGGACGTCAACGCCTATCCTCCGCCCTTCACCGGGCAACATTTCATGGACGATGCCGTGTGGTTCGACTGGACCGAGCCGGACCCACTGCTGGTGTGGAATGAGCTGCGCGATCCCATCACCGAAGCGTCGCTCGATCTGGCGTTTGTGATCACGCCGGAACCGGGCACGCTGATGGTGGTGTTGATCGGGTTGGGCGTGGGGTTGAAGTGGCGCCGTCGCTGAGGGCGTGCGGCGTCGCAGGTTCGTGAGGGGTGGGTTGGGAGCGGGGGCAAGGCAAGGCCCGGCGCCGCACCGGCTCCGGGCCTGTTGATCGTCGCTGACCTCGATCCGCACCCCTCACCGAAAGGCCTCTGCCATGCCTGATTCCCCTTCCGATTCCGACGTGCAGGCGGTTCGATCCGGCGTGGACAAAGTCGTCGCCGCCGCCGGCGCGGTCATCATCGGCTTTCTGCTGTACATCCTGATCGCCAATCGCGGGGCGATCTTCGACAAGCCGACGCGCTACACGGTTCCCGCCGAGACGTTCTATCTGCCGCAGGGCGATCCGACCGCGGGACGGCAGGTGCTGGTGCAGATGCGCTGCACAGCCTGCCACCGGGTCGCCGGGGAGACGTTCGACCCGCCGGTGGCCGATCCGCCCGTCCCCGTGGCGCTCGATGCGGCGCTGGGCCGTCAGCCGCCGTGGCGCGTCGCCGAGTCGATCGTCGCGCCCAGTCATCGTGTGCCGCAGGACATCGCCCACGTCGGCGAAGCTGGCCTGTCGCGCATGGGCAACTACGGGCACGTCATGACCGTGCAGCAGCTCACCGACCTGGTCGCCTACCTCAGGTCACTGCAACCATCGGCGGCGAAATGAGCGCTGCGCGGGGTTGACAGCCGCGGGGCACGGCGGACAATCGTGGTCGGAAAGCCATGGTGCGCGAACGGAGCCGGACGAAAGGGCCGTCATGCGCCGCAATGTGCTGCACTTCACCGTGGACGTGGTGCTGTTCCTGTCGGTCCTGGGACTGATGCTCACGGGTCTGCTGATCGCGTTCGTGCTGCCGCCGGGGCAGGGCGGGGCCAAGGTGTGGGGGTGGACGCGGCACGACTGGGGCGACGTGCATTTCTGGATCGCGATCGTGATGCTCGCCACGGTGGTGCTGCACGTGATCCTCAACTGGGGCTGGGTGTGCAACGTGGCGGTGCGGCTGACCAATCGCCGCGCGACGCCGCCCACCGGCTGGCGGCGCAACGCCGCGGGGCTGGTCCTGGTGGGACTGCTGGTGGCGGTGGTGGCGGGGTTCCTGTGGCTGGCGGCCTGCGCCAGGGAGTCGGCGGGCCCCGGCGAGGGCCTGCACGGTCGCGGCCGGGGCTGGCGCCACGTCGAGCCCTGACCGTCCGCGCCACCCCCCCCGCGCAGCGCTCGCGTCGTAACCATCTCGCATATCAACAGATAGCACTGTTACGCCGGGACTGGTCAAACCGTGGGCGGCGGTGTATGATCTATTTATCCGGATTGACGGATGGAACTACGGAGCCCATGCGAATGAGCCTGTTTCTGCGTCATGCCGCCCAGCGCGTGCTGTTCTTGGACGGGGCGATGGGTACGTCCATCCACGGCTGCCACCTCGACCTCCACGCCGACTACCTGGGCAAGGAGAACTGCACCGAGATCCTCGTGCGCACCCGCCCGGATGTGATCCAGTCGATTCACGAGCGCTTCCTGGCCGTCGGCGCCGACGCGGTGGAGACCGACACCTTCGGCGCCAACCCGCTGGTGCTGGCCGAGTTCGATCTGACCGACGAGGCCTACGCCCTCAACAGGCAGGCCGCCGAGGTCGCCCGCGCCGCGTGCAACAAGTACGCCACGCCCGATCGCCCGCGCTTCGTCATCGGGTCGATCGGACCGGGCACCAAGCTCCTGACCCTGGGCAACACCGACTGGGACACCATGCACGCCAGCTACACCCAGCAGGTGCGCGGCCTGCTCGATGGCGGCGCCGACGTGCTGCTGGTTGAGACCGCCCAGGACCTGCTGCAGGTCAAGTGCGCCGTCAACGCCTGCGTCGATGCCCTTGCCGAGAAGGGCTTGACCCCTGCATTGCCCACTTCCGGGGGCGACATCCCCATCATGGTGCAGGTCACGATCGAGACGACCGGCACGATGCTTATGGGCACGGAGATCGCCGCCGCTGCAGTGGCCCTGCTGCCTTTCCCCATCGCGTCGCTGGGCCTCAACTGCGCCACCGGGCCGGTCGAAATGGCCGAGCACATCCACTGGCTGGGCAAGCACTGGCCCCGCCTGATCAGCGTCCTGCCCAACGCCGGCCTGCCCGTCATGGTCGAGGGCCGCACCGAGTACCCCCTCCAGCCCGACGCCTTCGCCGCCAAGCTCCGCGAGTTCGTGGACGTCGCCGGCGTCAACATCATCGGCGGCTGCTGCGGCACCACGCCCGAACATATCCGCAGAATGATCGATCTCGTCGGCGACCGCGCCCCGGCCCGAATCGACAAATCGCCGCTTAAGCCCGCCTGTACCTCGCTCTATTCCCCCGTCGAGTACCGCCAGGATAACTCGCTGCTGAACGTCGGCGAGCGCACCAACGCCTCCGGCAGCCGTGCTTTCAAGCGCATTCTCGAAGCCGAGCAGTGGGATGAAATGGTCAGTCTCGCCCGCGAGCAGGTGCGCGAGGGCTCGCACGTCATCGACGTGAACGTGGACTACGCCGGTCGCAACAACGCCGCCGACATGGCGGGCATCGTGCACCGGTTTGTCAGACAGGTCAACGTGCCGCTGATGCTCGACTCGACGCAGACGGCGACGATCGAGGCGGGTCTCAAGCACGCGGGGGGCAAGTGCATCATCAACTCGGCGAACCTGGAGGACGGCGAGGAGAAATTCGCCGCGCTGTGTCGCATCGCCCGCCGCTACGGCGCCGCGCTGGTGCTGGGCACGATCGACGAAGACCCCGAGGAGGCGATGGCCCGCACCGCCGACCGCAAGTTCGAGATCGCAGCGCGCATGCACAAGCTGGCTACGGAGACGCACGGCCTGGCGGAGGAAGACCTGTTCTTCGACCCGCTCGTCCTGCCGATCTCCACCGGCATGGCCAAGGACCGCCGCAGCGCGCTGGAGACCATCGAGGGCACGCGACGCATCGCCGCCGCGTTTCCCAACTGCCAGATCACCTGCGGCCTGTCCAACGTGAGCTTCGGCCTCAAGCCGGCGGCGCGGCAGGTGCTCAACTCCGCCTTCCTCCACGAGCTCACCGAGGCGGGCCTGACCAGCGCCATCCTCCACGTGAGCAAAATCCTCCCGCAGAACCGCATTCCCGCCCCGCAGTGGCACGCGGCCATCGAGCTGATCTACGACCGCGCTCCGGACGCTGCAGTGACCCTCGCCGACGGGTCGCAGACGCGCGACCCGCTGCAGATCTTCGTGGACCTGTTCCCCGACGATGCGGCGGTGCAGTCCACCCGCCAGGACATCGCCGACCTCCCGCTGGAGGAGCGCCTGCAGAAGCACATCATCGACGGCGAGAAAAAGGGCCTGGCCGCCACGCTCGACGAGGCCCTGGCCCAGTACCCGCCCCTGGCGATCATCAACGACCACCTGCTGGCGGGCATGAAAGTCGTCGGCGAGCTGTTCGGCAGCGGGCAGATGCAGTTGCCCTTCGTGCTGCAGTCGGCCGAGGTCATGAAGATGGCCGTCGCCCACCTCGAACCCCACATGGAGAAGGCCCAGGGCCAGACGAAAGGCTCGATCGTTCTCGCCACCGTCAAGGGCGACGTCCACGACATCGGCAAGAACCTGGTGGACATCATCCTGACCAACAACGGCTACACGGTGCATAACCTCGGCATCAAACAGCCGATTTCCGCGATCCTCGATAAATGGAAAGAGACCAGGGCCGACGCGATCGGGCTGTCAGGACTGCTGGTCAAGAGCGTCAACGTGATGGAGGAGAACCTGCAGGAGCTGGTGTCCCAGGGCGTGACGACGCCGATCCTGCTGGGCGGGGCGGCGCTGAGCAAGCACTATTGTGAAAGCCATCTGCGCAACGTCTATGCGAGCGGCGGAGGGAAGGTGTATCACGGCCGGGACGCCTTCGAGGGCCTGCACATCATGGACGCGCTGAAGGCGGGAAAACTTGAGACGCTCGACGCCGAGATCGCCCAGCGCCTGACCAAGCGCGCCGCGGTTGAATCCAAGATCGCTCAGCAAGCCGGTGCCGCGGGATCCGCCGCCGCGGTGGCGGTGCTCGAGCGCTCGGACATCCAACCGCTGCAGACGCCGCCGCAGCCGCCGTTCTTCGGCACGCGCGTCGTCGAGCACGTGCCTCTGGACGAGGTGTATCCCTACATCAACCGCATCGCGCTGTATCGTGGGCAGTGGGGCTTGAAGAAGGGCAAGCTCAGTGACGCCGAGTACGCCCGCCTGATCGAGGACGAAGCCGACGCCGTCTTCGACCGGCTCGCTGCTTTGTGTCGCACCGAGCGCATTCTCGAGCCCAAGGTAGTGTACGGCTACTTCCCCTGCGCGGCTGCCGGCGACGACCTGGCGATCTTCGATCCCAACGATTGGAGCCGGGAAATCGAGCGATTCACCTTCCCGCGCCAGGGCGGTGGCAAGCGACTGTGCATCAGCGACTTTTTCCGCGGCGTCGCCGCGGGCGAGCCGGACGTCATCGGCATGACGTGCGTGACCGTCGGCCACGACGCCACGCGCCGCGCCAAGGCGCTGTTCGACGCCAATCAGTACCAGGAGTACCTCTACCTGCACGGGTTCGCCGTCGAGGCCGCCGAGGCCCTGGCCGAGCTGTGGCACAAGCGCATGCGCCAGGAGCTGGGCA
Organism: uncultured Phycisphaeraceae bacterium; assembly: GCA_964518335.1. Lineage (GTDB taxonomy): Bacteria > Planctomycetota > Phycisphaerae > Phycisphaerales > Phycisphaeraceae > CAZFDT01. The sequence goes on from CAZFDT010000020.1 coordinate 36,493, forward strand.
TCGACGCCGACGACAGCCCGCGCATCCGCGATCTGTTCACCCAGCACTATCGCGGCAGCCGCTACAGCTTCGGCTATCCCGCCTGCCCCGAGATGAGCGATCAGGACAAGCTCTTCCGCCTGCTGCAGCCCGATCGCATCGGGTGCACGCTCACCGAAAACTGGCAGATTGACCCCGAGCAATCGACCAGCGCCCTCATCGTTCACCACCCGGCGGCGAAGTATTTCAACGTGTGACAGCCGGGCGGCCGCGGGTGGGCCCGGCGCTCGTGCGTTTTCGACATGTTTTCGATGTTTGCGGCCATGGCGTGCGACGCCGCTGCAGTTACACTTGCAGCACCATGACCGCCACCCTTGTCGAAGCGCCCCGCCGCACCCCCGTGATCCACGACGTTGACGTGCTGGTGCTCGGCGGCAGTTGCACCGGGGTGTTCGCCGCGATCCGCGCTGCGCGGCTGGGCTGCCGCGTCGCCCTCGTCGAAAAGGCCGGGTGCTTCGGCGGCGTCGCCACGCTCTCGCTCGTCAACGTCTGGCACTCGCCCTTCGACACCACCTACGAGCGCCCGATCATCGGCGGGCTGACCGTCGAAACCATCGACCGCCTGCGCCAGCGCGACGCCGTCATCGACCGTCAGCGCAGCCCGCACTGGGCCTGGGCGTTCAACCCCTGGGAGCTGCAGATCGAGCTGGACGAGATGGTCGCCGAAGCGGGCGTGCGGCCGTTCCTGCATACGCAGTTCGTCGCGCCGCACGTCGAGGACGGGCGGCTGGTCGCGGCGATTGTCGAGAACAAGAGCGGTCGCGGCGCGATCCGCGCCCGCATGTTCATCGACGCCACCGGCGACGGCGACGTGTGCCAGCGACTGGGCCTGGACACTTACACCGCCAACGCGATTCAGCCGGCGACCACCTGCGCCATCTTCTCCGGCTGGCCGACCACCGAGGGATTCGACCTGGGCCGCACCGTCCGCGAGCACGGGCAGGAGTTCGGTCTGGCGCCCGGATTCTCATGGGGCGTTAGCGTGCCTCCGCACCGTCACACCTACATGCTCGCCGGCACGCGCGTCACCGGGGCCAACTGCGCCGACGCCGACGCCCTCACCCGCGCCGAGATCGACGGGCGCCGCCAGGTCCGCGCCATCATGGACCTGTTGCGCAAGCACCACCCCGGGCAGACGATCGCCCTGCAGGCCCTGCCCGCGCGCATCGGCATCCGCGAAAGCCGCCACGTCCGCTGCCACTACCAGCTCACCGGCGACGACGTGCTGCACGGCCGACGCTTCGACGACGCCATCGCCAACGGCAGCTACCGCGTCGATGTCCATCACCAGGACAAGCCCGGCATCACGCTGCGCTACCTCGACGGCAGCGAGGAATACTGCGTGCCCGGGCAGGCGACGCAACGCTCGCGCTGGCGCCCGCCCTCGGCCGACAACCCCACCTTCTATCAGATCCCCCTGCGCAGCCTCATACCGCAAGGCCCCTTCGCCAACGTCATCGTCGCCGGGCGCATGCTCGACGCCGACCCCATCGCCCACGCCGGCATCCGCGTCATGGTGAACATGAACCAGACCGGCGAAGCCGCGGGCGTCGCCGCCAGCCTGGCGCTGCGCCAGGACGTGGCGCTGGCCCAGCTCCCGGCCGCCGCTGTCCGCGCCGCCCTCACCGCCGGTGGGTCGATCGTGGTGTAACTGCGTCGGGATCGCGCCTCACGGCGACTGGGCGTACACGCGGACGTAGTCCACGTACATATCGACGATGCCGTCGTACTGGGACAGGTCCACGGGCCAGCCGCCGCCGGTGGCGAAGTTGATGAAGAAGAACAGCGGGCGCGAGCCTGACAGTCGCGCGGTTTTGTGGCGGGTGACCTCGATGTTGTCGCAGTAGTAGATGGTGTCTTCCTCGCCGACGAGCACGCCGTAGGTGTGAAACGACTCGTACCAGGTGGCGCGGTTGCCGTCGCCGAGTTCGGTCATTTTGATCTGGCCGTAGAAGCGTGGCTGGGTGTAATCCTTGCCGCCGTCGGGGGCCTGGTTCCAGTAATGGCTGGCGATCCAGTAGCCCTTCTGGTTGGGGTGGCCGGGGCCTTCGCCGCCGTAGGCTTCGATGATGTCCAGTTCATCGACGGGCTCCTTGAGACCCTTGTAGATGTCCTGGGTCATGATCCAGAAGGCGGGCCAGGTGCCGGGAGCGGACTGGGCGATGAATCGGCACTCGAAGTAGCAGGGTGCGTTGACGGTGATGCCGGTGCCGTCCATGCGGAGGGCGGAGATGAGGCCGGCGGTCTTTTTGTGCTGATCGGTGCGGAGGCGGAGGTAGGTGTCGCGTTGTGAGAAGGGCGTGGTCTGTTTGTTCTCGTGGTCGGAGAAGGGGACGGTGGAGAAGTCGCCGCCGCCGGGCTTGTGGGAGGTGTAGGTAGTGCCCTTGCCGTCGCGGGAGATGGAGAGTTCGGGCTTGTCGAAGTCGTCGAGGAAGACGAGCTTCATGCCCTTGGCCTGCGGGGGCGCTTCGCGTGGCGCGCCCTGATGCCACGCCACGCCGCCGGCGTTGTACACCATGAGGTAGTAGTTGTTGCGCTTGGCGCCGTGGCTGGCGCTGACGCTGATGGTGATCGGCCCGCGCGGGAAGCGGTTGGCGGGGAACACGATCGAGCCCTCGCCGGCGTCGTCGAGCTGCACTTGACCGATGGTCTCCATGCGGCCGATGTCGCCCTCGGGCAGCCACGAACTGATCGTGGCGGTGCGCAGACCCGGGGCGCTGAACTTCAGCGTCGTGTCGCCGCGGATCGTCGAGCCGTACGCCGGCTCGGTGACGATGACCTGCCCGGCCTTGCGGAACGCCGGGAGCTTGGGGCCCGACACGTGCACCAGTCGCCACTGCGCCGACCACCAGTTCTTGTCGCTGGGCGTCTTGTCGAGCGAGGCGTCGGGGGGCTGGGCCTGCTTCTCGATGTTGACGAACTTGCCGGTGCCGACGTTGCGCAGCGTGACGAACTGACCGACCGGCTCGATGAACCAGCGGGCGCGATCGTCGTCGGCCTTGGCGACCAGCGCCAGGGCGTCGCTGTCGTCGGCCACGCGCAGATAGCCCCCGCTTTTGTGCCGAAGCTCGAACGAAGCGCCCTGGGGCACAATCGCCCACAGCGACGCGTCATCGTCCGCCTTGCCGCTGTGCACGCCCTCGCGGTTCGCCGCCAGGTGGCGCTCGCCGATCCACCGGCTCTGGATGCGATGCACCGACACCTCCGCCGCCGCCGCTGTCTGCACGCATGTCGTCATCACACACCACCACAGCACGGTGCAATACCCGGCCGGCGCGGCTGCCGTCAAACGTTGCATGGTCATGATGGTTCCTTCAAGGCGTGCCTTCGACCCAGAAGAGCAGGTCGTTGATGTTGGCCTGACCCTCGGCGATGGTGAAGGACTTGGCGTGCATGTCGGCCATCATGGCGCCGGTGGTCTTGCCGGGGTGGATGTAGTACACGTAGCCCGCCGACCCGGCGTGGTCCATCTGGGGGATGAAGTGGCACGAGGGCCGACCGAGGTTGCCGCTGTTGGTGCGCGTCGCGTCGGTCATGAACAGGAAGCTCGACGGCCGCGGAATGCGGTCGAGGCGATAGGATCGCCACGAGGTGATCGTGCCGCCGTTGTACGCGCCGCTGGCGCCGGACCAGAAGGTGGGGAAGCGCCAGCGTCGCCAGTCGAGCTGGGAGTGGTACATGCCGAAGGTGGTCCAGCCGGAGGTGGTGGGCTTGGGGTTGACGGGGCAGCCGAAGACTTTGTCGCCGTTGATGTACCCGGCGTCGGCGGGGGGCTTGCCGAAGGAGTCGTTGAGGATCGGCCCGGTGAGGAAGTTGCCCCAGGTGTAGATCTGCGACCCCACGCCGGGGAAGTTGATCGCTGCCTCGAGCATGATCTGTTCGCGGGCGTCGCTGGCATAGGCCGACAACCCGAGGCCGCATTGCCGCTGATTGCTCAGGCACGTCACCGCCTTGGCCTGCAGCCGCGCCTGGCTCAACGCGGGCAACAGCAGCGAGATCAGCAGGGCGATGATGCTGATGACCACCAGCAACTCCACGAGGGTGAAGCCATGTCGAGTTGTCGAGGGCCGTGTCATCATGGTTCTCCGTTCGCGCCTCGCCGTCTGCTCAGGCGACCATAGGCCGGTCACGCGCGTTTCCGGCGCGGGCCCATCAACAGTCCGCCGAGGGTCAGCAGCGCCAGCGACGCCGGCTCGGGGATGGTGTCAAACGTGAAGCCCGACAGACCCAGGCCGTCGACGATGCGGAACTGATCGCCCGCCTGCAGCCCGGCGATCTCGAAGAAGACGAAGTTGTTGCCCTGCGCGTTGCCGCCGTAGTTGAGCGTGAAGCTGGTGAACGAACTGGTGGGCGAGCTGATGGCCGGATCGGACGCACGGTCGCCGGCGGTCGAGCTGACGTCGAAGAGCATGCCCAAGCGAAGCAGGCTGGGCACGCCGGCGCCGAAGGTGATCGTGGCGGAGTAGTTGTCGGAGAGGAAGCCGGTGGTGTAGGTGGTGCCGACGACGGTGAAGAGCGTGTCAGTGGTCTTGAGGTATCGGTTGCCGGTGCGGGCGATGCTGGTGACGTAGGTGGGCAGGCTGGTCTTCTCGTAGGTATCTGAGTTGCGATAACCGCTGCTGACGGGGTTCTGCTCGAACGCGTAGAACTTGTAGCCGTCGGTCCCAACGCGGCCGACGACCGGGGCAGTGAGGGTGGGGGCTTCGTTGACCACGATGGGGTCGAGCTTGGTGTTGGCGTCGGGGCCGTCGGTGTTGATGATGGTGATGGTCGCGGCGGGGGCAGACTGGCCAAGCCAGGCCACAGCGAGGCAAAGGGTCAGAGCCGTCACGAATCGGAGTTTCATCGGATTTCCTCTTTCAAATTGGCTGCTTCACAGGACATGATTCATCACAGTGCTTCGCGGAGCGAAAACCTCAATTTCAGCCCACGTAATAGAACGGTACTTCACCAGTCGCATTAGTCAAGACACGTTTTTGTCGCCATGTTTTTGCAATTTGTCTAAAGTCCGAAGGGCCGTCCACGTCCGTTCGACGCCCCGTTCGCCCCGCCTGGCAAGATCGAGGCCGTTCGGCGTGGTGGAGCGTCACGCACGGCGGCGAATGCACATCACCGACACACCCAGCGCCAGCAGCGCCAGCGACGCCGGCTCGGGGATCACCGCGGTGTAGAAGTTGTCAGCGACTTCGCTGCCGGTGAGCACGTCGTTGTAAACGCGAAAGAGACCGATCTTGCCGTCGAAGGGGACGAACTGGTTGGTATGCCAGTCGGTGACGGCCCCGGTGCTGCTGCCGCCGCCGAGATTGTTCCCGAGGATACCGAGCCCCGCGTCCTCAGCACCGGCAAAATTGGCTCTGTTTCCCGTGCCGGTCGCGATGGAAGGGTCGGCGGATGTGACGGGGTTGACGTACATCACCACCTGACCACTCGAGGGCACGGTGACGACGACCTGGATGAAGTCGGCAATGTCGCCGGCGGTGAGGGTGCGGGTGATGATGTTGGCCGCCGGCGGGGCCAGGTGGGTCGAATCGTTCTTAACCGCGAATTTGAGGTCAGCGTTCCACAACGTGATCGACAGTCCCTGCGAGCTGCCGCCGGTCTCGAAAATCACCTGTTTTCCACCGGTCAGGCTGTCGGGTTTGATCCAGACCTCGAAGCTCGCGTCGGTTCCGAGGCCGTTGAACGCCGTGCCGGTGAACCCGCCGCCGGTGAGGTCGTAGGCGGTGGCGATGTTGGTTAGGGTCGAACCGCTCGCGCCCAGGCTGACCGACCCCGAGGCGGTCCAGACGCGGGAGGTGTCGCTTCCGGGCGTGCTGGAGGTCCAGGTCGAGGCGGTCTGGCTGTCGCCGTCGTAGTTGAACACGAGCTGGTCCGTGACCACGTCGGCGTTCGCCACGACCGTCATCAATGCGGATACGGCCACAGTCAGTGTGGTGACAAGGCGAGATTTCATTGCAGGTCCTCCTTGGGTACAGTCAAGACGATGGCACACGGGTGCGACAATGACGACGAACTGACGATCCGTTCGACCTATAGAAAGGTACTTGACAGACTGGATTAGTCAATATACGTTTTTGTCGGCCGATTTTTGCAATTTGACCAGGCGGGCACGGATAACGGATATGCGGGTACTGATCGTCGCTGATTATACCGAGGCGTACAACCGCCGGATCATTGCCGGGGTGGCCGATTACGCTGCGAAGCGTGACTGGGAGATCGATCAGCTCAGGCCCAACGAGCAGTGCAACGTGGCGGCGGACGTGGAAGCGTCCGGCGCCCAGGCCTTGCTGCTGGGCACGCACCTGCGGGAGACCGACCCCTTCTTCGCCCGTCGTCTGCTGCCGACCGTCGGCTGGTCGGCGACGCTGGCGGAGGTGAACTGGCCCCGCGTGCTGCCCGACGACCTGATGGTGGGCCAGAGCGTGGCCGACCATTTCCTCTCGCTGGGGCTGAAGCATTTTGCATTCTATACCGACCTGACCGGCATCTGGGTCGATCGTCGGCGGGACGGGTTTGTCACGCGGCTGGACAGTGCCGGCCACGCCGCGACCGTCTGTTACCTGGGCCACCCCGCCACCGACGCCGACGACGTGGTCGCCTGGCTGCGCGGTCTGCCCCGACCGGTCGGGCTGATGCTCGTCCACGACGGCGCGGCGATCAAGGTGATGACCGCCTGTCGCCGGCTGGGGCTGCGCGTCCCGCAGGATGTGGCTGTGGTGGGCGTCAACGACGACGACGCGGCGGTGGAGGTGGTCACGCCGCCGCTGAGCACGGTCCCGTTGCAGGGCCAGCAGATCGGGTACGAAGCCGCGGCGCTGCTGGATGACATCATCCACCGCCAGACGCGTCGGCCGTGGTCGGTGCTCGTGCCGCCGGGCGAGTTGATCGCGCGCGGGTCCAGCGACATTGTGGGCCAGATGAACGACGAGGTGGGCACGGCGGTGCGGTACATCCGCGACCATTTGGCCGACGGCGTCGAGACCAAGCACGTGGTGTCGCACATCGGCGTGTGCCGGACCACGCTCAACGCCAAGTTCGTCGCCGCGCTGGGCCGCAGCGTCTCCGCCGAAATCCGCCGCACCCGCATCGAGCAGTGCCGCCGCCTGCTGAGCACCACCGACTGGCCCATGCCCCAGATCGCCAGCGAAACAGGCTTCTCCTCCGCGCGACAGCTCAGCTTCACCTTCCACCGCGAAGTGGGCATGACCCCCACGCGCTACCGCGACCAGTTCAAGGCGACGGTGTGAGCGCCCTAGCCAAAGCCCGGCAGGCCCATGCTGGACGTGCCGCTCGCTTGCGGCGAGGTCCCGCGACCCGCTATCCCGCCGCCGCGAGGGCAATCACCAGCAGCAGCGCCACGAGCGTGGGAATCATCGCCGCCCGATCTCGACGCCGCCGCCACATGTCTGGTTTGGACATGGCGCATCTCCACCTGACTGACGCACCAGGATTGGACGTGTCCAACCGTCCGCGGTTCCCGCCAGGCGTGCCGGGCCAGCGCCCCCGCGGCGTCACGTCGCCAGGAAGCCGCCGTCCACGGGGAGGGTGGCGCCGTGGATCATGTCGGCGCGATCGGAGAGGAGGTAGGCCACGGCATGGGCGACGTCGCGCGGCTGGGCGAATCGGCCCAGTGGAATCTTCGCCAGCATCGGGTCGCGCTTGGCGGGATCGCCCCAGGCCATCTCCGCCATCGGCGTCAGCGTCACCGTCGGGTTCACCGCGTTGACCCGGATGTTGTGCGGCCCCAGCTCCAGCGCCATCACCCGCGTCAACTGGTCCAGTGCGCCTTTGGACGCGCAGTAGGCCGCGTGGTCGGTCAGCGCGACCATCGACGCCTGGCTGGACACGTTGACGATCGCGCCGCCGCCGCCGCGATCGATCATACCGCGGGCCACGACCTGGGTGACGATCATCGCCGCGCGCACGTTCACCGCGATCGTGCGGTCGAAGGCTTCGACGGTGGTCTGCATGAGCGGCTGGGGGATCGAGATGCCGGCGTTGTTCACGAGCAGGTCGATGTCGCCGGCGTCGCGTGCCGCGTCGCGTACGGCGTCGGCGTCGGCGAGGTCGGCGACGATCGTGCGGCAGCCGATGGCCTGGCGCAACTCGTCGAGGTCCGCGGCGGTGCGGCTGATCGCCACCACCTGCGCCCCGCACGAGGCCAGGAACGCGGCGATCTCCCGCCCGATCCCCTTGCCCGCGCCGGTGACCAGCGCCCGCTTGCCGTCGAACTTGATTTGCATGGTTACGCCTCCAGCACGATCTGGGCCTTGATCGACGTCGGGGGCATGGCGCAGGCGAAGTCGAACGCCTCGACGCTCTGGGCGAACGCGAAGGTGTCGGTGATGAGCGGCCTCACGTCGATCTGGCCGCTGCCCATCAGGGCCAGGGCGCGGTCGTACACGTGGGCGTAGCGGAAGACGTGCTCGACGCGCGCTTCCTTGATCTGGCCGGCGACGACGTCGTAGGCGATGGGTTCGCCGGGCATGCCCACGTACACCACGCACCCCGCCGGTCGCAGCACGTCGAAGACCTGGGCCGCGGCCTTGGCGTTGCCGCTGCACTCGAACACCACGTCCACGCCCCAGCCGGCGGTGTGCTCGTCCACCACGGCGCGGACCTGCTGCTTCGTGACGTTGATCGGGACGATCGCGCCCAGCGTCGCGGCCTTGTCGAGCTTGGGCTGCACCGCGTCGCTGATGAGCACCTTGGCGCAGCCCCCGGCCAGGGCGGACAGCGCGGTGACCAGCCCGATCGGGCCGGCGCCGATCACCAGGGCCACGTCACCCGGGCGAATCTTCGCCTTGCTGGCGGCATGCATGCCCACGGCCAGAGGCTCGACCATCGCCCCCTCGGCGAAGCTGACGTTGTCCGGCAGCTTGAACGTGAACGCCGCCGGGTGAACCACCTGCGGACGCAGCACGCCATGCACCGGGGGCGTCGCCCAGAACCGCACCGCCGGGTCCAGGTTGTACAGGCCCAGCCGCGTCGCCCGACTGTTGGGATCGGGAATGCCCGGCTCCATGCACACGCGGTCGCCCACCGCGAGCTGATCGACCTGCGCCCCGACCTCGACGATCGTGCCCGACGCCTCGTGGCCCAGGATCATGGGATCGCGCATCACGAACGGGCCGATGCGCCCGTGCTGGTAGTAATGCACGTCGCTGCCGCAGATGCCCACGGTGTGGATGGCGATGCGCACGTCGTGCGGACCCAGCGCCTCAGACAGGGCGATATGGCGAACACTGAGCTTCAAGTCCGGCTCGAGAACCAGCGCCTCGGTGTTCATGGGCGGACGCTCCCTTGGTGTCGCACATGCCCGGCCCGCGGGCAACAGCAGCGGACCTGGCCGCGCCGGCCAGTATCGGTGCGAGGGCGCGTCGGGTCAAGAACGACGGGCGGCCGCGGGGCGGAATCGTCAATCGGGCGCGGGCAGGCTAGACTTGTCGGCGTGCAGTCCCCGTACTGAACGGACCCGGCGATGCAAATCCTGCTGATCGAAGACAGCCCGAAGATGGCGGTGGCGACGCAGCGCGGGCTGGCGGAGCACGGGTATCAGGCGACGGTCTGTCACAGCGGGCGCGAGGGCGAGGAACTGGCGGCGAGCGAGCCGTTTGCCCTGGTGATCCTGGACCTGATGCTGCCGGACCACGACGGGGTGGACCTGTGCCGCAACCTGCGTCGGCGTGGGTGCAAGACGCCGGTGCTGATGCTCACCGCCCTGTCGAGCACGAAGGACAAGGTCGAGGGCCTCAACGCCGGCGCCGACGACTATCTGACCAAGCCGTTCGAGTTCGAGGAGCTGCTGGCGCGGGTGCGGGCGCTTTTGCGTCGGGGCACGGAGACCGAGTCGGCGGTGCTGCGCTACGCCGACGTGGAGCTGGACCTGGTCAAGCGCACGGTGACGCGCGCGGGCCAGAGCGTGAGCCTGACGCACAAGGAGTTCACGTTCCTGGAGTACCTGATGCGTCACCCCGACCGGGTGCTCAGTCGGGCGATGATCGGGTCGAACGTGTGGGACATGAACTTCGACGCGTTCAGCAACGTGATCGACGTGTACGTGTCGAACCTGAGGCGGAAGCTGGACAAGCCGTTCGACGCGCCGCTGCTGCACACGGTGGTGGGCGCCGGCTACGTGTTCAGCCAGACGCCCCCCGGCGAAGTGGGCGCGGCGGTGTAAAGGGCGGCCACGCCGGACCTGAGTCCCTTGCCAGGGGCGAAGGTCCGGATTCGGCAGGCGTCGCCCGATCCGGGTCTTCGAGGACTTAGACCCGGCGTGGAAACCGACTGCTTTCGACATGCCATGCTCAGGCGTTTCCGCTCATTTCGCGTCAAGCTGATCCTGTATTTCACAGCCGTGTTCGGCATGATCCAGATCGTGCTGAGCCTGGCGGGCCTGGCGCTGCGCGAGCACCAGGTGCGCGACGTGTACGACCAGCAAGTGCTCGAGCGGTTGACGACCCTGCAGAATCAGTTGCAGGCCAATCCCGCGTCGATCAACTCCGAGCTGCTGACGGCAATCGTGGATCGGCTGCCGCGCGGCGTCTATATCCGCGACTACCACGTTCACATCCGCATGCTCGACGGCGCCACCGTGGCGCGGACGCCCAATCTCACCGACGAGGGCCTGCCTTACACCCAGCGCATGCGCGACACCATCATGTCCGGGCAGACCGACGCGCGGGTGATCGCCGCCGCCGAGGTGCGGCCGGACCTGCCCAGCGGCAACTACCGCCTGATCACCCGCCGCGGGCCCGACGGCAAGGGCCGCACCCTCGTGTACCAGATCGCCACCACCTTCGAGCTGGTCGATCGCGCCGTCGCCACGTCGCGCCTGCTCTTCTACGTGGGCCTGCCCCTGGGACTGGCGGCGGCGGCGATCACCTCGTGGCTGGTCACCGGCAAGCTCTCCTACCGCATCAACCGCGTCGCCATCCTCGCCCGCGAGCTCACGCCCGACGACCTGTCGCGACGCCTCAGCGAGCCCACCGCCGACGACGAGGTCGCCGACCTGGTCCGCAACATCAACCACATGCTCGATCGCCTCGAAGCCGGCTTCCGCGCTCAGGAGCGATTCATCCACGACGCGTCGCACGAACTCAAGACCCCGCTGGCGGCCCTGCTCACCGAGGGCCAGGTGGTGAAGATGACCGGCGCCCAGCCCGACGACATGCGCGCCTACCTCGACAGCGCGATCCACGAGCTGATGCACATGTCGCGCCTGATCGAGAGCCTGCTGCTGCTCACCCGCGCCAACCAGGACCAGCGACGCGAGCACTTTGTCGGCTGCGACATCAACGACCTGGTGATCGAAGCGGTGCGGCAGTGCCGACCGCTGGCGGAGGAGTACGGCGTGGCGGTGCAGGTGACGGCGCTGGACGCCGACGACACCTGTCCGTCGCGGTCGATTCGCTGCGACCGGGAGATGATCGTGATCATGGTGAGCAACATCATCCGCAACGCGATCCGGTTCACGCCTCGTGGCGGCACGGTGCTGGTGGGGACCAGCAGCGACGCCGACCGCGTCGTCATCGCCGTCGCCGACGAGGGTCCGGGCATTGACGAAGCCGACCTCCCGCACGTGTTCGAGCGGTTCTACCAGGGCAAGCAGAAAGCCGCCCGCCGCGGGACGGGTCTGGGGCTGACCATCGCCCAGACCGTCGCCCACCTGCACGACGGCGCCATCGACGCACGCAACGGCGAGGAGCGCGGCGCGGTGTTCCGCATCACGCTGCCGCTGCAGGGATGAAGTTTCCTTCACATCGCGCTTAGTCGGCCTTCAGTTGCGACCACTAGACTTTCTATCGAGGTCGCAGGGCGACGACGGAGAAAGGAACAGACAGCATGTGGTGGTGGGCAGGCTTGTTTTTGGCGGTCGCTGCGGCGGCGGCAATCTTCGCATTCGCCGGCGTCGCCGACAGCACCGCCGACATCGGGCGGGTGGTCTTTTTCGTCTTCCTGGGCCTGTTCGTTCTGAGCGTGGCCGGGCAGATGGTGCGGGGCCGGCGGACGTGACGGGAAGTGGGACATGGGCGCACGATTCCGGGATTCCGGGAATTCCGGGGGGGACGGGGACAGGCTGAGCCCGGTCGCGCGACTGGGTGTGTTTTTTAACTTGGCGGAAAAAGGAGCCGCGACCATGACCACGACCCACCTGCACCAACTCAGTGAGCAGACTCTCAAGACGCTGCAGAACCTCATCGGGGTGAACATCGACACGGCCGAAGGGTTCCGCAGCGCGGCGGAGACGGTCAACGACCCGCGCCTGTCGGGCCTGTTCGGCGACATCTCGATGACGCGGGGGCAGTTCGCCCGGCAACTGCAGCAGATCGTCGCCGTCGATGAAAAGCCCGCCGACTCGGGCACGGCGATGGGCACGGCCCAGCGCTGGTGGCTGAAGATCCGCGGGGCGTTGACCGACGACAACGCCTACGCCGTCCTCGCCGAGGCCGAACGCGCCGAGGACCGCATCAAGGCGATGTACGAGGACGCCGTCCGCGATTGCGTCGAGCCGGAGATCCGCAACCTGCTGCAGCAGCAGTACGTGCAGGTCCAGGCCGACCACGACCGCGTGCGCGACCTGCGCGACGCCTACAAGCGATGAAGATCGGCATCCTGCGCCCTCACAGGCAGGGAGGGACAGGATGCGATGCGGGTCCGCGGCCAGTCGCTGCGGACCCCTTTTTTTCGTCCCGGCGCCGGCAATGGCCCCGGCCATGGTGCGTTATCATGAGGGGAACGACCCGGGCGATCCCACGCGATCGCCCTGATGCGACTGTGTCTGGGGCGGACATTCCCTCAGGAACCGAGCATGACGCCGACACCGACGCCGGACGTTCCACAGCCACAGCTCCACGCGGATGACGAACAGGCGGTCGCTCGTCTGGGCCAGGCGCATCGTCGCATCGTCGGCGAACTCAAGAAGATCATCGTCGGTCAGGAGCAGGTCATCGATGAGATGATGATCGCCATCTTCGCGCGCGGGCACGCCCTGCTCGTGGGCGTACCCGGCCTGGCCAAAACACTGCTGGTCAGCTCGCTGGCGCAGACGCTGTCGCTCTCCTTTAAGAGGATTCAGTTCACGCCGGACCTGATGCCGTCGGACATCACCGGCACCGAACTGCTGCAGGACGACCCGGCGACGGGGCAGCGGCGGTTCATGTTCCAGAAAGGCCCGATCTTCGCCAACATCGTGCTCGCCGATGAGATCAACCGCACGCCACCCAAGACGCAGGCGGCCCTGCTCGAAGCGATGCAGGAGCGACGGGTCTCGGCGGGTGGCGAGGACTTCAAGCTCGACGAGCCGTTCTTTGTGCTCGCGACGCAGAACCCCATCGAGCAGGAAGGCACCTACCCCCTGCCCGAGGCACAACTCGACCGCTTCCTCTTCAACGTGTTCGTCGACTACCCCAAGCTCGACGACGAGATCGAGATCATGCGCCGGGTGACCGGGGCGACGGAAGTGAAGCTGTCAGCGATGCTCAGCAAGGACGAGATCCTGGGCCTGCAGAAGCTGGTGCGTCGCGTGCCGGTGGCCGACCACATTCTGCAGTACGCGGCGAGGCTGGTGCGGGCGACGCGGCCGCGCGAGCCCGAGGCGCCGCAGTTCATCCGCGACTGGCTCAGCTACGGCGCCGGGCCGCGCGCGAGCCTGAACCTCATCCTGGCGGGCAAGGCCCGTGCCGTGCTGCGCGGCCGCTTCCACGTGGCCATCGAGGACGTGCAGGCGGTGACGCTGCCCGTGCTGCGCCACCGCATCGTGCCCAACTACGCGGCCCAGTCCGAGGGCCTCACCGCCGACGACATCGTCAGGCAACTGCTCAAGCAAACCCCCGCGGACGATCGGCTCTACGATGGCTCAAGCGCGAAGCCCAAGCAAAAGCAGGCCCGCCAGCCGGCGGTATCTTGACCCGCGGGTGCTGCAGAAGCTCGGCCCGCTCGACCTGGTGGCCCGCCGCGTGGTCGAAGGCGTTCGCGTGGGCATGCACAAGAGCCCGCTGCGCGGCTTCTCCACCGAGTTCGCCCAGCACCGCCAGTACGCCCCCGGCGACGAGCTCAAGCACATCGACTGGCGCGTCTATGGCCGAACGAGCCGCTATTACGTCAAGCTCTACGAGGCCGAGACCAACTTCACCGCTCACCTCTTGCTCGACGCCAGCAGCTCCATGCGCTTCGCGTCGGGGAGCGTGAGCAAACTCGAATACGCCAAGTTCCTCGCCGCCAGCATGGCTTACCTGGTCATCGACCAGCGCGACGCCGTGGGCATGGGCGTCTTCGACGACCAGGTGCGCGCCTACATCGAGCCCAAGAGCACCTTCAGCGTCATCACCCGCATCGAGCGCGAGCTCGAGCAGGTCCCGCGCGAGCCCTCGGACGTGGCGCGCACCAACATCGCCGCCATCCTCCACGAGTTCGCCAATCGCATTCCCCGGCGCGGGTTCGTCATCCTCTTCAGCGATCTGCTCGACGACGCCGACGCCTACCTCGAAGGCATCAACCACCTGCGCTTCCGCGGGCACAACGTGGTCGTCTTCCACGTGCTGGACACCGCCGAGTTGACCTTTCCCTACGGCGGCACGACCCGCTTCGAGGGCCTGGAGGACGACGGCGACCTGCTCACGCAGCCGCTGCGCGTGCGCAACGCCTACCTCGAAGCGCTCGAGGCGTTCCTGCGCAAGGTGCGCCTGGCGTGCGAACGCGCCGGCGTGGACTACGTCCTGGCCGACACCTCCCAGCCGCTGGACGCCACGCTCACCGGCTACCTCGCCGCCCACCAGGTCGGGAGACGCCGCTGATGCGATTCGCCCCGTCGCCCGCCATCATGTTGGTGCTGCTGTTGACCGCCGCTGCCGGGGCCGACCAGGCGATGGTCGTCACCTTCAACCCGGGGCGATCGACGCTGCCCCAGCCCGACGCCCTGTGGCTGACCGGCGGCGAGCGCTGGGTCGGCCGCGTGACCCGCGCCGACAGCCGCACGGTCGTCATGGCGCATCCCACGCTGGGCGAGCTGCAGGTGAGGCGCGACGCCGTGGCGGCCGTGGACTTTCGATCCGAGCTTGCCCGGCCCGACGACGGCGAGGGCGTGCTGATCCGCGTCCGCGGCGAGCCGTTGCCCGGCGATCTGCTCTGGCTCGACGACAAGGGCATCGGCATCGACAGCGTCCTGGGCGCGATCGACCTGCCGCGCGACCAGATCGTGCGCTTCGTGCTGCGGCCGCTGGCGACGATCGCCGTCGCCACCGACGTGGTGCGCCTGCTCGACGGCACGGTGCTGCACGGCCGGGCCAAGCTCGATGGCGACACCGTCACGCTTGCCCACGAGCACCTGGGCGAGCTGCGCCTGCCGCGTGCGGCGCTGCGCAGCGTGACGTTCGCCAGCCGCGGCTGGTTCCTGACGCGAGAGGCGCCGGCGTCGGTGACGGCCGCGCCGCTCGTCGCCGCCCACGCCGACGCCGACGCCGCCATGCGCGTGGCGATCGATGACGCCACCGGCCAGGCGCGCCTGCAGCTTCGGCCGGGCGTGACGGCTGTGTTTGCCCGGCCCACCGGCGCCGCCGGGCGTTTGCACGCCATCGTGCAGCCCGCCCCGGGGACGCGCGGCACGGTCAGGCTGACCGTGCGCGCGGGCGCGGCCGTGCTCGTGGATCGCCAGGTCAAGCCCGGCGACGCCCCCGTGCCCATCGCCGCCGACGTGTCCGCCGAGGCGAAACAGATCGCCATCCAGACCGAGTTCGTCCAGACGCTGCAGTTGCCCGCCGGCGTCTGGCTCGTCGAGCCCCACGTCGTCCCCGCCGCCACCCAGGAACCGTAACCGAGCATGGCCTTCCTCAATCCATGGCTGCTGCTGGGGCTGGCGGGCGTGAGCGTCCCGATCGTCATCCATCTGCTCAATCGCTTCCGCCCCCGGAAGGTGGCGTGGGCGGCCATGGCGCTGCTGCGCCAGGCGACGACCGTGCGCTCGCGACAGGTGCAGATCGAGGACCTGCTCCTGCTCCTGCTGCGATGCCTGGCCGTGCTGCTGTTGGCCCTGGCGCTGGCGCGGCCGACACTCACGCTCCGGGGCGCCTCGCTCCTGGGCGGCGACCCCTCCGTCGCGGCACTGGTCGCCCTCGACGGCTCCTACAGCATGTCGCATCAGACCGGCCTGGTCAGCCGCTTCGATCACGCCCTGGCCCGCCTCCGCGACATCGGCGCCACGCTCTCGCCCGGCAGCCCCTTCACCCTCGCCGTGATGGGCGATCGCCCCCGCGTGCTCGTGCGCAACAGCGGCTACGACCCGGCGTCGCTGGGCGACCTGGCCCGAGACGCGACCCCGCTGCCCGAGGGCCTGAACCTCGAGCGCAACCTCGAAACCCTGGCCCAGCTCGTCGCCGAGATGCGCGCCCCCGTCCGCGAGTGCTACCTCGTCACCGACGCTCAGGCCTCGAGCTTTGCCGCCATGTCCGATCAGGCCCGGCTGACGCTCGACCGCATCGCCCAGCAGGCCCACGTGTTCGTCGTGCCCGTGGCGTCGGAGCACCACGAGAACGTGGCGGTGACGTCGTTGCGGCTGGGCTCGGGCCTGTTGCGCCGCGGCGGGGCGGGGCGGTTCATCGTCGAGGTCCGCAACGTCGGGTCGCACCCGGCGACGGGCGTGACGGTGACGCTGGCCGCCGACGACACCGCCGTGGACCGCGCCGTGGTGAGCGACATTTCCGCCGGCCAGACCGTGCAGGTCAGCCTCATGGCGCGATTCGACCGCGCCGGCCCGGCGAGGTTCACTGCAACAGTCGGGCCCGACCCCGTCGCCGTGGACAACGTCGCCCACGCCACGGTCGTCGTGCGCGACCGGGTGCGCGTGCTG
Source organism: uncultured Phycisphaeraceae bacterium (assembly GCA_964518335.1). Classification (GTDB taxonomy): domain Bacteria; phylum Planctomycetota; class Phycisphaerae; order Phycisphaerales; family Phycisphaeraceae; genus CAZFDT01. The sequence goes on from CAZFDT010000020.1 coordinate 53,375, forward strand.
CTGGTCGAGGGCAGCCCCGCCGCGGAGGCGTTCGCCGGGGACACCGGCTTCCTGCGCGTGGCGCTGGCCCCGCGCCCCCACGCCGTGCCGGGCGTGCCCACGCTCGACGTGCACACCATCGGCTGGGCCGAGCTGGCGGGCCGGCGACTGGGTGACGCCGACGTGATCGTGCTGGCCAATGTCGCCGACGTGCGCAGCGACGTGGCCGAGCAGTTGACCGCCTTCGTCGAGCGCGGCGGCGCGCTGATCCTGGCGGTGGGCGACCAGGTCAACGCCCAGGTGTGGAACCAGCGCCTGGGCGCCCTCCTCCCCGCGACGCTGGGCGACGCCTTCGGCGACGCGCAGCAGCGCGACGCGGGATTCCGCATCGAGACCGACCGGCCCTCGCACGCCCTGGCGCAGCTGCTTGTGGCCCTGCCGCCGGAGCTGCGCGACGAGGCCCGCGTCTTCCGCGCCCTGGCCGCCACCCCCGCGCAGGGCGCCTCCGTCGTGCTGCACCTGACCGGCGGCGACGACGACCGACGACCGCTGCTCATCGAGCGCCCCGCGCCCGGCGCCGGCCGCGTGCTGCTCTTGACCACCACGCTCAGCCGCGACTGGGGCGACTGGATCGTTCACCCCCTCTTCCCCATGCTCATGCAGCAGTCGATCACGCACCTGCTGCGTCAGCCCCAGGAAGAGCCGCGATGGGTCGGGGGGGCGATCGCGTTGCCGCTGCCCGCCGGGACGCGCGCGGCGACGGCGGCGTTCACCGATCCCCGCGGCGAGGTGACGCAGGTGCAGCTCGCCGGCGTCGGCGGCCCGAACGTCGCCGAGCTGCCCGAGGCGCTGTGGCCGGGGTTCTACGAGGTCCGCGCCGAGGACGGCGGCGAGCCGATGGTCGTCGCCGTCAACCCCGACACGCGCGAGTCGGCGGTGCGGAGCCTGGGCGAGTCCGAGCTGGCGCGGGCGCTGGCGGACCTGCCGGTGCGCATCGTCGCCGATGAAAACGCCCTGCGCACCGCTATTCAGGAGAGCCGGGTCGGGCGCGAGCTGTGGCGCATGCTGGCGCTGGCGGCGCTGGCGCTGTTCGTGCTCGAGGCGGTGCTGGCGCGGCGGTTCAGCGCCCGCATGAAGCCGGCGGCGTCGCCCGTCATCACCGGTCGGCTCAGCCCGATCCGACGCGAGCGCGTGCTGATGGATGAAGCCGCCGCCAGGGACGCGGCATAACCCCAGGAGCCACCCACCAGGTGATAGCACGACTGCTTGGCATCGAGGACGACGGCACGCTGACCTACGTGGAAGCGGCGCTGCGCCATCCCTGGCCGGCGGTCGTGCTGTTGCTGTTGACCGTCGCCGCCGTGGCGCTGGTGGTGGCGCTGTACCGCCGCGAGCACGGGCTGACACGGACGAGGCGAAGCGTGCTCATCGCGCTGCGGTCGCTGCTGCTGGCGCTGTTGCTGTTGATCCTCTTCGAGCCGGTGCTGGGGCTGGAGCTGGCGGTGCGGGTGCGCAGCAACGTGCTGGTGCTGCTGGACGTGTCCCAGAGCATGGCGCTGGGGGATCGTCGCACGACGCACGCGGCCCAGCGTCGCGCGGCCAAGGCGATGGGCCTGGTGAGCTATGACGACCCGCTGCCCGCCGATGTCGCCGTGCCCGCCGACGTGCGCCCGCGCGTCGCCGCCGTCCCGCGGATCGACCTGGCCCGAGCCGTCCTGCAGAACGAGCAGCTCGACCTGCTGGGCCGCATCGGCCGCGACCACCAACTGCGCTTCTTCACCTTCGGCCAGGGCGTGGCGTCGGTCGATCTCGAGCGCGAGCGCGGCGCGTGGATGATGACCGAGCCCGACCAGCCCGCGACCGAGTTGGGCGTCGCCCTGCAGGACGCGGCCGCACGCTTCGGCGGGCAGACGATCGCCGGCGTCATCGTGCTCAGCGACGGCGCCAGCAACCAGGGCGTGGACCCCATCGACGCCGCCCACGCCCTGGGCCGACGCAGCGTGCCCGTTCACACCGTCGGCATCGGCCTGCCCGACCCGCCGGATGTCGCCATCGCCAGCGTCGTCGTGCCCGAAACCGTCTTCGCTCACGACGACGTGCCCGTGCGCATCCACCTGCGCAGCACCGGCTACGAGGGCCGCACCGTCGAGCTCGCCGCCACGCTCAACGGCCAACCCATCGCGCGGCAGAGTATCCTCCTGGTCGGCGGCAACCAGTTCGAGGAGATCACCTTCGCACCCGGCGACAAGGCCGGCTCACTGCAGCTCAACATCGCCGTCGATCCGCTGCCGGACGAGGCCTCGGCCGCCAACAACCGCGCCACCCGCCGCGTTCGCGTCATCGACGACCGTATCAAGGTGCTCTACGTCGAGGGCCGTCCCCGATGGGAGTACCGCTACCTGCGCGCGGTGCTGCTGCGCGACCGCCGGCTGGACACCTACTTCCTCATGACCGAGGGCGACCAGGAGCTGGCGACGGTGTCGGACCGCCACGTGTCGCGGTTTCCCCAGGAGGCGCAGGATCTGTTCGAGTACGACCTGATCATCATCGGCGACGTGCCGGCGATGACGTTCACCCCCACGCAGATGGAGCTGATCGAGCGGCTCGTGCGCGAGCGGGGCGGTTCGGTGCTGATGCTTGCCGGCCGTCGTCAGGCGCCGGCGACGTTCGCGGGCACGCCCATCGAGACGCTGCTGCCCGTGCGGCCGCGAAGCGGCGGGCCTGTTGCAGTGAGCGACGACCTGGCGCCGCGTGTCACCCCCGAAGGCCGCCGCGCCGGCGTCACGCTCCTCGAAGCCGATCCCCAGCGCAACGACGAGATCTGGTCGCTCGTCAAGCCCCTCTACGGCGTGCCCCCACTCGCCGGCGCCAAGCCCGGCGCGACCGTCCTGCTCGACCTGCCCGGCGTCGGCGACGTGCGCGACTACCCCCTGGTCGCCTGGCATCGCTACGGCAGCGGCAAGGCGATGTACGTCGGCACCGATCAGCTCTGGCGCCTGCGCTTCAAGCGCGGCGACTTCCACCACGCCCGATTCTGGGGCCAGTCGATTCAGTTCCTGGCGCTGTCGCGCCTGCTGGGCGAGAACAAGCGCGTGCGCGTCGAGCTGGAGCGTGGCGAGTACAAAGCCGGCGAGCGCATCGGCGTGTACGTTCACGCTCTGACGGAAGGGTACGACCCGCTGCGAGCGCCGCAGGTGGAGGTGCGTGTCGAGGCCGTGGAGGGCGACGCCGAGCCGCGCACGGTGACGCTGCAGCCGGCGTCGGATACGCCGGGGCTGTTCCAGGGCGTGTACGTCGCCGAGGCGGCGGGCCGTTACCGCGTGTCGCCGGTGGGGTTCGACGCCCAGGCGGTGGCGGTCGCCGAGTTCACGGCGACGGCGGTGCCGCTGGAGATGCTCGAGCCCGCGATGCAGGAGCGCATGCTGCGACAGATCGCCGAGGCGTCGGGCGGTCGGTATCACGCGCTGGACGATCTGCCGGGGCTGGTCGAGGCCTTCGACGCCGAGCCGCGAACCATGGTGGTGCGCCGCGAAAAGGACCTGTGGGACAGCCCGCTGGTGCTGCTGTTGGCCCTGGGCCTGGCGGGCGCCGAGTGGCTGATCCGCAGGCAATCGAACCTGGTGTGACCATGACGATGCTACACACCCATGCGACGGTCGCCGCGGCCCCCGGGCTGGATGCTTCGGGCCAGATCGCCGTTCGCCTGCGCCGCGTCTGGCGCCGCCGACGCACCGCCGATCACGTGCGCGGCGTGTGCCTGGTCCTCATCTGGACCCTGGCCATGCTGCTGTTGGACCTGACCATCGACTGGCTGTTCCTCCTGCCCGGCTACGCGAGGCTGCTGCTGTTGGCGGTCAACATCGCGGCGATCGGACGTGTCGCGTACCGGCGCTGGTGGCGCGTGCTCCAGCCATACGATCCGGTGCGCATCGCCCTGCAGGTCGAGCGCGATCATCCGCAGCTTCAGAGCCTGCTGGTGTCGTACGTGCAGCTTGGCGAAGAGGGCGGCCCCGCGCTCGCATCGCCCCAGCTCGTCGCCGCCATGCGCCGACAGGCCGTCGAGCAGGCGCGGCCGATCGACTTCGCCGGCGTCGTCAGCCTGCGCGATCTGCGCCGCCTGGCGCTGTTCTGCGCCGCGTGCCTGATCGTGTTCGGCGCGATGAGCGTCAACTGGCCCAACGTCCTGCGCACCCTGCTGCTGCGCATGCTCAACCCCACCGCGCAGGTCGCCTACCCGACGCGCACGCGCATCGACTCGTTCAGCGGCGACGTCGTCGTGCGGCAGGGCGATCCGATCGCGCTTTCCGCCCGCGTGTCGGGCCTGGCGCCGATGCAGGCCGAGCTGCTCGTTCGCGGCGACGACGGGCGGCGATGGGACCGCATCCGCCTCGACCAGGACGAGCAGGCCACGTACACCCACACCGTCGAGCGCAGCGTGGACAGCTTCGAGTATCAGATGCGCATCGGTGACGCGGTCACGCCGGTGCACCGCGTGCTCGTCGTCGCGCCGCCGGGCGTGCGCGACGCCACGGTGCGCGTCGAGCCGCCCGCCTACACGGGCCTGGACGCCTTCGACGCCGCCACCCTCAACTTCACCGCGCCCCAGGATGCACGCGTCCAGTGGCGCATCACCCTCGATCGCCCGATCCGCCACGCCGAGCTGCGCCCGCACACGGGCGAGGCGATCGTCATGACGCTCGACTCCGCCGGCCTCGTCGCCGAGGCGCAGGTCAACGCCCAGACGGCCTGGACCTACGAGCTGCACTGGACCGATCGCCAGCACGGCTACACCTATGCCGACGGCGTGCGCTACGCGATGAGCCTGGCCCCCGATCAGCCGCCGCAGGTGGCACTGCAGCGCCCGCAGCAGGACGCGCTGGCGACGCGGCAGGTGCGCCTGCCGATCGTGTACCAGGCGCAGGACGACTACGGCCTGGGCGACGTGGCGATCGTCTATCAGCACAACGAAGGCCCCGAGCAGCGCGTGCCCCTGCCGCCGGCGCCGCGCGGCAACCGCACCCACAGCGGAGAGCTGACGTGGCCGCTCGGCCGGGACATCCCCGCCCTGCGCGAGGGCGACAGCGTCGCCTTCGCCATCGAGGTCGCCGACAATCGCACCGGTGAGGGCCGCCGGCCCAACGTCGGACGATCGCTGTTCCGTCGCATCAGCATCGTCAGCCAGGCGCAGTACGAGTCGCACATCGCCGCCCGCCAGCAGGAGCTGATGGATATGCTTGAAGGACTGCGCCGCGAGGAAGAGGCGGCGGGCGAGCAGGTGGAGGGCCTGATCGAGCAGGCGCCCGTGTTACAGGAGTAAGCCATGAGACGAACCGCGCAACTCGTCGCCGTCGCGTGCCTGTCAATGACCGCTGCAGTGGTCCAGGCGCAGGAGCCTGCGCCGGCGGCGCTGGCCGTGTCGGAGACGCTCATGGCCGAGTCCCAGCGGCAGCAGGCCGTCAACCGGGGGCTGGTGCGGGCGATCGACGGGTTTGAATCGGTCGTGGCGGACCTGCAGGCCAACGGCATGCTCGACCCCCGCGCCCAGCGCGAGCTGGCGGGCGTGGGCGACACCCTGCGGGCACTGAGTCAGCAGCGCGTGCCCGCCGCCGCCGCGGCCCTGCGCGAGGCGCGCCAGCAGTTGGCGGCCATCCGCCCCCACCTGGCGGCGGCGGGCGGCGAGATCACGCTGATCATCGCCGACCTGGACCGCCTCATCGGACGCGCCGCCGCCGCCTCGCCCACCGACGCGCTCGTCGCCGACGCCCGCGTGCTGATGGAGAAGCAGCAGCAGACCACCGCCGACACGCGCGATTGGGGCCGGCAGATGCTGCTCGATCCCGAGCAGGTGCGCGGCCGCGAGACGGAGCTGGCCAACGCGCAGCGGGAGGTGGCCCAGCAACTGCAGACGTTTGAGGACAAACTGCAGCAGGCCCGCGATGCGTCGAGCGATCCGCAGCGCCAGGCCGCGATCGCCAAGGCTCAGCAGATTCTCCAGCAGCAGCAGACGCAGCAGCGGGTGGACGACGCGGCCAGGCAGATCGAGCAGAGCAAGGCCGTGGCCGCGGTGCAACAGCAGCAGCAGGCGGTCAAGGCGCTGGAGCAGGTGATTCAGACGCTGGAGGCCGGCGACCCGCAGCGGCAGTTGCAGCAGATGCGCGAGGCCCGCCAGGAGCTGGAGGAACTCAAGCAGCAGCAGCAGGACCTGCGCGAGCAGATGACGCAACAGGACGCCGCCGCCATCGAGCAGCAGCAGCGGCAGACGCAGGCACAGCAGCGCGAGCTGCAGAACCAGCTCGACGAAGCGCGTCCGCGCATCGAGTCGGCGACGCCCCCGGTGACACCCCCGGTGACACCCCCGGCGACGCCGACGTCCCCGCCGCTGGCGCAGGCCCAGGAGGCCATGCGCCAGGCGGAGCGCCAGATCGAGCAGGGCCAGCGCCAGGAGGCGCAGCAGCAGCAGGCCCAGGCGGAGCAGGCGATTCAGGAGGCGATCGACAAGCTGGATCAGCAGATCGCCCAGGCCCAGGAGCAGATGAGCCCGCCGCAGGACGCGTCGCCCACGCAGGAGGCGATGCAGCAGTTGGCCCAGGAGATGCAGCAGACCGCCGCGGCGCAGCAGGCGGTAGAGAATCTCGCGCAACAGCAGGGCGAGCTGTCGCAGCAGACGCAGCAGGCCGGCGGCGAGCAGGCCAAGGAGATGGCCAAGCCCCAGGGCGAGCTGGCGCAGCAGGCCGACAAGGTCGCGCAGCAGACGCCCGGCGAGGCGCAGCAGGCGGTGGCCCAGGCCCAGCAGTCGATGGATCAGGCGTCGGCGTCGCTGAGCGAGGGCAAGCAGGAGCAGGGTCAACAGCAGCAGGCCCAGGCCCAGGCCGCCCTCGCCCAGGCGCAGCAGGCTTTGAGCCAGCAGATGGCGCAGTTGGCGCAGCAGGCCGAGGCGATGGGCATGATGCCGGGCCAGATGCCGCAGGCGGCGCGGGATCCGCAGCAGGGCTACCAGGGCGGGGCGCAGATGAGGCCGACCGAGCGCGAGCGGTCGCGGGGCGATTCGCGGTGGAGCAGCCTGGGCGAGCGCGAGCGCGACGCGCTGCGGCAGCGCTACACGCGCGGGTTGCCGCCGGAGTATCAGCCGCTGCTGGAGGCGTATTACGAAGCCCTGGCCGAGTGAAGGGACACGACGATGCGGGCGACGATCTCGATGATGTTGTGCGCCGTCATGGCGTTGGGCGTGCCGGCGACGTTGCGTGCCGAGTCATCGCAGCGCGTGGGCGTGGCGGAGCTGTCACCGCAGGCCGAGGCGGCCATCGACCGGGCGCTGGAGTGGCTGGCGAACAACCAGTTGCCCAACGGCGGGTACGGCGGCCGGCACGCGGCCGGGATCACGGGCCTGGCGATCATGGCGTTCATGGTCAAGGGCCACATGCCCGGCCACGGGCGCTACGGCCAGACGCTCGACAAGGCAGTGGCGTTTCTCATCGCCCGCGCCCAGGCCGGCGGCGGTTACTTCGGCGGCAACATGTACGAGCACGCCCTGGCCACCCTGGCCATGAGCGAGGTCTGGGGCATGACCGAGCGGCCCGAAACACGCGACACCCTCAAACGCGCCGTCGAAATCATCCTCCGCGCCCAGCACAGCTCCGGCGGATGGCGCTATCAGCCCGTGCCGCTCGAACACGACATCTCCGTCACCGTCATGCAGGTTGTTGCACTGGCCTCCGCCCAGGAGGCGGGCATCATGGTCCCCGCCCAGACGATCGACCTGGCCATGGCCTACATCCGTCAGTGCCAGCGCTCCGACGGCGGGTTCTCCTACCAGAACCGCGGGGGCGAGTCGGCGTTCCCCCGGTCGGCGGCGGGCGTGCTGGGGCTCATGCTCGGGGGCCAACGCGACTCCGACGAGGCCCGCAAGGGCATGGCGTACATTCTGCGCACCGGCAAAGAGCGCGTCGATAAGCAGGACAACCACTACTTCTACGGCCAGTATTACGCCGTCCAGGCCGCCTACCAGAGCGGCGACGAGGTCTATCAACAGTGGTACCCCCTGATCCACGACTTCCTGGTCCGCCGACAACGCGGCGACGGCACGTGGCCCGGCGAAGTGAGCTCGGCCTACACCACCGCCATGGGCGTGTTGATCCTCGGCGTGCCCTACCGCTACCTGCCGATCTACCAACGATAAGTCGCGAAAACGGATCATGCGCAAGATGCCAACCATGATGCGATGGTGCGTGATGCTCTGGACGGCGTGCTTGGGCGCGACGGTCCATGGCCAGACGCCGCTGGACATGCTCGGCCCCGACGATCTGTCGCCGACGATCGCGTGGAAGGACACCTGGCAGCAGACGCTCGAGCACAACACCCAGACGTGGCGAGCGGCGCTGACCACCCAGATGAAGATCGAGCGCGAGCGTCGCCGGGCCCTGGCGGCGCGCGAGCTGGCGCTGCTCGACGCCATGGCGCAGCGGTACGGAAAAGACCGCGACGCGATGGCGGAGGTGGCGCGTCGTCGCGTCGCGGCGTGGCGCGAGCTGGGCGTCGTGCATCGTCAGTCGGTCGAAGCCATCGACGTGGCGATGCAGGCGCTGGGCGATAACCACGGGGCCGTGGCGGACCTGCTGGCCGGTTACGCGGCGGTGGACGGCCAGGACGACGTCGCCCTGCGCCGCCGCGAGTATGCGCATCAGCAGCTTGTGCGACTGGTCGTGCAGGGTCGTCTGGCGGCGACGGATGCGCGGCACGTGGATGCGGCGCTGGCGGTGGCGCAGGTGTATCGCAAGCGGGGGTGGCTGGCGGCGGCGCGCGACGTGCTGATGGCGCTGGATGCGGCCGGCGCGGCGCGGGGCGTGGCCGTCTTCGACGCAGAGGCGGACCTGCTCTGGTGGGCGGGCGACGGGGGCGCGGCCAACGCGATGCGCGAGCAGATCCTGCCGCTGCTGAAGCTCTCGCCGCAGCGCGAGTCGGACGTGGTGAGCCGGCATCGGCGCCTGTACGAGTCGGCGTACATTCCCTCGTCGCCGCCGCTGTATGCCGTCAGCGCGTCGCTGAAGGGGCGCATCGAGCAGATCGTGGGGTCGGGCCCGGCGCTGCACGAGCTGGCCGTCCAGGGGGCGTTCGAGCAGGACCCGTATGCCGACGCGCTGCTGCCGCGCGAGGGGCAGAGGCACGAGTCGGCGTGGCGGGTGCTGACCGAGCACCTGCGCCAGCTTCCCGCCGAGTCGGTCGCGTCGCTGCGGCAACTGCAGCAGCAGGGCGCCGCGGCGGCGGCGCTCGACGGCGCCGACGATCTGGCGCTGATGCAGATATTTCGCCGCTTTCCGCTGTCGCGGCGCGGCGCCGAGGCGGTGCTGGCGCTGGGCGAGCGCGCCCTGTGGCGGGGCCACACGCCCACGGCGCGGCGCTGCTTCGAGGATGTGCTGGCGCTGAGTGACGACGCGGCATTGCGCCGCGGCGCGGAGGAGGGCATGCGCCTGGCGCAGGACGCGGCGGCGACGACGGCCGCGCCGCCCGCCCGCGGCGCGCCGCTGGTGCTGCAGTTGCCCGACGTGCCCCTGTGGCCGCAGAGTTTCATGCGCTCGGCGTCGGACGAGCTGCTGGCGCTGCGCGCGGGGCTGGGCGCGACGCTGACGACGTTTGACGGCGGGATCGTGGCGATGTCGCCCGGCGCGATCGCCCGCTACGACGCCGGTCGCGCCCAGCCGCGCTGGGCGGTGGTTCAGGACAGGCCGCTGGGCGATCCCGGCGACGAGGCGCGCCACGTGCTGGCGCCGGCGTCGATGACCGCCGAGGTGTCCGACGGCCGGGTGTTCGCCCGGTGGGGGCTGGAGGAGAGCCGCCAGGTCATGGCCCACGTCGTGGCGCTGGACCTGGGCACGGGTGCGATGCAGTGGACCACGCAGGACGATCCGGGCTGGGACGACTTGTGGCCGGTGAGCGATCCGCTGGCCGCCGAGGGCGGCGTGTACGTGCTGGCGATGAACTACCCGGAGGGGCGACGGCCGCTGCTGGCGCCGCTGGAGCTCGTGTGCCTCGACGCCGCCGACGGGCGCACGCGGTGGCGCCGGCTCATCGGCACGCAGAGCCCGGAACTGATCCTGGGCACGCGCATCGGCCCGACCCAGATCAACACCGCCGACGTCAGCCACTACGGCGGACGCCTGGCGTTCCACCAGGGCGCGGTTTACTGCAGCACCAACATGAGCATGATCGCCCGCATCGACGCCCGCGACGGGCTCATCGAGTGGGTCCGCGACGACGAGCGCATCGCCGTCAACGACAACTGGCCCGTGGCCCTGCGCCGCGACGGCGGCACACCCACGATCGTCGGCGACCTGCTCATCGTCGCGCCGCGCGACCTGCCCGGACTCATGGCCATCCACCGCCACACCGGGCGCAAGGTCTGGCACGATCGCTACCTGCCCTCGCTGAGCATCATCGGTCGTCACCGCGACATGGTGCTCACCCGCGACGACGCCCACGTCGCCGCCGTGCGCGCCGCCGACGGCCGGGTCATGTGGTCGCGTCGATTTGACGGCGGACTCGACGCCGCGCCGCTGCAGCACGGCGACCACGTCGTCGTGGCCAGCGGCGGCCGGATCGTGCGCGTGGAGGCGACGACCGGCCGGCTCGACCCCGCGGCGGTGAGCGCGGGCGTGCGTCCCGCGGCGCTGAGCGTCGCCGGCGGGGGGTACGCGATCGCCGCGGATGAGCCGGCGTCGCTGACGCCGTCCGCCGACGAGCCGGCGCCCACCGCGCTGCGCGCCGCCGCGAGGCGATCGCCGCAGTTGCCGCTGCAGTTGACGTGGGAGGCGACGCGGACCAGGCCCAGGCTCTTTCCGCCGCCGGGCGCCGACGACCGGCGCATCGCCATGGCCGCCGACACCATGCTCGAACTTATCGATCTCGAGTCGTCGTCGGTGATGGCGTGGCGTCGCCGCATTCCGCCCGGCCTGCGCGACGTGGTCTGGGGGCCGCGCCATCTGCTGCTGGTCTTTGTCGATCGCGTGCAGGTGATCGACCTCGCCGGCGGCGCGCTGCACGCCGAGCACGTGCTGTCGCACCCGGCACTGGGCTGGCTGGTGATGCCGTCGCTGCTGGTCGTTCACGACGTCGGCCGCCGATCCGACGCCCGCTCGGGGATCACGGCGATCGAGCTCGACGGCGGCGGCGTCCGCTGGCAACGCGACCTGCTCGATCACGCCTACTGGTGGATCGAGCAGTCCAGTCACCATCAGCAGCAGATTGTGCTGGGGTGCCAGCCGGGTCAGTACGGGTCGAAGGATCGCAACGCGGTGCTTGTCGATGCGCGTGACGGGCGCATCCTGCCGGGTTCGGGCGTGGACTTGGGCGCCCGCGACAACGACGCCAATTTCGCGCTGCATGGGCTCCACGCCGTCATGCGCACGCACAACAACCTCCATCGTGTGACGCTGCCCCAGGGCGACGTCACCGCGTTCAAGGCCCGCCTGTCCACCGACAGCCAGCGGTTTGTCACGAGCGTCGAGACCTTCGGGCCGTGGGTGTCGGTGCGACGCTACCGCACCCGCGCGCGTAATCAGAACTTCCTGCACTGGACGCTGCGCATCGACGATCCCAGCTACGTGCTGGAGGAGACGACCGACGACGGCTTCATCGAAGGCGATCGCATGTTCCTCCACGGCGACAACAAGCTGCGGATCATCGATCTGCCCACGCGCAAGCCCGTCGCCACGTACCGCCTGCCCGGCCCGCTGGACCGCGACCGCCGCACCCGGTACGTCAGCCACCAGATCGTCGGGGGCGATCTGCTCGTCGGCAGCGCCATGCTCATCGCCCGCAGCAAGCTGCCCGAGCGCATGCGCGTGGATCGCTTCGACATGGCCAGCGGTGAACTGCAGCAGTCGCAACTGCTCACGGGCAACGCGTTCTGGTCGGTGAAGCGGGGCCAGGACGACACGTACTGGCGTCACAATCAACTGGTGTGGGTCGGCGGGGCGCTGCTGGCGACGCACCTGCACGGGCTGCACATCTACACCCATGCCGACGCCCCGGCGCCCAACCCCGCCACGCTGGCATCGGGCCAGGGCATCGGCGCGATCGACGGCCGCATCGACGACTGGCCCGACGACGCCCGCGTGGCCCTGCTGCCCGGCGCGGTGGACGGCGCCGAGCTGCGGCTGGCGGCGCATCAGGCGTCGCTCTATGTCGCGCTGACGCTGCCCCGTCCCGACCCGGCGCCGGCACGCGGACACGGCGATGCAGCGGGGGGCGATCGCCTCGAACTGGCCGTCGGAGTCGAGCCGTCGCTGCGGGTGCAAGTGTCGCTGGGTCCCGACGGTCGTGCCCAGCTCATCCCCCTGGGCACGCGCGAACTGCCCGGGGGCTCGCAGGCCGCCGTCCGTCACGATCCGGTGACCGGCAAGCTCACGTACGAGCTGGTCATCGGGCTGGGCGTCTTGCGCCACCGCGACGACGAGGACAGGCTCATGACCGCCCTGTCGCTGATCGCCCGCGGCGCAGACGCCCTCCGTTGGCAGCACCCGCTGGCGCGCCTCGGGCGCGGGATCGACGGCGTGGAGACCGCGCCGCTGCGGCAGCACTATTTTCTTCTGCCCTGACGCCGGCAGGTCAACTGCAACTCACGCCGCGGCGAGGATGGCGTCGATCTGCCGCAGCTCCTCATCGCTGAACGCCGCGCCGGCGACGGCCTTGACGTTCTCGGCGATCTGCTCGGGCCGGCTGGCGCCGATCAGCGCGGTGGTGACCGGCCCGCCCGGCTGGGGCCGCAGCACCCACGCCAGCGCCATCTGCGCCAGCGTTTGCCCGCGCTGCTTGGCCAGCTCGTTGAGCCGGCGGACCTTGGCGACCTTGTCGTCGGTGACGTGCTGAGGCCGGAGGAAGCCGGTCTTGCTCGCCGCGCGCGAATCGGCGGGAATGCCCGACAGGTACTTGTCGGTGAGCAGGCCCTGCGCCAGGGGGCAGAACGCGATCGTGCCCAGACCCAGCCGATGCGTCACCGCCAGCAGGTCGGTTTCGATCCAGCGGTTGAGCAGGCTGTAGCTGGGTTGATGGATGATCGGCGTGGTCAGGCCCAGGCGCTGGCAGGTGTCCACCGCCTCGGCCGTGCGCCGGCCGTTGTAGCTGCTGATGCCCGCGTAGAGCGCCTTGCCGCTGCGCACCGCCTGGTCGAGGGCGGCCATGGTCTCCTCCAGCGGCGCGCCGTCCTTCACCGGGTCGGGCCGATGCGAGTAGAAGATGTCCACGTAATCGAGGTCGAGCCGCTTGAGCGAGGCGTCGAGCGACGCCAGCAGATATTTGCGGCTGCCCCACTCGCCGTAAGGTCCCGGCCACATGCGGTAGCCGGCCTTGGAGGAGATGATCAGCTCGTCGCGCGGCATCTCTTTGAGGATGCGGCCGGTGCGTTCCTCGGCGCTGCCCGGCGGCGGGCCGTAGTTGTTGGCCAGGTCGAAGTGGGTGATGCCCAGGTCGAACGCGGCGAAGCACATCTGCCGCGCGTTGTCGTGCCAGTCGGCCTCGGCGCGGCCGTCGGGTGCGGCGCCCCAGTTGTGCCACATGCCCAGCGAGATGGCGGGCATCATCAGACCGCTGCGGCCGCAGCGTCGGAACCATCCCGCCCCGTTGCACTCGTACCGATCCGTCGCGGGGGCGTAACTCATGGCCACCAGTGTAGCGAGCAGCCGCAGCGCCAGGCTCAGCCCATGCGGTGCTGCTTGCGGTACTGGCCGGGCGTGATGTTGAGCTCGCGTCGGAAGATGTGGCTCAACTGTGACGGATAGCCGAAGCAGCAGATGTCGGTGATCTCGGGCATGGCCAGGTCGGTGGTGCGCAGCAGGTGCTTGGCCTTCTCCAGCCGCACGCGCACGATCTCCTGGTGGACGGAGCGGCCTAGCAGTTTCTGGAAGCGCGTCTCCAGCGAGGTGCGGGAGATGTTGACGCTGCGGACCACGTCGTCGGCGCGCAGGCCGTCGCACGCCTGGCGGCGGATCATGCGCAGGGCGGCGACGGTGTCGGGATCGCGGATGGCCAGCGTGTCGGTGGACTGGCGCTCGATGACGGTGGTGGGCGGCAGGAGAATGGGCGTGTCGTCGGCGACCTGGCCATGGAGGATGCGATCGAGCATGGCGGCGGCCTGGTAGCCGATCTGCTTGGCGCTGTGGTCGATGCTCGACAGGGGGGGATGGCACAGGCGACAGAGCAGCGAGTCGTTGTCCACGCCCAGGATGGCCACGTCCTCGGGGACGCGCACGCGGCCCTGGCCGGCGGCGTTGGCGACGTCGAGCGCGTCATGGTCGCTGTAGGTGAACAGGCCCAGGGGCCAGGGCAGCGAGCGCAGCCACTCGACCAGCGCCTTCTCGCGGAAGGACGTGGTCTGGTTCGCGAAGGTGGGCGTCACGGGAAAGATGTCAACGGTGGCTCCGGCCTCGTGAGCCACCGCGACGAATCCGTCGCGGCGTCCGTCGGGCAGATGGATATGGCGCGTGAAGTACGCCATGTTGCTGTAGCCCATCTCCAGAAAGTAGCGCGCCGCGATGCGGCCGATCGCGTCGTTGTCCACCGAGACCAGCGGCAGCCGCCCGGCGGCGGCCATGCCCGTGACCGCCACGACCGGGAACTTCAACCGGCGATACAGCTCGACCTTCTGCGGGTCGCGTACCTCGGCGATCATCGCGTCCATGGCGTGGTTGAAGGGGAACTGGGGATTGAACTTCGAGTCCCAGATGAAGTTCCACCCGCCGCGCTGCTCGGCGTAGTCGAGCACGCCCTCGACGATCTGGCGGCCGGCCTCGTACTCGCTGGTGACCTGCAGCCCGACGCGCAGCAGCGGCTGGTCGAGCCCGCGTACGGGACGTCGGGCGGTTTTGCGGCGGGATCGGACGCGGGCCAACGGGGCGCCTTTCGATCCGAATATGTTACAAAAGATTTATGTGATTTATCAAGCATGCGGTGGGGGCAGGGGGTCTAATTGAGCCGCGGCGGATGGGGCTTGTGCGCCCCGCAACCCGCTATTTGGCCTTCTTCAACCCCTGTTGTGGAGGACTCGCATGTGGTACCGAACAGTCGGCACACGAACTCGATCGGCAGCGACGATGGCGGTTGTCGCCGTGGCCACGCTCGCCTGCGCCGCGCAGGGAGCGGTCATCTTTCAGGACGATTTCTCGACCGATCCGGCCGCCAACGGCTGGACCGAAAGCGTCACGGGCGATCGAGCCGCCAACTCGCCCATCCAACCCAATGGCGCGGGCACCGCGGCGATGCTGATCAAGAACGGCAACGGCAACCAGACCTACATCTTCCTGTCCATCACCCGCGCCATCAGCACCGTGGGGTACGAGGCGATCACGCTGGACCTCACGGCGTATCAGAACGCGACAAGCCACCACGGCCGGTTCGACGCCAACGGCTTGCCCGACGGCAACCTGTGTGACCGCCTCCAGATCGAATACAGCACCGATGGCGGCGCCAACTTCACGCCTCTGCTCACCGATTACGCGACGTGGCACGGCCTCAACGAAACCCCCGTCCCCAACGCCAACTGGTTCGGACCAGGCAACACCACGCCGACCGCCACCGGCGCGCTGGCCCTGCCCGCCTTGGCCAACGACAACAGCAGCTTCATGGTGCGGATCGCCGTCACCGTCGCACACCACACCGAAGGCCACTACCTCGATGACCTGGTCATCAGCGGATCGCTGATTCCTGAGCCGGCGTCGCTGGCGTTGTTGGCCCTCGGCGGCATGGCGATCCTTGCCGGCCGTCGCCAAGGTGCGGCCTCGACACGCCTCTGACGCAGGGAGCCTTACCCATGATCCGATTCAGCCCCTTGCTCCTCGCGGTGACATGCCTGCTGGCGTTGGCCGTGACGTGCCCGGCGGCGAGCCTCAGCGACTTCATCGACTTCACCCTCTACAACCCCAACGGCACGGTGAAGCTGCCCGGTCGGCTGCACGTGCCGCCCAACTACGACCCCGGCAAGCGCTATCCGATCATCGTGTACCTGCACGGGTACAACGTCGGCAGCGACAACACGGTCAACGTCACGTCGATGCACAACAACCTGATGACGGCTGCCAGGGCGCGCGAGGCGTTCGTGCTGGCGCCGCGCTCCCCCATCGGGCTGTGGGCCGAGAGCGGCACGGTCAACACGCGGCCGCAGATGCGCGCCGCCATCGAGATGCTCGACGTGGCGCTGGCGACGTACAACATCGACGCGAACCGGCAGTACGTGACGGGCCACTCGGCGGGCGGATCGGGCACGTGGGAGGCGGCGGGCAAGTTTCCCGGCCGGTTCGCCGCGGCCGTGCCCCTGGCCGCCGACTACATCCGCCAGCAGCCGATCTCGGGCGTGCTCGCCCAGACGCCGGTGTGGGCCTATCACGCGCGCGACGACAACTCCGGTAACGAGATCCGCTTCACCCGCGAGATGGTCAACAACATCCTCAACCAGGGCTATGGACGCCCCAGGATCGCGTTCCCCCTCGATGAACCCGACGGCAAGGACTTCTACGACGGCACACCCTACTACCCCAGCACGGGTTCGCTGGGCGCGACGTTCTTCGAGTACGAAATGCTCCGCTACACCGAGTATTTCACCGGCGGGCACGGGATCACGGGGCGGGTGTACGGCGAGGCGCAGTTGTACGAGTGGATGTTCAGCCAGTCTTTGGCCGTGCCCGAGCCGGGGTCGCTGACGCTGCTGGGTGTGGTGTCGATGCTGATGCTGCGTCGTCGCCGCGCGGCGGCTCGGCCCGTATCGTCGCGCTGCAGTTGCCCACGGCGAGCGGGTCGGGGGTTTACGCTCATCGAGCTGCTTGTGGTGGTGAGCATCATCGCCCTGCTGATCGCCATGCTGCTGCCGGCGCTGCAGACCGCCCGCGCCGCGGCGCGGGAGGTGACGTGCATCAGTCAACTGCGGCAGGTCAACTTCGCGCAGATCATGTACACCCACGACAGCAAGGGCGCCTGGCCCCTCAAGAAAATCCGCAACACGGGCAGCGCGTTCGACCAGTGGAACACCTACGAGAAGCACGGCCTGGAGCACATGCTCGGCGACTACCTGGGCAAGGCGGTGATCCTCTGGCAGACGCCGACACAGCCGGTGTGGATCTGCCCGCAGCGCCGCACCATTCATGCGCCGACCAACACGGACAACGCCTATGCCGGGCTGTTCTATCACTACCGCGACAACGGCGCGTTCCAGGCGGCGGCGGGCTTGCCCGCGTCGCTGTGGCACTCGCGACTGTTCACGCGGCCCAGCGCCGCGCCGTTCCAGTGGTGCTCGCAGCGCAACAACGCCATCCTGGCGGCGGGCACGTGGCACGCCACCGGCGGCAGGCCCACCGCGCTGCAGGATGGCCACGTCAAGTCGCTGGCCAACGAGTTCTACAAGGGCTTCCACAAGGACCTTTACAGTTCGCAGTCGATCCTGCATCATCTGCGGAGCAACAGCCCCAACGGCTGGGAGGCCGGCGATTTCGCGCTGTCGGAGCATTGACCGTTTCACCCACAAGCGGGAGCGCACATGCCCAAATCCGTGTTGCCGTTGATCGCGTTTGCATCCTGGACGCTCACGGTGGTCGCCGCGCCAATGGACGAGGCGGCGCCCAAGCCGCTGATGCGTGACTTCATGGGCATCAACGCGCACACGTTCCAGTTCGATCCGAAGCTGTACGCGCCGCTGTGCCGGCTGGTGCGCGACTACCACCCCTTCGGCTGGGACGTCAACGGCGACACCGCCACGCCCGTGGCCTATCCGCACGCGCGCATGCCGATCAACTGGGAGGACAAGTCCGGCCGGTGGAAATCATTCAACGGCCGCGTGGACTGGAAACAACTCTACAGCTCGTGGCAGACCCACGGCTGGGAGATCGACGCCTGCATCCAGTTCGACGGCTTCAAGCCCGAGCGATGGAAGGACCCGGCCCGCGACGCGTACCTGTACGGCAAGACCTTCGCCGAATACTTCGGACCCTCCGGTCCCCACAAGCTCGTCACGTCGATCGAGATCGGCAACGAGCCCGAAGGCGACAAACGCTACAGCGACGAGCAGTACATGACCATCTTCCGCAACATGGCCCAGGGCGTGCGCGACGGCGACCCGAAGCTGACGATTCTCACCTGCACCGCCAGCGCCAATGCCGAGGGCGACGCCTGGGCCAAGGCCGTGGACCTGTTCCGCGACACGCCCGAGCTGTACGACGTCATCAACGTGCACAAGTACGCCCGCATCAAGGGCTGGCCCACCTTCGAGCGCACGTTCCCGGAGGACGCGCAGCTCAACTACCTGCAGATCGTGCAGAACACCATCGACTGGCGCGACCGCCACGCCCCGGACAAGCGGGTGTGGATCACCGAGTTCGGCTACGACTCGTCCACGCAAACCCCCGCGCCCACCGGCAACATGGCCAAGTGGAAAGGCGTCACCGACACCCAGCAGGCCCAGTGGATCGTCCGCAGCTTCCTCTGCTTTGCCGCGATGGACCTGGACCGGGCGTATCTCTATTGGTTCAACGACGGCGACTGGCCATCGGTCCACGCCTCCTCGGGCGTGACCCGCTACTATCAGCCCAAGCCCAGCTACTTCGCCATGCGGCATCTGTACCAGAGCCTGGGCGACTATCGCTTCCAGCGCGTGGTGCAGCGCGGCGACGGTCAGCCGCACGTGTTCGAGTTCGTCAAGGGCAGCGACGCCGGCGACGTGGTGTGGGCGGTGTGGTCGGCGACGGGCGATGATCGGACGGTCGAAGTGCCGCTGACCCTGCCCGGCCGGGCGGTCAAGGCGCAGCGGATGCCGATGAAGGACGGCCCGGCTGCGGCGGTGAGGCTGGCGCCCGGCGCCACGTCGGTGAAGCTGAGCGTCGGCGAATCTCCCATCTATATCTGGATTCGCCGCTGACCGTGGCGGCGACGGCGCGGGCGGACGAGGGGGACTGCCCAATTCGTGAACATCGTGCGTCGGCGTGGGCAGGCATCGCGCAGCGAGGCCGCGGCGTGGAAATGGCCTGCGATTCGCGTGGGAGCGGGGCTGGTTGGCGGTCGCGAACGCGGGCAGTCGGCGGCCGGCGTGCCTATTTTTCAGGCGCGCCGGCGACGAAGACATGGCGTCCCCGGGGTCACATCAACGGGCGGGGCAAAAACTGCATGGCGATAAGTTGAGTTTTTTCAGGGTCTTGCGCGATAACGCCGGGCGTGCTGCGCCGTGATGGCACGGACCTTGCGATAGGAGGGGTGCAAGGGTTCCTGATCCGGAACCGCATGGGAGCGAGAGCACCGTGGTTCCGTGTGCAGGGATGACAACCTCTTGGAAGCAGGCCACCCCCGAGGCGTTCTTGGGGGGCGATGAGCGGTCGCCCGTAAAGGGCGCCCGCTTTTTTCTACGTGTCCAGCGGCGGATGGCGGATCGGATGCACCGGCACGTCCTCCGCCGTCTGGACGCCCAGGCGGCGCGGGCGCTGGCGTACCGCACCGTCTGACCCCGGTTTTCCCCTCATCCAACAAGGAGCGAGCGCATGCACATGATCGAGGCGGTCATCAAGCCTTCAGCGCTGGACAAGGTCAAGTCCAGCCTGTCGCAACTGGGCATCTTCGGATGCACAGCCATCGAAGTCAAAGGCTTCGGCAAGCAGAAGGGCCACACCGAGCGCTATCGCGGCGGGCGCATGGACGTGGGCTTCGTGCCCAAGGTGCTCATCAAGGTCGCCGTGCGCAGCGAGGACCTGGACAAGGCGGTCGCCGCCATCACCAAGGCCGCCAACACCGGCAAGATCGGCGACGGCAAGCTGTTCGTGTACCCGCTGACCAAGGTCGTGCGCGTCCGCACCGGCGAGTCAGACAACGACGCCCTGTAGTTCCACGATTGCACCTTCTATTCACAGATACACCCGAGAAAAGAGAGGCACCCCACATGAGCACGTTCTGGAAATGGTCTTTGATGTTGACGCTGTTGATGAGCGTCACGATAAGCGGCGGCCTGGTCATGGCGCAGGATGCCGCTGCAGTAGCTGAGGAAGGCGTCGTGGCGGTCACGGAGGCTGCGGACGAGGCCGCGGTCGAGGTCGATTTTGAAGCCATCAAAGGCGACGCCGACGCCATCTTCGCCGCCGCCGAAATCACCCCCGAAATGTGGGCGGTCAACAACCTGTGGATCATGATCGCCGCGATGCTGGTGTTCATCATGCACCTGGGTTTCGCCTGCGTCGAATCGGGCCTCACCCGCGGAAAAAACACCGTCAACATCCTCTTCAAGAACACGATGATCCCGATGATCGGCATCGTCATGTATGCCGTCTGCGGATGGATGATCATGTATCCCGGCGGCACATGGAACGCGATCGAAGGCGTGTTCAACTTCAAACTCGGGATCGACGGCGGGGGCGTGTACAGCGGCGGAGACGAGATCTACAAAGGCATCACCCCGCTCTACAACACCGGCTACACCGTCTGGACAGATTTCCTGTTCCAGGCCATGTTCGCCGCCACCTGTGCGACGATTGTCTCCGGCGCCGTCGCCGAACGCATCAAGCTCGCGCCGTTCCTCATCTTCACCGTGGTGTTCGTCGGCCTCCTCTACCCGCTCACCGGTTCGTGGAAGTGGGGCGGCGGCTGGCTCTATTGGGAGAATGAGGCGGGCGACACTGTCATCAAGGGCCTGGGCCTGCCCGGCTTCCTTGACTTCGCCGGTTCGACCCTCGTCCATGCCGTCGGCGGCGCGGGCGCTCTGGCCGGTGCGCTGATTCTCGGACCACGCTTGGGCAAGTATGCCTCCGATGGCTCGGTACAGCCCATCCCCGGTCACTCCATGCCTTTGGCCACCATCGGCGTATTCCTCCTGTGGTTCGGATGGTTCGGGTTCAACGGCGGCTCGGAACTGTCGGCCAACCCTGCCGGCGTCTCCTATGTCCTGCTCACCACCACCATGGCGGCGTGCGGCGGCGGACTGGGCGCAGCCCTGGTCTCCTGGCTCTTCTCCGGCAAGCCCGATCTGTCCATGGCGCTCAACGGCATCCTCGCCGGTCTCGTCGGCATCACCGCAGGCCCCGACATCCCCACCTGGTGGTCGGCGTTCCTCGTCGTCGGCGTCGTCTCGGGCGTCATCGTCTTCTTTGCCGTCCTCTTCTTCGACAAGCTCAAGATCGACGACCCCGTCGGCGCTATCAGCGTTCACGGCGTCTGCGGCATCTACGGCACGCTGGCCTGCGGATTCTCCGGCGGGTTCAACAGCCAGCAGTTCATGTCCCAGCTCGTGGGTGTGGTCACCATCGTGCCGCTGGCCTTCGTCTTCGCCATGATCGTCTTCCTCGTTCTCAAGGCCACGGTCGGCCTCCGCGTCAGCGAAGAGGAAGAGATCGAAGGCCTCGACCTGGGCGAGCACGATATGTCGGCTTACCCCGACTTCCAGCGGACCTACATCAAGAGCTATCACGCTCGCGAGGCCTGACCCCCTATGGGGTAGCGTGAGTCCCTGATATGCAGATGATCTGGTTCTGCGGTGT
>CAZFDT010000021.1:0-71682 GCA_964518335.1 uncultured Phycisphaeraceae bacterium
GCATCATCACCACCTCACCGCCACGAAGGGAAGGTGGGATCGCAGGACGCTTACTTTCTTTTTGCTGGCTGCACGGCAGGCACGGGAAAGGGCCGTGCCTCCCAGGCGCCGAACAACCGGCCGAACATCCTCGTCATCATCGCCGATGATATGGGCTACTCCGACGTGGGCTGCTTCGGTGGCGAGATCAGGACGCCGAACATTGACAGGCTCGCCGCTCGCGGGCTTCGTGCGACGAACTTCTACGTGGCGCCAACCTGTTCGCCCTCACGGGCCATGTTGCTGACAGGCTGCGACCACCATGTGGCCGGCTTTGGCAACATGGACGAGTTTGCCGGCCCGGAGCAGAAGGGCAAGCCCGGTTACGAAGGCTATCTCAACGACCGCGTGGTGCCGATCGGGCGCGTGCTGCGCGACGCCGGCTATCACACTTACTGGGCTGGCAAGTCGCACATGGGGTACGAGCCTTCGCAGTGGCCTGCGGCGATGGGGTTCGAGCGCGACTTCACTCTGCTCCAGGGCGGTGGCAGCAACTGGAGCGACATGACCTACCCCAATCCCGAGCATCCCAAGCTCAACTTCACTCTCAACGGCAAGCCGCTCGAGAAACTGCCAGAGGATCATTTCTCCACCAAGGCTTACACCGACTTCATCATCAAATGCGTCGACGAGCACAAGGGCGACGGCAAGCCGTTCTTCGGCTACCTCAGCTTCCAGGCGGTGCACTCGCCGCTCTCGGCTCCAGATGACTGGCTCGATCAGTACAAGGGGGTCTACGACAAAGGCTACGACGCCATCCGCGCCGAGCGATTGGCGCGCATGAAGGAACTCGGGATCGTGGCCAAGGACGCGGCGCTTCCTCCTCGCCAGCCATCGATCCCCGCATGGGACAGCCTGACACCCGAACAGCAACGGCTTTCGGCGCGAAGGATGGAGATCTATGCGGCGATGCTGGCGAACATGGATTACCACATCGGTCGAGTGCTTGATCACCTTCAGGCTTCAGGCCAGCTCGATAATACGCTCGTCATCTTCCTGTCCGACAACGGCCCCGAGCCGACCGAACTGGCCACGCTGGTGGAGAAGGCTTTCTCTCCCGAGGCGAAGAAGTGGTTTGAGGCGAACTTCGACCAGCGTCCCCAGAGTTGGGGCCGCAAGGGTTCCGCCGTGGACTATGGACCAGCCTGGGCTCAGGTTGGCTCCACGCCATTTCAGTTCTTCAAGACTTACACCGCCGAGGGCGGCATACGCTCGCCGGTGATCTTCGCAGGGCCTGGGGTGAAGCCCGGCGTCACCAGCCCTGCCGTGCTGCACGTGACCGATCTCGTGCCGACCTTTGTTCAACTCGCTGGTGTGCAGCATCCTGCAACCACGGACAGCAAGCTCGCCACGCTGCAAGGCAAGTCGCTGACTCAAGTGCTGGCAGGCACGACCAACGCCGTGCGCACGGAGAACGACTGGATCGGCGAGGAACTCTTTGGCAATCGCATGATCCGTCAGGGCGTCTGGAAGATCTGTTACACCCTGAAAAGCGCCGGCGGCAAGGGCGAATGGGAACTGTTTAACCTTCAGGCCGACCCAGGAGAGACGCGCGACCTGTCGAAAGAACAGC
Organism: uncultured Phycisphaeraceae bacterium; assembly: GCA_964518335.1. Taxonomy (GTDB): domain Bacteria; phylum Planctomycetota; class Phycisphaerae; order Phycisphaerales; family Phycisphaeraceae; genus CAZFDT01. The sequence goes on from CAZFDT010000021.1 coordinate 1,613, forward strand.
CGGAGCGATTCAAGGCGATGCTCGCGCTCTGGGATGAGTATGTGAAGCAGAACGGCGTCATCCTCACCGGTGATGGACCGTTCATGCCGCCGGCCAAAGAATGATGAATTGCAGGTTTGCCAACATCGCTTTGACGACTTGCCGTGGCTTTCAATGACACCAAATTTTCGAGAAGGATCACCGATGTCCGCTCGACTGAACCATCTTGGCTGCGCCTTACTTCTCACCATGAGCGTCACCGCACTGGCTGATCCATCAGCCTCCGATCCCAAGGCCGATGCCGCCGCGCCAGCAGTGACGCAGCCGCAAGGCCTGATCCCCATCCCCGATTACACCGGCGACATCTGGACACGCCCACGCCTGCTTGGCGACTTGGGCGGTACCCGAACCGACTGGGCCAACAAGGGCATCCAGTTCGACATCAACTTCACCCAAGTCATGCAGTCGGTGGTGGATGGCGGGCTGGACAGGGGCACACGCTATGGAGGTACGCTCGATTACAACGCCGTTTTCGACCTGCACCGCATGGGCGTCATGCCAGGAGCGATCGTTAAGTTTCGAGCCGAGTCTCGTTACGGCGATTCGGTGAACGACATGACGGGCCAGATTTTATCGGCAAACACCGACGGTTTTTTCCCGTTCACCCATACCCTCGACGAGGACATCCCGTTCACGATCACGAACCTGGCGTACACGCAGTTCCTGTCTGAGCACATCGGCTTTCTGATCGGCAAGTTCGACACCATCGACGCCGACCCCAACGAGTTCGCATCGGGCCGCGGCACCAGCCAGTTCATGAACGCCAACTTCACTTACTGTCCGGCGATCAGCCTGATGGCACCCTACAGCACGCTGGGCGCGGGCATCGTCTTGAAGCCGACACACGCCGTGCACATTTCCAGCGTGGTGTACAACATCAAAGACTCTTCGACGACCACGGGCTTTGAGAACATTGACGATGGGGCGGCGTGGGTCACCGCAGCGGAGTTTCAGTACAAGCTGGGCGAATTACCGGGTGGACAGAACGTGACGTTCGGTTACGCCTTTGACAGCGACTTTGCGGACCTCGGCGAACGATTCGTGTTTACGCCAGGCGAAGGGCTCGCTCCGACCACCAAGGACAGTACTTGGGCCGTGACCTGGAGCGTGTGGCAGTACTTGTGGGTGATAAATCCATCCGATGCTCCCATCAACCTCACCAACGGCGAGCCTGATCGGCAGGGATTGGGTCTCTTCGCCCGGGCCGGCTTCGCAGATCAAGACACGAACCCGATCAAGTGGAGCGCCAGCCTCGGAGTCGGCGGCAAGGGGATCATTCCTGGCCGCGAGCGGGACACTTTCGGCGTCGGCTACTTCTATCTCAAGTTTCAGCCGGACCGGCTGATCGATAGCAACGGTATCGACGATCACGCCCAGGGCTTCGAAGCCTTTTACAACGTGTCGATCACGCCCGCCGCTAATCTGACCCTTGACGTGCAGGTCCTTGACTCGCCGCAGCCGGATGTCGACACAGCGGTGATCCTGGGCTTGCGCCTTGGTCTGCGATTTTGATCTCACCGCCCCGCCCTCCCGCTCGGGGCCAAAACGGTGTCGTGAGCAAAACAGTGTCGGATACGAAAAGCACCCTGGCTTCGGCCTGTTGCTCACCATGAGCGTCACCGCCCTGGCTGATCCGTCAACTGCCGATCAGAGCGCGGCTGCTGCCACGCCCGCAGCGGAGCAACCGCATGGCATCCTCCACGTCCCCGACTACACAGGCGACCTGTGGACCCGGTCACGCCTCACCGGCGACTGGGGCGGTACACGCACCGAGTGGGCCAACAAGGGCATCCAGTTCGAAACCATCTTCACACAGACTATGCAGTCGGTCGTCGATGGCGGGCGCGACACCGCGACCAGGTACGGCGGGTCCATTGACTATGTGCTCAACCTCGATCTGATACGCATGGGCATTCTGCCGGGCGCGCTTGTGAAGTTCCGCGGAGAAACCCGATACGGCGAGGCCATCAACGACAGGACCGGGTCGATCCTGCCGGCCAACACCGACGGCCTCTTTCCGCTGGGCGATTCCTCCGACGAGGATATTCCCTTCACACTCACCAGTCTGACCTATACTCCCCAATGCCGGCCAGTGTCGAGCGGAGGTAGATTGCGCAGGTTGCTGCGAAGTTGCTCGGGTCCCAGCTTGGCGAATCGGATCAACTCCTCGGGCCGATGGAAAGTGAACACCTCACGGCTACAGGGATAAGGGTCGAGCACGTTGGTGAACTGAGTGACTGTTCCGGTGGATTCATAGGCGAAGGGCAGCGGAAGATGCCAATGCGGCAACCCGTCAGGCAGTCCGCTTGTGTACTTGGCCGACTGCGTTTCAACACCGGTCAGCGTGTAGCCCTCGGGCTTGCCAAACCGTTCAGGAAGGTCGGCCCAGGGGATGCCGGTCTTCAGAACGCTTGATCACCACCTTCCGACACCGAGTTGCGGTGTGGACCTGCAACGGCTTCTGAACCGTGACACTCATGTTGCAATCTCCATGGGTGCGTGCCGTTCTGCCACGGCGCCGATGCCGTAAGGCTGGAACGTGATACCTACTTTGGCTCTCCTGGCGAGATCGTCATAGTGCTTGACCCGCCCCCATGCTATAGCTGCAGCGACACGTCCCGGAGCGACGGCGATGGCCAACAGCGATCTCGAACAGGTGCTGGAGCTGTATGAGGAACTACTTGCTGCTTTCACCGCGCGACTGGCTGTCTGGTCTGACTCACCCTGCGGGTGTTACGCTGCTGCAGTGGCCCTTCCGTGGTGGCGGTCCTGGCTGACTCCCATTGGTGGCCATGGGGTGGACTCGGTGCTGTCTTCTCTTGAGCTGTGTTGAGATTTGTGGACAGATGGAATGGGCGTAGTGCCGCCAACGGCCGCGGCGGCAACGACTGCTGCCATTCGCCACAAAGACTCTGGAAATCAGGGCGAAAGACTGACGGCCAACCTACGGTCAGCGGCTACGCCCATTTTGCAGGAGTGTGGCCAAAAAGCGAGAAAAAATTGGCGTAGGCGGAATTGTGGCAACTCCCTGTAAATACAGTATTTAAGGGCGTCGGTGGAGGCGTGGATACGCCCTCCACCGGCATTCGCAACCCCGTATCCAGCGGGGGTTGCATCGTTTTTGGGCGGCGGATTCCTGCGGCCTTAGGGCAACTGCAGCGGGACTTGCGTCCACTTTTGCGTCACTTTTTTTTAAGGCGCGAATGACATGCGACATTTGGTGATGGCGAGGCCAGCCTTGCAGGCGTCACAGTGTGAGACCTTCGACCAGACGGTCGATCGTGCGGGCTTCCCACCTCCGATCCAGTCTTTATAACCAGATGCGTTCTGTGCCGCACGAGGGCCGAACACCGAACGTGTCTCGCGCGGTAGTTTCAGATTTTCCAAAGAGCGTGTGGACCACTGTAATCGATCAGGTCGCGAAACAGAGTTGTGGACAACCCGCCAAAGTTACATGTGCGCGAAAATAGCGCACATATGCACCACGCTGCAGTGAACCCATCCCCGTGTGCTCGGGCTTTGTTGAGGGCAATTTCGAGAAGGGTTGTGTGCGGGGAGGGGGCGAACCTGACGCCGTCCCTACTCGTCGTCGGCGCGCGAGCCGGGGCGAACCGGGGCGGCGGATGCGATGGGAATGAGTTGCGCGGAGCCGAGCGTGAGAATGATGGAGCGAGGCGTGGCGCTGAGGTCGGCAAAGTCCTGGGTCATGCCGCTGTGACCGCTCAGGTCCTCGTGCCACACGGCGAGCGGGCCGGCGTAGTTGCTCGAGGCGCGACCGGGGGTGATGGTGTGCCAGATGCCCCAGGAGTGGGAGAAGAGCAGCGCTTCGTCGGGCAGCGGCGAGTTGCGCACGAAACGTACCAGGGCATAGCGATCGGAAGCGTGGTTCTGCTCGACGGTGACGGACCACTCGTCGGTGAGCAGGCCGTGCTTGTCGGTGCCGATGCCTCGACCGTCGGCGGTTGACACACTGCAGGGGCGGCATGAGACCAGCAACGTGCCGCCGTTGGTCAGCACCTTGACCATGAAGGCGTTGTTCGCCGACGGATCGCGCCAGGCCGAGTCGATGGCGAGCCGACGACGGAAGGGCGTTGCATTGACACCCCAGTCCATGAGCATGTCATAGGCGAGTTGGCGGCCTGCGCGCTGGTTGCTCGCGCGGGTGAGGTGTGTGCCGTCGCCGCTGTTGTTCCAGTCGCCGATGACATAGGCCATCGTGGTCGTGGTCACGCGGAAACAGGGCAGTGGCGGAGCATCGGGCATGTGGTCGCCCAGCCCGGCGAGGTCCAGCGGCACCCGACGGCGGGCGGCGGCGACGTTGGGACCGCCCTCGGCGTTGTTCCAGCGATTGCCCGCATCATGCCACCAGAACGTGAACACGCGGCGGCCAGGACCGAACTCGTCGTCCACGGCCTGCTTGAGTGCTTGAGCGTACCCGGCCAGTTCGGCGCGGAGGCGGTCGGGAGTCGCCTCGTTGTACGCGGCCGACGCCGGCCCATGACACACGAAGCCGTGGGCGTCGGCGTGGTTCCGCATGCGGCTGAGCAGGTCATCGCGCACCGCCCGGCCATTGACGGTAAGACCGTCCGCCTCGGTCCACCAGTGCGAGACGAAGCCGACGTTCGCCTTGATACGCGAGCCGACGCTGATGGTGAGGTTGGGGGCGAATCGCTGCAGTTCCTCCTGCCAGACCTCGCGTCCGAGCCTGTCGGACTGGCTGCCGATAAATCCGAGATCCTTGGTGTCGCTGCCGGCAAACCAGGCGGAGGTCTGGGAGGCTCCGCTGAACACCCCGACGAGGGCGTCGGGCGGCTCGGCGATGACCGGCCGGGTCAGCACACTCGCAAGCAACAACAGGGTGAGCGCGATCCCGGCGTTAGCGTGATACCTCATGGCCCAGGCCTCATGGTTTGGCGTGCCGCGGCCCGTGCAGGGCAGGAAAGCGCTTGCATTTTTCACGAAATCGATTACTATAGCACAATAACGGTGGCGAACCGCGTCGTCAAGGTTTCGCCCGGCATGGCCAGGGCTTCGCGGGGGCCGGTCGGGGGCATAACCGCAGCGCAGGGGCCGCGAGTCAAGCAGCCCCTGCGGACATAACAGACACGGATCACGGCAGGGCTTGACAGGACAAAATACTCATATATACTTGTAGTAATCGGTTTCTAAACCATCGAGCGGTGGCAGAGCTCGGCAGGTCGTGGACGCGATGCGGCATCTGGAAGGTTCCACTCTCACAGGAGGCTGTCATGAAGGGCTCTAGGGTTCGGCTGGCGAGTTTGGCGTTGGCGGCAGGTTGCTTCACAGGCGGTCTGGCCCAGGCCGACCCCATCACGGTGACCTATCGCGAGGGTGTGAATGGCTACTCGATGGCGGGCACCGGAATCCGAAACGGAACCAATGAGCTGAACAACTGGGGCACCAACACGGGGTATGTCGTCGGGTGGACGGCCCCAACCAGCAGCGTCACACTGCGAGCGATCTTCTCATGGAGTCTGACGGGCATTCCCGCCAACGCGACGGTGACCGACGTGACGATCTCCTACACGAAGGCGGCCGACGCTACGAGCGTCAATGCCAACTCCAATCTGATGCTTCACACGCTGACCAGTTCGTTCAGTGAGGGCACCCAGCAGAACGGCACGCCGGGAGCTGCGAATTGGATTCAGCGAACATCGACTTTGAACTGGACGACGCCCGGCGGTGACTTCCTTCCTGCGGTGATCGCCCAAACCGCGGCCAACCCGACCAATACTAGCCCCTTCGCATTTACGGGATCCGGTGTGAGCAATCCCTTGGTGCAGGCTGTGCAGGCGGCCGTCACCAATCAGTCCAACTTCATGTACCTGATGAAATCGGTGGAGACGCTTGACAGCACGCGCGTCGTGTTTCAGGTCAACTCCGACGATCATGGGACGCAAGCCAATCGCCCACTGCTGTCCATCACGTACGACATCATCATCCCCGAGCCCGCCAGCCTGGGGCTTCTGGTCGTCATGGCGCCGGCATTGATGATGCGGGGCCGATCCCGCCAAGGCCGGTGTGTGCCCGGCCAGATGGTCTGACGACAAGCGGCGTCTAGTTAGGGCATGGTGGCGTTGTTTTCAACGGAAAGCTCACAGGAGAGAACTCATGAAAGCACGTTCTTCGATCTGCATGCTGATGGCGCCCAGTCTGGCGCTGATGCTGTCAGGCCATGTGACCGCCGCGCCGGTCGATCTGGTTACTTACAACTTTGCACCGAGTACGTTCAATGAAGACCCGGCGGTTCCTCCGTCGCCCTTTGTCGCTAATTCGGCGAAGCTCGGGACTTTTGACCCCAGCGCTGTGACAACCGGTGTATCCGCTGGGCTCCTGGACTTCGGTGCGACGATCAAGGTTTATGTTCAGGATCCTACTACATCCAACCAATATCGAGGGGCTGCAATTCCCTCAGCAACGGGCGTTCCTCAAGACGGTGTTTTTGTCCGAGCTGCGACCACGCCCACTAATTTGAGCGATGCGCTGACCGGTAGTTACCTCAACCTGACGCTTCAAGCCACAGGCGCTGGCGAAGCACTGAAGATCACGGAGTTCAGTTTCGATTACACAGTCGTCAGAACGACCGGCACCACACAAATCGATGGAACAGTCACGCTCCGCTCTAACGTCGACGGATTCACCTCAAACCTCGGCACGACCAGCAAGTCCAGCAACTCCTCCACGGTGGTTTGGGGGTCCACGATCACCTATGCGATCACAGATCCCTCTCTGCAGCAAGTTGCCGGCCCCGTTGAGTTCCGCCTCTACTTCCACGACAACATGAACGTCGTTCCAAACATTCATCGGCTCGACAACGTGAAAGTCCGTGGTGAGATCGTGCCAATTCCGGAGCCGACGAGTATCGGTCTGATGCTTGCTGCCGGGGCGATGACGCTGGTGCGCCGTCGCAGTGAGGCGAAGCGGGGCTGATCGAATGCGAAGCAGTTACGCTCTGCTGGAGTGAGGCCATGACTTCTCGACGCCATTACGCTTTCACCCTCGTGGAACTGCTGGTGGTCATCAGCATCATCGCGCTGTTGATCTCGCTGATGCTCCCGGCGTTGGGCACGGCGCGCGAGCAGTCGCGCACCATCGTCTGCATGTCGAACGTTCGCCAGACGTTTGTGGCACTGAGCAACTACGCGTCACAGCAGCGCGACTATGCCCCGCCGGGCGATGCGGCCACGGGCAGCGGCTATGAAAACTGGGTGTCGATTCTGCTGCATGGGGGTCACATTCAGTATCAAGTGGACTACTACACGCCCGCCGAGGAGTCGGCGAAGTACGGCAATATGGGCACCAGTGCCAACCGGGGCGTGTTCCGTTGCCCCTCGGACCTGGGCGCGGTGCGGCGCCTGGACTGGTCGCCCGGCGACAACGCCCGCAGTCGATCATTCTTCGCGGAAGGTCCATACCACGACGACCTGCAGAAGCTCCACCGCATCAACTCCCCCAGCCGCCTGAAGGCGGTGGTGGACACGAGCTACGGCATCAACGGCAGCTATGGCTTCCTGGGCAACTGGAACTGGCACACCCGCTATTTCTTCCGCAACCACAACCTTTGGCAGAACGACGCCAACACCGTTGCCGGCCGCACGCTGCCCAAGTTTTCGATCATCAATCGTCCCAGCCGGTTCGCCCTGATTTTCGACGGCATCTATATGCTCGACGAGGACTGCTCGAAGATCGCCGGGCGGCACAAGGGACGAACTGTCACCAACGTGCTCAGCGCCGACGGCAGCGCGGCCAGCGTGTTGCGTCGCACCGCGATTCCTCCGTCGGGCATGGGCAACTTCGCCACGCTCAGCAACTATCCTCGTTTTCAGTGGCGACTGGATCAACCGTGAGCAGATCCATATCCAGCCAGGGGTCGCCAGGAGCAAGTCCACCCATGCCCAAGCTCAGCGGCAAACCGAGCCTCAAGGACGTGGCCCAGAGCGCCGGCGTGTCGGCGCCGACGGTCAGCCGCATCCTCAACAATCGGCGCGACGGTTTTTCGGTCCGGCCGGAGGTGCGCGACCGTGTGGTCAACGTGGCCCGCGAGCTGTCGTATCGGCCGCACCTGTTGGCGCAGTCGCTGCGCAAAAAGTCGATGCGCATCGTGGGTGTGCTGGGCATACACGTGCCCATCATCCTGCCCGACGACGTGATTCGCGGACTGGTCGAGGTGTTCGAGGCCAACGGCATCAAGCTGTCCACCTACTTTTCGCCGACGATCGAGGCGTCGCACGACCTGCCACCTTGGCGCATTGACGGGGCGATCGTGGCGGGCGTGCTCAAGCCCGGCGATCTCAAGGCGCTGGAGAAGTCGCGGCTGTCATACGTGAGCATCAACGGTTGGGCTGGGCCGCACGGCGGATCGGTCTGCTACGACGATGCCGACGGCACGCGCCAGGCGCTGTCGCACCTGGTGCAGTTGGGTCATCGCCGCATCGCTTACCTCAACGCCCACGGTCCTTGGCGGACGCATCCGTCGGTGCAGGCCCGTCACGACGCCTATTGCGCCTTCATGAACGAAGCCGGCCTCGAGCCCGTGCCCGGCCACGATCGGGCGTGGCCCGAAGACGAACGCCACGCCCTGCTGCGCCAGTGGGTCGAACGCGACGGCGTCACCGCGGTGCTGGCGTACCAGCACTATCAGGCCCTCGAATTGATGCACGCGGCGTACGAGCTGGGGTACACCCCGCCCCAGCGATTGAGCGTGGTGTGCTTCAACGATGAATACATCGGCCGCATGGTCTATCCGCAACTGACGGTGGTGAGGCTGCCCACGTATGAGGCCGGCCGCAAGGCGGCGTCGATGCTCATGCAGCGCATGGGCAAGGAGCTGCCGACCACGCAGCCGGTGGTGCTCAAGCCCGACCTGATCGTTCGCGGCTCGACCGCGCCTCCTGCATCGCCATGATGCCGCTGCTGCGTCGGACCCCCGCCTCGCTCCGCCGCGACGCTTGCCCCGATCGTGCGAATACCTGTTGACCAGGGAGTATGAAGCGATGCGTATCGTGACCATTATGCGCCGATGGCTTGTGATCGCATGGGCGGCGACGGCGACCGCTGCAGTGGCCCAGCCTCAGAACCCGCTCCCCGGTCATCGCACCTACGGCGCGTGGCACAGCGCGGCGATCGGCGGCGGGGGGTATCTGCAACAGGTGCATTTTTCCCCCTCATCGCCCCAGCGCATCTACCTGACCAGCGACGTGGGCGGCTTCTACCGTAGCGATGACGCCGGCCGCACCTGGCGCATGCTCCACGGCAACCTGCCCGACAACGCCGGGGGCAGCTACTGCCGCGGGCTGTGGCCGGACCCCGACGACGCCGATCGCTTCCTCGTCGCGGTCGATCACGGCATCTACCTCACCACCGACGGGGGCATGACGTTCGAGCGCACGCTCAAGGAATCCTTCCACGGCAACAGCCCGTCGCGCAACCACGGGTTCATCCTCGTGAGCAGCCCGCGCGACCCGAACGTGCTGCTTGCCGCCGCCGACCGGCAGGGCGTCTATCGCTCCACCGACCGCGGGCTGACCTGGGCGCATCACGGCCCGACGAACCTGTGGTATCCCAGCGCCGTGGTGTTCGATCCGCACCATCCCGAGCGCGTGTGGCTTTGCGTGAACGGGTGGAAGGACGGGTCCAACCGCGAGCTGGGGCTGTGGCGCAGCGACGACGAGGGCCAGACGTGGACGAAGCTCAGCGAGCAATCGCCCAGCGAGTTCGTGCAGGACCCGCAAGCGCCCGGCACGTTTTACGGCCTGATCAAGCAGCGGCCGGTGCGCAGCATGGACGAGGCGTTGACGTGGGAGCCGTTCGACGCCGGGCTTCCCTCCGCCGGCAAGGGCGCGCGCGATGACGGCCTCTATGCCTCGATCGTGGCGCACGAGAACACCATTGCCCTGGGCGGACACGGCGGACATTGCTATCTGCTCGACCGCGATGCCGCGGCCTGGACGCTGATCCCGCGCGGCACGGTGGACGAGGGCGACTGGTGGGGCCGCATGCGTCCCGACATCCATCAGCACTTCGGCAGTGCGCTGGGCTTTCTGGCGATCAACCCGCACAACCCCGACCAGTGGTTCTTCACCGACTGGTACGCGATCTATCAGAGTCCCGACGCCGGCCGAAGCTGGACGCTGTGCCTCGACGGCATCGAGCTGACCGTGCTGCACGGCGTCACGCAGGATCCGCATCAGCCTCGAACGGTTCACATCGGCATGGCGGACCTGGGCTACTTCCGGTCCGAGGATGCCCTGGATTCGATCCAGTGGGTGCGAAAGGACATCAGCAACAACATACGTCCGCTCAGCGCGTCGCTCGCGCAGGCGGGGCGGTTGTACGCGGTGGGCCCTGCCCAGTGGCACTGGTACGCGAATCAGGTGTTCATCAGCGACGACGCGGGTCGAACGTGGCGACGGTCGGAGATGACCGGCCTGCCCGAGTTGAGCCAACGTCGCACGAACACGATCGCCGCCGATGCCGCGCGGCCCCAGACGGTATATGTCACCGTATCGGGCAGCGTCGGCCGTGACCAGGGCGGCGTGTATCGCAGCGGCGACGGCGGCCGGTCGTGGACGTGGATCGGCCACGGTCTGCCCGACGGCGAATCGCTGTTCCGCGAGAATATCTGGGCGCACGGCCCCGAGCTGGCGTCGTCAGCCGACGGCTCCATGGTCGCCATCAGCATCGACCGCAACCGCGCTTTTCGCTACGACCCCGACAGCGCGCAGTGGACCGGCGTCCCATCGGCGATGGGCGGCGCCGCGTTCGCCGTGTTCGCCGATCCGCATCACGCGGGGCGCTACTACCTGTGCCGAAAGGAAGGCGGTCTGTGGCGCAGCGATAACGGTGGCCGATCGTGGACGCGCTTACTGCAACGACCGGCCCACTGGCTGGCGGTGGATCACGCGGCGCCCGGGTGGCTGGCGCTGGTGAGCGAGACGGACGTGCTGCTGAGCCTCGACGACGGCAAGCAATGGTCACAGCTCGATCGCTCGCTGCCCTATCGTCACATGCGTAACCAGGTGGCGTTTGCCGGTGATCGCCTCGTGGTGGGGACGGGCGGCAACGGCGTGTTCTGGATGCATGTCGCCGATGCGCCGCGTCCGACGATCGCCGCGGCGGCGACGCCGCCGATCGGCCTGGGCGCGGGATCGCCGTCGCCGCTGCGCAACGGCGGCATGGAGGAAGGCGACCAGACGCCATCGCACTGGGACCTCTCCAGCTACCGCGAGGGAAAGATCGCGCTCGCGCGTGACACGACCGTGGCCCGCACCGGCCGCGCGTCGCTGAAGCTGCAGACCGAAGGCAAGGCGGCGAGCTTCGCGCACCAGATGCTCACGCCCAGGCCCGACGGCCCATTCGTGGTCAGCGGCTTTGCGCGGACCCAGGGACAGTTCGAGCGCGTGCAGGTGGCGGTGCAGGTGTTCGACGCCAAGTGGCGACAGATCGACTGGAAGACGGTCGCGGACGTGAAGGGTGCGGCGGGCCAATGGATCGGATTCGAGCAGAGGTTGCAGTTGCCCAAGGAAGGCGCCTACGCCCTGCTGGGTCTGTCGGTGTCCGGCGACGGCGCGGCGTGGCTGGATGACGTGTCCGTCACGGTTGTGCCGGCCACACAGGAGGCCGGGCGTGGCGGCGCGACGAACGCCAGTGCGGCCGAACCGTTGCCACAGGTCGTGCCCGCCAATGATGCTCGACTGCAGTACGGCGGGCGCATGGATCGACGCGATCCCAAAGCGCCGCGGGCCACGTGGTCGCACACCGGTGTGCGCGTGCGTTTCGAGGGTCGCGCCCTCAATGCGTTGGTCACGGGGGGCCAGCATCAGATCGTGATCGACGGCACAGACGCGGGCATCCTCCACACGCGCGAGGGCGTGCAGCGGTATCGCATCGCCGAAGGCCTGGGGCCTGGCGAGCACACCGTCGAGCTGTGGAAGCGCACCGAGCCGTGCTTCGGCATCGTCAGCTTCCACGGGATCGAGCTCGAAGCCGACGCCAGGCTGCTCGAATCGGCGCCGCGACCTCGCAGCATTGAACTCATCGGAGATTCCATCGCCACCGGCCACGGCAACGAAGGCACCAACCCACGCGACCCCTTCGGACCCGACACGCAGAACGCATGGCTGGCCTACGGCGCGATCGCCGCACGCATGCTCGACGCCGACTACACCTGCATCGGCTGGTCCGGTCGGAAAATGTGGCCCAACGACACCATCGGCGAGCTCTACGACTTCGCCATCCCGCAGGAGCAGCGGCGATGGGACTTCTCGAGCGGCCAACCCTCGGTCGTTGTCATCGCGCTGGGCGCCAATGACTTTCGCAACGGTCCGCCCGAGCGTGCCGGCTGGACCGCAGCCTACGTTCAGTTCGTCGGGCGCGTCCGCAGCCGCTATCCCGAGGCCCGCATCGTCGTCGCCTCCGCTCCGACGCTGGCCGGCGGCTGGCGCACCACCCTGATCGAGTATCTGCAGCAGGTCGTCACCACGTGTCACGAGGCGGGCGACAAGGCCGTGTCGCTGATGACCTTCAGCGAGCCGCCGGGTCAGGAGGGTGTAGGAGCCAACTATCACCCGAGCCTGCGCACGCACCGCCGACTGGCGGGCGAGCTTGCCGCGGCGCTGGCGACGCAGATGGGCTGGTCGGCCAAACCCATCGACGAAGTGCTGCAGCGGTACGAGGCGACGGCGGCCAGCGCGGACCTGCCTCAGCGCATCGAGCCGTCAGACGCACGGCTGCGTTACGTCGGCCGATTTCTGCGAAACGACGCCGGAGCGATGACCTGCGCCTGGCCCCATTCGTCGCTGTCATTTCAGGTGCGAGCGTCCGCCGTGCAGGCCCGCATCGGCGACAGCGGCAACAACCGCGTGCAGGTGTTCATCGACGGCAAGCCCCGGCCCGCCATCGCGCTGCGAGCCGGCACGCACGTGTACACGCTCGCGGACAACCTGCCCGCCGATCGCACGCATCGCATCGAGATCATTCGCATCACCGAGGCGCTGTTCGGCGACACCACGTTCGCCGGGTTGTGCCTTCCGCAGGACGGCGCACTGCTGCAACCTCATGTGCGACCACGAGCCATCGAGATCATCGGCGACTCGATCAGCGCGGGATACGGCAACGAAGCGCCGGACCAGACGCACAAGTTTGAATCGGCAACCCAGAATGCCGCGATGGCTTACGGCGGCCTTGTGGCGCGGGCGCTCGACGCCGACCTGCACGTCATCGCATGGTCGGGCAAGCTGCTGTGGCCCAACAACACGATGACAGAACTGTACTCGCGCGTGCTGCCGCAGCGCGCCGAGCCGATGTGGGACGCCGCCGCCGCAGGATGGTCGCCCCAGGTCATCGTCATCAACCTCGGCACCAACGACTTTGCCGGGGGCAATCCCCAGCGTGACGGCTGGACGCAGGCGTGCATCGACTTCGTACGCTCGGTGCGCAGCGGGCATCCGCAGGCCATGATCTACCTGGCGGTCGGCCCGATGCTCTCGGATGAGCACTCGCCCAGTGGCAGCGCGCTGACCACGATCAAGCGGTATCTTGCCGATGCGATCGACCAGTTGCGCGCCGGCGGCGACGACCGCGTGCGGCTGCTCACCTTCGCCACTCAGCATGGAGACAATGGCTTCGGCGCCGGCTGGCACCCTTCCATCAGGACGCATCAGATCATGGCTGAACACCTCACTCAGACCTTGCAGCAGGACATGGACTGGACCACCAACGCCTTCCGCGTGGACACCGATTTCCCCGGCGGGAATGCGGTGATCGAGTCGGTCGAGGCAGACGAGATTCGTCTGCGCCCGGACCTGCGCGACACCGAGGGGAACTGGTTCTACTGGTCGGTGCGAGTGCGGGGCGCGGCTGGACGCACACTTCGGTTCCGCTTCACCGCTCAGGATCCATTGGCGGACCGCGGGCCGGCCATGTCGAGCGACGGAGGCATCACCTGGCGCTGGCTGGGACGCGAGGACGGTCGACGAGATCGTTTCACGCTGACCGTGCCCGAGGACGCGAACGAGGTGATCCTGAGCTACGGCATGAACTACACCCGCCGCGACTGGGACCGCTTCATCGCGTCGCTGCCGTCGGCCGCTGCAGTGGACTTGGCCACGCTGGCGACGACGCGCAAGGGCCGCGATGTGCCTTTGCTGCGCCTCGGCCGACTCGACGGCCAGGCGGCGCATCGCCTGCTGCTCACCGCACGGACGCACGCCTGCGAGATGATGGCCAACTACGTCATCGAAGGCTTCCTCGCCGCGGCGGTGGCCGACGACGAGGTGGGCCGGTGGTTCGCATCGCAGGTCGAGCTCGCGGCCGTGCCCTTCATGGATGTGGACGGCGTCGAGGAGGGCGACCAGGGCAAGAATCGCCGGCCTCGCGATCACAATCGCGACTACGCGCCGCCTCACGCCCATGTCGAAACCGCGGCACTCGTCGCCTGGGCACGCACGTTCTTCGACGGCCGGCCGGTTACGGCGATCGACCTGCACTGCCCCTGGATTCACGGCGGGTACAACGAGCAGGTCTTCCAGCCCGGCGCCGAGGACCCCGCGCGATGGGACCAGCAGCAGCGGTTCGCCACCCTCGTCAGCCGGATACGGCAGGGCCCGATCTCCTACGGCCCCGATCTGGACCTGCCCTTCGGCCAGGACTGGAACACCGGCGCCAACTATCACCAGGGTCTGAGCACCTCCCGTTGGGCCGCGACGCAACCCGGCATCGTGCTGGCCACCACGATGGAGATCCCCTACGCCACCGCCAGCGGCGTCGAGGTCAACCCCGCATCCCTTCGCGCTTTGGGCCGTGATCTGGCACACGCCCTCAAACTGCACCTGGCCGCGGACGAAGCGGTCAGCCCGTCACAGGCTCGTCCTGCTCGACAATGAGGTCATCCACATCGCACTTTGGCTTTGCATCAGGGTAGGTCACTGCAGCGGGGAATGAGTGTGACCGTGTCGGGGCTGAAGCAGGTGTGACAACACCGCCGCCCGTGACTTGCGTGAGTTCGCACAAACCCGTGACCTCAACGTTTTAGGCTCTTTGGCGGGTCTGCCTTTCGCCGTTCGTTGCACTTGCGAATGCAGGGTGAAGACATTTACCTTTCGCCAGCGTTGACGTCCATGACGGAACCCCGATTCTGAGGTGGCCAGAGCCGATCGGACTCATGCTCAAAAACAGAGGAGAACTTGCTGATTTCGGCTCACAGGCGACCTGCACATGAGAATCGTTCATATGTCTTCACCCTGCTTGCGAATGCAATCCACTTGACAGCAGGGCGACGAAGTGCTAACATATACCGAACTTTCCTGGCCGGCCTGTGCGCCGACCCAACGGGGAACCCCCATGACCGTCGGTTCGTGCAAGGCGAGCGGGCATGCCCAAGGCCAATCGGGCCCGCGGCGCGCATTCATGGGGCATCCATGGGGCCATCAGAGGCATTCATCGTCGTCGGGCTCCCGGCGATGTCGCACGGGCAGCACCGATCGCGGGGGGCGAGTCATGCGGGGCGCGGGGCGGTGCGGGCTGGCGGGCGTGGGAGGTTGCAACAGGCGATCGCGGGAGCTTGCTGAACCGGCGGCGGGGCGTTCGACACCATGGGCAGACTTGATATACTGTGTGGCTCGCCATGCCCCGGCGATAACCCGCGCCATCCCCCAGGCCCGGCCTGGCGAGGAGACTTATCATGAGCAACGCCATCATCCAGGCCGTCGAAGAATCCCAGCTCAAGAAGGACCTGCCCAAGCTGACCGTGGGCGACACCGTGGACGTTCACTTCCGCATCATCGAGGGCGAGAAGGAGCGCGTTCAGGTGTTCAACGGGGTGATCATCAGCATTGCGGGCGAGGGTCTGACGCAGATGGTGACCGTCCGCCGCATTGTCGCCAACGAAGGCGTCGAGCGCACCTTCCCGGTGCATTCGCCCAAGGTCGCCAAGGTCGAGGTGATCCGTCACGGGCACGTCCGCCGCAGCAAGCTGTATTACCTGCGCGAGCGTGTGGGCAAGCAGCGCCGCCTGCGCGATCGCCGTCGCGGTCTGGCGAGTCTCGCCCAGGCCCCGGAGGTTCCCGCCGACGAGTCGTCGGCCGTGGAACAGGGCGCCCCGGCCACGGCCTGACCTTTCGCCCCCGCCGCACGCCGTCACGTGCAGGAACCGCAGGAACCCCTCCGATCACGATCGGTTCCTGCGGTTGCTGTGTTTTCGGTAGGATCATCGGCCCATGAGCGCAACCCCTCAGGACAGTTCGCCTGGCGGCGCCGACCTCGTCGCCGACCGTCGCCGCAAACTCGCCCGTCTCCGCGACGAGTTGGGGCTGGATCCATACGGGCAGCGCGTCGATGGCCTGATGAGCATCGCCTCCGCCCGTGATGCGTATGACCCCGCCGCCGACGCCGCGTTCAAGGCCGACGGCACAAAAGACGACCGGCCGGCCGCGGCGATTGCGGGGCGCATCGTGCTCCATCGCGATTCGGGCAAGCTCGTGTTCATGAAGCTGCGCGACGCCAGCGGCGACGTGCAGGTGGCGGTGAGCAAGGCCGCGGTCGATGAGCAGAGCTTCGCGCTCGCCAAGCTCGCCGACCTGGGCGACATCGCCGTGGCCAGCGGACGGATGGGCACGACGAAGACCGGCGAGGTCACGGTCTGGTCGTCTACCACGACACCCGACACCCGACACCCGACACCCGCTTTTCAGATCGCCACCAAGTCCCTCGCACCGCCCCCGGAGAAGTTTCACGGGCTGTCGGACCCCGAGCTGCGCTACCGCAAGCGCTACGTCGATCTGTACGCCAACCCCGACGTGATGCAGACGATGCAACTCCGCATCCGCATCATCGAAGAGATCCGCGCCTACTTCCGGGGGCGCGGGTTCCTGGAGGTCGAAACGCCGATGCTCCAGCCGATCCACGGTGGGGCGGCGGCGCGGCCGTTCGTCACCCACCACAACGCCCTGGACACCAGGCTGTACCTGCGCATCGCACCCGAGCTGTATCTGAAGCGCCTGCTCGTCGGCGGCATGCCCAAGGTCTTCGAGATCAACCGCAACTTCCGCAACGAAGGCATCAGCCCCCGCCACAACCCCGAGTTCACCATGCTCGAAGCCTACGAGGCCTTCGGCTCCTGGGAAACCATGGCCGACCTCGTCGAGGACATGGTCTGCACCGTGGCGATGAACGTGCTGGGCACGCTCAAGATCGAACACAAGAACGAAGCCGGCGAAGTGACACGCACGATCAACCTGCAACGCCCGTGGCGGCGCGTGTCGATGGTCGATCTCGTTGCCGAACGCACGGGCTGGCGATTCGGCAAGCAGACACTAACACCACAACAGATCGATGATCTGCGCGTGGCGAATCGCGGCAAGGACCTCAAACTCGACGGCACCGCGCCCGAACAGCTCGTCGAGGTGTACGAGAAGCTCGTCGAGCCCACACTCATCGACCCGACGTTTGTCACCCACGTGCCCAGCGTGTGCATCCCGCTCGCGCGTGAGAACAAGGCCGACCCGTTCTTCGCCGACGTGTACGAGCTGGCGATCAACGGCGTCGAGATCAGCCCCGGCTACAGCGAACTCAACGATCCCGACGTGCAGGAGCGCCACTTCCGCCACCAGGTGGGCGACCGCGAGGAGCAGCAGAAGGTCGATGAAGACTTCCTCGAAGCCCTCCGCGTCGGTATGCCCCCCGCCGGCGGCATGGGCCTGGGCATCGACCGCCTCGTCATGATGCTCACCGGCGCCACGAGCATCCGCGACGTGATCCTGTTCCCGTTGATGAAGCCGTTGTAAAGCCGCGACCATTGGTCGCGCCGATGTATCACGGGCGTCCGAGCGCGACCAATGGTCGCGGCTTTACACCACACGCATGTACAAACTCCTGCTCATCCTCAAGTACCTCCGCCGCAAGCTCGCGCCGATGTTCGCCGCGTCGGCGGTGATGCTCTGCACGATGATGGTCATCATCGTGGTGAGCGTGATGGGGGGGTTCCTGGAAATGATGCGCTCTGCGGCGCAGCGGCTGACGGGGGATATCACGGTGATGGCCGACTATAGGGGCTTTGGGCATTACGAGGCGTTGCTGGCGGAGCTGCGGGCGCTGCCGCAGGTCGCGGCGGCGACGCCGGTGATGCGCTCGCCGGGCATGGCCAAGTTCGAGGACCCGTTCTATGGCGGCGACAGCGTCCGACTCGTCGAGGTGGTGGGCATCCGTCCGGCGGAACTCGACGCGATCATCGGCTATGAGAGCACGCTCTACTGGACCATCGACCACGTGCGCGACCGCTTCGGCGACGCCGCGGTCATCGACCCGCGACAACACGGCATGTCGCTGCGGCCGCCCGACAACTGGGGGCACGGCCCGGAGATGCGTGGCATCGTGCCCGGCATCGAGCTCAGCCCCAGCAACGCCCGCGACGCGCAGGGTCAGTACCGCCTGAGCAACAGCAGCCTGGGCATGGAGGCGGCGATCACGGTTGTGCCGGTGACGCAGAAGGGCGGGCTGATCGAGCCGCGCAGCGCCCGGTTCGCCGTGGTCAACGAGTTCAAGAGCGGGCTGTACGACATCGACGCACAGCGCGTGTACGTGCCGTTCGACTCACTGCAGCAGATGCTGGCGATGGGTGAGAGCGAGGGGATCGATCCGCAGACAGGCGAGCCGACGGGTCAGGCGATTCCCGCGCGGACGACGGAGATCATGCTCAAGGGCCGGACCGGCGTGGCGCTGGACGACTTGGAGTTGGCGGTGCGTCAGACGTGCGCGGCGTTCTACGATCGCCACGCCGGCGAGGTTCCGTTTCTTATGACGCAGACGTGGATGCAGCGCCATGCCGTGCTGCTCTCGGCGGTACAGAATGAAAAGGGCCTCATCACGTTCCTGTTCGCCATCATCGGGTTGGTGAGCGTGGTGATGGTGGCGACGACGTTCTACATGATCGTGCTGGAGAAGACGCGAGACATCGGCATTCTGCGAGCGCTGGGCGCGTCGCGCACCGGTATCGCCAGCATTTTCCTGGGCTACGGCCTGGCGATCGGGACCGTCGGGTCACTGCTGGGCCTGGCCATTGGCGTCGGCATCGTCACCAACCTCAACGCCATCCAGGACGCCATCCACGCCCTCACCGGCTGGCGCATGTGGGACCCGCAGATCTACTACTTCGACCGCATCCCCAGCGATGTCGATCCCGTCGAGGCGACGTGGATCGTCGTGCTCGCCATCGTCAGCAGCGTCGCCGGCGCCCTGATCCCGGCGATTCTCGCATCGCGACTCGATCCGGTCGAGGCGCTGCGGTACGAGTGAGATGCAATGTTTGATGTCTGATGTCTAATGTCTGATGTAAAGGCAACGTGATCATGACCGCGATATCCGACACATCAGACATCAAACATCAGACATCAGACATTCTGCGCGTCGCCAACCTCCACAAACGCTACCGCATGGGCGGCGAGTCGCTGCACGTGCTTCGCGGCGTCGATCTGGCGGTGCGCGAGGGCGAGTGGCTGGCGATCCTCGGGGCGTCGGGGTCGGGCAAGAGCACGCTGCTGCACTTGATCGGCGGGCTGGACACGCCCAACGATGGGTCGGTGGTGTTTCGCGGCGAGAACGTGTTCAAGGCGGGGGCGGCGCGCGTGGATCGCTATCGGAACGGCGACGTGGGCTTTGTGTTTCAATTCTACCATCTGCTGCCCGAGCTCAGCGCGGTGGAGAATGTGCTGGTGTCGTCGATGATCGGGACGTCGGCGTTGACCTGGCCTGGCCGGCGCGCGGCGCGGCGGGGCCGGGCGGTGGAGCTGCTGACGCGCATCGGGCTAAGCGAGCGGCTTCGTCATCGGCCGGCCAAACTCTCCGGAGGCGAGCGGCAGCGCGTCGCCATCGCGCGGGCCCTCATGAACGAGCCGGCGCTGCTCCTGGCCGACGAGCCGACGGGCAACCTCGACGCCGACACGGGCGGGCAGATCCTCAACGTGCTGCGCGACATTCACGCCCGTGGGCAGACGATCATCATGGTCACGCACGACGAGCGCATCGCCGCCGCGGCGGACCGGCAGGTGCGGCTGGAGCGCGGGCAACTGGTCACATCGGCCCAAGCCGCGGGCTGAGCCACTTGGGGCGAAGCCCCGGATAGGAAGTGCCATACCCCATGATCCGGGAACGAACGAACATCGATCCACAGGTCCATGACGTGCTGCAGCGCGTCTGGGGATATGACACGCTGCGCCCGCTGCAGGCGGAGGCGATCCAGGCGGGGCTGTCGCAGCGCGACGCGCTGGTGGTGATGCCCACGGGCGGGGGCAAGAGTCTGTGTTACCAGGTCCCGCCGCTGGTGGCGAACCGCACCGACGTGGTGGTGTCGCCGCTGATCGCGCTGATGAAGGACCAGGTCGATGGCCTGCGGCAGCTCGGGTATCCTGCGGCGGCGCTGCACAGCAATCTCACGGCTCCCGAGCGTCAGGCGACCGAGCGCGGCATCCGCAGCGGCGAGTTCAAGCTCATCTTCGTCGCGCCCGAGCGGCTGGTGACGCCGTGGTTCCTCGAGACCGTCGATCGCCTGGGCATCCACGCCATCGCGGTCGATGAGGCTCACTGCATCAGCCAGTGGGGCCACGACTTCCGGCCCGAGTATCGCCAGCTCGCCGTGCTGCGCGAGCGTTTTTCGGGCGCGAGCATCCATGCCTACACCGCCACCGCCACGCCGCGGGTCCGCGAGGACATCATTGGTCAACTGCAACTGCGCGATCCGCTGGTGCTGGTGGGGACATTCGATCGGCCGAACCTGACCTACCGCATCCTGCCGCAGGTCGATCGCCAGCAGCAGGTCGCCGACGTGCTGCGGCGGCACGAGCGCGAGGCGGCGATTGTGTATTGCCTCAGCCGCGCCGACACGGAGTCGCTGGCCCTGACGCTGCGAGCCTGGGACATCAAGGCCGAGCACTACCACGCGGGGATGCCCCCGGAAGAACGACGCGCCACGCAAGAGCGCTTCGCCAGCGAAGAGACCGACGTGGTGGTGGCGACGATCGCCTTCGGGATGGGCATCGATCGCGGCAACGTGCGGGCGGTGGTGCATGCGTGCCTGCCCAAGAGCATCGAGAATTACCAGCAGGAAACCGGTCGCGCGGGGCGCGACGGACTGCCCGCCGAGTGCGTCCTGTTCTACTCGCAGGCCGACGTGATGCGTCTGGAACGGCTGATCATGAAGAGCGCCGCCGACGCCAAGGACCAGGCCAAGGCGGCGGCCAACGTGCCCGTGCAGCTCGAACTGCTCAACCGAATGCAGCGTTTCGCCACGGCGACGACCTGCCGGCACCAGTTGCTGTCGGAATACTTCGGCCAGGCATACACGAAAGCTGATTCCGAGGGATGCGGCGCATGCGACGTGTGCCTGGGCGAAGTCGAAGGCGTCGAAGACTCGACCGTCACGGCGCAGAAGATCCTCTCGTGCGTCGCCCGCGTGCAGCAGCGCTTCGGCGTCGGTCACGTCGTCGAGGTGCTTGTCGGCGCCCAGACGCAGCGCATCGGCGATTTCAGGCACGATCGGCTTTCGACGTACGGCCTGCTGCGCGATATGCCGCGCAAGGCGATTCAGAGCTACGTCTATCAACTGCTCGACCAGGGCCTGCTGTCGCGCAGCGAGGGCGATCGTCCGGTGCTGCTGCTCAACGATGAATCGTGGCAGGTGCTCAAAGGCCAGCGGCGGGTGAACCTGGTGCGGCCGAAGGCGGAGCTGGCGCGGACGCGAGTGAAGGCAGACTTCCCCGAGGTCGAGGACGAGCAGGGGGCGGAGCCGCGCGATGTGTGGGAGGGTGTGGACCGCGATCTGTTCGAGCACCTGCGGGAGGTGCGGCGGGGCATTGCCACGGAGCAGGCGGTGCCGGCGTATGTGGTGTTCAACGATCGCACGCTGATCGACCTGGCGAGGGTGCGGCCGACGTCGGCGTCGCTGTTCGGGCGCATCCACGGCGTGGGCGAGCGCAAGCAACTGGCGTATGGCGACCGCATGATCGAGGAGATACGAGCTTACTGCAGCGAGCGCGGCGTGGCGACCGACGTGCCGGCGCCGGGCCTGTCCGCGCCGCCGCGGCCGCGCAAGGCGGAGAAGATCAACGCGGCACGTCAGCTCGCCGAGCAGTGCTTTGCCCAAGGCCACGGCATCGACGACGTCGTGCGTCAAACCGGCCGCGCCCGCAGCACGATCTGCGGCTACCTCGCGCAATGGATCGAGGCGCACGCGCCCGAGTCGATCTCGCCGTGGGTCGATGACGCCACCTACCGCCGCATCACCGACGCCATCAAGCCCGACGATGCGGGCATGAAGCCCCTCTTCGAACGCCTCAACGGCGAAGTGCCCTACGACTCTATCCGCCTCGTGATCGCCCATCGCACGGCCGGCGGCGGCGGGTAGAATCCATGCGGCATGTCGGACACACCTCTTTCAGGAGTCGCACATGAGCAAACTCGTCCTGATCCTGTTGGCGATCTTCCTTCCTCCCGTGGCCGTGGCGCTGGTTGATGGCGTCGGCAAACACCTGATCATCAACATTCTCCTGCTGATCGTGACGCTGGGTCTGGGGGCGGTGATCCACGCGCTATGGGTGGTGATGAGCAAGCAGGGGTGACGGCCACGGCGTTTGACAGCGGGCCTGTTCAGGCTATTTTCTGAGCTCCCAGCACGGAGGTCGTCGGTCGCGTCCACCCCCGGAAACTTTCCGGAAATCCGGAGACGCGATGTCAGGAGGGACGTGCTGCACGGTCGAGCGGATGCTCGTCTGGCCGTGTGGCCCGCCCCGCTCGACACAGGCCCGCTTAGGACCCACCGATGAAAATCCTGCTCACCACCACCAGTTACCAGGACACGCCCGGCCCGCACCACGAACTGCTCGCCTCGTCGGGCCACGAGGTGACGCGCGCCCGCGGCCCGCTCACCGAGGCGCAGATACTCGAGTTGATCGCGTCCGGGGGCGGGTTCGACGGCCTGCTCAACGGCGACGACCACATCACCGCCAAGGTCATCGACGCTGCACTTGCCGCCCCCCGGAAGCTGCGGGTCATCGCCAAGTACGGCATCGGGCTCGACTCCATCGACGTCAAGCACGCCACCGCCAAGAAGATTCCCGTGCTCTTCACGCCCGGCGTCAACCACACGACCGTCGCCGAGCACACCTTCGGGCTGATGATCGCGCTGGTGAAGCACTTCTGGCCGCATCTGCGCTCGACCAAGGAGGGCGGGTGGAAGCGGATCACCGGCAACGAGCTGTACGGCAAGACGATCGCGGTGCTGGGCGTCGGCCGCATCGGCAAAGAGGTCATCAAGCGGGCCGCGGCGTTCGACATGAAGCCGGTGGGCTTCGACCTCTACTGGGACGACGCCTTTGCGAAGCAGTACAACGTGAGGCGCGCCGCCACCGCCGACGAGGCGATCCAGGGCGCGGACGTGGTGTCGCTGCACATGAACCTCGACGACAGCAACCGGGGCTTCATCAACAAGGCCCGCATGGCGAAGATGAAGAAGGGCGCGATCGTGATCAATACGGCGCGCGGCGGCCTGGTGAACGAGGCCGACGTCGCCGAAGCGTGCAAGGCCGGGCAACTCGGCGGCTACGGCACCGACGTGCTGGACAAGGAGCCGCCCGCCGCCGACCATGTCTTCCGCGGGATCGACAACATCATCGTCACGCCGCACGTGGGCAGCCGCACCTTCGAGAGCGTCGAGCGCCAGGCCATGCGGGCGACACTGAACCTGCTCAACTACCTCAAAGGCGACAGCGATTTCATCCAGGCGAACAAGTGGTAAGCGTGCTCGGGTGTAGAATGCCCCATGATGCGAGGTCGCGGCTCAACATCGCAGGCTGCGGAGCAGGAGCCTTACGCAACGTGGGTTTCCCGGGGCCTTGCGATTCATCGGGCGCTCTATATGGGTGACGCCAACGCCGACCATGACGTGATCGCGGCGATGTTTGACGCTGTAGCGATGTTCGAGGAATTGGGCATCGGCTACGCACTGGCGGGATGCTTGGCGGCGGGGCACTACGGACGGGCCCGAATTACTGAAGACGCCGACTTCATCGCGGTAAGCGAGCACGAGCAGGACCTGGCTGCGCATCCGGACGCGATGCGCAAGCATCGTTTCGACCCGTCGTACACCTGGAAGTTCCATCACGACAGCGGTGCCCAGATCGACCTGTGGAAAGACGAGCATGTGGACGGGATCGTAAGCCGGGCGCGGCCGATGGCGATCGCCGGCCGCGTGGTCATGACCGCCGAGCCGCACGACCTGATCGCCATGAAACTGCGGGCCAATCGCCTTCGGGACGACGGCGACATTGGAGAAATCCTCGCCCACGCAAGCATCGATGACGCCACGATTCGCCGGCGGGTCACCGCTGAGCAGTACGAGCACTACCTGCAAATCAAACGCCGAGCGGGGCGGTAAACTATCGCTGTCCTGCGCGATCCAACTCACCCCGGAGCAACCACCATGCCTGACGCGACCAACGACATCGGACTCATCGGCCTGGCCGTGATGGGCCAGAACCTCGCCCTGAACATGGCCGACCACGGCTTCCACGTGGCGGTTTACAACCGCACCACGGCCACGATGGAAGAGTTCATGAAGAAGGTGCAGGCCCAGGAGCCGTCGGCGTCGCGGATGCACGGCTACGCCGACCTGCGTGACTTCGTCGCCTCGATCAAGCGCCCCCGGAAAGCGGTGATTATGGTCAAGGCCGGCGCCGGCACCGACGCCGTCATCGATCAGCTCGCGGCCCTCTTCGAGCCGGGCGACATCATCATCGACGGCGGCAACGCCTACTGGATCGACACGATCCGCCGCGAGAAGGCGTGCAAGGACAAGGGCCTGCTGTTCGTCGGCAGCGGCGTATCGGGCGGCGAGCTTGGCGCCCGCTTCGGCCCGTCGCTCATGCCCGGCGGCGACGCCCAGGCGTGGAATAGCCTCAAGCCCATCTGGGAAGCCATCGCCGCCAAGGTCGATCCCAAGACCGGCAAGCCCTACGAGAACTACCAGGCCGGCGTGCCCATCACCGAAGGCGAGCCCTGCACCGCCCACATCGGCGCCGACGGCGCGGGCCACTACGTCAAGATGGTCCACAACGGCATCGAGTACATCGACATGCAGCTCATCTGCGAAGCCTACCAGCTCATGAAAACGCTGCTGGGCATGAAGCCCGACGAGATGAGCAAGGTCTTCGGCGAGTGGAACGCCGGCGACCTCGACAGCTTCCTCATTCAGATCACCACCGACATCCTGCAGCAGCGTGACCCGGCCTATCCGAAGAAGAAGGGCAAGTTCCTCGTCGATGCCGTGCTCGACACTGCCGGACAGAAGGGTACGGGTAAGTGGACCAGCACCAGCGCATTGGACCTGGGCATTCCCGCCAACGCGATCGCCGAGGCGGTGTTCGCCCGCTGCCTCTCGGCGCTGAAGGACGAGCGCGTCGCCGCCAGCAAGGTGATTAAGGGCCCCAAGGCCAAGGCCAGGGGCGGCAAGAAGAAGCTCATCGCCGCCATCCGCGACGCCCTGTATTGCTCGAAGATCTGCGCCTACGCCCAGGGCTTCCAGCTCATGGCCGAGGCCCAGAACGAATACAACTGGAAGCTCGACTTCGGCACCATCGCCCGCATCTTCCGCGGCGGGTGCATCATCCGCGCCCGCTTCCTGCAGAAGATCACCGACGCCTACACGAACGACCCGGGCCTGAAGAACCTCATGCTCGACCCCTACTTCAAGAAAGCGCTGCACGGCGGGCAAGCGAACTGGCGCAAGGTCGTGGCACTTGCCGCCGAGCACGGCATCCCCTGCCCGGCGTTCATGAGCGCCCTGTCGTACTTCGACGGCTACCGCACCGCCGTCCTCCCCGCCAACCTCCTCCAGGCCCAGCGCGACTACTTCGGCGCCCACACCTACGAACGCACCGACCAGCCGCGAGGCAAATTCTTCCACGTGGACTGGCCCGATCCCAAACGTCCGCAACTCGAGACCAGCGGCGGGGGGCACTGACGCCCAACGCGCCGCGAGGTGCGGTGGCTGACGAACGCGATCACGTCGCGCCGTGCGGACCGATGCCGCCGTCGTCGATCCAGCGATAGGACTTGTCGCCGTCGTCGCCGCGCCATTGCGTGGGGCAGGTGGTGAGCATGGCATCGACGGGTCGGGCGCGGACCCCGCCGCGCGCCGCCATCGCGCAGGCGTCGCGCAGGTCGCGCCGCGCCATCGCCATGGCGTCGGGGTCGATGCTCAGGAACAGCGGCGTGCCCGAGCGGGCCACCACGTCCAGCCACTGGCGGTTGAGCGACCAGGGGATGTCGCCGGTGACGCCGATGCAGTCGGCGTCCATGGCGAAGAACGTGTCGTGCTGGGGCAGGCGCATCGCCAGGGTGTTGACGCCCATGAGCCGGGTGCGTTCCCATTCGCGTCCGCTGGTGTCGTCGCCGCCGCGCTGCAGCTCGAACAGTCCGGCCGACAGGTGGTTGATGGTGTTGCAGCCCAGCACGAGCGCGCCGCCGGCGCTGTGGCGGATGGTCCGGTGCAGCGCGAGGATGATCTCGGCGGTGGTGTGCGTCGCGTCGGCGAAGCGCCAGCCGGGGTGGGTCAACTCCGACCCCATGTCCTTGCCCCATCGGCCCAGCACGTCGCACGCCGAAAAATCGTGCTTGATCATCTCGTAGCCCCAGTCCACCAGCCGGGTGCAGTCGGTGCGGATCGTTTCGAGCACCTCGGGCATGCTCGGGTCGAGGATCGGTCGCCGCGCCCCGGGGTCCAGCGCCCGATCCGAGGGCAGACACAAGCGGGGGTCCACGTTCGGCGCGGCGGCGAGCGGTCGCCACCAGATGCCCGGCCGCACGCGCATCTGACGCATCCCCGCCGCCAGGCCCGGCATGTCCGGGTGACGATCGTTGCCCCGGTCCCACGGGCCGCCCGCCGCACCGTCCTTCGTCGGATCGGCCGCGCCAGGCTGCCAACCCGAGTCCACGACGAAGAACGGCCGCACCTTCTCATCACCGGCCAACTCGGCGATCCGCCCCGCATCATCGAGCAACGACTGATGGCTGCTGTGACCGTAGGCGTAGTACCAGTTGTTGCCGCCGTACACCGGCTCGGCGGGCAGCAGCGGCTTGGGACACATGCGCCGGCACAGGGCGGCGGCGGCATCGAGCCACGACTCGCCCTCCGCGCCGCGGTGCGTCACCACCCGCGCCGCCGCCAGCGTGCGCTCGCCCAGTTGCACGCCCACGCCCCCGCAGCGCACGTCCAGCCACAGACTCGCCCCCTGGGCATCGACGCGCCACCAGCAGAACGCCGCCGGGCCGGTCTGCACGCCCAGGCCGTGCGTCACTTGCCCGTCGTGCAGCAGCGCGTACCACGGCAGCACGCGCTGCGGCTGCAGCCCGCACCACGCCAGATCGCCGTAGCCGCGCTCCCAGTGGTCGCCCATCACGCGCCACGCCCCGGGCAGTTCGCCGTTCCAGCGCAGGTGGATGCGCTGCACGCCCACGCGCGGCGCGGTGATGCTCACGTCCAGCGCGTCACCGGCGATGGCGCAGTGGACCTCGACGCCTGCCGCGCTGGCGAGGGCGCCGCGCACCTCCGCCCGTGCGTGGGTGTCATCGGTGAAGACCTGCACTGCATCGGGCGCGCGAAGGAGGTGTAGCGTCATGCCCCCATGTTAGTGGGTGAATGCGGCATGCGGTTCACGCCGGGGCTGAGTCCTCGAAACCCCGGCCACGGACCTTCGCCAGGCCTCAGGTCCGGCGTGAGGGTGGGTCACGACTTGAGGATCGATTCGGGTCGGACCTTGACGGTGACTTCGAGTTCGGCGCCGTCGCCGCCGTTGAGGATAGCGCGGACCTTGCGGGCGATGCCCGCCGGATCGAGTCCGACCTCGGCGAGCTGATTCTTGCGGGTGTCCTGGTGGATCCACTTCATGGGCATGCCCAGGCGGTGGATGCGCTGGGTGGGCAGGCCCAGGTCGTGGGCCGCCTCGAGCACCGCGCTGCCGAACCCGCCGGCGAGGAAGTGGTCCTCGACCGTGAGCACCGGCGTGTCGCGCTCGATGAGCGAGCGCACCAGCGCGATATCGACGGGCTTGGCGAAGCGCGCGTCGTAGATGGCGACGCGGTAGCCCTGCGGCTCGAGCTCCTTTCTCACCGCGGCCAGCGACTCGTACACCATCGTGCCGTAGGCCAGGATCGCCACGTCGGCGTCGGCGTCGGAGGCGGTCCGGTAGATCAGGTTGGCCTTGCCCAACTCGAAGGGCGGGCAGTCGTCGTCGCTCTGCAGCGGCGGGGTGGCCACGTTGTCGCGCGGATAGCGGATGAAGCTCGCCCCGGCGTCGTAGCGGCGCATGAACTCCAGTCCCGCCTTGAGCGTCGGCTCGTCGCAGCACGCCAGCAGCACCGCGTCGGGGAACAGGCGGAACATGCTGATGTCGATGAATCCGTGGTGCACCGCGCCGTCGCCGCCGACGAACCCGGCCCGGTCCATGCACACGCGCACGGGCAGGCCCTGCAGCGACACCTCCTGAAACACCTGGTCCAGCGCCCGCTGGCTGAACGTCGAGTACACGGCGAAGAACGGCTTGATGCCGCTCTTGGCCATGCCGGCGCACATGTCCATGGCGTGGCTTTCGCAGATGCCCGTGTCGATCGTCCGCTCGGGGAACATCGGCATGACCTTGGCCAGGCCCGTGCCGTCGGGCATGGCGGCGGTGACGGCGACCACCTTGTCGTCGCGCTTCATGATGTCGATCATCGCGTCGGTGTAGGCCGCCGTGAACGATCGGCCGGACTTGTGCAGCTCGACGCGACAGCCCTCGACGGTGAACGCGCTGGGGCTGTGGAACTTGGTCGCGTCGCCCTCGGCGAAGTCGAAGCCCTTGCCCTTGACCGTCTTGACGTGCAGCAGCACGGGGCGATCGAAATCCTTGACCTCGTTGAAGATGTCGATGAGCGTGGGCAGGTCGTGGCCGTCGAACGGGCCGAGGCAGACGAGTCCGAAGTGCTCGAAACCGTGCCCGGTGGTGATCGCGGCCTTGAGCATCTCGCCGCCGCGGTGGTAGAGGTCTTCGAGCATCGGCCCGCCGGGGATGCGCTTGAGCACCTCGTGGGCGCGGCTCTTGATGTCGGCATAGGTCGGGCTGACGCGCACGCGGTCGAAATACTGCGCCAGGGCGCCCTGCGGCTTGGCGATGCTCATGCCGTTGTCGTTGAGCACCACGAGAAACTGCCGCTTGAGCGTACCGGCATTGTTGAGACCTTCCAGCGCCACGCCGTTGACGATCGAGGCGTCGCCCACGATCGCCGCCACGCGCCGCTGCCCCTGATCGACAAGGCTGTCGCCCCGCGCCATGCCCACCGCCGTGCTGATCGCCGTGCCCGCGTGGCCCACACTGAACAGGTCGTAGGGCGACTCGCGCGGCTCGGGAAAGCCCGCCATCCCGTCGCGCGTCCGCAGCTTGCCCAGGAGCCCCAGCCGCCCGGTCAGCAGCTTGTGCGGGTAGCACTGGTGCCCCACGTCGAACAGCAGCCGGTCCGTGGCGAAGTCGAACACGTAATGCAGGGCGATGGTCAGCTCGACGACGCCCAGGTTCGGCGCCAGGTGGCCCCCGGTCTTGGAGACCTGGTCGCAGATGGCCTGGCGGATCTCCCCTGCCAGTTGCGGAAGCTGATCGATCGTGAGCTTCTTGAGGTCGGCCGGGCCGTGGATGTGGGACAAAAGCGTGTCGGGCATCGTCATTGAGTCCTTACAGGCGTCGCACGGTCGCGACGATGGGCCTACAGCCCAGTCGTCGTGTGCATCCAGCGGGCTGCCTTGCCCTTGCTCTCGCCACTGCGACGCACAGGTTGCCGGCTCATCCGGATCATGATCGGTCGTCTCCCCCCACGGTCAGGTGGGGCTATGCTGCACATCATATGTCGGCATCGCCCTGATGTCAGCGTCCAGTTATTTTCCCCCCGCCCGGAACCCCAAACCACCGAGCCCTGCCGTCACTTGGTCCGCACGGCCATGTAGGCACACAACTCGCGTAACGGCTCGGCGGAGTCGCCCAGGGGCGCCAGGGCGGCGATGGCCTCGCGGTGCAGGCGGTCGATCTCGGCACGGCTGGCGTCCAGGCCGATCAGGGCGGGGTAGGTCAGTTTGTTCTGCCGGGCGTCTTTGCCGGCGGTCTTGCCCAGTTGCTCGGTGGACTGCGTCACGTCCAGCACGTCATCGACGACCTGGAACATGAGGCCGATCGCCTCGGCGTGACGGGTGATGGCGTCGAGTTGCGCTGCGGTGGCCTGGCCGGCGATCGCGCCCATGCGGCAGGCGCAGCGGATCAGGGCGCCGGTCTTGTTGCGGTGAATTGTGCGCAGGCGGTCCATCGCCGGCATGTCGGCGGGAAAGTCGGGCAGCGTGTCGTACACCTGCCCGGCGATCATGTCCGTGGTGGCGGTCGCCAGCTCGCGCGCGATGGCGGTGGCAGCCTCTGCGGGGGCGTGGCCGAGGATCGCCTCGAAGGCCAGGCTGGTCAGTCCGTCACCGGCGAGAATGGCCATGGCCTCGCTCGTGGCGCGGTGCAGCGTGGGTCGGCCGCGGCGCAGATCGTCGTTGTCCATCGCCGGCAGGTCGTCGTGGACGAGGCTGAAGGCGTGGATCATCTCGATCGCCGCCGCCCCCGGCAGGGCATGTTCGACCTCGCCGCCCACCGCCTCACACGCCCGCACGACCAGGATCGGCCGCAGCCGCTTGCCTCCGCCCAGGAGCGCATACTTCATCGCCTCCCGCAGGTTCCGCGGCAGCGGCCGATCGTCGAGAAATCGATCCATCCACGCCTCGACCGCCCGCGCCGGCTGCAGCATGGCCTGCACATCAAACGCCCGCGTCGTCGGCTCCACCTGCGTCATGGCGCGATTATAACCGGCCGCGCATCGCCGGCTCGATCCGCCATACGAGGGCGTCACGACGGATCGCTGAAGGGGTCGTGGTCGTGGATGCGGCCGGCGGTGTCGAGGGTGTCGTCGTCGCGCTCCGGACCGATGTGCAGCAGCAGCCACTGGTCCGGCTCCTCGTCGCTGCGGTATTCGCGGCCGGTGGGAGAAGAGGCCAGGGCGCGGGCCCGGTCGGCGAAGCGGTCGATGACGGCCTGCCAGTTGGAGCGGGAGGTCAGGAGGATCGCACCGTGTTCGGTCAACTCCAGCGCGTGTTCGGGATCGGGCTGGACGCGGCCGAGCATGGCCTGCATGGGCACGCGGCCGGGGTTGTACACCACGACAGGGGCGTCGTGGCGTTGCGCGAGTGCGTCGGCGAGCTCGACCATGCCCAGCAGGCGGTCGCCGGCGCGGAACACGGCCGTGCGACTGGTGGCCAGTTGGTGCAGGCTGATGATGGCGGTCAGCGCGAACGCGGTGGCCAGGGCGGCGGGGACGTAGCGGCGACGGTGGGTCCAGGCCAGCGCCGCCACCGCCGTGCCCAGGCAGATTGCTGCACTGAGCCACATCAGCAGCGCGTACCCGCGGCCGACGGTCACGCTCACGCCGTCGGCCGCGAAGGTCAATGGCTGCGGCGCACGGTGAACCATCGGACCAACCACGGCCAGCACGATGGCGACGAGGGCCATCGCGCCCATCACGAGATGAACGACTACGCGGCCGGGGCCCCGGCGTCGCTGCGCCAGCAGGACCATCGCCGCCGCGCCCGCCGCCGCGATGGGATACGCCGGCAGCAGATAGTCCGCCCGCAACCCGCGCGACAGCATGAAGAGCCCGACGATCACCCCCACGCACGGCACAGTCCACGCCACACGATCCACTTCCTGCGGCTCGGCGCCGGGGCGGCGCCACTGCATCAGCGCGGCGGTGGTCAACAGCAGCAGGCTCCATGGCGCAAAACGCGCCAGAAAGTAACCCGGCCCAGCCAGCCGCGGCGTGCTGCGCGACGCCCCGCTGCCCGTGCCGGTGATGCGGTCGTACACCTCGTAGCGCATCACCTCGACGTAGTCGGGATGACTCATCAACGTGGGCGTGAGCCAGGCCAGCAGCAGCGCGACCGCTGCCGTCAGCCCCGCCGCGTGCCCGCGCCAGCCGAAACGCCGCCAGGCCCCGTCCCACAGCACCGCCAGCGCGAGCCACACCGCAGGGATCAGGCCCGGCGGCCCTTTGGTCAACATCCCCGCAGCCACCGCCAGCCACAACCCCGCCACCGCCAGCGCCTCGCGGCCGCTGGGCCGTCGCATCGCATCGCGCCAGCGCGGCCGCAGCCATTGCACGCACCAGATGCCCGACACAATCCACAACGCCAGCAGCATGTCCGGCCGCGCCACGTACATCAGCTTGAACGCCGCCGCGTTGGCGACCCAGAACGTCACCGCCAACCACCCGCCCGTCACGCCCAGCCCCCGCCTCGCCAGATCGAACGTCAACGCCGTCACCAGCACGAACGCCGCCAGACTCGGCAGCTTGAACGACCACTCCGACATCGCCCCCGTCGCCTTGACGCCCAACGCGCCCAGCCACGGATACATCGGCGGCTTGCTCGCCAGACGACCCGTCGAGTCCTGCTGCATCAGCCACGACCCGTTGGACGCGATGTCCACGATGTGGTCGATCGGCGCCGGCTGAGCGTATTCCTCGATATCGCTGGGCCCGGCTATCCGCGCCACCATCGCCAGCAGCAGCAACCCAACCGCCGCCACGCCCAGGTGCCACGACCCGCCGCTCCCCCCTGCGGTATCCATGCCATGTTTCATGATTCGAGCCGCTCCGTGCGTTGCAGGCCTCGCGCGCCAACGCCTCATCATAACCGCATTCCGCGCGTGCCGTCATGGACGCCATGGTGTATCCTTGCGGCGGGGGGCGAGGTGAAGAGCTATGACGCCTAAAGCGCGTCTCCTGGCGACGGTACGGGGTCAGCCGCACGACCGTGTGCCCGTGACGCCCATCGTGATGCAGTGGGCGGCCCACCACATCGGGCGCAGTTTCCGCGACTACTACCTGGACGGGGCAGTCCTGGCCCAGGGCCAGGTGGCGGTGGCGCGCGACTTCGCCACGGACTGGGTGAGCGTGATGAGCGACCCGTGGTGCGAGTCGCACGCCTATGGCATGACGTTCGACTGGCCCGCCGAGGGCGTGGGCGTGCCGCGGGGCTATCTGCTGCAGTTGCCTGATGACGTGAAGCGGCTGACGCCGTTCGACCCGCGCGAGAGCGAGCGTCCGAAGCAGCGCCTGGCGTGCATCGCCGCCGAAAAGCGGGCGGTGGGCGACAGCGTGGCGGTGTGCGGCTGGGTCGAGGGTCCGATCGCCGAGTACGCCGACTTGCGCGGGCTCGAGCAGGCTTGCATGGACCTGATGGACGACCCGGCGACGTTCCACGCGGCGGCGGCGGTGATCGTGCCGACGGCCATCGACTTCGCCAAGGCCCAGGTCCAGGCCGGCGCCGACATCATCGGCGTGGGCGACGCCGCGGCGAGCATCATTGGGCCGGAGCTGTTCGTCGAGCACATCTATCCGTGGGAGCGCAAGCTGTTCGCCGCGATCCACGACATGGGCGCGCTGGTGAAGCTGCACATCTGCGGGGACATCACGGCCCTGCTGCCGCACCTGGCGAGTGTCGGCGCGGACATGCTCGACTGCGATCACATGGTGGACCTGGCCCACGCCCGCGCGGTGATGGGCGAGTCGGCGACGCTGTGCGGGAACTTCGATCCGGTGAGCGTGCTCAAGGACGGCACGCCCGAGGCGATCGCCGACGCGGCGCGCCGCTGCATCGCCGCCGCCGGCGGCCCGACCAGCCGCTTCATCCTCCAGCCCGGCTGCGAAGTGCCCCCCGGCACACCGCCCGACCACCTGCGCGCCTTCTGCCCCACCAGCGACGCGACACGCCGCCTTCTGCAGGGCGGCGCCTAGCGCGGCACGGTTGCGGCAGGCGTCAAAATCAGATACTTATATCCTCTACGAAAAGAGGTGCGTTCATGTCGGTTGCGTCTGTGAAGCTGGATGAGAAGATCGCTCCCATTTATCACGAAGTGCTGCAGCGGAACCCCGGCGAGGTCGAGTTCCACCAGGCCGTGTGCGAGGTGCTGGGCGCCTTGGGCCCGGTGCTGGTGAAGTACCCCGAGTTCGCCGAGCGCAAGATCATTCAGCGCATCTGCGAGCCGGAGCGGCAGATCATTTTTCGCGTGCCCTGGGAGGACGACTCGGGCGAGGTGCAGATCAACCGCGGGTTCCGCGTCGAGTTCAACTCGGCGCTGGGGCCGTACAAGGGCGGGCTGCGCTTCCACCCGTCGGTGTACCTGGGGATCATCAAATTCCTGGGCTTCGAGCAGATTTTCAAGAACGCGCTGACGGGCATGCCCATCGGCGGCGCCAAGGGCGGCAGCGACTTCGACCCCAAGGGTAAAAGCGACAGCGAGATCATGCGGTTCTGCCAGAGCTTCATGATCGAGCTGTACCGCCACCTGGGCGAGTACACCGACGTGCCCGCCGGCGACATCGGCGTGGGCGGACGCGAGATCGGGTACATGTTCGGCATGTACAAACGCATCACCAACCGCTACGAGTCGGGCGTGCTCACCGGCAAAGGCCTGGACTGGGGCGGCTCGCTCGTCCGCAAGGAAGCCACCGGCTACGGCGCCACCTTCTTCGCCCAGGAAATGCTCAAGGCCCGCGGCGACAGCCTCGAAGGCAAAACCTGCCTCGTCTCCGGCTCCGGCAACGTCGCCATCTACACCATCGAAAAAATCCATCAGCTCGGCGGCAAAGTCGTCGCCTGCTCCGACTCCAACGGCGTCATCTTCCACGACAAAGGCATCGACCTGGACCTGCTCAAGCAGCTCAAGGAGGTCGAGCGACGCCGCATCGGCGAGTACGCCAACCATCACAAGGACGCCCACTACCGCGAGGGCGGCAACATCTGGGACATCCCCTGCCAGGTCGCCATGCCCAGCGCCACACAGAACGAGATCAGCGGCAAAGACGCGCGGACGCTGGTGCGTCACGGCTGCCTCGCCGTCGCCGAGGGCGCCAACATGCCCACCACGCCCGAGGCCCTGGAGGTGTTCCAGCAGGCGAAGATCGCCTTCGGCCCCGGCAAGGCCGCCAACGCCGGCGGCGTCGCCACCAGCGCCTTGGAGATGCAGCAGAACGCCAGCCGCGACTCGTGGAGCTTCGACTTCACCGAGGCCAAGCTGCAGCAGATCATGATCGACATCCACAACACCTGCCACGAAACCGCCGAGGAGTTCGGCCAGCCGGGCAACTACGTGCTGGGCGCCAACGTCGCCGGGTTCATCAAGGTCGCCCGCGCCATGGTCGCCATGGGCCTGGTCTGACGCTGCGGCCCACGGGCGCGATCACGCGCTCGACCAGCAGATGGCGCGGCGCTGCAGGGCGTCGGCGACCAGCCGCACGTCGCGGCAGCGCACGTCGTACACGCACACGGCGTCGGCCGCGGGCGCCGGCTCGCCGGCCAGCAGCGACCGGTCCTGCGCCTGGCCCTCGAACCACGCCGCGCGCCACTGCCCCATGCCGCGCTCGGGGAACACCGC
This sequence comes from uncultured Phycisphaeraceae bacterium, assembly GCA_964518335.1. Taxonomy (GTDB): domain Bacteria; phylum Planctomycetota; class Phycisphaerae; order Phycisphaerales; family Phycisphaeraceae; genus CAZFDT01. The sequence continues at coordinate 37,198 of CAZFDT010000021.1, forward strand.
CACGTAGAAGATCTGCGTCTCGACCAGGTCGTGGAAGAAGTGCGTGCCGAAGCTCAGGTCCGGGCTCATGCCCGCCGCCGCGCCGCTGATCTCGACCAGCACGCTGATGTGGTTGATCTCGCTGAAGCTGACGGGGACGCCCAGCGACGGGGTGCTCGTGCCCCAGCGGCCGGGTCCGATGAGCATCGTCGGGCACGAGGCCTGGTCGGGCACGGCGCGGTTGAGGCGACCGATGATGCGGGCCGTCTCGTAGCGCTGCGCTGCCGTGAGAAGCGCGTAGCGATCGGGATCGACGCGGATGATGCGGTGGATCGGCAGATCGGCGCTGCCGCCCATGAACGTGCCGTCGCTGGTCAGCAGCACCTGCTGCGCCGCCACGTCGGCGGGCAGGGCCACGCGCTGCGACCGGCCGCGAGCCTGCAGCGGCCGGCACTGCACCAGGTTCAGCACCATGCGCCCGCCGGGCTGCATGCTCACCGTGAACTCCACGTCCACCGGGTAGTCGTAAACGCCTTCGAGCGTCTTGAGCAGACGGCGCATGCGCGCGGCGAAATCGGTCCGTTTGAGCAGGGGCTCGAATGTCAGCGTCGGGTCCTGCGGCGACGTGGTGGTCCACTGCAGCGGCATCGGCACGTCCTCGGCGATCAGCCGCCGCAGCGGCGCCGTCACGAAGGCGTCGGCGCCAATGTCGAGCACATCCACCTCGTGCTGCGAGTACCGCCGCGCATCCTCCTGCCCGTGGTGCGGACGACGCATCGGCTCGTCCAGCGCGATCACCGCCGCGTAGTCCCCCTCGAGCCGGTCCACCGCCCGCGTGCCCAGGCCCATCACCAGCCGCAGCATCCCCGCCTGCGGGTCCATGCCGCGGCGCCACGCGAACGTGTTGCACGACACGCCCACGCCCGCCATGTCGGGAAAGTAATACGCCCCGCGATAGCGCCCGCTCACCCGCTGGATCAGCAGCGCCATCGGCTCCTCGCGCTGGTCCAGCCCGCGCTGCGCCCGGTACGCCAGGGCGTCGGCGCTCATCGAGCTGGCGAACACGCGGCGCACCGCCTCGTCCAGCCGCTGCAGCCGATGCTCGGGCGAGCCCTGGTTGACCAGGAACACGCTGTCGTACTTGCCCGCGAACGCCCCGCCGAAGCTGTCCTCGAGCAGGCTGCTCGAACGCACCAGGATCGGGTACTGGCCGAAGTACTCGAGCATCTGCCGCCATTCGCGCCGCACCGCGTCGGGGAATTCGCCCTGCAGCATGGCCTGACGCAACGGCTCGGCGGCGGCGTAGTAGCCGCCCGGCGCCTTCTGCTGCATCAGCAGGTCCCACCACCCGTTGTGAACCAGATACCAGTAGTACACGTCCGACCCGACGTAGAACGAATCGTGCGGCTCCAGCACGCTCGACCAGTCGGCGTCAGTGTCGTGCTCGAGCACCTTGCGTGCCAGCAGCATGCCCACCGCCTTGCCGCCGATGTACCCCGTGCCGATCATCCGGCTCTGGATGTCCAGCAGATCGGCGAGGCCGAAGTACCGCCGCGCCAGATCGACCATGCGATCGTCGCGGCCGATCATCACCTGGCAGATCTGGTTGACCGCCTGGGTCTGTCGCGCCGCCGAGGCGGTGAGCGCGGCCTCGGCGTCGAGGAACAGGCGATGCCAGTAGTCCAGCCGGCCCTGGCTGTGCGCCCGGCGCAATCGCTGCAGGTCGGCCCACAGCCGCGTCGCCTCGGCGCTGTCGGCGACCGGGGTCAGCTCGTCGCCTTCGACGACGTGGGGCAGAAACATCGTCGGCGAGGCGCGCTGGTCCACTTTCAGCGGGTGGACGTGGACGCGCTGCCGCGCCCGGTGCAGCGACAGCAGCACCTGCGTGGTCTGGCGGATCAGGTTGATCGTCTCATGCGAGTGGCGGCCGTGGAGCAGGCCGAAGTACGCCACCGTGTCGAGCCGGTAGAGGTTGGGACACGTGACGCGGAAGAAGTTGCCGATCGCGCGGTCGGTCGCCCAAGCCGACAGGAGATCGGACAGGCAATCGAAGACGTAGAACGCGCCGGCCCCTTCGCGCGTGATGATGCGATGCACCTCGGTGGTGAAGTGCTCGAACCCGCGGCGGGCGTCGAGCGTCTGCACCACCACGCCCCGCCCCGGGGCCACCAGCGGGCGATGCTCGGCGAAGCGCAGGTAGTGAAGCTGGCGTCCGTCACGCAGCGACGCTTCGACGAACGGCGCGGCGAAACGCGCGTAGTCCTCGATCGTCTCGACCATCCACACCACGTTGTCGCCGATCCACAGATGATCGATCACGCGATCCAGCGACGCCCAGCCGGTGCTGACGAGAGGACGGGCCACGGGTGAGGTCCCATGCGAGGTAGCAGTGACGCGGGAACTGTATCAGCTCTCGTCAGCATCCGCGGCGACGCCGGCGCGGTGGGAAGAGGATGAACGCCCCCAACACCGCCAGGCCGAACACGGTATAGACGATCACGAATGTGCGCGGCTCCCAGTCGAACCAGATGAGTTTGCCCAGCCAGTGGGCGACGAACGAACCTTCGTAAGTCGTCTGCCCCGCCGCGCGGCGCAGGTCCTGTTCCCACGTCGTGAGCGGGCAGATCTCACCGCACCAGGCCTGCACCACGACAAACACGATCGTCCCCAGGTGCGCCGCCCTGAACCACGCGTTGCGCACCCAGGACCACTGCAGCACACCGCCCAGAATCGTCACCAGCAATCCGAGAATCACAAACCACACGATCGCCACGTGAACGATCAGGATCGCGTTGGCGAGAATGGCGTAGAGGATCCTCATACCCTCAACCATTGCTGGTGCGACTGATCCGTTGCAGGATAGCGGCAAGCACGCGCGGCGGGACTTGGCCTGCGACTCGCTCGATCTGGTCGTGGGCAATGAGCGTCTGCCAACTGCAGACCGCCGCGCTGCGTCGTCGAAGCCTCGTGACGACGTTTCCGGTGGGATGCCAGGGAAGAGGTATCACGTCGTCGGTCGGAACGTTGTTGAATGTCGTGGTGATCGCCACAGCCACAATAGGTGCATCGGGCTTGATCTCGTGGGTCTGCGTCACGATCACGACAGGTCGAACCTTCGCAGTCCCCCGTGCTGGACTGACCAGCGCCCAGACGATGCAGCCTTGCTCGAGTTGATCTGTCCCGGAGGTCACGACTGGGGCTTGTCCTCCGGCTGGAATGGGTCGTCCGTTTCCTCGAACCAGGACTCGGGCGGCGGATGCTTGGCAGCCAACTCAATCAGCTTGCTGTTGGGCAGGCTGGCAGCCCGGACCCGCTCCTGCCAGGTCGGATCGTCGTCGTCCACGACGTTGTCTTTCGTTGGAACCGACGCCATGTCAACTCGATCCATCTTCACGGTCTGGCTGGCCCGGACGATGTCGATGCCGGCCACGTGGCCCTCGTCATCAAAGCCCAACGCGATGCCTTCGGCGACCTCCTGCGAGCGGACCGAAGGACGCTCGGACAGGTCGATATACAGCGAATCGGTGTCGGCTCGGTAATTCAGTTTCATGCGACTCTCCACGATGCCCTGCTCAGAACATGATAGCCGCATTACGCAGGGGAGAGTTCAGATGAGGCGGGCGGCACAAACGCGCGCTGGCGCTCGATCATGTCGCGGTACACGCCGCCGGCGAGGATGAGCTGCTCGTGCGTGCCGCTCTCGGCGATCGTGCCGTCCTTGAGCACGACGATGAGGTCAGCGTGCTGCACCGTGCTGAGGCGGTGGGCGATGACGAACGTGGTGCGATCGACGAACAGGTCGTCGAGGGCGGCCTGGATGAGCTGCTCGCTTTCGGTGTCGAGGTTGCTCGTGGCCTCGTCGAGGATGAGGATGCGCGGGTCGGCGAGCAGGGCGCGGGCGATGGAGAGGCGCTGGCGTTGCCCGCCCGACAGCTTGACGCCGCGCTCGCCGATGAGCGAGTCGTACCCGTCGGGCATCTTGCCGATGAACTCGTGGGCGTTGGCGCGCTGGGCGGCGGCGACGATCTGCTCGTCGGTGGCGTCGCGGTTGGCGTAGGCGATGTTCTGACGGATCGTGCCGTCGAAGAGGAACACGTCCTGCTCGACGATGCCCAGCAGGTCACGATAGTCGTCGAGGCGGATGTCGCGCAGGTCGATGCCGTCGAGTCGGACGCTGCCGGTCGTGGGATCGTAGAAGCGGGCGACGAGGTTGCAGAGGGTGGTTTTGCCTGCGCCGCTGGGTCCGACGAGGGCGACGACCTGGCCCGGCTGGGCGACGAGGCTCACGTCGCGCAGCGCCGGCGTCTGCGTGGCGGGGTAGTTGAACGTGACGTTATCGAGCTCGATGCGGCCGCGCACCTGGCTCACTGCAACACGGCGCGCCTCCGGCCGGTCGGGCATCTCCCGCGCCTCGGCCAGCAGGTCGAGGATGCGGTCCAGCCCCGCCAGGTTGTTCTGCAGCCCCGCCGCCGTGTTCGCCAGCGTGGCGATCGGACCCAGCAGCCAGCCCAGATAGACGATGAACATGACCAGCTTGCCCACCGTCATCGCCTTGTCGGCGGCGAGCGTGCCGGCGGCGACGGCAGCCTGGTCGCTGAGAATGCGGTGCCCGCCGTACCACAGCAACCCCGCCGTCGCCGTCGGAATCAGAATCTGCCACACCAGCTCGATCCCGCGGCTCCACCACCAGGTGTACAACTCCTGCCGCACCATGAGGTGGTTGTCACCGGCGAAGCGGCCTTTCTCCGTGCGCTGGCGGTTGAACCCGCGCACCACGCGGATGCCGCTGAACACCTCGGCCGTCTGCGCGTCGATGTGGCTGCGCGTGCTGCGCATGTCGCGCCACATCGGCCGAATCCGCTTGATCCACATCCGGTGCGTCACCCACACGATCGGCAGCAGGCTCATCGCCCCCGCCAGCAGCCGCCAGTCCGTCCAGGTCAGGATCGCCAGACACCCGGTGAGTTGCACGATCGCCCGCCACGGGTTGTAGAGCAGGCTGAACGTCATGTCGCCGATCGCGCCGGCGTCCTCGCGCAGAATGCTCGACGCCCCGCCGGCCCGGATCTGGTGAACGCGGTGCAACGGCAGACGGATGACGTGATCGAACACACGGCGGCGGGTGTCCACGACCAGCCGGCGAGCGACCTTGGTCATGGTCCAGCGTCCGAACAGGTCCACCAGGGCGTTGGCGAGCGTGAAGCCGACCATCGCCAGGGCGGTGCACGCCAGCAGTCCGCGCGGGCTCTGCAGCAGCGTCAGGTCCCGGGGCAGCCACGTCGGCGGCGGGCGGTCGCCCACGACGTGGTCGATGACGAGCTTGGTGCCGTAGGGCGGCGCCAGTCCCAGCCACACCGCCACCGTCAGCGACATGAGGGCCAGCAGCACCGCGGCGCGGCGACCGCGCAGAAAGCCCAGGTACGCGGCCATGAGCTTGACGAAGTTGCGCTGCTTCTCCCCGCCGGCGATGCGTCGCAGCGGGCGATACTCCGGCCCGCGCATGTGCGCCGGCACGTCCTGCACCGGCGCTTCACGCCGACCGTCCGACAGCGGCGCCACCTTCCACGATTGACGCAGGTGGCGGACGTACTCGCTGAAGCGCTTGCGACTGGAACGGGAAGGTACGGCCATCGACAGGTCCGATCATAGCCGCAAAAAATCGTCTGGAACAACCGCCGTGCCGATCTATAATGATGGAAGTTCGGCGGCTGTTCGATTCGCCCGCCCAGGACGCTCATGCTCGACCACTCTTTTCAACGAGGCGACCGCGTGGTGTTCCGTGCGGAAAAGCGTGGCCAGGCGCCCGGCCCACGTGCCCGCGACGTCGAGCCCGAGCCCATGGGCGACGACTACCACTACTTCGTGGACAAGTACTGGGTCGTCGAGGCCGTGACCAGTGACGGCCGCGTCTCCGTGCGCACCCGTCGCGGCAAACGCCACCTGCTCAAGATCGCCAACCGCAACCTCCGCCCGGCAAGGTGGTGGGAGAAGCTCCTGTTCCGCCATCGCTTCCCCAACCTCGACGCCCTGCCGGCTGACCCTGTGACCGTCGCGCCCAAACGGCTGAGCGCCTGATCCCATGTCGGCCTCGAACCCGCCTGACGCCGCCGTGTCCGACTGCGCCGATGCGCCCCGCGTCGCCTTCGACCGCGACCCGGAGGTGACCTGTGCCCACTTTCCCCGCGGCAAGGTCGATGGCATCGCCGTGCGCGAACTCTTCGAGGCCGCCATGGCCCTCACCAGCCAGCCCCGACCCCGCCTGGTCGTGGACCTCACCGGCGTCGCCCTGGCCACCTCGGGCCTGATGGGCATCCTCACCCAACGCCACAAACGCTTCGTCCAGAACGGCGGCCGCGTGACCGTGGCCGTGCCCGACGCCCGCGTGTTGGGGGCGTTTGAAGTCGCTAAGCTCCATACCATACTATGCTTATATCCATCTGTGGGGTTGGCGCGCACCGGGGCACTTGCGTAGCGCCACGCCTGTGGATGAAATAGAGACCGGTACGCCGCGTTTGTCCGACAATGGCTTGGAGTGTCAATCGCGGGGGGAACGGATTGACGGTGACACCGACACGCACCTGCAGGGAGGGCTAGACGCCATGCAACGCAACGACCGGGCCGGGCACAAGATCAGCGTCAGGACGACGGGCTTCACTTTGATCGAGCTGTTGATCGTGATCTCGATCATCGCGCTGCTGATCGGCATTTTGCTGCCGTCGCTGGCGACGGCGCGCAAGACGGCGTACGCGGTGCAGTGCCAGAGCAATCTCAAGTCGCTGGTGACGGCCATGTTCGCGTATGGGGTGGACGCCAAGGATTTTCTGCCCTACACCAACTCGCAGAGCGGCGAAGACCCCTCTGCGGCGGTGCGGTGGGATGGACCGGGCTGGCTCTATAACCGCACCAAGCTGATGGCCGAGGAAGGCTGGACCGCCACCTCGCCGGTGAACGCCCAACAGGAACACGTGCAGACCGGCGCGGTGTTCGCCTATCTGCAGTCGGACAAGATTTACCACTGCCCGCTGGACCGCAAGGAAGTGGACTGGACCGATGCGGACCGCACGTCGGTGCGGCCGATGACCAGCTACGTGATGAATCGCTCGATGAACGGGTGGAACGAGACGCTCAAGCGCTGGGGCACGCCGGCGTTCCGCACGTTCGAGATGCGGCAGGACGCGGTGGCCCTGTGGGAGGCCGACGAGGACGTGAACACGCCCGGCGACTGGAACGACGGCAACAACGATCCCGAGCAGGCTGTGTCCATGCGGCACAACCAGGGCGGCTGTATCGGTATGGTCGATGGCAGCTCCAAGCAGGTCACGCGCTGGCAGTACGAGTTGATGCTCGGCAACGAGTACCAGCCCGGGCCGCTGTGGTGCAACCCGCTGACGCCCGACGGCAAGTCGCCGGCCATGTCGCCATGACCCCACGCCGATCCGTGACGGTCGCGTACGTTCTGATCGCGGCCGTCGTGGGCCTGAGCATCTGGGGCGGTCTGCACGTGCGCCGCTGGGCGTGGGACCACACGCAATCCATCCGCTTTCAGGGCGACATCCGCAACGGGTTCAACTGGGGCAGCCGCGCCAATGACGTGGGCGTTGTCGAACTCTACGACGACCTGGTGGCCGACCGCCACGACCCACGCCGCGGCTACCGCCTCGACTACGCGCCGATGCGCCTGCTGGTCATGACCACCTGGGTGCGCTGGCTGCGCGGCGAGCACCCCGACATCCAGCGTTGGGAGAACGACTACGACCACACCTGGCCGCTGCTGTATTTCAACCTCGCCTGTCAGCTCGCGTCGTTGCCGGCGATGTTCCTGCTGGTGCGGCTGTGGGGGCGACGCGGCGGCGGCGCGCCGGTGGCGACGGCGATCGTCGCTGCACTGGCGACGCTGCTGCTGTGGTGGAACCCGGCGGTCATCTGCAACGCGCACACCTGGCCGCAGTGGGATGTCTGGTGCCTGCCGTTTTTCCTCTGGGCCGTGTACCTGGCGTCGGTGGAGCGGTGGCTGGCCGCGGGATTGCTGATCGCGGTGGGGGCGATGTTCAAAGGGCAGGTGCTGCTGGTGGCGCCGGTGCTGGTGCTGTGGCCGCTGCTGCGCGGGCGCTTCGGGTGCGCCGGCCGGGTGCTGCTGGGCGCGGCGCTGGGCGCGGGCGTGGCGGCGTCGCCGTGGCTGCTGCGCGGGTGGGACGCAAGGCTGTGGCTGACGCTGCTGCTGTTGCCCGGCCTGGCGCTGGTGGGGCTGGCGGCGCATCGCCTGCGCTGGTCGCGCGGGACGGCGCTGACGGCGGGCCTGGCGTGGCTCACGACGGCGCTTTGGATCACTGCAGCGGTCCACGACGCCAGCTTCGCCTGGTACGAGGTCGGGTTCCGCGGCCCGACGGACAACCACCGCGCCATGTTCATGGGACCGGTCAACAACCTCGCTGCCCTGCTGCACCACCGCTACGGGTGGGGCCTGTTCGATCCCGTCGCCCTCCCCGGCCTGGCCGCGACGCCGAGCATGCGCACGCTGCTGGTCGCGGCTTACGCCCTGGCGCTGGTCATCTGCAGCGCGGCGACAGCGCGGTTCGACCGGCGGCGCGACCCGCGGTTTCTCCTGGCGGTGATCGCGCCCTGGGTGTTCATGTTCGCCCTGCTGCCGCAGATGCACGAGCGCTACCTGCTGTGGGGCGCAGCGTGCTCGGCGGCGTGGATCGCCCTGGGCGTCGGGCCGCTGCTGTTGCACCTGTTCCTGTCGGCGCTGGCGTGGGCCATGATGGCCCAGTCGATGCTCAACCACGACCGCGCCTGGTCGCCCGGCCTGCTGAGCTTCCTCAACGGGATGCACCCCGACATCGCCTGGGCGCTGCTGGCCGTCGCGACGGTGCTGCTGGTGATGATGTTCGCGCGGAGTGGTCGCCACGCCGGACCTGAGTCTGCGAAGGTCCGGATGGCCTGAGCCTCGGAATCCGGGGCTTCGCAGACTCAGCCCCGGCGTGGAAACCCGTCAATGCTCCTGATCGGCCAGCCAGCGCTCGGCGTCGATGGCGGCGCGGCAGCCCATGCCCGCTGCAGTGACCGCCTGGCGATAGATCGAGTCGGCCACGTCGCCGCCGGCGAACACGCCCTCGACGCTCGTGTACGACCGGCCCGGCTCACGCAGCACGATATAGCCCTTGGCGTCCATCTCGAGCTGCCCAGCGAGAAACTGCGTGATCGGCGTGTGCCCGATCGCCAGGAACAGCCCGCCCACCGGCATCTCGCGCGTCGCCTTCGCACCTCCGGGGGTCGTATCCTGCAGCTTGAGGCCGGTGATCTTGTCCCCGCCGAGCACGTCGATCACCACCGTGTTCCACAGCATCTGGATCTTGGGATTCTTCAGCGCCCGATCCTGCATGATCTTGCTGGCGCGCAGCTCGTCGCGGCGGACGATCATGTACACCTTGCGAGCGAACTTGGTGAGGTACGTCGCTTCCTCGACCGCCGAGTCGCCGCCGCCCACGACCGCCAGCTCGGCGTCGCGGAACATCGGTAACGCGCCGTCGCACACCGCACAGGCGCTCACGCCCCCGCCGGTCTGCGCCAGCCGCTGCTCGTTGTCCAGCCCCAGCCAGTTGGCCTTGGCGCCCGTGCAGATGATCAGCGCCTTGGCATGCGTGACGAACCCGCCGTCGCCCTCGACGCGGAACGGGCGCTTCGACAGGTCCACCGTCTTCACGTTCTGGAACGGCGTGAACAGCGGGAACGACGGGTCCAGCTCGTCGCCGCGCTTCACATACTCGGGGCCGCTGTCGGTGACGACGCGCGTGTCGAAGCGCAGCGCCTGGCGTGCGAACTCCTGCATCATCTCCGGGCCCATGACGCCGGTGGGAAAGCCGGGGTAGTTCTCGACCTCGGTGGTGAGCATGAGCTGGCCGCCGGGCAGGAGGTCCTTGCCCGTGGCCCGGCCGGGGAACACCAGCGGGTGAAGCTGGGCCCGCGCCGCATAGATCGCCGCCGTCCAGCCCGCCGGGCCGGAGCCGATGATGACCACGTCTTCCACGTTGTTGGTTTGCTCTGCCATGGGGTGGGGATTGTAGCGAATCGCATCGTCGCCACGCCCACAGACAACTACTGATCGCACGCCGATATTTCCGACGACTCGCCCAGCAGGCGATCGAACGCCACCTGCCCCGTGGCCAGCGTGCGGCGCAGATAGGGGCGACACAGCCCGCATCGCCGGCCCTTCTCGCCCGCCAGCGCCATCACGGCGTCGAGGTCCAGCCCGTCGCGTTGCGCCTGGGCGTACAGGTCGGCGAACGTGCGATCGGCACAGAGGCAGCGGTCGATGCGCATTCAGGGTTCCGCGCGCTGGTAGGGGATGCGGTACATGACCCACACGTCGCCGCTCTCGCGGTCGATCACCTCGAAGCGTTCGATGATCGCCGGGTCGATCGATGCGTGGGTCGCGCCGTCGGGCGTGGTGATGTCGCCGCGCAGCTCCCCGGGCGTCATCTCCCACTCGATCTGCCGCAGCGACCCGTGCTCGCTCGCCGGGATGCGATACACCTTGCCGAAGTAGCGGATCGGTTCGGCGCCGTCGGGATTGTGCAGCCCGCGCGTCACCGGCTGGTAATAGACGACTCCATTCATCGGCGGCCCATCCATGTTGCTTGTGCTTCAGTTGACCTGGATCACGATGTCTGTCGGTGGCCGCCCCACGGGCGCCTCGGGCAACGTCGCGCTGACGCCGAACTCGGGCTCGAGTCCCCGCACGTGACCGTCGAACATCACCGCATTGGCGCGGCGGCTGTGGTTGTAGTACGTCGTCCAGTCGAACTTGCCCACGTAATGCCACTGCTCGATCATCGGGTTCGCCGGCGACGCGGGCGCCTGGAACGTGTTGACCTGCGCCGTGTCGGTGAAGGCCAGCGTGTCCGACGGCCGCACGACCTTGCGCTGGTTGGCCGGTTGGGCGGCGTTGGCGAGCAGGATCGCCGGTCCGTAGGTCGTCCAGTTCGTGGTGAACTTGGGCTTGTAGCGGCCGCTGCCGAGCGGGAACGCGGGGCAGATCTCGACGCTGTCGGCGGCCTGGTAGTACGGCCACAGCCGTCCGCGCGTGCGGTCGAGCAGCCGCTGCCCCTCCGCCGACGGGCCGCCGGCGGCCTCGAACCCGAACCACCACCACGTGCCCACGCCCACCACCGTGTGCCGCTCGGGAAACATCCAGCCGCGCGAGTCGTGCAGGTACCCCTGCAGCGCCAGGCCCATCTGCCGCAGGTTCGACCCGCACACCGCCGCCCGCGCCGCGCCGCGCGACTTGCCGAGCGCCGGCAACAGCAGCGCAATGAGCACCGCGATGATCGACACCGCCACGAGCAGCTCGATCAGGGAGAAACCCGGGTTGTGCCGATCATCGCGGGTCATCGCGCAGTTCCCGTTACAGTGACCGACGCCGAGTGGTCAACAGCAGCACCCCGCCGGCCATGATCGCCAGCGACACCGGCTCGGGCACAGCCACGAAGCGCAGGAAGTAGGCGTCCTGCCCGCTGTCGTACTCGGCGAAGATCAACTGCTGGCCCGTTGCGTCGTAGGCCAGCCCGTTGAGCGGCGCGTTGGGGCCGTAACCGAACAGATCGGGATCGAGAACGTCACGGTAAAGGTTGGTGACGACGCCGGCGACGGGGTCGAACCGGCCGATACCGGTGGTGGTGTTGAAGAAGATCTGCCCGTCGTGGCCGACGACGAGCGCGCCGTTGCCGTTGGCCGGCCCCTGCCCGAGAAACTCGAGCGTGGGCGCGGTGGCGTCGGCTTCAAAGGCGGCCAGGTCGGCGGCGGCGACGCGGTAAAACTTGGCCAGCCCGTTCCACCAGTCGAACGTGCCGACGATGAGATTGCCCGCCGCGTCGAACGCCATGCCGCCCGACGCCAGGTCGGCGGGGTCGGCGACGCCCGTCGTGACCGCCAGGCCCGGCGCGATGTGGTCGATGCGCGTGGCCGTGGACCAGTCGTCGGCGACCCACTGCACGTAGGCGTTGCCGTCGGCGCGCAGCGCGGCGCTGTACAGGTTCGCCTCGTCGTAATCGGCGACGGGCTGCATCGTCTTGGCGTCGAGATCGAGCTTGAGCGCGCCGCGCCCGGAGAACCCGAGGGCGACGAGGGCCTGCCCGTTGTCGGCGGTGGCGATGGCGCCCTCGGCAGGCCGGGCGCCGCCTCCCAGCGCCGACTCGATGCCGGTCATGTGCAGCGTGAACGTCGGGTTGGCGGGGTTGGCGATGTCCACCGTGTGGATCGAGTCGCCGGTGTAGAGGTAGAGCGTTCCGTCGCTGAAGCCCAGGCCGTGGTTGAATCCGAAGCTGGAGGTCGAGTCCTTGGCGGGCAGGGCGTCGGCGCGGGCCGTCGCCGTCGCCGCCAGGGTGGTGATTGTGACCAGAACCATCGTGCTGAACCGTCGCATGCCAAACTCCTTTGTCCCGATTCGCGCGGGGCAATCCCCTGGGGTGTGTGAGAGAAACGTCCCATGCGACGGGCTCAGGTGCGGCGGCGGACCACTGCAGCGGGGATCATGCAGAAGCGGCGCGCGGCGTCCCAGTCGCGAGGACACGCATCACGTGTCTGGCGAACAGGAATCGTGCGACGACCTCGGTCCGACGGAATGAAAAGAACTTCCGGGGGCGGGGGCGCCTGACGGTCCTGTGCGCGAGGACACGTTGGCACCCATCAAGGCAGGTCTTCCGGCTCAGGGCTTGCTCGCCGCTCGCCTTCCCACCCGGCGCGTTGCACGCCGGGCAGTGGCATTCGAGCGGCCGCAGGCGTCGCGCGACCGGCCCGACACAGGCCCGTCGCCAACACCACCCATCACGGCGGCGCGTCCGCGGAGGAATACCCCTCGTCACGCTCCCCGCCGCCTTCGCGGCTGGGAACACTTCCGGGGGGGCACCTCGCTTCCCTTTTCATCCGGTCGTCCGTGTTCGCATGGGAGCACGACCGCCGGACACCTTTGGGTCCGCGAGCAACTTACGCCAACGCGCCGCCGCACGCAAGGGCAATTCGGACCATTTCATCGACAATTTTCGCCCCCGACCCGCGCCGCACCCACGCCACAGCCCGTGTTGCCCGTGGGCAACATCCGGCCCGGCCCGCACCGGGCCCAGCCAGCGCCGTGCCGGGTCGCAACATCATGTTGCATCACATCTTGCGATCAATCAGGCCGACCTCCGACCGGTGGCACAGGCCTTGCCCTATGTCTCCCGTCGCTCGGTCGGAAAAGAGCGGCGTCGCGGTCGCCGGCCGGAACCTTCGGCAGCAGACCGCTACGCTGAAGACAGCGACGCCCCGCCCCTGGGAGGGAGCGCGGGGCCGCGACGGGTGGCCGGATCCGTGGAGGGAACCGGCCACTCGTCGCATCAGGATGGCCGCCGGACGTTCCGGCGGCAAGGAACCCATGGAGGCGGATTGGAGAGACGCAGTGACCGTTCCTCGTACGCTCATCGTGTGTTCGTTCGCAGCCGCATCGGCGATCGGAGGCCTCGCCCATGCCGGCCCCCTCATCGGCAACGAGTCGGCGTATGTCGTGACGAGACCCGGACCAGGGATTGTCCAGCCCGCCCCTCGCATCGCCGACGACACCACCCTCCCGCTTCGCCACGGCGACAGCGCCAGGGTGGTGGCGCGCCCCGTGGCCGACCCCGGCCCCACCGCCGACCGCGACCTGTCTCGACAGAGCGTCCGTCCCTGGCTCACCGAGCTGCAGTTGGCCAACACCACCACCGTTCACGTCGATCCGTTCCGCAACTACCGCCAATACACCTGGCGCGGCATCGACCAGAACCATTCCATCATCAAGGCCCAACGCCTGGGGCTGTCACGACTGACCACCCCGGCCTACGTCGTCCGCAACCTCCGCGCCTGGCCGGTCGAGGCACCACAGCGCCCCGACATCGAGCCCCGCGCGATCTTCCGCATCCGCAAAGCCCAACCCCAGGACCAGCGAAAGGTCGCCATGGCGGATTGAGTCGAACCTTCCCATAACCCCTGATCGAGTGCGGCCCGTGGCATCCCCTGCGCGGGCCGTGCTTTTTTCCTTTCGTCGCAACTCGTCTTCGCAGTAGCCGGGACGCTACGCGTCCCGGCTACATCCAGCCGATGAGCGACTGGCGGCGGAGGGTCCAGCCGCGCCAGTTGCTTGTCTGGCGGGTGAGTTCGCCGCCCAGGCGGGCGCGGAGGGCGGGGACGTTGAGGGCCACTGCAGCGTCCGGGCGCACGTGCTGCTGCAGCCAGGTCAAGGCGGGCAGCGACTCGGGCCCCAGCGCGACGAGGTAGCCGGTGTCCAGCGCCACGCCCTGGCCGCCGACCTCGGCGCAGTGGCGCACGTTGAAGTCGGCGATGATGCCGTCGAAGTTCACGAACGCGCAGGCGTAGAGGATGGCGGCGGCGGTGAGGGTGTTGGCCTGCAGGAGCCAGCGGTTGTCGCGTCGCGCGACGATGCGCAGGCCGATCCACACCAGGCCGGCGGCGACGACGAGCATCCAGATCGCCGCGGCGATGCGCAGGCGCGTGAGGCTGTACACGTCCACGTAGAGGCTCAGCCGCCACGCCGCCGACGCCACGAGGATGACGTTCTGCGCCAGCCACAGGCACACGAGCCGTCGCGTCCAGACGGACACTTCGGCGGGCCCGCGCGGGCGGAACGCGGCGAGCACGAACGCCGCCGCCAGCAGGGCCGTGGCCACCAGCGGGTACGCCCCGCGATGCGCATACTGGGCGTAGGTCATGCCCTCGGGCAGTGCGGCGCCGCCCCACAGGTACGCCGCATCCAGCAGCGTCTGCACCGCGAACGCCGCGTTGAACAGCACCAGGCACCGCACGATCAACCCGACGCCCGCCAGGCGGTCCCACGCGCGGCTGAGGATCGTCGGCGGCGCGTCGGCGGCCTCGGCCTGCCTCGCCCTGGCCGCACGCCAGCGCGACCGCACCAACGCCCACGCCCCGAACCCCGCCGCCAGCCACAGCACGATCCGCCCCGGCGTCACATCCAGCAGCTCGAGCTTGAGGTTCGCCAGCCACCGCGCGATCACCGGGTTGGCCAGGGCGAACAGCCCGACGAACACGCCAGTCAACAGCAGCGGCACGGCCCAGCGCCAGATCACGGCGAAGATCATCAGTCGCCTCGCGCTAACCCCGTGCCGCCGCGTCCATCGCCGCGCCAGCCGCGAGTCGCGCAGCGGCGCGATCGCCGCCCCCACGACGAACTCGACGCCGCGGCACGCCCACGTCAGCACGCCCGTCGTCCACCCACCCCGGTCCACTGCAGCGATCATCATCAGCCCGATCATGCTCAGCAGCACCGCCAGGGGCGTCGGCTCGATCACCAGCGCCGCGATCAGCCCCAGCTCCACCGCCGCCAGCGCCCGCCCCGGCCACCCGCGCAGGTAATGCGTGCCCCGCAGCGTCAGCGCCAGCAGCAGCAGCGCCACGTACAGCCCCCACGTCCAGCCCACCGGCTGACGGTAGAACAGCACGTCGGCGATGGCGATCAGCCCGACCGTCATCGCCGCCAGCAACGCGGTGCGACGACGCCACGGAACGCTGGATACGGTGCGCATGGCACAACCCTGGAGATGGCCCGGTCGTCGCCCGGCCGCGCCGCGCGACGCCTGCCGGTCATACGCACGGCGGCGGGCGCTGGTTCGCACCGGTTCGATTACACTTGCCGCCATGACCCGACGCGACCGCGCCCTGGCCCTGCTCGCTCTCGTGCTGCTGTTGCCCGCGGCGAGCGTGGGGGTGTTGTTCTGGATGTGGCTGTCGCCGGGCGATTTCACGATGTGGACGATCAGCAAGGTGTGGCTGTTCGGGCTGCCGCTGGCGTGGCTGGTGTGGGTGGATCGCGGTCGGCCGAGCTGGTCGCCGATGCGCCAGGGCGGGGCGTGGGCGGGCGTGGCCACGGGCGTGCCCATCATGCTCATCATCGTCGGGGCGTACGTGCTGATCGGACGGCACTGGATCGACGTGGCCGCGGCGCGGCAGGGTCTGATCGACAAGCGCCTGGGGAGCCTGCCGGTGTATCTGGCGGGTTGCGCGTATTGGATTTTCGTCAACAGCGTGCTGGAGGAGTACGTGTGGCGGTGGTTCGTGTACCGCAAGTTCGAGGTGCTGCTGTCGAACCGGACTGCTGCAGTGGTCGCGTCGGCGACGGGTTTCACGCTGCACCACACGCTGGCGCTGGGGTTCAACTTCGGCTGGGAGTGGCGGGTGGTGGCGGCCGGTTCGCTGGGCGTGTTCGTCGGGGGGGCGACGTGGTCGTGGCTGTACGCCCGCTACCGCAGCGTCTGGCCGGGCTGGATCAGCCACGCCTTCGCCGACGTGGGCGTCTTCGCCGTGGGGTATCTGATCCTGTTCACCTGACGCCAAGCATCACGTTTGACGTTAATCACGCGACGCAATACTATTGCGGACGTGATCGTGTCGTTCAAGTGCGCGGACACCAAGGCGCTGGCGAGCGGTCGTCGTGTGGGGCGGTTCGCGAACATCGAGTCCCCCGCGCGGCGGAAGCTGAGGCAGTTGCAGATCGCCGGGCGACTGGACGACTTACGCGTGCCGCCGGGCAATCGTCTCGAAGCGCTCAAGGGCGATCGGGCGGGACAGCACAGCATCCGGGTGAACGATCAGTTCCGTGTCTGCTTTCGCTGGACGGCGGCGGGCGCGTCGGACGTGGAGATCGTGGACTACCACTGAAGGGAGCACCAGATGGCCAAGCTCAAGCCGGTGACGCCGGGCGAACTGTTGCGCGAGGAATTCCTCGAGCCGCTGGGGATCACGCGGTATCGGCTGGCGAAGGAGATCGGCGTGCCCGCGCAGCGGATCGGGGAGATCGTGACGGGCAAGCGGGCGATCACGGCGGACACGGACCTGCGGCTGTGCAGGTTTTTCGGGTTGTCGGACGGGTACTGGCTGCGGGCACAGGCGGCGCACGACAGCGAGGTCGCGGCCGGGGCGCTGGCCGCGACGCTGGCGAAGATCAAGCCGTGGCGTTCTCACCATGGCCGCGAGCCGGCACGGTCGCGGTCAGGCCGCGCCGCCTAGCCGTGGCGCGAGGCAAGCGTCGTCCGAGACGATCAACCGTTCCACTGCAGCACCTGCCCGGCGTCGAGCATGAGCTTTCGCAGGGCGTCGTAGGGCACGGCCTGCATCGCCACGTTGCGGTCGATGGCGATCGACGCCGCCAGCGCCGCCGACTCGCCCAGCACCATGAACACGGGCTCCATGCGGGCGCTGCCGTAGGCGATGTGGGACGCCGAGAAGCAGACGGGGACGATGAGGTTCTCGCACTCGCCGCGGCGGGGGACGAGGCACTTGTAGCTGATGCCGTAGGGGTCGGTGGGCGGGACCTGCACGTCGCCGTCGTTGAGCGTCCACGCCTGGCCGTCGCGGATCGTGACGAACCGGCTGCAGTTGTGCGAGTCCATGTTGTAGCTGCCCAGGCCCACGGGGTCGTCGGCCCGGCGCACGGCCTTGCAGTCGTGCTCGGTGACGACGGCGTCGGCGACCATCCGCCGCGCCTCGCGCACGTAGAGCTGGTGAGGCCAGTGCCCGGTATCCTTGAACTCGTCGCGGGGCAGGCCCCAGTGGGCGTAGGCCCGGCGGTAGCGGTCGGGGATGTCGCTGCAGTTGGCCATGTGGTAGTAGTAGCCCTTCTGCCAGCGGACATGGGCCTGGAACAGCTCCTCGCGCCGCTCGTAACACGCATCGGGCCAGTCGTGATTGGCCCCGATGTAGTCGCTGGACACCGGGCCGTGGTTGTTGGTGTCGGTCTTCCAGCACCCGCCCGGCGTTTTGTTGGGGAACACGTCGAACTTGGCGGGCACGGGCACGCCCACGAGGTAGTGCGGCTTGTCCCAGACCTGCTCGTTGTATTTGTCCTTGTCGCCGTTGAACCAGCGCGTGGCCAGCTCGTAGCTGCGCGGGTCATAATCTTCCGGGGGTTCCCAGTCGATCTTGAGGGCCGGGTCGTCGGTCATGCACATGCGGAAGTTGTAGGCCTGCACGCGCTTGTCGCCCTGGCCGATCATCGTGGTGCGATCCTCAGCATCGACGAAGGCAAGCAGTCCCGACTCGGGCTTGCCGGGCACGACGTACGGATCGACGCGGTGGCTGAACTGGTGCTTGTTGTCCACCTGGATGCCGTTGAGCGTTTCACCGTACTGGCTGTTGGCCTCGCGGCCGACGGTGTAAGTGACGCCGGCTTTGGCGAGCAGGTCGCCCTCGTAGGTCGCATCGACGAACACCTTCGCCTTGACGCGCAGTCCGCCGAGCATGCGCACCTCGGCGATGCGCCGCCCGCTCATCGTCACGGTGTCAAGGTACTGGCGGTGGACCACTGCAACGCCCGCCTCCTTCACCATGGCCTCGAAGATCGCCTCGGCGACGTGCGGCTCGAAGTTCCACTCCGCCTCCTTGCCATAGTGCGCCCCCACGCGCTGATAGAACCGCAGCGACAGCCCGCCGATGGCCTGCTTGCGACCGAAGTCGGTCCACCCCAGCCCGCCGCTGCTCATGCCCCCCAGGTGATTGCCGGGGTTGAGGATCACCGCGCGCTGGCCCCGCCCCCCGGAAGTAGCCGCCGTCACCGCCGCGACGACGCCGGCTGCGGTCCCGCCATACACGCACACGTCGGCGTCGATCAGCCGGTCGGTTTCCTCGATCCACTCCGGTCGAAAGTAATGCGGGGCGCTCATCGTGCAGCTCCAAAAGGGGGGCCGCACAGTGTACCGGCGATCCGGGGCTTCGGCCCCGAGCGGCCTCAGCCCGCGGCTTGGCGCGGCAAAAAGGCCCTGTGCGTTCAGGGTCGCACAGGGCCTTCAAGGAGACAACGCCGCGTAGGGGAGACATTCCCTCGCCTCCATCTCATCATTAGCACGCATTTGCCGCGCGGCCACTGCAATCCGCCGGCGCACGAAAAATTCCCGCCCCCGCTAACGTCTGTAACGTCTGCGAACAACGGGCTATCTGATCTTCTCAGCCAGGAACGCCCCGACCTGGTCCAGCGCGATCCGCTCCTGCTGCTGCGTGTCGCGGTGGCGGACGGTGACGGTCCCCCCGCCCCCGGACAGGGTCTCGCCGTCGATGGTGAAGCAGAAGGGCGTGCCCACCTCGTCCATGCGGGCGTAGCGCTTGCCGATCGATTGCTTCACGTCGAACTCGATCGAGTATTTCTTGCGAAGCTCCATGTAGAGCTTCTCGCCGATCTCCGGCATGCCGTCCTTGTTGACCAGCGGGAAGACGCCGGCCTTGATCGGGGCCATGCGCGGGTGGAACGCCATATAGACCTTCGACGGCCGCGACTCGTCAGGCGTGTAGGCCTCGCAGATCAGGGCAAGCGTGCCGCGATCGGCCCCGGCCGACGGCTCGATCACGTGCGGGAAATACTTGCACCGCCTGGCGATCTCGTCCTTGGCCACGCCTTCGTTCTGCAGCTTCACCTGCAGGTCCTGGTCGAAGTACATCAGCTTGTCGCCCAGCCCCGAGTGCTGCGCGTGCTGCCGCAGGTCGAAGTCCGTGCGATGCGCCACGCCTTCGAGTTCGCCGAAGCCCGGCGACGTGAACGGGAAGCGATACTCGATATCGCTCGTGCCCGCCCCTTCCTTGGCGTAGTGGGCCAGCTCGTCCTTGTCATGCTCACGCAACTGGAGGTTTTCGCCGGCTAAGCCAATCGACTTCCACCACGCGAACCGTGCGTCACGCCAGTACGCGTACCACTCCTTCGCCGAGTCGGGATGGATGAAGAACTCGATCTCCATCTGTTCAAACTCGCGCGAGCGAAACGTGAAGTTCCGCGGCGTGACTTCGTTGCGGAAGGCCTTGCCGACTTGGGCGATGCCGAAGGGAACTTTTACCCGCGACGTGTCCACGACATTGCGGAAGTTGCAGAAGATTCCTTGCGCGGTCTCGGGACGTAGAAACGCTTTTGAATCCTCGTCTTGAACCGCACCCACGTAAGTGATGAACATCAAGTTAAATTGGCGAGGCGAGGTCAAGGCACCCGTTTTTCCAGTGTAGGGCGAAGGGATACGCTCCGGCATTTCATCCAGCATTCCCCTATCGAGAGGTCGAACTTCTGCCTCAAAGGTGTCTCTGAGGGTCACCGAGACCAGAGCTGTGTTTTCAACAGAATCGATTGAAAGAACGCTAATCTCACGAATTCCAAGGACCTTCTGTAGCTTTCGATCTTCGACCAATAGCGATGCAGCTTCGGAGCCGTTAGAGGAGATCACCGTTGCCACAGGGAGCGATCGGGGATCGGCCATGGCTCTGCGGGCCGCGATCGCTTCCTCGGCGCTTGTGAATGACTGGCCTCTAAAGACGCCCATCAGATGATCCGCGCGAAAACGCTGCTTCGTCTCCTTGTCGTCAACCATTGGATCGTTGAACCCAGCAGCATGTCCGCTTGCCACCCACACCTTCGGGTTCATGATGATGGTGCAATCCACGCCGACCATGTCGATGACGGATCGGTTGGGGCCGACGGGTGGGCACTTGACGATGTCCTGCCACCAGGCTTCCTTGAGGTTTCGCTTCAGCTCGACGCCCATGGGGCCGTAGTCCCAGAAGCCGTTGATGCCGCCGTAGATTTCGGAGGACTGGAAGATGAAGCCGCGGCGGCGGCAGAGGGCGACGATGTCGTCCATCTTCTTGGTGGCTGGCGTAGCGGATGCGGGGGCGGGATCGCTCATGGTGAACCTCGGTGAATCGAGCCGGGCATGGTAGCAGATGGTCCTGTCCGCTGAGGCGTTGGGGGTTGAAGTGAACCGTACAATATGCTAACATATAGCGCGATGTCGCGCTCGCCGACCATCCCCGCCGCCGCGGCGCCGCCTCCAGGGGCGGCGGGCGTCGCCGTTCGGGTACAGCGGATGAAGTGCGGATGCTTTTGTGCGCACGCCCCACTGGGCATGGCCGGGCGGTCAGGGCCAGGCGGTGGCGCCGCTGGCGATGAAATGCACGGGCGTGCCCGGCAGGCCGGCGGCGAGCAGCGCGGCCTGGCGGCGGATCGCCGGCTCCTCGCTGCGGCTGTGCAGCGTCTCGATCACCGGCAGGCCCATCTCCAGCGCGGCGATGGCGATGAACTCCCACATCTCACCGACGATCAGCGCCTGGGCCCCCAAGTCGCGGGCGGCCTGCGGCATCTGGTGCTGGTTGCCCCCGAACCCGCCGATGAGAAACGCAAACCGCTGGATGAGCGCGTCGCGCCGGCCGAAGATGCGCGGCGACCAGCCCAGCCCCAGCCCGCGCCGGGCGTACTCGGCCAGGTCCGTGGTCAGCATCGCCATCGGCAGCTCGTGGACCTTGAAGAACTTCTGACGCCCGACCACGCGCAGCTCGCCCAGGCCCAGGGCCGCCACCGCCTGGTCGGGCACGCCGTCGCCGTCGAGGGCGTCCCACGACGAGTGAATGCGATAGATCGCCAGCCCGTGGCGCTCGATCCGCTCGCGGCGTCGGCGGTTGGCGTCGAGGACGCCGGCGTCGGCGGGGCCGCTGTACCACGGGCTGCGATGCACGGCATAGAACGGCGACTCGTGAACCACCAGCAGGTCGCAGCCCAGCTCGACGGCACGATCGAGGCTGGGCGTCTGCACGTTCCAGAGGCACGCCACGCCGCGCACCGGCCGATCGGGCTCGCCCACGAGCAGGCCCTGCTCGTCGCCGGGGATGCCGCTATCGAGCGGCGCGATCGACTCGATGAGGGCGATCACGTCACGGACACTGTGGCGGGGCGGGGCGGCATCGGACATGATGGTGCAGCATATCAGGCCCCATGGGTGCGGCCCGATCCGACCGTTGTAACACCCGGGCCGGGGGCGGGTAGTGTTGGTCGGCAGACCTACCTGCCCTGGAGACTCACCATGCAGATGCGAACGAATCGATGGCTGGCGACGGCGATGGGCGCAGCGACGGTGCTGGCGATGACGGCGTGGAGCACGGCCGACCCGATCGACGCCCGCCACCTGGCGCCGGACGCACGCTGGTACGTCCACGTGGACGTGGCGAAGATGGTCGCCTCGCCGCTGGGCAAGGCCATGCGCGAGGACTGGGCCGCCCGCGACGACAGCCGCCAGCAGCTCGCCCGCATCCGGCTGATCACCGGCATGGACCCGTGGACCGATCTCAAGGGCGTGACGATCTACGGCCCCAGCGGCGACCAGACCGAGGCCGTTGCAGTGATCCACGCCACCGCCGATCCCAACGTGATTGAAAACTCCGTGTCGCTGGCGCAGGACTACGGTGTCATCGACCACGGCGCGCGCAAAATCCACACCTGGACGCCCGACGACGGCCAGCACGACACCATGGCGCTGTGCGTGTTGAACGCCAGCACCTACGTCCTGGGCGTCAGCTCGGACCGTGTAGCGGCGGCGGTGGACGCGATCGACCGGGCCGCGGCGCCCAACGCAACCGTGTCGGCCCTCGTCGAGCAGGTCCCCGCCGACCGCTGGCTGGAGATGGCGGTCATCGACGTGCATACGCTTCCCCGGGTACAGGAGCGCAACGAGTGGATGCAGAACCTGCGGCAACTGCGCATGAGCCTGGGCGCCGACGACAAGACCGCGATGGTCACGCTCAGCGGGACGATGGCCGACGCCTCGACCGCGCAGCAGGCCAAGGCGATGCTCGACGGGTTCCGCGCCATGGCCGAGCTGCGCGTGGGCGAGTTCAACCCCGAGATCGTGCCGCTGCTGGCGGGGCTCAACGTGCAGGCCGAGGGCGACCGGGTGTGGATCGACTTCGCCTGCCCGGTGCAGACGCTCATCGACATGGCCCGCGAGCATCGGGCCAAGAACGACCTGTGACGCCAGGCCGCTTGCGGCTTAGCATGGTGCGGGAGCGACGTATTGCCTGACCCCGCCGTCGAGGATCGCAGCGACGAGCAGCTCGCCGCCGACGCGCAGGCGGGCTGCCGCTCGTCGTTTGAGACGCTGGTGCGGCGATTTCAGACGCCGCTGCTGGGGTTTCTGATGCAGCGGTGCGGCGGTCGCGCCGACGCCGAGGACCTCGTGCAGGACACGTTCGTCCGCGCCTTCGGCGCACTGCAGCGGTTCGATCCGGGTCGGTCGTTCTCGGCGTGGCTGTACACGATCGCCCACCGCCTGGCGCTGAACCATCGCCGGGACCGCGCCACGGCCCCGGCGTCGCACGACGGCGTGGACCTCGTGGCAGCTCACTGCAGCGACGCGGCCCGCCTCGTCGCCGACGAGGAATCGCACCAGCGCCTGTGGGCCACCGCCCGCGACGTGCTCGACGAGGAGCGGTTCACCATGCTCTGGCTTCGCGTGGTCGAGGATATGGCCCACGCCGACATCGCCCAGGTGCTGGGGCGATCCAGCGTGTCGGTGCGCGTCGAGCTGCACCGGGCGAGAAAGCAACTGCAGCAGCACCTGACGCAAGCGGCCGATGATCGGCCGGAGGTCCGCCATGTTCAAACGTCCTTCATCTGATGATCTGGACGCCGCGCTGCGCCACGAAGCGCAGCGGCGCCGTCCGCCGTTTGACGAGGCGCTGCACCAGCGCGTGATGGCGAACCTGCCCCGGGCTGTGGCGCCGGCGGCGCGGCAGCCGCGCTGGGCCGTCTGGCCACGCTACGCCTTGGCCGCGACACTGGTCCTGGCGCTGGGGCTGACGGCGGTGGTCGGCAGCGGGTGGCTGCAGGATCGGGTGCGACAGCGGCAGGCGCGGCGGGAGGCGGTCGCGTCGCTGTCGGTCGTGCCGGAGCTCGCGGTGCGCACGTCGCCCCTGCGGGCGCTGGGCTCGGCGGGGGTGATGATGCAGGGCCAATGGGCGTGGCTGGATGGTGACGTACGACGGCAGGCCGCGCTGGTGCGGGGGCATTGGCTGTGGCAGTTCATGTTCGACGCCCCGGTCGCCGGTGCGGCCGAACCGTCCGAGAATAGCCCCGATTTCCACCAGCCGGCGGGGGTCTGACGTGCGCGTGAAAATCGTCGGCCTCAGGCTCTTCCCTTACCGCCAAACGGGGGTATTCTGAACCAGCGGCCAAGGCGCAGGCCACGGCCGCAGGGAAAGGGAAGCGCATGTCCCCGCAGGGACAATCCTCACGCGCCGGCGCGATCGGCCCGCGTCCGCCACGACCGAGCCACCGCCCGCCACACAACGACGGGCCGGTGTCACTGCATCGCCCATCGCGCCCGACGCCGACCGGCGCGTCGGGCCTGCGACTGGTCCGCCCGCCTGAGGATGACGCGGCCGCGCCGCTTCGCCCCGCCCCGCGCGACGACGCCGCGCCGATCATGGACGCCGCCGACCCGCGCTGGGTGCTGGCCATCCGCACCTCGCAATGTCTGCAGGGCGCGATCCTCGCCCCCGAGCAGCGCGATCGGCTGCTGATCCTCGCCCGCCTGCTGGGCCTGACGCCCTTCGACGCCAACCTGATCATCGCCATCGTGCAGGACCAGGCCAGGCGAGGCCACGCCAAGGAGTACTGCGCCGCCGCCGGCCGCAGCCAACTCGCCATGATCCCCCTTCCCGCCAAGGCCCGCCTCAAGGCCGCCATGCAGCGCCGCCAGCCCCTGCGCACCGCCGGCCTCGTCGCCATGTTCATCGCCCTCGAACTGGCCCTGCTTGCCTGGTGGCTGTGGATGCGGTGAAATCTCAAGTCTGAAGCCGGGCGCGGCCATTGATGATGGGGATTCGGGCATGGCTCAGCGGCGATTCCACTACGACGCGGCGTTTGAGCACTACCTTCGCGCCAACGCGATCCCTTATGTTGCAGTGGACGAGGCCAAACGGGCGCTGTCGGCGGCCAAAGGCCCGCGCGGCGACCGCGACGGCGGCGACACCCACAAGCTCAAGAGCTTCGACTTCGTCGTGTACAGCAGCCACGGACCCAACCTGCTCGTGGACGTCAAGGGTCGCAAGCATTCGGGCCGCACCGGCAAGAGCCTGCAGAACTGGGTGACGGTGGACGACGCCGAGCATCTGGCGCAGTGGGAGAAGCTGTTCGGCAACGGTTTCGTGGGGGCGTTCGCGTTCCTGTTCTGGTGCGAGGCCCAGCCGCCGGATGCATTATTTGCCGAGATTTTCGAGCACGGCGGCAAATGGTACGCGGTGCAGGGCATCCGCCTGGCCGACTACCGCGCCCACATGCGCAAGCGCAGCGAGCGCTGGGACACGGTGAGTATTCCCGCCAACGTGTTCGCCAGCTGCGCCCGCCCGCTCAAGCAGATGCTGTAGCGCCCGCCGGGTCGGTTATGATGGGTAAACGCCCCCGAGGAGTCCGTGCCATGAGTACCACCGCCCGTAGCCCGCGCAGCGCCGCTCGCATTTACGATGGGGATGCCGACCAGCTCATGAGCAGCGGGTCGATGCAGGACCGCATCATTCTCGTGCCGGAGGGTCAGCCGCTGAAGACGCCCGATGCGTCGTCGCGGATTCGGCTGATGTGGGGGCAGTATCTGCTGGACGATCTGCTCGCCGGGCGGTACCGCACGCTGATCTGTGCGGTCAACTGCGAGGACAACTCGCGCGGGATCATCGGTCAGGTGGCCGAGCTGTTGCCCACGAGCCAGTGGACGCACAAGCGGATCACCGATCACGCCAAGCGGTTCGCCGGGGTCGAGCCCGGGGCGGTGATCAAGTACGACATGGACATGCTGGAGGTGCTGGCGGTGTTGCGGCCGGAGGGCGTCAAGCACCTGACGATGCGCGACGTGTCGTCGGGGTTCAAGATCGCCGCGGAGATGGTGCGTCGCAAGCCGCAGCGCATGCCGGTGGCCAGCGTGTCGTTTCTCGGTGCGCACGCCAACCGATTGGTGGACGAGGACGGGGGCGAGCCGAGTTTCGAGGCGCTTCTGCGTGTGATTCACGAGGCCGGCCTGTCGTGCGACGTGTACCCGGCGCCGTGGATGTGGAGCGTGGCGCCGACCGCCGTGTTCGCGCGGTACCCGTTCCCCGACACCGTGGCGCGCCTGCGCGAGGGCGGGTTCTAACACGGCGCAAGCCGAGGGCTGAGGCTTTGCGAAGCCCCGGATTCTACGGCGGTGTTACAATTCGGACATGGCGACCCCATGATCGGAGCGCCGCGCCGTGGCCGAGTTCCCTCAACCACAAATCGAGTCGTGCGTGCGCGACGCCCTGCACCATGCGGGCGATCCGGGGATCATCCCGCACCTGGACGCGCTGCGACAGTTGTACAGCCGATTCGACGCTGCGCAGCGGCTGCAGTTGTACCGTTACCTGGCGTCCGAGCTCGAGTCGCCGGGCGTGCCGGCCTGTGACCGGCTGGACCTGGCGCAGTCCACCAGCGTGGCCCGCCTCCTGACCGCGCGCCGGGCGCTGGACTGTCCCCGCCGCCAGCTTCTGGGCCAGTTCGTCAATCTGCGCGACGGCATCAAGTTCCTCGTCGATCTCCGCGCCGACCTGCGGCAGTTGATGCGCAAAACTCACGACCTGCCCGCCCTGCAACTGCTCGATGAAGATCTGCTGGACCTCTTCCGCGGGTGGTTCAACTTCGGGTTTCTCCGCCTCGTGCCGATCAACTGGTCCGTCACGCCCGCGGCCCAGCTCGAGAAGATCATGGCCCAGGACGCCGTGCATCCCATGGCGAGCTGGGCTGAGCTTCGCCGCCGGCTCGACCGCGACCGGCTCTGCTACGCCTTCTATCACCCCAACATGCCCGACGAGCCGCTGGTGTTCGTCGAGATCGCCCTGACGCGCACGATTACCGGCAGCATCGACCGGCTGTTCACCGGGCCCAGTGTCGAGCGGATCGAGGACGCCACCACGGCGATCTTCTACTCGATCAACAACACGCAGCCGGGCCTGGCGGGCGTGAGCCTGGGCAACAGCCTCATCAAGACCGTCGTCGCCGAGCTGCAGCGGAACTGGCCGAATCTCAAGCGGTTTTCGACGCTGTCGCCGATGCCCGGCTTCCGCGACCGCTACGTCGAGCCGATCCTCGCGGGCAAGGCTGGGTTCGCCCTGTCGCGCCGGGGGCTGTTGGCATTCTTCGACAGCGACGTCGCCGGCTCACTGCAGCACACGCTCTCGCGCGACGACTGGGCGAAGAACGCCGACACGCGCCTGGCGCTCAAGCCCGGCCTGCTCCGCCTGGCGCACCACTACCTCGTCCACGAGAAGCGCGCCCCCGGAAGTAACGCCCCCGGAAGTGGCGCCCCCGGAAGTGGCGCCTCCGCAAGCAGCGCGTCCGGAAGCAGCGACCCCGTCAACCCCGTCGCCGCGTTCCACCTCAAGAACGGGGCTGTGCTCTACAACATCAACTTCCTCTCCAACACCAGTCCCAAAGGGATGGCCGAGTCGTATGGCCTGACGGTCAACTACCACTACGACCTGCGCCACATCGACGCCAATCGCGATCGCGCCCGAGGCGGCGAGGTGATCGTGTCGCCGCAGCTCGAAAAGATGCTCGCCCTGGGCGTGGGCGCGTGACCCGCAGCGCCGCGATCAACTGGCCCAGTAGGCCGCCGCCGGCCGGATGAATCACGTGATAGGCCTCGCGTTGCAGCGCCTCGCCGCCGCGGTTGTCCTGGGCGCAGCCGGTGAGCAGGCCATCGGGCGTCAGGTACGCCAGCAGGCCTTGCAGGGCTCGTTCCGCCGCCGCGCGCATGTCGGGCGGGAGTAATCGCCCACGCGCGCCGATCGCCAGCGCCGCGGCGATGCCCGCCGATCCAGACGTGTCGATGGTCGTGTCGACGTCGTCGGTGAAGTTCAGCCACAGCCCGTTGCGCTGTTGCCGGTCGATGGCGATGGCCGCGACGCGACGCAATTCATCGACGAGGTCAGCGGCGTCGTGCGTGTCATGGAGGCGTTCGAGCGTGCGAGCCAGGCCAAGCATGTACCACGCCGTGCCGCGGGCCCAGTTTCGGAAGGTGTGCTGTTGTGTCTGGGCGTGCCAGCGCAGCCACACGTCGTCGCCCGTGCATAGTCGCTGTCGGCGCAGGCGAAGCTGCTGCAGCGCCCACTCGCCCAGGGTGCGGTCACGGCGTTTGGCGGCGATGACCGCCATGGGAAATGCCACGGTGTAACTGCCCTCGGCCGAAGTGGTCGCGCCGTCGATGACGCAGCCTTCGGCGTCCTGACGGCTGCGCCAGAACGCCAGGCCCGTGTCGAGGATCGGGTGCTGGGGCCACCAGCGGAACAGCGCCGCGATCATGCCGCCGGTCTCGATGCCGTGGAACTCGTCCCGCACGATGCGACTGTGGGCGTCCTCATAAACGAGGTTGAGATCGTCGTCGTGAAACTGCCGGGCATGCGGCCAGCACGCGTTCCAGTTGATCTCCCACAGCCCGTCGAACACGCACTGTTCGCGCCAGCCGAAC
The DNA here is from genome assembly GCA_964518335.1 of uncultured Phycisphaeraceae bacterium. Lineage (GTDB taxonomy): Bacteria > Planctomycetota > Phycisphaerae > Phycisphaerales > Phycisphaeraceae > CAZFDT01. The sequence continues at coordinate 65,487 of CAZFDT010000021.1, forward strand.
GCCTGTAGCGACCGCGGACTGCTCAGCCAGCGACTGAACGCACGACGCCGCGACGACGGATCGTGGTCCGGCGACGCCACCAGATGCGGGCGCCAGTAGTCGTCGTCGATGCCCGACGCCAGCAGCCACAGTGGCCCGCCGTCGCCCGCGAGGAGTTCGAGAAACACGCCGTGGCGCATCGCCGCGGTGGTCAACTGCGCCGACAACACCAGCTCGAACGGCTGAAGCTGAAAGGCCATGCGCAGGTCCAGCACTCCGACCACGTCGCCGCTGTCCCGCAGCCTGACGGCGATCCGCCGCTCGTGCCGATCGTCGATGGCGACGATGATGCGGAGGCGGTAAGGCGTGGTCGCGCGTCGCGGCCGGGGCCAGGTCAGCTCCACCCGTTGCCCCGGCGCCAGCGCCACCGCGGGCCAGCCGAACGCGGGTCGCGTGCCGTCGGGCCATGGCGGCTCGTCGCCCGTGGCGGTGACGGCGGCGGCGTGATAATGTGGATACGTCACGATCATTCGCTCCGCAGGGCGTCGATCAGTGACCCGCGCACCGCCAGGTGCGACGCCAGCCCCACCCACAGCAGCGCGCTGCCGGCCACGGCGATCACGATGGTGACGGCGGCGAGACTGACGATCCCGCCGCCCGCCGCCGCCGTCGTGGCCGCGACCGTGCCCACGAAGACGCCCGCCGTCACGAGGGCCGCGTGCTCGAGCATCACCAGTCGCCGCACACGCCGCGGCGTGAACCCGACGGCAGCGAGAATCGCCAGTTCCGCGCGACGCTCCAGCACGTTGCGCATCACCACCGCGCCCACCGCCACGCAGCCCAGCAGCAGCCCCAGCGCCCCCAGCGACTGGAACACCAGCCGGTAGGTGTTTTCCACCTCGTTGAACCGCGTCAGGCGCTCGACCGTCGGCGTCAGCTCCAGGCCCAGGTCGTCCATCGCCCGACTCAGCGTTGCAGTGAACCCCTGAGACGGCGGGCCGTCCACCAGCATCGCCCGCCAGCCCGACACAGACGGGTAGCGCTCGACGAACCGCCGCTCGGCGATGATCAACTCGCCCTGCAGCACCGAGTTGTCGATCGCTGCGACGATCTTCACGTCGAACGGCTCGCCCCGCTCGTCGTTGTAGCGCACCACGTCGCCCACCGCCGCGCCCAGCCCCCACATCAGCGTGTTGCGATCGGCCACCCCCGGAAGCACCTCCGGGCCCAAGTCGTCGTCGAGCACACGCCACGTCGCCCCGGGCGTGATGAATGCGAACGCGCCGCGCGACGCCAGCGCCTCGGCATCGACCCCGACCAACCGTGGCTTCTGGGCTCGGTTGAGGTTGAGGCAGCTCGCATCGTCGCCGTCGCGCACGCGAAGCGGAACGACGACGGCATGGCGCATGTCGTCGTCGTCCAGACCCAGCGCTTCGCGGCCGCGCGGGCTGTTGAGGTCGTGCAGCAGAGGAAGGGATGAGCGGCCATACCACGCGAATCCGCCGGTGCCACTGTCGCGTCGGGCCGGGTCGTGCGGCGGCTGCAATTGCGTGGCCCCGACCGCCAGCACCAGGAACAGGCCGCACGCCAGCAGGCCCGCCACGGCCAGGCTCCTTCCGCGCCGGCGTGCCGCACCGCGCCACGCCAGCGATGCACTCGAGAGCGTCGTCGCCGCGCCGCCGCGCCCGCCCAGAAGTGCCGCCAGTGCCGACACACCCGCCAACAGCAGCAGTCCTCCCGCGGCAAAGGTGGCGTTGGCCCGCGCCTGTCCGCCGGAGCCCAGGCCGGGCACGAGCGTCAGCATCATTGTCGCGCCGAGCGCACATGCCGTGCCCATCGCCACCGCCAGCCACCGGCCCGGCGCTGTCGCCGTCGGCGCGTTCGCGTCTCCACCCAGCAGGGCAACCACCGGCCGCCGCGCCATCCGCCGCGCCACCCACGCCAGCGACGCCAGCGTGACCGCCGCGCCTGCCGCCACCCCGCCGAGGACGGTGGTGGGCGGCGTCGCCAGCTCGATCGCCGCGCCCGCCACCGCGCCCCGCCACGCGCCCGAGAGCAGCCGCAGGATCGCTGCCGTGAATCCCACGCCCAGCACCGCGCCCAGCGCCCCGCCGATCGCCGCCAGAATCGTCGCTTCGCCCAGGAGCAGCAGTCGCACCTGCCCCGGCCGCCACCCCACCGCCCGCAGCACGCCCGTCTCCGAAGCGCGCTGCTCCAGATTGAATGCAAACAGCAGCGCGGTCAACAGCAGCGCCGCCGCGATGAGGAAGAGGCTCAGGCCCAGGAACAGCGCGGCGAAGTCGGTGCCCCCCGTCGCCGCCGCCAACGCCGGCGTTCGCACATCGACGAATGACATGCCCAGCCGCGCCGCATCCAGATGGGTCAAGATCTGCTCTGCCCGCGCGGCCTCGCCCATGCGGATCGCCGTCAGGTTGCCGAAGCGATTGGACCACAGCCGCTGACCCGCCGCCAGCGTCACGAACGCCTTGGGCGTGCCGCGATGTTTCTCCCAATACGCCTCGTCCTTCGCACGGATGCGGGCCAGATCGACGGGCACGCCCGGCGTCCAGTCGCGGCAATGCGCCGCGTCGTGCAGGCCGGGGAACGCCGGCATCAGCGTCGCGTCCGAGGCCAGACCCGCGGGACCATGCATCCTCACGACTTTCGCCACTTCGAAGGTGGCCGTCGCCTCCGACAGCCGGTTTGCCTCGTCGATCACAAAGTAGCGCAGCTCGATCGCGTCGCCCTCACTCGCATCCAGGTCCTCCGCCAGCCAGTCGTTGATCGCGATCTGATCGTCGCGGAGCCCGTCGAAGAGCACGTTGGGTTGCGACAGGGCGGCTACGGTGGAATAGGGCGTCGCACGCTCGCCGCAGCGAAGGCTGTTGACGAAGTACGTGAGCACGCCCATGGCCTGCGGATCGACCCGTCGCGCCGCCTCCGCCGCGGCGTCGTCGAGAAAAACGCGACTGCTCACCAGTTCCTGCCCGCCGCCCGCCGCCGGCCGAAGCATCAACTCCAGGTCGGACAACTGCAGCACCCGTTCAGTCAAGTGCTCATCGCGCCACGGGTACGCGCTCAGCAGGAGGTTCGCCTGTCCCGGCCGACCCAGCGCCTCGGCCAGGACGCGGCGCGACACGAACAGGTTGGCTGCCGGCTCGGGGGACACCGCCAGCGCAAAGCGCCCGAACTGACGGTCGCTCACGATCGCCGTCACGCGCAACCGCAGGGCCACGCTGGTGTCCTCGCGCTCGCCCAACACCGCGTCGCGCGGCAGCCCGCCAAGGCGATCGATGCGCACCACCACGTCCTGGCCCACGGTGACATCCAGGCGCCGCGCCGCCTCGACGTTCACCGCCACCTCGCCGTCGCTCAGGGGCACACTCGTCGCCGGGTCCGGCGCCAGCGTCCAGAAGCGTTCGTCCACGCCGATGATCTGGGCCGCGTTGACGCGTGCGGCGCCATCCGGTCTTGCCGCCGCCGCCGGCGCCACGATCGCCGCGGCGTGTCCCGGCCGGGTGGGCATGGGCGACAGAGGCCGCGCCAGCCGCTCGCCCAGGTCGTCACCGAAGAAGCGGTCGCCTCCGATCAGCGCGTGCTGCACTGAACCGATCCGCCACCATGCCTGCGTCCGCAACGTCTGGCGCACCGACGCGCCGACCAGCAGCGCGCCGACGAGGACGGCCGTGGCCACCGCCGCGCCCGTCGCCACCGCCGCGTGCGTGCGACGGTAATGCACGAGGCTGCGCGCGATCAATCGCCAGGCCGTCACGGCTGGGCCTCCGCCTCGTGCAAGCGACCGCCGCGCAGCGCCAGCCGTCGCCGCATCCGCTGTGCCAGCGCCGCCGCGTGCGTCACCACGATCAGCGTCAGTCCTTCCTCGCGGTGCAGGTCCTGGAGCAGGTCGATCACACCGTCCACCGCCGCCGAATCCAGCGAGCCCGTCGGCTCATCGGCAAGCAGCAGCATCGGGCGGTTGATCAGCGCCCGCACGATCGCCACGCGCTGGCACTGCCCGCCGGAAAGCTGGGCCGGCCGGTGGTGAACGCGATCGCCCAGCCCCACCCGCCGCAGCAGCGCCATCGCGCGAGGCGGCGCCGCCCGCGCCGCGCTGCGGTCCGGATGCGCCAGCGTCGGCACGAGCACGTTTTCCATCGTCGTCAACTGCGGAAGCAGATGATGCGCCTGAAACACAAATCCCACGCTCGCAGCGCGAAACGCCGCCAGCGCCGACTCGTTCAGCGCGCCCAACTCGCGACCGTCGAACCGCACGCGTCCCGCCGTCGGCCGGTCCAGCGCGCCGGCGATGTTGAGCAGCGTGCTTTTGCCGCAGCCCGAAGGCCCGACGATCGCCAGCGAGTCACCGGCTTGCACCGCCAGGTCCACGCCGTCGAGCACCGGCGCGTCCAGGCCGGCGAAATGCCGGGTCACGCCCTCGAGTTGCAGCAGAGGCCCGGTCATCGCTCACCATCCGCAGCCGCTTGCGCCACCATCGCGCTGGGCGGCGTGGGCGCGTCCATCGGGCGATAGAGCGTCACCAGGCATCCGCCCACTGCAGCGAGCACGATGCCCAGCACGAACGGCCAGCGGATCGCGCTCCACCCGCCCGCCGGGGGGTGCAGCAGCGTCGCCACCACAGCGTTGACCACCGGGGCGCCGGCGAAGACGATCGCCATCACCACCGCCGGCTTGCCACGCGCGCCGAACGCCAGCAGCACGCCGAACGCGCCTGCAGCACCGACGATGCCCGCCAGCAGCGACCACGACACCCCCGGAAGGTTACGAGCAAACTGCCACGACGCGCCGCGCCACAGCAGCATCGCCAGCGGCGCCAGCACCGCCGTGATGAAGTACGCCACGCCCACGAACAGGAACGCCTGATACCGGGCCAGCGGATTGGTCGCCGGCGAAAACGCCGTCGCTCCCGCGTGCAGCAGCACGCCGTACAACCCCCAGAACACCACGGTACACAGGGCGAACATCAGCCAGTTCATGAGCAGGTCTCCGGTGCGCGTGCCGCGGATTCTACACCGTGTGCCGGCGCGGCGGTCTGCGGGGACCGCCGCCGACCGCGGGGCTCAACGCGAGCGTCGGTGCGGTGGCGTGAGCACCCGAGATGAAGAAAAGTTCCTGCGATATTCACACGCGTTTTCTGCGTGTTGCCTAGCATGACACTGGGCACGGAGAGGTGTGACATGAACGCCACCGTCCAACACATGGCCGAGATGTTTCAACCGCAGGCGACCGATCCGGCGACGACCGATCCGCTGGTGGGGACGCAGGCCGACACCTATTCGCGCATCGAGGCCGGCGTGGCGCCCGACCGGGAAGTGGCGTTGCATCACGACCCGCATGGCCGACCGCGACGCTCGGCGCGCGTGGCGACCGCGCTGGCCTTCCTGCTCGGGGGGCTGGGCGCGCACCGCTTTTACCTGGGCTATCGCACGGTGGGCCTGTTCCAGGCAGGGCTGTTCATCGGCGGCGCGCTGCTCGTCACCGTCATCGCCGTCGCCACCGGCTCGCCCCTGGGCGGCGCGCTGCTCGCCGGTGTGTCGTTCGTCGCCGTCGTCCACATCTGGGGCGTGGTCGAAGGCCTGATGATCCTCACCGGCGGCCTGGCCCACGACGCGCAGGATCATCCCTTGCGCGCCTGAATCATGGGCGAGAGCAAGCGCGGCGTCTGATCAGAGCCTGACAAACTCCCGTGCAGTTCCCGGAAGCTTGAGGCGGTTGACTCGGCGGGGGCTTCGGCGGATTTGGGTGGTGCGGCGTCTTCGAGCTTGAGCTCGCCCAGGTAGATGCGTTGGACGTCGGGGGTCCATGCCCAGTTGAGACGGAGGGGGGCGCCGCAGATCATGACGGGTTCTGTGACATTCTCCGGCGTGTCGGGCATCGACACCGTCGTGCCATCGACCACCTTGACCGATCGGCCCTTCCACCGCCACGCATCCGGACCCTGGGCGTGCAGCCGCGCGCCCAGACCACGCAGCAGATGTTGCACCAACCCCAACCGCATCCGCGTGCGGGCCTGGCAGTAGCTGCCGGTGTCCGACGAGCACGCGGGCAGCCCCGCCGCCGCACGCCACGCCATCACCCGCGCCACCGCGTCCCCGCAACTGTGATCGGCACTGAGCACCTGCCACAGGAACGCCCACCGCGTCACCGCCGGGCGTGGGCAAGACTCACCTGGCCATCGCCCTGGGCGTGCGCACCTGCG
>CAZFDT010000022.1:0-70534 GCA_964518335.1 uncultured Phycisphaeraceae bacterium
TACCTGCTCAAAATCCTCATGAACCTCGCCTGAGGACTACATGCGTTTGCCCTGGCAGGGTGTAGGTCACGTTAAAGCGTCGCGGGTCGGGCACAGCCTCAAGATCGCGCAGCACACCGCCCAGGGGGTGGACATCCATGTCACAACTCCCAGCGTCAGGGGTTCAAGATGCGTCGCGTGGCCACGCGGTCCGGTCAAACGCTTGGGTATCGGCACATCCCGCGACCATGGATCACTCAACTGGGGTAAATGTCTTCACCCTGGGCATGCCGGTTGACTCCGGCGTCTTCTCGTACTCGAAATCGTCGGCGTCCCTCCGCTGCAGGCGGGTTACGATGTCGAGATCGATGACGACAGAGCCAGAACCCACCCCGCCCCAGCCGTCATGCATCGGCAGCAAAACAGGCCCCCATCGTCCCCCCTGCCATCGCCCGAGTTACAATGCCACCCTCTTCCCCCCTCCGGAGCCACGCCATGCCGATCCGCCCCGCCGCCGCCGCGCTGCTGCTCGTGGCTTGCGCCTCGACGCTGGCACAGGACGCCCGCGACATCGCCGACAAGGTCCTTCCCTCCGTGGCCATGCTCGTCATGAAGGACGCCAACGGCGAACCCATCGCCATCGGCAGCGGCTTTGTCGTCCATCCGGGGGTCCTCGTCACCAACGCCCACGTCATCCGCGAAGCGTCCAGCGGCACGGCCACCTTCACCGGCGACAAGACCGAGCACGCCATCGTCGGCGTCGTCGCCTTCGACGCCCACCACGACCTGGCTCTGCTCAAAATCGCCGACGACAAGGCGAAACCGCTACCCCTGGCGGACGCCGCCGCCGTCAAGGTCGGCGACACCGTGTACGCCGCCGGCAGCCCCCAAGGCATGGCCGGGACCTTCAGCAACGGCATCATCAGCGCCGTCCGCGAGGTCGAAGGCGGCACCATCCTCCAGACCACCGCTCCCATCTCCCCCGGCAGCAGTGGCGGCCCACTGGTCAACAGCAGCGGCCAAGTCGTCGGTGTCGCCGTCGCCCTCATTGCCAACGGTCAAAACCTCAACTTCGCCATCGCGGCGAGCCACGCTGCAGAACTACTGCGCGTCGCAGGCGATGTGCAACCCCTCGGCGGACAAGCGCGACAAGCATCGGTATTGGACAGGATTGGCGGACCGGCAGTATCCGGCATCGAGATGCACAGTTTCACTTGGGATAGGAAGGCGGATGAAGAGGGTCGAGCCCATGCCAGCTTCACTATCGTGAACCGCTACTCAGAGCCGATTGCGATAACACTCATGCAGGTGTTGGTCTACGACATTGAGGGACATCTGATTGATGCCAGATGGTACTCGGGGTTCGAGGCGAAACATGACAAAGATCCTTTGGACCAACTTCGAGCGATAATAGGCGCACGCAGGAGACTACCGCTTGGAAGCGATGGTGATTACGGTCCCGCGATCGAAATTGACGCACGATCGGTCCGTCGAATACCCATGTCCACCGCGGGTGGGCTTCCCCTACTGAACAGCCCTTCATCCTTGGTCTTTCCTCGCCGATCAGAGGGCAAGGTCGAGTTCCGCATCCTCGACTTTGAGATCATCAAGCCCGGACCGAGAATCCTTGAAGAGAACAAGTAGGGTGGGGCGAGTCCACGAGGCCCACCGTTGGGCACCGGATGTGGCATGGCGATGGCATTGACCATCGGGTGCGAATGGGTGGGCCTCGCCCCGGAACCAAGCCCCCCGGAAGCTCGGCCCAACCTGCGCGAAGGAGTGGCTGGCTGCTCCGGCATGGAGATGCACGAATCCGAGGCATCGCTATAGCCGGGACGCTACGCGTCCCCGGCACCTGGGACGCGTAGCGTCCCGGCTATGGTGCATAGCTGTGCAACGCCATTGCGGGCATTCGCTCCATACGCGCGTTGTGGCGCGGTCAGCGGGTGCAGGCCAGGTCGGGGGCTGGGTCGGGGACCTGGAGGGCGATGGGCGGGACGGTGCGCGGGGTCGAGCCGTGGCGAAGCGATTCGGTGGCCAGATCGGCGGCGGCAACTGCAGCGCGGGCGGCGGTGGCGCAGGTGGTGGGCTGCGACTCGCCGCGGACGTAGCGGAGGAACTCATCGACGATCAGCGGGTCGGCGCCACCGTGGCCGCCTTCGGTCGGTGGGATGACGATGCGCTGGTCGCCTTCCTCCTTGAAGCTGGTGCGGCGATTCCAGACGCGAATCTCGCAGTGCCCCGGTTCGTCGCCGAAGTTTTCGAGGCGACCCTCGGTGCCGATGACGGTGTAGTTGCGCCACGCATCGGGGGCATAGTGGCACTGCTGATAAGTCGCCAGCACGCCGTTGTCGAGTTGCAGCAGCACGTGGCTGAGGTCCTCCACATCGATGTGCGGACTCAGGCCGGTCTGACTGAGCGGAGGCCAGTGGTCGTCCGACCAGCCTGCATTGCCGCGTTCGTTCTCACGTCGGCGAGCGGCCACTTTGTCGTACACGCCCAGGTCGCCCATGGCCACGACGGTCCTGGTGAACCCGCCGCAGAGCCAGTGCAGCACGTCGATGTCGTGGACGGCCTTCTGCAGCAGCAGCGAGTTGACGTAGCGGCGCTGCGAGTGCCAGTCCTTGTAGTAGGCGTCGCCGCCGTAGGCGATGAAGTGCCGGCACCAGGCGGCCTTGACCTGGCCGATCGCGCCGCTGTCCACCAGCCGCTTCATTTCGCGCACGAAACTCATGTGCCGCATGTTGTGGCCCACGTACAACTTGGCGCCGGACTGCGCGGCAGCGCGGAGAATGCGATCGCACGCATCGACGTGGATGGCCATGGGCTTTTCGAGATACACGGCGATGCCGCGGCCCAGCGCGGCGACAGCGTGCTCCTCGTGCAGGTAGTCGGGCGAGGCGATGAAGACGGCGTCGAGCTGCTCCCCATCGAGCATGTCGCGGTAGTCGTCGTAGGTGTTGGCGCCCTCGCACTGAGTGGTAAACTGCTGCAGGGCCGGAGCCCAGACATCGGCGCCGGCGACGAGGCGTGAACCTTGACCCGGCCGATGGGCGTGCCGGGCTAATCGTCCCCGGCTGCCGACGCCGATAACGCCAATCCGTAGGTCGGGTTGATCGCACTTCATAACGCACAGGATAACGACGTTTTCAAGTTGGTCAACGGGTCACGGGCAGAAGCCGGAAACTTCCAACAATTTCTAAGATTATCAACGATATTTGGACTTGCCAATTTTCGTTGACGCGTTAGCATATAGGATATGGTGACGAAGACTCAGATCGCCGAGGCCGCCGGCGTTTCGCGCACCTGCGTGAGCCTGGTACTCAACGATCGCCCCGGGATTCGGGTGGCCGGTCCTACGCGCAAGCGCGTCCTGGAAGTGGCCCGTCGGATGGGCTATCAGGCCAACCCCACGCCTGGGGCCACCCGCGACGTATCGCTGCGCAGTATCGCCTACATCCTGGGCACGGGGGGCCAAGCCCCATCACGAATGAGCTGGCACTTTGGCGTCCTCGACGAAATCCATCACTGCCTGATGGAAGACGGCCGCGGCGTGCTGTTCCTCACCTGCACCGACTCGGCAGCAGCGCAGACCAAAGTGCTTCGCCTGCTCGACAGCGGCGATCCTCTGGGCGTCATACTCGACGGCACAGTGCCGGCACCACTGGTCGAGCGACTGCAGGAGCGCGGCATGCCCTTCGTCGTGACCGGCATCACGCCTTTCGCCCACGATCCGCAGTGGGAGGGCAAAGTCAACACGGTGTCCATCAACGTCCGCGAAGGCGTGCATCAGACCATGCGCTGGCTGGCGGAACATGGTGCACGGTCGATCGCGCTGGCGTCCGACAAGCTGAGCCTTCTGGTCAGCCGCATGATTCTGCAGGCGTACCAGGAGGCGGTGACGCAGTTGCATCTGGCGTACAACCCGGCTCTGGTACAGGTCTGCGGCGACGATGCCGAGGGTCGGTACTTGCTGAGTCGCTTCAACGAGCTGGACATCCGCTACGACGGACTGCTGATTGGATCGATGCCTCTGGCGCGAACGATGCTGACCTGGCCCGGCGAGCGGCGAGACGGCGACCCCGTTCCGCCCCTGACCGCAGCGATCGGGCCCGGCGGCAGTGAGGAGCCGGTACCTCCCGACGTTGCCAGCGCCTATGTGAGCTACTCGGAGTACGCCCGGCTGGCGTACGAGCTCTTGTCGCAGCAGATCAACTATCCGCAGCGTAAGCCGCAGAACCTGCGAATCCCCATGAGCTTTCACGATCCAACACGCGCCTGACGATACGGGGGCGTGAACTGGAATGTGTTCATGACCTGCAATATAATCGATAGATCGATTTAATTGGAGCCGCTCAAAACCGCGCCTGCCCGTGTCACGCAAGGAGTCAGCATGCACACTCACCCACATCGTTCGGCCCCCTCGATCCCGCATTTGTCACGTTCGTCACACGCACAGGAGTGCCGTGGTTTCACGCTCATCGAGTTGCTGGTGGTCATCAGCATCATCGCCCTGCTGATTTCGCTGCTGTTGCCTGCGTTGGGGCAGGCCCGCGCCACGGCCCAGACCACGCTTTGCGGCACGCGACTTAAGCAGGTCGGACTGGCAGCCAACCTGTACGCCAGCGAGCACCGCGAGCAATTGCCGCCTGGGTTCATCCTCTGGGGCGGGGCGACCACGCCGCCGCCGCCGGCCGAGTTCAACGGGTATCCGCCGACCTGGGGCATTCTCTCGGTTTGGCATCACATCCTGCAGCCTTACGCGGCGGGCGTGACGGTCTATACCTGCGCCGGGCAGACCCTGTCCGACTCGCAGTACGTCGAGGCCGGCGATGTCAACGGCGACCATAGGTTCTGGTGGGGCAACTTCGGCATCAATGACGGCATCATGGATATGAACTACGGCGCCACCCCGGCGTACCGTCACAAGCGCCTCAGCGATCTGCCGCGTATCGGCCAAGGCGCGTTCATGATGGACTCGGGCTCGTGGGACATCAACTACGCCTACGTCAAGACGCAGCCCGACAGCGTGAACTACCTGCCGGGCGCCGGCCAGCCCGGCGACGGGTTCTTCGTCAACGCCAATGCGGGCATCGGTGTTGCGTCCGAAAAAGACTACTGGCAGGGCCGCCACGCCAACCGCCGCGTCAACGTCGTCTTTGGCGACGGCCATGTGCAGAACGCCAGCGCCCAAGGCATCCGCGATTTGGAAACGACCGATCCGTTCTGGACCGGCAAGTGACTCTCCTGACCGCCGGGGATGAGCCGGAGTGCTGCACATGTCGCTGCGTGCCGTCGCCATCGGTCTGGCCCTGGGCCTATTCGTCTCGGTGTGCACACTGTTCAACGACGGCGTGATCCAGGGAAGCTGGTTCATCGGCAACCATCTGCCCGTGTCGGTGTTCGGCGTGGTGGTGGCGCTGCTGCTGGCGGTCAATCCCCTGCTGGGACGACTGGGCGCGCGGGCGCCGCTGCGCGCCGCCGAGGTGGCGGTGATCGCGGCGATCGGTCTGGCGGCGTGCGGCTGGCCCAGCTTCAGCTTCTTCTGGGGCTTCGTGCCCAACATCGCCACGCCCGAGCACTGGATCAAGAGCAATCCCGCCTGGCAGGCGACGGGGGTTATGAGCTACGTTCCCGGAGCCGACGCCGCGATGGGCCACGGCCACGTGCAGGACTGGCCCGGGCTCACTGCAGCGCTCGCCGACGCCGGGGACGACGACTCCGTCGTCGCCCAGGTGTGGCGCCAACTGCAGCCTCACGAGCGGGAGCTGATCGCTGCCATCGACGATCGGACGCCGTGGGACGGGCACATCGCCGACGCGCTCCTGGCGGGGCTCAACCGCATCATCGTCGAGGGAGATCTCCAGTCGCCGTGGGACGCGGATGTTGAGGCGTTGCAGTTACACGATCGTCCCTGGCGGAACCGGCATCTGCTGACGGAGGCGTTTGCGGGAAAGCTGCTGCCCGCACCGCGGGGGCAGGGCGTTCTGCTGGGCGCGTCGGAGGATGCAGAGCGTGCCCGCACGATGATCCTGCAAGGCGCCGATGCTGCAGACGACCCCGCGCGGGGCCCGATTCCGTGGCGGGCGTGGTGGCCGGCGCTGCGCGTGTGGGGCGGCCTGGGCTTGGCGCTGGGGCTTGCGGCGCTGTGCCTGGCGTTGATCGTGCATCCGCAGTGGTCGCGGCGGGAGCTGCTGATCTACCCGCTGGCACAGTTCGTCAGCGAACTGGGGCGTCGCCTGCCCGATCGCACCCTGCCGCAGATCGCCACGAACCGCCTGTTCTGGGTAGGCTTTGCTGTCGCGGTAACGATCCACGGTCTCAACGGACTGGCGCGATGGTTCCCCGACACCGCGTTCGTCTCCATTCCCCTCACGCTCAACTTCGGTCGCCTGTCCCAACTGTTCCCCAACGCCCAGCGAGTGCCCGGCATCGAGGAGCTGTTCTGGCCGTACCTGTACCTGTCGGTGATCGGTTTTGCGTTCCTGCTCAACACGACCGTGTCGTTCTCCGTGGGCATTGCGTTTTCCGTGTACGTGGCGGTGTCGGCGGCGATGCTGGCGCGCGGGATGCCGGTCGAGCTGGATTATCTGGGTCCCACGAGCCACAGTCTGCTGCGCTTCGGGGCGTACCTGGGCATGGCATGCATCATCATGTACGTGGGGCGGCGCTACTACGCGCAGCTTGCCATGCGCGCCGTCGGCGCCGGTGCAATCCACGCCGACAGGACGCCGACCTACGCGGTCTGGGCCGTCAGGGGTCTGGTCGTCTGCATCATGCTGGCGGTGGCGACGCTGCGCAGCGCCGGGCTGGACTGGGTCCTGTCGAGCCTGTTCGTGCTGCTGGTGCTGCTCATGTTCCTGGTGATGACGCGCATCGTCGCCGAGACGGGCCTGTTCTTCGTACAGTCGTGGTGGATGCCGGTGGCCGTGCTGACCGGGGTGTTCGGCGTCGAGACGATCGGCCCCACGTCGTACATCGTACTGGCGATGGCGAGCATCATGATCGTCGGCGATCCGCGCACCACGCTCATGCCTTATCTGGCCAACGGCCTGCAGATCGTCGAGCGTGCCGACGGCGCAGCGGCACGCCGTGGTATCGCCTGGCCCCTGCTGACGATGCTCCTGCTGGGCTTCGTTGCGTCGGGCCTGGTCACGCTGACGCTGCTGCACGACCGCAGTATTCACGTGCTCGACGGCTGGTCTAGCCAGACGTTGCCGTCGCTGCCGTTCGACGAGCTGGCCCGACATCTGGCGCATATGCGCAGCCGCCTGACACTGGCGGACGCCACCGCGCACGACGGCCTCAGGTCGCTGCGCGGTCTGAGTTTGTCACCCCAGGTCTGCGGGTGGATCGGGGCGGGCGTGGGACTGATCACCCTGTGCTCGATCGCGCGATTGCGCCTGGCGTGGTGGCCCATCCACCCGGTGCTGTTTCTGATCTGGGGCACGATGCCCTCGTCGCGGCTGGCGGTGTCGTTTCTGCTGGGTTGGTTCATCAAGTGGGCGGTGCTGCAGACGGGTGGGACGCGCGGCTATCGTGCGGTCCTGCCCCTGATGCTGGGCGTCATCGCCGGCGAGCTGATCGCGGCCCTGGGCTGGACGATCATCGGCGGAGCGTACTATTTCGGCACCGGCATTCGCCCGCCGTCATATCGCGTCTATCCCTGAATCCACTCGGTGTCGCCACGACGCATGAGGAACTGGCCGGGTTCGAGCGTCATCTGCTCGCGGCGGGCCGACTGGTGCAGCGCCACCTGACGCGGGTGGTCGAAGTCCACGTTGTGGAGGCAGAGCGTATCGGAGTGGGGGAAGTAGGCGTAGGCGACGTAGTCGCAGTCGTCACCTTCACCGGAGGCAGGTTCGATCCACACGCGGCCGCGCGCCTGGGCGGCGATGTGCCGATAGATGGTGGCGATAAGGCCCTTGGCGGGCACGCGCGCCCCCGGGCCGTCCTCGGTATTCATCGCGCCGGGATAGGCCCACGAGTTGAGGAAGTAGACCTGCCCCTTGCCGCAGCGACGGTGCAACAGCAGCGGCAGGCCCTGTTCGTCATCGACGACAAGAGGCTGGACGAGCGGATCGGTGACTTCAATGCGGCCCATGCGCGTCGCCATGATGCCGAAGCGCCGTGGGAAATGGACGCCCAGTGCGGTGGAGCCTCGCGGCACAGTGGCCCAGTAGAAGCGTTCGCCCCGTCCGATGACACGCACACCGCACAGGTCGGAGAAGTCGCCGCCGTTAACCAGTTCATCCACGCCGTAGGACGTGTAGTTGCGCCGCACGTTGGTGGACAGGTGCGGAATCGACACGAACAGCGTGCCGCCTTGTTCGACATAGGCCTTGAGGACATCGTATTGCTTCACCGAGCACGTGTTCCATCCGGCAAAGAGCAGGGCCTTGTAGTGGGCGCCGAGAAACGCGGCATCGACGTGGTCGCGGGCGAAGGTGACGATATCGACCATGCCGTGCGGTGTGCCCGACAGGAAGTGGTTGGGATACTGCCCCAGCACCTGGCGCAGGGGGAAGAACACCTCCTTGATGATGTTCCACCCCCACTCCGGCGCCGCCTCGAACCAGGCGTTGTTGAGGTCGGCCAGAGGATACGCCCCGGCGACCGCGTTGTTGGGGCTGAACGTGTGGTTGCACAGGTCGTAGTTGCCCTTGACGATCGCCAGCGTGGTTTCGGGCTGACCTTCCGGCGTGCCGTGAGCTTTCACGAAATCGTAGAAATCGCTGATCACCTTGCGGTACCGACGGCAGGGCTCGGCGTCGTAGTTGATGCGGTCGTAATGCTTTCGCGCCTCCTCGATGAAGGGGATGTATTTCAGGGGGGCCTTGCCTCCCCACGACACCTCCGACGGCGATAGAGGCACGGCGGGGAACTCGAACTTGGGCGAGTCCTCGCACAGCGACGCCTCGACGAACCAGTTGCCGCTCTCGTTGATGATCATCTTGCACCCGGCCATGTATTTCTGCACCATCGCCGCGCGCAGCAGGTCGAACTTGCGCTCACTGTGCAGCGGGATCCACGAATAGTGCTCGTGGGCCATGTGCGAGCCCCACAGGGGCAGGTCGAACTGCCGGTAAAGCCCGCGCGACAATGCCGAGGCCATGTTGAGGTGGCGGAAGGCGAAATCTTCCACCAGTGGTACATCCGCGCCGGCGACGATTTCGTAGTCCACGTGAAAGTTGGAGCTGGTCGCCAGGATGTTGCCCCACCCCGCGGCGCGGCGCTCCTCCACGTGCTGACGCACCTGTGCGATCAGGTCGTCGGCCAGCGTTTGCAGCGTCACGTCTTCCAGACGCCGACCCTGCTGCATGTGGTCGTCAATGCGAAACGTGAACCGCTCGCCAAAGTCGTAGCCCAGGTAGCGATCGCCCAGCTCGTGCAGCCTGGCCGACCACTGCGGCGTCGCGTCGGTGTAGATGAAGACGGTCCACAAGCCGCGCTGGGCGGCGGCCTTCACGAACCGAATCAGACCCGCGCCGTAGCGGTCGGCATGCTCCTTGAGTTGCGGACAGTCCGCCGGCAGCAGGTTCTCGCCCGTATCCCAGTTCGGCTCGGGCACCTGCACGCCGATCTCATCGAGCGCATAGAACCATTGCGCGAGAATCGACGGTGCGTACCCGCGGGCATAGCCCCACAACTGGGCGAGGTTGCCCTGGTTGTCGGCGATAATGCGGTCGATCATCTGCAGCGGCAGATCGGTCTGCGGCGTCCATGCCTGGTGCGTCAGCAGGGTGGACAGCAGGCAGTCGGCGCTCATGGCGTACACGCCGGTGCCAATGAAGATGCCGCACGGGGGAAGCGGGACAGGTTGGCCACGCATGAGCACGTCCTTTGAAGAGCGGCGGTCGGCGTCGACGCCTCGGCGGCGAACCGCCCCTACAATAGTTGACGTTGACCCCCCGTGGAGGGGCGGCGCAGCGAACGTTACCAATCTTGGATCATGCCGTCAAGGTAGTTCGCATTATAAGCGTAAATATACGCACATTACCGACAAAGTTAACACGTTATCAAAAATTCACATTTTTGTGCCGCATGCGTCGGAAAGCCTTGACAGGGGCGGGTGCGGCGGCGACCATGGAAGATCAATCGATCAAACTTGGTTACACCCGTCCCCACCTCGGGGCGACAACCCTCCCCTGGAGACAACGCATGCGGACGTTCTCAAAACTGAGCGTGGTCCTCACCATCATGGCGCAGCCGCTGGTCCACGCCGTCGCCGAGCCGCGGGTTCACTTCCGCGAGGACTTTCGCAACTACCGCGAAACCGCCCCATTCGTCGCCGCACAGCGCGGCATCCAGATCGGCAATGACCCCATCTGGTCGCAGCGCGCCGAGATCGACTGCCGCATGACCGAGGCCGGCCTGGTCTTCAACGGCTACCTGCCCGCAGACATGGACGACGGCGTGCGCGACTGCGACATCCTCTTCCAGTTCCGGTTCCACAAGTCCGACCAGCCGCGCTTCGATCTGCGCCTTCGCCAGCAGCAGAACGGCAAGGCCGGCGACATCATCGTCCACTTCACCGACCGGTCGGTGCGCGTCAGCAGTGAGGGTCTGAAGCCCGCCGTTGCCGCGGAAGGTCAACTCCCCTCGCCCATCGCACCCAACACCTGGCGACAGTGCGCCATCACCGTCAAGGGCGGCGTCATGCGCGTGCTGATCGATGACAACCGCGTGCTCCACGCCGTCGTCGAGACGCGCATCGCCTCGCAGTCCGCAGCGGGCATTAACTTTCACGGCTACAAGGACAGCGGCTTCGCTATCAGTGACATCGTGATACGCGACCCGGCACCGCTGCCGAATCACACCATCACGCGGCTGCTGCCCACGCTCGCCCTCGACAGCACGGGCTACACGAGCGGGGCCGCACAGCCCACCGTCGAGGTGCCCGCCAATGACATCTTCGGCGCCACGTTCCGCACCGGGCCTGGCGCCGATGCCGTCAAGGTCACGCTTCGGCGCGACGACGGCAGCACGCACGACATCAGCTTCGCCGTCGGCCCGATCAAGCGCGACAAGGAGCCGGCGCTTCCCGACGGCGTCATCCACGTCAAGGGCATCGACGCCGGCCGGGGCAAATCGATCGATTACCACGTCCGACCGATGCTCCGCCGCTACCACACCAGCTACAGTTACACCGACACCTACCACGACATCATCCGCGACTGGGAGCTGCTGCCCAAGGCGTCGGAGTACCCCGTGACGCTCGAAGCGCGGCGAAGCGGCGACGGCGTGGACATCTATCTCAACGGCCGATTCACCCGCCACCTCGCTGGCGGCGTCAAGGGGATGACCTTCTCCCTGTCGCCGACGGCGTCGATTGGAGATGTGGTGTCCCGCAAAGAGGACGTGGATGCGTCACGCTACCTGCCGCTGGACATCGCGGCGCTGCGCCGCGCCAAGGCCTTCGCCGACGCCACGCCTTCGCTGCCCGTCGGCCCGACGAAAGTCAACGGCATCCCCATGCGCGTCGCCTCCGGCGCGGACAGCGCCGACATCGGCCTGACACGCGAGGGCCAGGGCAACTGGGCGCTGGAGGTCGATGAGTATCTGGCTCGCTCTGCGTTCGACGGCCTCCTGACGGAGGTGCATTTCTCCGTGCCCAGCGCGCCATATACCACCGCGTGGGTCCTCTGTGCCGTGGACCCCGACCCGAGCAAAGACCCGATCCTCACCACGCGACTGGCTCACTACGTCGAGAACGGCACAGGCAACAACACGCTGGCGGACACGCTGACCGTGCTGCCGCGCGGCACCGAGCAGCCTGGCGAGGGCATCGCGCAGGTGGGGACCGTGTCGCGGCCCGATGGCAAAGGCGGCGCCACTACCCTGCCGCTCTATCTCGTCGAGGTGCCCCTGCGCAGCGGCCAGATCATCGACATCATCGCCGGCAAGTCGCTGCTGAACTTCGAGTTCTTCGGCAAACCATCGATCAACCTGCAGCAGATTGACAACAGTTCCAAGCCCGACCCGCACTCGACCAGCGCGGTGCAGATTTTCGGCGTGACGCTGGAAAAGGCCCCGGTGAGCCTGGCGTTGGTGCAGTCGCAGCCGGCCAACATCTTCCACAACAACGACAAGCCGCAGACCACGGTCGTGGTCCACGCGCTGGCGCAGGCCCAGGGCAGTGTGGCGTGGCAGATTCTGGACGTGGACGGCCGCGAGGTGCGCGACGGCGCCGCGCCATTCTCGCTCGACGCCGCAGGCGATCAGCGCGAGATCACTATTCCGCTGGACGTGCCGCAGCCAGGCTGGTTCGAACTGAACATCTCGGTGCGCGACAGCGACGGGAAGACGCTGCTGACACACCCGGCGCGTTTCGCGCTGCTGGGGCAGGACCGTCGCCGCGCCAGGTACGATTCGCCCTACGGTGTGTGGTGGTTCGACGGAGCGCACTTCACGCCCAGCGAGCTGGCGTTCGCCGGGCCGATCCTGCTCAAGGCCGGCATCCGCAAGGTGGCTTGGACAGGTCAGACCGAGGAAGCGATGCGTCCGTGGTTTCTGACCAAGGACCAGGTCAACATGCCGTTTCGTTTCGAGGATCTTAAGGATCCGCAGGCTGCAATCGCCAAGGCCAAGGTCACGATGGACAAGTACCTGCGCGACTACCCGCACCTGCGGGAGGTGCTGGTGTTTCACGAAAGCGGACCGGGCAATGATCTTCCAGTGGAGTTGCTCGGGATCAAGCCCCACCTCAGCGAGTGGCGCGTGGGCCACGAGAAGCGCTACGCTGACCTGGCCAACCTCGCTGGCGCTTTCTTCCGCGAGCACTACCCGCAGCTCAAGCTCGTGGTGGGCAACAACAGCGCCTCGCAGTCGGTCATCGCCGCGGTTCTGCGCCACGGCGGCAACCCGGACTACATCGACTACATCGGCATCGAAGCGCCCTCGCAGGTGTTCATTCCGGAGAAGCTGCAGGAGTGGGCGCTGCAGGGCCACCACATCGCCAGCGACACGGCGCGAGTGCTGTCGGGCCGTCACATCCCCGCCACCGGCTGCTACGAGTTCACCTACCGCTGCGAGCGCGACATGGGCGAGCAGAAGCAGGCCGAGTGGTACGTCCGCGACGTGCTCATCAGCCTCGCCAACGGATTCACTCGCGTCAGCCCCGGCATTCTGTTCGACACGGCCAACGCCTACTACAACGGCCTATGGGGCGGCAGCGGCCTGATGCAGCGCGGGCCGCTGGGCTATCCCAAGAAGTCCTACGTCGCCTATGCCACGCTGACCAACGTGCTCGATCAGGTTACGCTGCGGCGACAGGTGTCCACCGGATCGGCGACGGTGTACGCGCTCGAGTTCGACCGCTCCGACGGCAAGATCGTCACTGCGCTGTGGGCGTCGCGCGGCCAGGTGGACTTCGTCCTGCGATTCACCGCCGATACCCCCGTCGAGATCATCGACATGTACGGTCGTAGCGAGCATAGACAAACCGCCGAGGGTCTCGCCGCGATTCGCGCGGGCACGGCGGCATGCTATGTCGTCAGCGACAAGCCGCTGGCCGAGATCGCTATCACCGGCCGCACCTTCCCACTCGACAAGGCGAGGGCGGATCTGGCGACGGTAGCAGCCAGCCTTGACAGCGCCGGCGCCGTGGTAATCGACGCCGACAACAGCCTCGACACGCCCCAAGTCGCGCCGCTGCAGTTGCCCATCCGTCTGGCGTCGGCCATGACGGTGCGCCACGTCGAGGACGAAGACCGCGGCGCCTGCATCGAACTCGCACTCGACGCGCCGACGGGCGACGAGATCAGCAAGTACATAACGGAGTACGTCGTCGTCCGCCTGAAGGAGCCCGCACCGGTAAAAAGCCGGCCCGCCGCCCTGGGCGTGTGGGTCAAGGGCAACTCCAACTGGGGTCGCATCATGTTCGAGATCGAAGACGCCGGCGGCGAAGTGTGGCGTTCGGTGGGCACCGGCGGCTGGGGATGCGACATCCTCGACTGGCCGGGCAACATCGCCGTGAACTTCGACGGCTGGAACTTCGTCGCCATGCCCCTGCGGGAGACGACCCTGTTCCACGACCACAGCCCCGGCCCCGTGCTCGAGCAGTGGGTCTCCGGCGGCGGCGACAAGCGCATCGACTACCCCGTCAAGGTCACCGCCCTGATCGTCGAAATGCACCGCACACCCCTGGAACTGACCGAATTCAAGCCCGTCCCACCCGCCATCCGCCTGCGGGACATCAGCGGGATCGACGAGTGACGGGCTGGTAAGCAGGCCACAATCGGTTGACATGCCCGGCACGTCGGGTATTCTTATGTAAGATCGATTGAACTAGCAATCCTCCGGGCGACACCGCCTGGCCACCCGCGAGAAGTCCTGATGATGCAGGCCATTACGCTCCCCCTTCTGTTCATCGCCATGATGACCGCCACACCCAGCAGCGCGCAGGCCCAGCACGCCGACACCTCTCACGAGGTCGTCGTCGGGATGCCCGGCCTAGTGGCGTTCTGGACTTTTGGCGAAGAGGCGGGCCAGCCGCGCCTTTCCGTCGGCACGCCCAATGCTTACCCGCTTCGCGAAGTGGGCGATCCCATTCCGCGCGTCGAAGGCGGGCCCTTCTCCGGCTACGCGGCGCAGTTGAATGGTCGGCAATACTTCCGCCTGCCGCGAGAGGAGTTGGGCGACCTGGACATCAGCGGCCCCGACGCCCAGGTGAGCATGTTCGCGGTGGTGAAGTTCGATGACGTGGAGCGCAGCCGCACCATCGCGGGCATCTGGACCGAAGGCCGAGGCGCGGGCGACGACACCGGCACGCGGCAGTACGCGCTGCTCGTGCATATGCCCGCCTACGGCGGCGCCCGGCGCGTGGTGCCGCACATCTCTGCCGAGGGCGGCGTGACGCGACGCCATGACGGCACCGCCCTGCCGTGGAACGCCGACTACGCCGCGCCGAGGTCGGAGATTCCCGAAGGGGAGTGGGTCACGATCGGCTTCACTTACGACGGCCGGTACATCCGCGCTTTCCAGAACGGCGTAATGGAGCCGCGCCAGATGGATCCCCAGGCGGACAGGCGCATGGATCGCTACTTCACCAGCGAAGGACCCGGCGGCGGGCCGCGCGGCATGAACCCGTATTACCACGGCCGTGGCATCTTCCGCTATGACCCGCAGAAGCATGGGCAAACCAGGCTGCCTCCGGCCGACTTCACCGTCGCCGCTCGCCAGGCTGGCGGGTCGATGCTCATCGATGCATTCCGCGGACGGTTCGGCGCCCTGGCGGTGTTCGACCGTGCGCTCACCGACGAACAGATGAAGGCACTGCACGACGCAGCTAATCTGTCGGCACTCCCATGAGGGGCCGCGGCGGCCATCACACGCCCGACAAGGAGCCGATGCACATGAAGTCCATTGATCCCGACAGCCCCACTCACAAGTGGCATCAGCTCAAAACGCTGCTGCTGCGTCGGATCGAAGACAACGACTACGACCCCAACGAGGTCTTCTGCAACCAGCAGGAGCTGATGGACAAGTACGGGTTGAGCTACGCCACCGTGGCGCGAAGCCTGTCGGAACTGGTGCGCGAGGGCTATCTGTATCGCAAGCGCGGTGTGGGGACATTCGTGCGGCCCAAGGTCGAACGCCGCGGCGCCCGCGGATCGATCGGGATGCTGGTGTGGGACCGCGAGCACATCCTGGAGCATCCGGCTTATTCGCGGCTGGTGGCCGGTCTGATCCATCCGCTTCGCGCCGCCGGTCACAATCTGTCGTTCATCTTCGCCAACGAGCAGCTCATCTGCGCCGGCAAGCTGCCGGAGATCGTTCGCCGCGCCAACGTCACCGCGCTGGTGGCGCCGTTCCAGCCGAAGCTCACCGAAGCGCATCTGCAGCCGCTGGCCGACGACGGTCTGCCGATCGTGCCGCTGAACCTGGACGTGCCTCACGTCAGCCCCTGCGCAGTGCATTTCGACATCGCCGAGGCTGTCGAGCAGGCGACGCATCACCTGTTCGACTGCGGCTACGCGCAGGTGGCGCTGATGGTGCCGGAGAACGAGGAGGCGGCGTGGCGTTCGAGCGGGTACCGGCGGGCGCTGGAGAAGCGCGGCATGCGCGACCAGGTGGTGTTCACCGAACTGGCGGGCCAGCCGCTGCGCCCGGAGGTGCAGCGCGTGCTCAAAGGGCTCAAGCCTCCGGCGGGCCTGGTCGCCAGCGACGACATCGCGGCGCTCACGGCGCTGCGGGCCGCCCAGGAGGCCGGCTGGAGCGTACCCGATCAACTGGGGATTGTCGGCGTGGGCGACGTGCTGCCGCCGGACGTGTTCGAGGCGCCGCTGACGACGATCCACGTGCCCTTCGACGAGATGGGCCGCCTTGCCGCGGAGATGACGCTCGACCTGCTGGCCGGCCGCACGCCCACCCCGGCCGTCCGCAACCTCGCCCCGCGCCTGGTCGTTCGCGCCACCACCACGCACCTGACGAAAAGTGCACTGCAGCGGCCGGGCAAGCGCGCGACCGCGTCCATGCCCCGACAATGACATTCCCCCGCTATTGCGGAGATCACTCATGGCAACTCACTTCAACAACGCAATCCGCCCGTCGCCCGCTTTCGTTCGAGTCGCCCGCGCATTTACCTTGATCGAGCTGCTGGTCGTGGTCTCGATCGTGGCCCTGCTGATCTCGATCCTGCTGCCGGCGCTGCGCGGCGCGCGCGAGACGGCGCGATCGGCGACCTGCCTGGCCAATGAGCGGCAGATCGGCGTGCTGGCGCACACCTATTTCGCCGAGTACCGCGAGGCGTTTCCTGTCGCGTATGGCGTGCGATCAGTACCTGGGGCTGGTGGCAATATGTACGATGTCCGTCAAGGCTTCACCTCAGGCGCCCTCACCGCAACTTGGCTGGGTGCATGGCCGACGGGGTGGGTGCCCGGAGCCACCAACTGGTACGCCGAGCACTACGTCCAGCAGAAGAAGCCGCCGTTCTATCGCTGTCCTCGCGGCCTGGAGAATGTTGCGGGCATCACGGGATTCGGCGGCGGATACCTCACCAGCTACGGGTTCAATGAAACGGTGTGGGCGACGCCGTTTGTGAATGGCGCGGAACTCTCCGGTCGCGGCGGAAAGCTTCGGGATGTTCCCTCGCCGTCACAGAAACTTTACGCCGCCGACTGGCCCACCAGATCGATCGAAGATTTGCCTCGCACCGCCCTGTCGACAGTCTCGAACTATCGCAGTTTCGTGCCTGGGGCAGGTAGCAACGGGGCCATCGGCACCTTTGCCTATGCGGATTGGCACAAGCCCTTTGAGCAGGACTTCTACCTCGGTCGCCACGGGCTGACTTCTCAGACCACGGTCAATGTCCTGTTTGCGGATGGCCACGCCAAGGCTTTCAGTTCCGCCATCGTCACTCAAGCCCACCACTTCCCGGCGGTGTCATCGCCCGGTCCGCCTGCCGTTCTGGCTCCGGGCAACATGTTCAACATTCTCAAGCCGTAACGCGTGGATCGCGTGGTGCCCAACGGAAGGGCCAGCGATAGGCGTGGTTGCGTTCGGGACGCTTGGACCCGACGAGGTGGCCCGTCCCACGAGGACAAGCCCGCCTTCGTGCTCGGGAGGCTCTCCCCCGCCTGCATGAACCCAGAGATGGTAACGCGTTATTTAGACTGAATAAATATGAATAATGTTGCTTAATATAGAAAAATTTGCAATTTTCGCGTGGGGGACTTTACTGTATATGTAAACATCGTTATCATGTGGCCTTGGTATGTCCATCGTCGCAGTGAGCCCGATCTGTCGCACCCTGGCTGACACCTAGTCGTCAACCACCATTTCAGGAGGATGAATGCCATGAGTCATCAACATGATGCCCCCAAGCCGCTCACGTCCGTCACAGAACGACACACGGCAGCGCAGGCGCTTCTCGCCGCCTTTGCCGCGCTGTGCGTGTCGACGGTGAGTCTGCCCGTCACTGCAGCCAATCTGAC
Source organism: uncultured Phycisphaeraceae bacterium (assembly GCA_964518335.1). GTDB lineage: Bacteria > Planctomycetota > Phycisphaerae > Phycisphaerales > Phycisphaeraceae > CAZFDT01. The sequence continues at coordinate 17,916 of CAZFDT010000022.1, forward strand.
TTGGCAGGCGGGCACGGACGGGGCTTGGATCGACGGCGGCGGCAATTGGGTCAGCGGTGGTCCGTGGAGCAACGCCAATCCCGATTCGTTTACGCACAACTCGACCACGCGCAGCCTAGTCGCGCTTGACGGTGCACTCGTGGCGACGTACCTGCGGAACATGAACGGCGGCATCCTGCTGATGGACGGGGATTCGCTCAATGTCACCGGCAATACGGAGAACTACATCGGCCGGTCAGGCGGTGCGGCCGCGTTCTATCAGGATGGCGGGGCCATCAGCATCTCGGGCGATAACGGCCACCTCCAGATCGGCAGTGCCGGCAACTCCTACGGCTTCTACCAAATGACCGGCGGCTCACTCGCGTTCACGAACAACGGCGCGTTGCGCCTGGCCCGCACACCCTTTGGCAACAGCAATGACGTGGGCGTGCTCTATCAGAGCGGCGGCGCGGTAACCACCAATTTCGGTATGGAACTGGCGGTTCAGGGCAGCAACAACCACGCCGTTTACTACATGACCGGTGGCACTTATACCTCCACCGGACGAATTGCCGGCGCAATCGCCAGCGGTGCCGCCGGCAGCACCGCACAGGTGACCATCTCCAACGCGACGATGGGGTCCACCAGTACGCTCGGAAACACTGCGACGTTTGACCTGGCCAACGGAACCACGGCCAACCAGACCAGCATCCTTAACCTCAACACAGGAGGCATTCTCCAGACCACTCGGATTCGCGCTGAAACTGGCCCCGCGGATCCAACCACCGTGCGCCATGTCAACTTCAATGGCGGCACTATGCGGGACATCCGCCCGGCGGGCGGCGATGGCGGCGCGCCACTGCTTGGCGGCGCATCTCAAGGCCAGTACTACTCCATCTATGTCTTTGCTGGTGGAGCCACACTGGACATTGTAAATGCAGGCTATACCGCAAATGTCACCAATCCGATCAATGCGCCTACAGGCCTTGGCGTCAGCAACACGACCGTGACACTTGCAGGCGCGGATCGCGGTACAGGTTATGTCGGGGCACCGGTCGTCCTCATCAGCGGCGCGACCGGCGCGACCGCGGTCGCCAACATGGAGGACGACGGCTCGGGCAACGGCACGTATCGTGTTGCCAGCATCACCATCACCAACCCCGGCATCAATGCCGCGGCCACGCCCACTTTCAGTTTCGTCGGCGGCGGGGCAACCACCGCGGCGACCGGCGGCAACCTCAGCACCGCTGCCAATGTCTCCGGCGGACTGACCAAGATCGGCCTTGGCAACTTGAATCTCAGCGCCGTCAACACCTACACCGGCGAAACGCGGGTCCAGCAGGGCGCGTTGTGGCTGCAGAGCACCGGCGATCTGAGCCTCAGCTCTGGCGTCCAAGTCAGTGCCGGCGCGACATTCAACGCCTCAAACAAGGTTGGCGCGGTCATCCAGCGCCTCTCCGGCGCAGGCACGGTGGTGGCTAGGAATGATGCGACGCTCGCCAACCGTCTCCTCGTTACCGAACGGCTCGCTCCCGGCGACAGCGTCGGCACGCTCACCATCACCGACGGCGACCTGCGCGTCGGCGACGGCGTCGTCTATGAATACGAAATCGGCGGAACGACCGAAGCCACCGTCAGCGACCTGATCAACATCACCCGCCCCTTCAACGAAGGCGACCTCACCTTCGATGGCGACTGGACCCTCAAGCTCGTCAACCTCGGCACCGTCGATCCGACCGGCAAGACGTTCGTCCTGTTCGATTATACCGGGCTTGTGGCTGGCATCGGTAGCTGGGACAGCTACACGATCGACTACGGCACGACCAACTGGGCCGGCGGCACGATCCTTCACGACACGGTCACCAAGCAGATCCTTCTCACCGACCTGGCCGTGATCCCCGAGCCGGCCTCGCTCGCACTGATCGTCATGGGCCTGACCTTGGTCATCCGACGGCGGAAGTGATTCACCAATGCGTTTCAGTGTGCCTTGCCTCCTGGGGGAACCCAACGCCGGGCAAGAGGAGCGACAATCATGGCGAGCAGAATGATCACGTTTGGTGCGGCGTTCGTGCTGGGGCTGGGGACCATGGCGCAGGCCGGCCTAGTGGCGCACGAAGGCTTCGAGTCTTACGAGGCCGGCGCCGCGCTGGCGGGACTTAACGGCGGGTCGTCGGGCTGGACCAGCGCGTGGGTGTCCAACGCCACGGTTGGCACCGTGGACATCGCCCAGAGGAACCTCAACGCCGGGGGGCACGACGGCGCCAGCCAAGCCCTGAGGCTGGATGGAACCGGCGCCGCTGGGTACGCCATTTCACGCTCGTTCGATCGCATCACCGGCCCCTTCGATGGCGACAACGCCGCCTACGCCAGCGTTCTGTTCCGCGCCCATAGCCTCGGCGGCAACGAGTTCATCAATCTCTACTTCAGCGACGGCCTGATCAGCTCCGGCGACGCCAACGAAATGGCCGGCGGCGGCGTTCACCTCAACCCCAGCGGCATGTTCTTCACCCGTTACGGCTCTTCCGCCAGCGGTGTCACCACCGTCACCTCCACCAGCGCCCTCAATCCCGTCCAGGACTTCCTCATCGTCCTCAAGGTCACCAAGACGCAAAACCAGTTCTACAACCGCATCGATATGTGGCTCTTCGACGCCAACAGCCTCGCCTCCGCCTCCGAAAGCTCGCCAACGGCCACAGCCTTGCACCCCGTCGGATCGAACATGAACGGCATCTCCCGCATCAACCTTCGCACGCTCAATCTGGTCGAAGGCGAATCGCTCTTTCTCGATGAAATCCGCATCGGGACGACATGGAGCGCCGTGGTCATCCCCGAGCCCAACACCGCCGCCCTGCTGCTGCTGGGAGGCTTGGCGACGCTGCGACGACGCAAGATGGCGTAAGGCCGTTGGCGCACGCCGGGGGACGGACCCTCAGCCCTGACGCCGAGGGTTTTCTTGCGCCCCCTTTTCACCTCTGACGGTATGATGTGACGACTCTTCGCAGCCGCCCCGCATCGCTACAATGCGGGACCAGAACCACGCGGGCGTAACTCAACGGTAGAGTGTCAGCCTTCCAAGCTGAATGTTGCGAGTTCGAATCTCGTCGCCCGCTTTCAGACGCGCATGGCAACAAGGGAATGACGACTGCCCGCTCGGCACACGTGCCGGGCGGCTATTGGTCGGGGTTGCCACGGTGCTACCGGCTTCGGGGGGGCCACATCGCTTATCCCATATCTTCAGCCAATATCGGGCCAATGTGTGGTAATCCAGAACGACGGTTGTATTCCTCACGACGATCCCGGTGACCTGTGTCATGGTCTTCACTTGCATCGCGCGATGAACGCCGGCGATTCATGGCCTGAGTGGATCCCCCGGGAATGGGAGTTCACGAGGCGGCAGGGGCCAAGTCGGCCAATCGCTCGGCGCCGGCGTACACGTTCATGCGGGCGTCGCGCAGGAAGCCAACGAGGGTCTGACCGCTGTCGCGTGCGAAGGCGACGGCCAGCGTGGTGGGCGCGCCGACAGCGGCGACAAGCGGGATACGGGCGGCCAGGGCCTTCTGCACGATCTCGAAGCTGGCGCGGCCACTCACCAGCAGCACGTGACGGTCCAGGGGCATGAGGCCGGCGATCAGGGCGTGGCCGATCACCTTGTCCACGGCGTTGTGGCGCCCCACGTCCTCGCGTAGGACAATCAACTGGCCGCGCGCATCGAACACGGCTGCGGCGTGCAGCCCGCCAGTCTGATCGAACGCGACCTGTTGACGGCGCATCGTCTCGGGCAGGAACTGCAGTTGACTTGCCGTCAGCCGTAGGCCATCGCTGAGCGCGACCGGGTCAAAGCGGGTATGCACCGCATCGATGGTCGCCTTGCCGCAGACGCCGCAGCTCGACGAGGCGAAGACGTGGCGCGTGAGACGATCGAAATCCACCGCCACATGCGGAGCGAGAAAGACGTTGATCACGTTACCGTCGGCGGCGCGAATGCAGGGATCGATACGGGCGATGTCATCGCGGCGGCGGACCACGGCCTCGGTGAAAAGAAAACCGGCGGCCAGTTCATCGTCATGGCCAGGCGTGCGCATGGTCACGCTCACCCCCTTGCCACGGACGCGGATCTCCATGGGCTCCTCGATGGCGACGGCGTCACCGGCGGCGCAGGGGGCACTGCCGTGGCGCCAGCGCTGGATGTCAAGCTCCTCGTGCATCGGCGTGAGTCATCGTGGTTTTGTGAAGCGTCACAGGTATGAATTTGCTCGTGGGGGTACGGCTGGCAACGGCGTAGCTGTTGACGCTCACGAGTGGGTTGAGTTCGGGAAAGTACCCGGCCGCACAGCCACGAGGGATATCGTAGGCCACCGCTCGGAAGCCGCTGACGCAACGATGCTCGCCATCGTCGAAGTGGCTTTGCACGTCCACGATGTCGCCGTCGCGCAGGTCCGCTGCAGCAAGGTCGTCGCCGTGAACGAAGATGACCCGTCGCGTGCCGTAAACGCCACGGTAACGATCATTGTCGTCGTAGATCGTCGTGTTGTACTGATCGTGGGAGCGCAAGGTCATGAGCTTGAGTCGGCCCGGCGGCAGTGACAGATCGGGGATGGCGTGAACAGTGAAGGTGGCCTTGCCCGTCGCCGTGCGCCACTGGCGTCGGGCGGCGGCGTTACCCAGATAGAACCCACCAGGCTGGCGGATACGCTGGTTGTAGCGTGCGAAGGCGTCGGGCATGACCCGCTCGATGGCGTCGCGGGTGCAGTTGTAGTCGGCGGCGAGGGCGGACCAGTCCACTGCAGCGTCCGGTCCGAAGACGGCCTGGGCCAGACGTGCGACGATGGCCGGTTCGCTGAGCAGATGCTCCGACGCTGGCGCGTTGGCGCCCGCCGAGGCGTGGACCATGCTCATGGAGTCCTCGACGGTGATGCATCCGGCGCCATCTTGCTCGGAGCGGGCCAGGCAGGGCAGGATCAGTGCGTCGCGGCCGACGACGAGATGGGAGCGGTTGAGCTTGGTGGAAACTTGTGCGGTGATCTGACATCGGCGTAAGGCGGCATGAGTGTGGGGCAAGTCGGGCGCGGCGGCGGCGAAGTTGCCACCCATGGCGAAGAAGACATCCACGTGGCCCGCGGCCATGGCGCCAATGGCCGCGACGGTGTCGTAGCCGTGCGCGCGAGGTGGATCGAATCCAAAAGCGCGCTGCAAGGCATCGAGGAATTCGGGCTGAGGACGCTCGACGATGCCGACCGTGCGATCACCCTGCACGTTGGAGTGGCCGCGCACCGGGCACGCCCCCGCGCCCGGCCGGCCCAGGTTCCCGCGCAGCAGCAGCAGATTCACCACCATCTGGATCGTCGCCACCGCGTGCTTGTGCTGCGTCAGCCCCATGGCCCAACAGGCGATCGCTGCGCGCGACTGGCAGTAATCCTCGGCAGCCTGCTGCAGTTGACTACGCGACAGGCCCGACTGGCACTCGATCTGGTCCCACGGCGTCGCCGTCACGTCCGCGGCGAACGCCTCGTACCCGCTGGTGTGTCCGTCAATGAAGGCGCGATCCACCCGGCCGGACTCGATCACGCACCTGCAGATGCCCTTGAGCGCCGCCAGGTCGCCGCCCACGGCCACCTGCAGGTATCTCGTGCTGATTGGCGTGCCCCGCCCGGTCGCCATCGCCAGCGGCTCCTGCGGGTGGAGGAACTCGACCAGCCCGCGTTCCCTGAGCGGGTTCATCGTGACAATGCGGCAGCCGCGCCGCGCCGCCGCCTGCAGTGTCGTGAGCATACGCGGGTGGTTGGTTCCAGGGTTTTGCCCGATGATGAGGATGCAATCGGCGGCATCGAAGTCGTCGAGCGTCACCGTGCCCTTCCCCACGCCGATCACCTGCGTCAGCGCCACGCCCGAGGATTCATGGCACATGTTGGAGCAGTCCGGCAGGTTGTTAGTCCCCAACCGCCGCGCGAATAACTGGTAGAGGAACGCCGCCTCGTTGCTCGTGCGTCCGGAGGTGTAGAACACCGCGCGGTCGGCCTCGCCGCGCTGGCGCAGCCCGCGCAGCGTCTGTCCCAGCAGTTCGAACGTCTGCTCCCACGTCACCGGCTCATAATGGTCTGTTCCGCTGTTGTAACGCATCGGATGCGTCAGCCGGCCTTGCGCCTCCAGATCCCGATCTGACCACTGCAACAGTTCGCTCACGGCGTGCGCCGCGAAGAACTCGGGCGTCACGCGACGCGCCGTCGCCTCCCAGGCCACGGCCTTCACCCCGTTCTCGCAGAACTCGAACGTATGGGCCTTGCCCGGATCGGGCCACGCGCAACCAGGACAATCGAACCCCGTGGGCTGATTCACACGCAACAGGGCGCGCAAGCCCCGCACGATGCCCGTCTGCTGGTGCGCGATTTGCAGGCTCGTCCGCAACGCCCCCCACCCGCCCGCCGGCTTGTCATACGGTTGGATCCTTCCCGCGGGGAGCTCACTCGATGGAGGCTGATTCATTGTTCCGTGCCGTTCGTCGTTCGGAGTCGAGGCTCACGTCACAGTGTATCCGCGCCGAAAGGCATTCGTCACAGTCCACCTCCGGTGGCTATAGCCCGCGATGGCTCCACCATGGCCCCATATGCGCCTGCTCGTCCCGCCTGCGTCGTGCGAGCAACGCCGGCGAGGTCCACTTGCCAAAGAGCGGTCGGCGTGGGCTGGACGGCGCGTGCCGATCAAACACCGTACATTTTACCGCGCGGCCCCGCCGAATCAACCCCTCGCCGACGCGTGCCAGGGCAAACGCATGTGGCGATTCTTTCGGAGCTGCGCGGCGTAAGCCCGCGGTCGAAGGCCGGTGAACCACCTGCGCGGGCTCACGCCGCGCGGCTCGGGTGGGCCGTCATCCTTTTTACTCGCCGCAGGCGTTTGCCGTGTACCACATCCCCCTTCTCGCCACAGCACACCGGGAGTACCATATTGGCGTCACCTCTTATCGCATCGGAGCATCCCATGTTCATCGGACTCGAAGCGCTCGAACCCCGCATGCTGCTGTCGTCGGGCACGACCTCGCCCGTCGAGATGGAGATCATCTGGCGCGTCAATCAGGCGAGGTCCAATCCCGCCAAGTTCGCCAAGCTCAACCAGATGCCTGCTGCGGTGAAGTCGATCGCCCGGCAGCAGCCGCTGGCAGTCAACACCAACCTGAGTAAGGCCGCCCAGTTTCGTGCCGGCGAGATGGCCAAGTTCAACTATTTCAGCCACACGTCGGCCGTCACCGGCAAGCAGCCCAACCTCATCGCACGGGAGAACGGTTACGCGCTGGACGCCTCGATGCCCGACGCCGCCAACAACATCGAGTCGATCTTCGGCGGCTTCCCCGCCTCGGCCCAGAAGGCGGTCAATACCCTCATCGAGGACAAGGGCGTCAACCCGCCTGGTCACCGTATCCATCTTCTGGCCACCAGCGCATTTTTCCAGAACCACACCGAGATCGGCGCCGGATTCAAGACCAACAACAGCGCCACGCTCAGGAACTACGTGTCGATTCTCACAGGCTTCAGCAACGCCAACGACGTGTTCCTCACGGGTGTGGTGTATAGCGACAAGAACAAGAACAAGCGCTTCGACGCCGGTGAAGGTATCAAGGGCGTGACCGTCAAGGTCGATGGCGTGGCCGCGACGAAGACGGGTAGGGCCGGAGGCTACAGCGTGGCCACGACAGCCGGGGCGCACGCCATCGCCCTCGTCGGGAAGAAGGCGCCCACCAAGAATGTCGCCAACGTCAATGTCGCCGCCGACAACATCGCCGTCGATTTCGTCGGCAACGCCAAGAAGCCGGTGCAGATCAACTTCGCCGGGACCAACTTCAAACCCAACCCTGGCAGCGCATCGGCCGCTCGTTCCCTCACCGCAGATCAAGCCCGTTACGCCATCGCCGCGGCCACTTCCACCTCGACGACACGCTCGGCGGGATGGTCGTTCCGCTTCCACTTCGGCGGGGGGTTCGGCTTCTTCGGCTCAAAATCCAGTTTCAGCGACGATTGCCGCAATCCCTTGGGCGGCGGCCTCAGCGTCAAGGTCAAGTTCCACAGCGGATTGGTGTCGGCCTGACCGCCCACCCCGTACGGGCCGGGGCTGCCGTCATGTCGGCACAGGTTCCCTCGGGACCTGCCTGGCGCGGGCCTCCAGCTCAGCAAGCAGTCCCTCCCAGGCACGCACGCGCACGTCCACGTATTCCTCGATCCACTGCTGGGGCACCCTCGTGTCGAGCACCTGGCGGACGCGATCCGCTGACGCGGCCACGCGTTGCCGTGCCCCGTCCACCCAGCGAGCCGACTCCACGACAAGCGCACGAGAAGCCCTCGACGGGTCGCTTTGCCCCAGCGCCAGGCGCTTGGCAATCTGAGCGACCCAACGCGCCACGGCACACTGGGCGTCGGCGAACTCGCGCAGCACGTCACGACATGCGGTAAAGCACGCTGCTTCGGGCAACTGCAGCATCGCTCGCTCGCACGCCGCGACCCCGCCCTCCGGCGGCTGGCCGTCGTGCAGAATCACGCCCACCAGCAGCAGGCAGTCCAGGGCCGCGTCGATCGGCTCGCACTGCACGTCGCGGTGCGAGTAACGACTCCAGGCTGTGGCGACCAGGCCCGTCATGTCGTACCGCCGGGCCACGTCGGCCCAACCCTGCGCGTTGCGAAGGCGTGCGTCGGGGTCAGGCAGGTCGGCATCGCAGCCGTCGGCGCCCTTGTAGGCCGTCGCCCCCCACAGCGTCAGCCCCCGCTGCGCGAACCGTTCGATGTATCGCGTCGCGTAGTGATGCTCCGTTTCATCGGGCGTTTGGCCGTAGCCCCACACGACGAGGTCCGCACTGTCCGCCAGACGGTCCAGGGAGGCGTCGTCCCACTCGATCATCATGTCGTGCCAAAGCAGCGGCCGAATCCCGCGGCCATTGAGCAGGTCCAGCAGCCCTTGCACGTGATGAAGATACAGGGCGCCCTTGCCGTGCTGCTCGATATAGCGTCGTGTGTCGCGGTGCGTGCCCAGCGTCCACGCCTCGTCACCGCCCAGGTGCAGCCGCTTGATCCCCGGCGATAGCGCCAGCACATCGTCGATCAGTGCGCGGATCAGATCCTGCGCCCCCGGCGCCAGTGGGTTGAGTACGTCGCTGCGGTCCGGCACTTCGCGCAGATGCTCATAGCCGGGGTGACGCAACACAAACTCGATGTGACCAAGGCACTGAATCAGTGGAATGACTTCCAGCCCGAGCGCCGCCGCCGCCTCGTGAAAGCGATGCACTTGCTCTGGCGTGTAGGCCGTGGCGTTGCCAAACCGCGCGTCCACCCTCCAGGGAAACATGTCCTCCCATTCGACGAGGATCGCGTTATAGCGCGCCGCGGTGAAGACTTCGAGCAACTCCAGCAACCGCGAAAAAGTCGGCGGCACCCCCTTAAGGTCCAGATGCACCGCACGCACCGGGGTCACAGGTGTGTGCGCCTGGAACAGTTGATTCACGACATCAGGCGTTTTCATGTGGGGATGCTACCAACTCGTCCCGCCGTCCTCACACCGGCGCACACATCCGGCGTGCAGATTCTGCACCCCGGGCCGAATTGAACCTATGATCTGGTGCGCAAAGGAGTTCGACCATGGTCCGTATAGCGATGAGCGTGGCGGTGATGATGGCGCTGGCGAGTTCGGCGCTGGGCCTGGATGACGAGCACTGGCGGCAGGCGGATACGGCGATCAACAAGGGCATCGCCTATCTGCGAACGCTGCAGGGCGAGGACGGGAGCTGGTCGCCCAAGGCCGGACCGGCCATCACCGCCATGGTGGTGGCGGCGATGCTGGATCGGCCCGACATCAGTCCCGACGATCCGCACGTGGCCAAAGCCATCGCTTACATCCTCAGCAAGGCGCGGCCAGATGGTGGCATTCACGACGGCATTCTCGAGAACTACAACACCGCGATCTGCCTGTCTGCGCTGGCGCGTGTGAACACGATGCCGGAGGCCGCGGAAGCCATCAAGAAGGGTCAGGACTACTTGCGAGGGTTGCAGTGGGCCGGCCAGGCAACCGACGACGGCACGACCGTGGATGAAAGCCACCCGTTTTATGGCGGCGCGGGCTACGGCAACCACGGCCGACCCGACCTGTCCAACACTCAGATCATGCTCCAGGGACTCTACGACTCCGGCCTGGACTGCAACGATCCCGCATTCCAACGCGCAGTGATTTTCATCAGCCGCCTGCAGGGCGCGCCCGCGAACGAGGAGTTTGGCGACAAGATCGTCCCCGACGGCGGATTCATCTACGCCACGAGCATTGACAAAAACCACGTGGGCGTGCCGCAGTCGATGGCCAGCCCGGAGATGATCGACGAGGCCAAGGCCGGTCGCCTGGTGAGCGGTCTGCGGACCTATGGCTCGATGACCTACGCCGGGTTCAAAAGCTATCTCTACGCCCAGCTCGACCGCGATGACCCCAGGGTCACTGCAGCATTCGACTGGATTCGCCGCAACTACACCCTCGATCAGAATCCCGGCATGCCCGAGGCCATCGGCCGGCAGGGACTGTACTACTACTACGTCACTTTCGCCCGCGGGCTGCGGGCCTGGGGCAGCTCGACCATCAGGACTGCCGACGACCAGACCCGTGACTGGGCCAACGACCTGATCGCCAAGCTGGTGTCACTGCAGCATGAGGATGGAAGCTGGACCAACGATGCCGACCGCTGGATGGAAGGCGACCCGGCGCTCGTGACCGCCTACGCCCTCACCGCCCTGCTCGAGGCGACGCGGTGACCACCTCAAAACGCACGCTCTCGGACCGGCTATAGGGAACCGAAACAGCATCGTGACGCGTGCCCCTCCTGTCCCGCAGGCCGCGGGCCATTTCAGACAGACAACCGCTCCCGAGCCGGAAGCGTAAGTCACGCTACTGCCAGGCTTTCGATTGAATCGGGGTGACAGGATTTGAACCTGCGGCCTCTTCGTCCCGAACGAAGCGCTCTACCAAACTGAGCTACACCCCGCTGTGCGGCTCTGACGAATGATCGATCGTAGCAGAGTTGGGTGCGCAGGGCAATGCCTGTGCTTTCGCGGCCAGATCGGGCGATGCGGTTGGGGCCGGCTCGACGTGGGATGTGGCGTTGGCCTGACCCAGGTGCTGCTCGATGCGGCCTTCGATGCGGCTGGCGATGGCGTGTGCATCGCGCACCGTCATCTGCGCGGGAAACTGCAGGTGCATGTCCACCCAGTGGAACGACCCACTGTGACGGTGGCGCACCTTGTGGTAGGACATGATTTCTCCCGCGGCCACTTCATCGTCAAGAATCGCGCGAATCTCACTGTCGTCCTTGTCATCGATGCGATCCATGAGACCATGGATGGATTGCCACATGAGCTTCCAACTGGCGAAGAGGATGAGGGCGGCCATGACGATGGCGAAGAGGGGGTCGAGCCAGGTCTTGCCGGTGTAGCGGACCAGGAGCAGGCCGATGAGGACGCCGACGGTGGACGCCAGGTCGGTCATGAGATGCTTGCCGTGGGCGCGGAGGGCGGCGTTGTCGTAATTGCGACCGGCGTGCCAGACGTAGGCGGCGATGGCGGCGCACGCGACACCGATGCCCGCCAGCAGCCAAACGCCCAGCGTGGGTTTCTGCACCTCCACCGGACTGATGAATCGCCGCACGGCCTCGACGGCGATCACGATCCCGGCGATCAGGATCAGCCACGCCTCCAGGCCGATGGCCATGAACTCGATCTTCCCGTGGCCGTAAGGGTGCTTGCGATCGGCGGGCTGGTTCGAGAGCCAGATGGTGTAGAGCAGAAAAGATGCAGAGGCAACGTTGATGATCGATTCCAGCGCGTCGCTGAGCACGGCGGCGCTGTTGGTCAGTGCGAAGACGCCGAGTTTGAGGAGCATGATCGCGCCGGCCGCCATGACGCTGTGCAGGGCCACACGCTTGATGGCTGGAAGGTGCGGGTCGGGCTGCGGCTCGGGCATGTGACGATCGTACCGCCGTCTGCGAGCGGTGAACAGCCTGCCTTGGCAGCCGGGTGCGATGATCGCCATGGTGACGCGGAGCGTTTCGCAGGGGCGCCGTGGCGGGTTTCCCCGAGGCTTGTTCCCTGCCTACAATGATTCCGGAGGTGCACTCGAATGGCTCTGTACAATTTTCACCGCGTCCTGATCGCTGCCGCGATCCTCTTCGACTTCGCGTTCACACTTTACTCGTTCCGCCGCTACGACATCACCGGCAACGTGGTGGACATCTACATGGGCGTGGGGTCAAGCATCGTCACCATCGCCCTGGTGGCGTACCTGATCTACTTCAACTACTCCGTCCGCGTTCTGCGGCGAGACCACTTGGATCAGCCGCGAGTCGGCACATGACCGCCGACCGCCTGGCAAAACTTGAAAAGCTGCACGCCGCGGACCCGGCCGATCCGTTCTGCACCTACGGCATCGCCCTGGAGCACGCCAAGGCCGGCCGCATCGACGACGCCCTCGCCTGGCTCGACAAGACTGTCGAACTCGACCCCCACTACTGCTACGCCTACTTCCAGAAGGGCAAGTTGCTAAGCACGCGCGGCGCCCCCGGAGACGACGCCGCGGCTAGAAAAATCCTCGAAGCCGGGATCACTGCAGCAACCGAAGCCGGCGACGCCCATGCGCGCGAGGAGATTGCGGAGTTGCTCGATTCAATCGAATGAATCACTTGGTCCCTTTCGACTCGGATTGATGCCAGCCCCCGATCGAGTCCTCGATCCGCTGACTTTGATTCCGCCACCATTCGGTTGCGTCGCGGAATCGCATCGCCTCCACAGACCGCTCTGCCGCCAATTTCACGTAGAACCAGGTCAGCTCCCGCACAAAAGTTGGATCGTGAACAAGCGGCTCCGCGTCACCCTCAGCATCGCGGATGCGGCGAGCGCGTTGAATGAGCATGTCAGCCAGCGGCTCCTGGTCGGTCCCGAGATGAACCGTGGCGATCGACTCGGCGGCCTTCTCCCAACTGCCGTCGGCAGCGAGGAGTTCGCCGGTGAGCCATTGAGCCAACGGGCCGTCGGGGCATGCCTTGACCGCGCGCATGAGCTGCAAATCCGCGTTGCGATGGTCCTTCTCCGACAGATACAGAAGACCCACCAATACGTGCAGTCCGGCCTCAATCTCCGGTCCCCACTCGCCCACATGCGTTTGCACGCCCGGCTGCGTCATATCCTGCACAGCCAGCAGCGGCAGCCGATTGGTGGTGTAGATGACGCCCCGCAGCAGATGGAAACCGGCCAGTGCCTTCTCACCGCCGATGCTCGCCGGGTCCACTCGCTCAATTTCAACCAATGCCATCTCAAAGGCGCCACCCATCAGGAATCCAAACGCAATCTCCATCCGCAAGGATGCAGGCGGCTGTATTGCCATCGCATCGAAGTCGGATGCAACCGATGCCCAATCCACTTGTGCATCGACTGGGTACTGCTTGTTTAGGAGCCGCCCGGACCACTGCAACGATCGCTCGGCGGATTGCTGCACGGGCAACGGAAGCTGATTGAGGCCTTGCTGGTCTGCCTGTCTCGCAGCCAGAGCCAGGCCGGTCAGGATCGTTCGCAGCGTGGGATCCATGGCGGCCCGATATGCCTTGGCTCGCCACCCTGACGTCAATTGCTCTACTCGTTTCTGCTCCGCGATCATCGCGGGAGAAACCGCTTCCGCAAGCTGCGCCTCCGCGATGGGCGCTGGTGAATCGGCGGGGGCCGTTTCATCACCGCAGCCGCTTAGGACGGTCATCAGCAGCAGGCATTCCAATCCGGTGGCGGTTCCCCGGTGCATTGTGCGCCCTTTCATCTATATCCCAAACTGATCCACCACCGCGTCCCATTTACCCTGGGCTTTGAGGATGTGTTCGATCGCTTCGCGGGCGGCGCCGTGGCCCCCCGGAAGTTGCGTCACGTATTTCGCGGCGTATTTCACTTCCGCGGCGGCGTCGGCGACGGCGATGGCGTAGCCGCTGCTGAGCATGGCGGGCAGGTCCAGGAGGTCGTCGCCGACGTAGGCGGCCTGTTCGAGGAGGAGGCCGGCCTGCTGGCAGAGGGTCTCCAAAGCGATCTTCTTGTCGCGCTGGCCCTGCATGACCAGCTCGACGTTCAGCTCGGCCATGCGGCGGGTGACGATCGGGCTCTCGCGCGCGGTGATGACGCCGACCTTCAGGCCCACGCTCATCGCTGCAGTGAACGCGAACCCATCGCGGACGTGGAAGCGTTTGATCTCGCCGCCGGCCGAGTCGTAGATGAGGCCGCCGTCGGTGAGCGTGCCGTCCACGTCGAACACCACGAGTTGGATCTTCGCGAGTTCGGCCATGGTTCACCCTTCGATGAGTTTCAACGCGACCAGGTCCTGCACATCAATGAGGCCCAGTGGCCGGCCATCGCCATCGACGACGGGGACTTCGTCGATGCGCAGCTCGCGGACGAGTTGGACGGCGTCGCGGACGACGGCGGTGAAGGGCAGGCGGCGGGGGTTCTTCGTCATGGCGGAGGCGATGGGCGTGTCGAGGTTGCCGCCCTTGAACACGTGGCGGCGCAGGTCACCGTCGGTGAAGATGCCGACGAGCCGACCTGCATCATCGGTCACGAGCAGCGCTCCGGCGCGGCGGAGGCCGGTGTCTTTCTCGACACGTTCGACAGCGGCGTAGGCGTCGCGGATGGTTTGAGTGGGCTGGATGAGGGGCAGGTTGACGCCGGCCTTGAATCGCATGGCTTCGGCGCAGGGCAAGAGTTGGCGTCCCAGCCCGCCGCCGGGGTGGACGCGCTTGAAGTCCTCGGCGCCGAAGTTGCGACGGCGCGACACGCACAAGGCCAGGGCGTCGCCGAGGGCGAGCATGGCGGTCGTGGTCGCCGTCGGGGCGAGATTGTGTGGGCAGGCTTCGTCGATATCGCCGATGGGCAGCGCCACCGCGGCGAGGCGGCCCAGGTCGCACTCGGGTAAGCCAACGATGGCGATAACCGGCACGCCGTCCTGGCGCAGGATGGTGGCCAGGGTGACGACTTCCTCGTTGTTGCCGCTGTAGGACAAGGCCAGGACGACATCGCCGCGTCGGATGCGGCCCAGGTCGCCGTGCATGGCTTCGACGACGTGGAGAAAGTGGCTGGGTGTGCCGGTGGAGCTGAACGTGGCCGACAGCTTCTGGCCGATGATCCCGCTCTTGCCTAAGCCGCAGACTACGAGGCTGCCGTGTTTATCCGAGCCGGTGCGTTCGAGGATGAGATCGACGGCCTGGTGAAACGCCGGGCCGATGTCGATCTGCCGCACGGCGTCGGCCTCGGCGGCAAGCACCTGCCGGGCAAACGCCTGCTGGGCGTCAGGGTGTCGAGTATCAGGCGTCGGGTGTCGGGAAGAAGTCACAGACATCGTTACGATTATCATGCCTACTGGACAATCCGCCAACTTGGGGAAGGACCCCCCCGTGACTGACACTACCCCGACACCCGAAACCCGACCCTCGGCATCTGCCTCCTCCGGCAGCGACTACCGCGTCGAGCTGGAAGCCTACTCCGGCCCGCTCGACCTGCTGCTGTATCTCGTCAAGCGCCACGAGATCGACCTGCACGATATCCCCATCGCCCAACTCACCGAGCAGTACCTGCAGCACCTGCGGCTGATTCAGGAAATCGCCCCCGGCATCGACGTCAATCTGGCGGGGGAGTTTCTCGTCATGGCGGCGACGCTGTTGGAGATCAAGAGTCAGATGATCATCCCGCCCAGCGCGACGCCGCAGGCGGAGGGTGAAGGCGAGCAGCCTGCGGATGAGTCGGGACTCAATGCGCTGGACCCACGCTACGAATTGGTGCAGCAGCTCCTGGCGTACAAGCGATTCAAGGACGCGGCCGGAGTGCTGGACGATCGCTGGGACGACTGGCACGCACGGTTCGCCGCGCGGCCGAAGAAAGCGGCGGACGATACTGCGGCCGAGGAAGTAGAAATCGATCTCGAAGACGCCAGCGTCATGGACCTGTGCGAGGCTTTCTCGCGGATGTTGGACTCGATCGGCCAGAAGCGCGAGCACGAGGTCACCTATGACGATACGCCGATCGAACTGCACGCGGCTGATATCGTTGATCGTCTGCAACGCGACGGCGATCTGACGCTGCAGCAATTCTTCGTCGGCCGCCAGTCTCGCAGCGAGTTGATCGGGTTGTTCCTGGCGACGCTGGAGCTGGTCAAGCAGCGGCGCGTGCGGGTCGTGCAGGACAAGGTGGCGGGCGAGATACGCCTGGCCCTGGTGCCCCCGGGGGAGCAACAGGCGCTGGTCGATCGTGAGGACACGGCGACAGACTGGCGTGATCCGGCGACAGGGCAAGTGCAGTACGACTGGCCCGACCCGGAGGCCAAGGTCCGATCCGAGGCGCGGGCCAGGCGTCGCAGCGAGCGCCTGGCGAAGATTCGCCGTGGCGAAGCGGTCGAACCGGACGAGGAGGACGAAGCCATCGAGATCGACGCCGTGGACGACATCGACCGCAAGCTCCGTGCCATCCGCGAAGACGGCGCCCCCGCCCCAGGAAGCTCTGAAAGCCAAGCCACATAGGGCTACATGCCATCGTTTCTCGCACGCTTGAGCTTGGTGGGCTCGGCGAAGAGCTTCACGTCTTTGGCGTGCTTTTGATAGAAAGCGCGCAGCTCGGCGGTCGGTGCGGTCAGCATGACGCGCGAGGCGGTCTTGCCCTCGGTGTTAACGATTTCGACCAGGCGGTGTTCGATCAGGGCCGGCTCGTTCTCCAGGCGCTTGGCGAGGGCTTCCTCGAGCATGGGCGTGAGGAAGAGTTCGCCGTCGGGCGTTAACTCCAGACGAAAGGCGGCATGCAGCGGCATGGAGTTGAGCCCGTACCAGGCGGGCACGCTGTCCTGGCCCCAGACCGCCATGGCGTCGAGGAACGTGGCGTCGCCCAGGCGAACCACCGTGGCCTTGAAGGTCGTTGCGCGGTTGTCGCCGTTGATCACGGTCACGTCGTAGCCGCGCCGCTGAGGATCGAGGACAAAGTCGTAGCGCGTCGCATCATCGCCCTCGCCCCGCCATGTGCCGACGAGACCTTCCAACAGCTCGCCCTCGTCCTTGTCGTACAACGGATTGACCGCCAACGGCCAACATCCCGCGAGCATCGTCACCATCCACAACAGGCACGATACGGTCATCGTTCGCATGGCAGGCCCCTTTCAATTGGTCGCCACATCGTACCACGCCGCGGCTACACTGGCGGCCATGCTCCGACGCTTGCCAATGACGCTGCTGCTGGGGCTGGCGATCATCGTTGCGTGCGAGGTGCTGCTTTACGTGGACGTGCAGCATCGCGGTGGGCTGGTGGTGCCTACCGAACAGCCCCTGCCGCAACCGCAGACGGGCCTGCAGGTCGCGGCGCGATGGGTGGCGGTGAATATCACGGCCCTGTGCTGGGTGGGCTACCTGATCACGTTCGAGGGACTGCTGCACGCCTACGGCCAGTCGCCGATCCGCACCCGGCCCAACCGCTTCGTCGTCGTCTGGCTCACCAGCATCCCCGTCTGGTGCGTCTTCGACTGGATCAATTTCTACTACATGGATGCGTGGCGCTACCACGGCCTGCCCCCCTACTTCTCGCAGCGTGTCGTCGGCTACTTCATCGCGTTCGCGGCCATCTCGCCCGGCATGTTCCTGGCCGCCCAGCTCTACCAGCGCCTGGGGCTGCGCCGCGCTCGAACCCTTGCGCCCGGACGTATCCGCTTCATCGAGCTGCTGTTGACCTGGGGCGTGCCCCTTCTGCTTCTGGCCCTGGCGATCCTGCTGACGCTGCGGTCGCGCGACGCGACGGTCCTTAACCTCGTGCTGTGGATCAGCCTGATCTACGTGCTGGATCCGATCAACCGCCGACTGGGAGCGCCCAGCATCATCGCCGACTGGCGTGCAGGGCGTTACGGGCGCACCCTGGCGCTCT
This sequence comes from uncultured Phycisphaeraceae bacterium, assembly GCA_964518335.1. GTDB lineage: Bacteria > Planctomycetota > Phycisphaerae > Phycisphaerales > Phycisphaeraceae > CAZFDT01. The sequence continues at coordinate 35,822 of CAZFDT010000022.1, forward strand.
TCGCCGGCGGCGCGACGTGCGGGTTCTGCTGGGAGTTCTGGAACTACTGGGCACTGGCCAAGTGGACCTACCACCTGCCCTTCCTCGGCGCCGCCGGCGAGTACCGCTACTTCGAGATGCCCTGGCTGGGGTTCCTGGGCTTTCTGCCCTTTGCGCTGGAGTGCTGGGTGATGCTCAACACGATCATCGTCGTGCTGGAGCGGTGCGGCCTGCGCGTGGCTGAGCCGCTCCCGGACGAGCATGCCATCTTGTAGCACTGAAGTCGGGGTGTGAACTTGGCCGATAAGCTGGGCATGACCGTCGGCGGCGCAACAGCATTGTCGCAAGCACAGGTAGCCCATCAGGTGGGCATGGCCGTGGCGCGCAAATCGCTCGATGCAGCCAAGCTGCAGGGACAGGCCACAGTCTCGCTGCTGCAGCAGGCGGCGGCGATGCAGAAGGACATGGTCCAGCAGGTCTCCCTCGAACCGGGCAAGGGCGTTCATCTCGACGTGCTGGCCTGAAGACGACTATCCGATGACGCTCTTGACGGCGTCGAGCACGGCGGCGTGAATGTGGCCGTTGGTGGCGACCACACCCCTGTTGTGTTCAAGTCGTCGGCCGTGCGTGAAATCCAGCGGCTTACCGTCCACATCCGTGACGCGACCGCCCGCCTCCTCCACGACAACCAAACCCGCGGCGTGGTCCCAGATGCACTCGCGGTAATCGGCCCGCGTGGGCAGACGCAGGTAAATGCTCGCATCTCCACGCGCGACCGTGGCGTACTTGCATTGGCTGTCCATCCGCAGCGGCTCGGACGTGATGCCAAGTTTCGCTGCGATCTTCGCGGAGTCGTCCTGGTTGGAATGACCCGACTCCACGGACTCGCAGAAACGCGCCGCGTTCGCATCGCCCACGTCGCTCACTCGCACATCCACGACCTCACCGATATCTTCGACGATCGGCCGAACCGTCGCGCCGCCGCCCCGCACCGCGGCAAACAGCGCCCCCATCTCCGCCACCCCCGGGGCCACGAGATTAGGACAACCCAGCACGCCAAGCACCACCTCTCCCTTCTCAATCAGCGCCAGAGCTACGACGTATTGCTCCTTCCGCAGGAACCCCTTGGTCCCGTCAATGGGATCGAGCGTCCAGAATCGATCGCCCGCCGCCACCGCTCCGCCACGATCGATGGCGTCGAGCACCTGGGCCTCGGTGAGCGCGTGGCCCAGGGCCTGATTGGCGTGTTCGAGCACGACCTTGCGGACTGTCGCCTGTTCCTCGCCGCGCAGCTCATGGGCGTCCTCCTCGGCGACAAGCCGGTCCTGGGGCAGGTGACGGGCCAGTGTGGCCGCCACGACCGCCTGGGACGCGAAATCGGCGACCGTGACGGGGCTCTTGTCCTTCTTCTGCAGGGTTTCCGGGGAGATCAGCCGCTGCTGCACCGCCCGGCAGGCGCCCGCCGCCCGCCGCACCGCATCGATTGCCGCTGACAATTCCTGTTCATAGGTGTTGGCCATGCTGAGAGTCCTTGTCTTTGTAGAGCGGGATAGTATCATGGACAATATCGCACCGAACGGTCTGAAGATGAACGCTGCTCCCTACACCCAGGCTGACTTCGGCCACAGCCCCCTGCTCGTGTTCTACGAGGTGACGCGGGCGTGCGACCTGGCGTGTCGCCATTGTCGGGCGTGTGCCGTGACTCGCGCGCATCCGCGCGAGTTGGGTAGCCAAGCCTCGTTGACGCTGCTGGACCAGCTTGCCGAGTTTCCCCGCAAGCCGATGGTCGTGCTCACCGGCGGCGACCCGTTCAAGCGGGCCGACCTGATCGAGCTGACCGCCCATGCCGCGGCCCTGGGGCTGACGCCGTCGATGTCGCCCAGCGCCACGCCGCTGGTGACCTTCGAGGCGCTCGAAGCTCTGCGCGACGTGGGGCTGACGCGCGTGGCGATCAGCCTGGACGGCGCTGACGCGCCGACGCACGACCAATTCCGAGGCGTGGCGGGCACTTTTGAGCGGGCCATTGAGATCATCGGCGACTGCGCCACGCTGCAGTTGCCCGTGCAGGTCAACACCACCATCCACCGCGGCAACGTCCACCAGGTCCACCGCATGGCCAAGCTGCTTGGCGAACTCCCGGGCGTGAGCATGTGGAGCGTGTTCTTTCTCGTACCCGTCGGCCGCGGCTTGCGCATGCAGCGCATCGATCCGTGGCAGTACGAGGACGTATTCGACCGGCTGGCCCAGCATGCCCGGCGGCAGCCCTATGCCATCAAGACCACCGAGGCCCCGTTCTATCGCCGCTTTCTGCTGCAACGAGGCAGCGACCCCGTGGCCGCACGACCGCACCACGCCATGAAGGCGCCGCTGGGCGTCAACGACGGCAAAGGCGTCATGTTTGTCTCGCACACCGGGCAGGTTCACCCCAGCGGGTTCCTGCCCATCGATTGCGGTCGATTTCCCCGCGACTCGGTCGTGTCGATCTACCAGCGACACCCGGTGTTCCTGTCGTTGCGTGATGCTGACCAACTCGGCGGCAAGTGCGGCGTCTGCGAGTTTCGCACCGTGTGTGGCGGCAGCCGAGCGCGGGCGTGGAACCTCACCGGCGACCTGCTGGCCCCCGAGCCTGACTGCGTCTATCAACCCCGAACGGAAATGGCCACATGCTCAGCCTGAGCAACCTCCTCTGCAATCACACCACCGGTAACGAGCGGCTGCGCTATGGGCATCGCCAACGACTGCAAGCCCACGCAGGACAGACGGGCGATCTCGCGCCGCGACCCGTGGTCGCCTGGGCCATCACCAAGGCGTGCAATCTTCGCTGCGTCCACTGTTACGCTTCCGCCACACCGGGGCCGGCGCCAGGTGAGCTGACCACCGAAGAGTGCCACGACGTGCTCGACGACCTGCGTCGCTTCGGCGTGCCCGCGGTGCTGATCTCCGGCGGCGAGCCGCTGGCGCGGCCGGACGTGTTCGATCTGCTTTTCTACGCCCGCTATCTCGGCCTGCCCGTGACACTCTCGACCAACGGCGTGCTCATCGATGACCGCACCGCCGACCGCATCCAGCTTGCCGGCGTCCGCTACGTGGGCGTGAGCATCGACGGGCTGGCCCCTCAGCACGACAAGCTGCGCGGCATGGTCGGGGCCTACGACGCCACCGTCGCGGCCGTGGGCCGGCTCAAACAGCGCGGCGTCAAGGTGGGCCTGCGCTTCACCGTCCACGCCCTCAACGTCCATCACCTCGACGACGTGTTCGACTTGGCACTGCAGTTGTCCGTCGATCGCCTGTGCGTCTATCACCTGGCTTACGCCGGCCGGGGAGAGGGCATGCAGCGGGTGGACCTGTCGCCCGCCCAGACCCGCGCCGCAGTCAACCGGCTATGCGACCGCACCATGCAGGCCCATGCCGACGGACAATCGCTGGAGGTGCTCACCGTCGGCAACCACGCCGACGCCGCCTGCGTCGTGCTCCGACACGAACAAAGTGATCCTGAGCGGGCCATGCAGATCATGACCCTGCTGCAGGGCACCGGGGGCAACCGTAGCGGGTGCAATATCGCATCGATCGATCCGACCGGCGGCGTGCATTACGACCAATTCTCCTGGCACTACACCTGCGGCAACGTGAAGGATCAGCCGTTCAGTCAGATCTGGGGGCAGCCCACCGACGAGCGGCTGCGCATCCTCCGCGACCGCACCGCTTATCTGCCGCCGCGTTGCCAGGCCTGTCGCTTCCTACCCATCTGCAACGGCAACCTGCGCACCCGTGCCGAAGCCGCCACCGGCGACTGGATGGAACTCGACCCGGCGTGCTACCTCGACGACGCGGAGATCGCCGGGCGCCAGTCCGTGTTCGCCACACCGGCCGCGACACCGACGTGACCGGACGAATCAGTAACTTCCCGCGCCGCGGCTGCCCGCGAGATTATTGAACCGCGTCGTGCCGCCGTGGAACTGCAGCTTCACCGTGCCCGTAGGGCCGTTACGCTGCTTCTCGATGATGACCTCGGCGACATTGGTGTCCTCGTAATCCTCTTCGCCCTTGTGGTAGTAGTCCTCGCGGTGGAGCATGATGACCACGTCGGCGTCCTGCTCGATGGAGCCCGATTCGCGCAGGTCGCTCATGCGGGGTCGGTGGCCCTCGCGGTCGGCGGCGGCGCGGTTGAGCTGCGACAGGCAAACCACCGGCACGTCCAGCTCGCGCGCCAGGGCCTTGATGCCGCGACTGATGGCGCTGACCTCGTTCTGTCGGCTCTCGGCGCCGGGCTGACTCATGAGCTGCAGGTAGTCGATGAATACGGCCTTGATGTGGTGTCGCGCAGCAAGGCGCCGCGCCTTGGCGCGCAACTGCAGCAGCGTCAGGCCGGGTGTGTCATCGATGTGGACCGGCGCATCGTGCAGCTCGCCGACGACCAGCGCCAACTTCTGAAACTCGTCGCCGTTGAGCATATTGCGGCGGAGCTTGTGGGAGTCGATCCCGCTGCGCGAGCACATGAGCCGCTGGGCGAGCTGCTGCTTGGACATTTCCAGGCTGAACACCACCACCGGCTGCTTGTTGGTCGCCCCCATATGCTCGGCAATGTTGAGCGCGAAGGCCGTCTTGCCCATGCTCGGGCGCGCCGCGACGATGATCATCTCGCCGTTCTGCAGGCCGCTGGTCATCTCGTCGAGTTCGTAGAAGCCGGTCTCCAGGCCGGTGAGCGGTCGGCCGTCCGAGTCCTCGATCTGCTTGTACACCTGCGTGGCCAGATCGAACAGCAGCGTGGCATTGTCGCTGGTTTTGGTCTCGGCGAGCTTGAACACCGCCTGCTCGGCGACATCGAGCTGGTCGGCGGCCGGCTCGCTGGTGTGGTAGGCGTCGTAGATGATCTTGCCTGCCGCGTCGATAAGCCGACGCAGCACCGCCTTGTCGCGAACGATTCGCGCATAGTGCGCAGCGCTGGTGGCGCTGGGCACAGACTCGGCCAGCTCGATGAGGTACTCGACTCCGCCCGTCTGATCGAGCACCGCCTGGTCCTTGAGTTTCTGCGTGAGCTGCACCACGTCCATGGACTGCTGCTGGTCGTACAGCTCGATGATGGCCTTGTAGATGGCGCTGTGGGCTGGCTTGAAGAAGTCCTCGTCGTTGCGGATGATCTCGATGACCTCGCCGCAGACGTGCCAGTCGAGGATCATCGAGCCCAACAGGGCCGCCTCGGCTTCGAGGGCGTGCGGAGGCAGGCGATCGAAGAGCTTGGCCAGTTCCCCGGCCTCGACCGGCCGGCGATCCCCCTTGCGGAAGTCGGCACGAAATGGCGGCGCGGCAGCGGACATAGACCCTCTATCTTCACGATAAGTGCAGCCGAGTCCAGTCGGCGGCGGGGATCACCGACCATGTCGCTAAGGTTGTGGACAGTGGGGCGCGCCGGCGGGCGCTGGGCTGCGGAAAATGTGATTTGCCGCCAACGCCGGCCACCAAACCGACATATCTCAAGAATATGCGGTTTTCATTTCCGATGATCGCCGCTAGAATCCCCCTTGCGGCTATTTCAGACGACGCTCCTTCTCGGAAACGCCCTCATGATTTACTCCAACGCCTGTGCTTATGCCATTCGCGCTATGGCGCGGCTGGCGATGGTTCGCCCCGATGGCTACGTCCTGCTCGATGAATTGTGCGAGGGCTCGGACCTGCCCCGTCATTTCGTGGCCAAGATTTTCCAGGAGCTGGTCCGCCGCGGCCTGCTCACCAGCGCCAAGGGCCGCGGCGGCGGGTTCGCCCTGGCGCGCAAGCCCTCGAAGATCACCCTCTACGACATCGTCGCCGTGATCGACGGCGTCGAGCGCCTCGACCAGTGCGTGGTCGGCATGGAAAAGTGCAACGACCAGCAGCCCTGCCCTCAGCACGACCAGTGGGTCGCCATCCGCCAGCAACTGGCGACGTTTCTGCGCGAGACCACGCTGGAGCGCATGGCCAACACGCTTCAGAGCAAACTCGAGCTCATCGGCAAAGGCATGCCCGAAATCAAGAGCAAGAGCAAGCCGGTCAAGATGCGGTAGGCCACAGCAGCGAATGCCTGGCTAGCCCGCTGCCTCCCCCGGCAGCTCGACCACGGCGGCCTTGAGGATGCCGGGGCGGTGGCGGAGGCGGTTGAGGAGGGATTCGCCGGGGTGGCTGTCGAGCTTGAGGAGCATGAGGGCGGTGTACTGGCCGGCGGGGCCTCCGGACGTGGGGCGGCGGCTGATCGCCATGTCGGCGATGTTGACGTTGGCGTTGGCCATCTCCGTGCCGACGAGTCCGACCATGCCGGGGCGGTCTTCGTTCTGCAGCAGGAGCATCGTGCCTGCGGGGACCATGTCCATGTGGTAGCCGTTGATCTCGATGATGCGCGGGCGCAGGTCGTCCATGACGCGGCCGACGATGCGGCGGGTCTGGTCTTGCGGATCGGTTCCGGCATCCACACTGCCGGGCGGGCCCTTGACGATGAGGGACAACTGCAGCCCGCTCTTGGCTTCATCGAGCGTGACGGTGCGCAGTGCGATGCCGCGCTGGCGGGCGACACCGGCGACGTTGATGATGTTCAGCGGCACGTCGAGATGCCCCTTGAGCAGATTCACGAGGATCGAGCGCTCGATGGTGCCGGCGGCGGCGTGGATGGGCGTGCCCGCCAGCTCGATGGTCACATCGGCGATCCCGCGCGTGCACATCGGGCTGATGAGCTGGGCCATGCGCCGCGACAGATCGACGAACCGCGTCTGCAGCGGGTCCAGATCGACGCGCAGCCCGCCGGCGTTCACCGCCCCCCGGATGCCCTGGCCGCGCAGGTACATCAGCACGCTCTCCGCGGCGACCACGCTCACCGCCTGCTGCGCCTCGACCGTGCTGGCGCCCAGGTGCGGGGTGAGCGTCACCTTGTCGTGCCTGCGCAGCGGATGATCGGCCGGGGGTGGCTCGTCGGCGTACACGTCCAGCCCCGCGCCGCCGCACTGGCCCGAGTCAAGTGCAGCAGCCAGATCGCGCTCGTCGATCACCCCCCCGCGCGAAGCGTTGATGACGATCACACCTTTGCGGGCGCGGGCGAAGGCGGCGGCGTTCATCATCCCCCGCGTCTGTTCGTTGAGCGGCACGTGAAACGTGAGCATGTCGGCATGAGGGACGAGGTCGGCAAAGTCGCGGCACATCTTCACCTTGCCGTCCATCATCGTGTCGGAGTTGATGAACGGGTCGTAGGCGATGACGGTCATGTCGAAAGCCAGGGCGCGGGCAGCGATGGCCTGGCCGATGCGGCCGAATCCGACGATGCCCAGCGTCTTGCCGGCGAGCTGGCGGCCCTTGAACTTGTCGCGGTCCCACCCCCCTGCCGCCACCTTGTCATGGGCCTGCGGAATTCGCCTCGCCGTGGCCATCATCAGGGCGAAGGCGTGCTCGGCCGTGCTGATGGTGTTGGCCTCGGCGGTATTGAGCACGAGGATGCCGGCGTCGGTGGCGGCGTCGAGGTCAATGTTGTCCACGCCCACCCCCGCCCGGGCGATGACCTTGAGCCGACCCGGATGCGCCAGCACCTTCGCCGTGACGGTCACGCCGCTGCGCACGATCATCGCGTCGTGTTCGCCGGCGATCGCCGCCAGCTCGTCCTCGCTGAGCCCCGGCTTGTTGATCAACTCACAATCGGCCTGCTCGCGGAGATACGCCAGTCCCTCCTCGGCGAGCTTGTCGGCGGCGAGAATGCGGAATGTGTCGGCCATGCCCTGCTCCTTCCATCGGTCGGGGCAGAGAATGTAACGCCTGTTCCCCGAGCCTGCACGAATCACCCGGTCTCGGCTCACGCCCGGCTGAGAAAGTTGTCGCGCACGAACACCTTGCGGATGCGAAACGGCAGCGGCGTCTCCGCCAGCGTGATCGCCTTGAGCGATTCCATGCCCGATACGAACCATGGTCCAGCGCAGGACGGGACGCTATCGACCCAATTCGGCGTATCGATGCCGATCTCGCGGCAAAGGTAGTCCACCACCGATGCCATCAGCGCATCGAGCTTCGGCTCGCTGGGCTCGATCGGATCAGCCACCGCCGCCGGGTCGCGGTAGTAGCGAAAATCATCGACGAAATCCATCAGCGGAATCAGCCAATGCTCCCCCGCTTCGTTCATCTGCCGACGTGTCTGTGCAGCCGTCGTCATGACAGCAGCTCCTCGATGAAGAACCGTGTCGCAGGCTTGATCTGCTCACGAGGATAGTATGCACGGATGATCTCGAAGACTCGATCCGGTGATTCGATATTCAGATGCTTGAGGAGGAACTTCACGTCATCACGATCCATGGCATCCACTCTCGCAGCCAGGCACTTCATCGCCAGCATGTAGTCCGCATCGGGCACGAAGACCTTGAGGTGCTCCAATTCGAGCAGGATGCGTCGGTTGTGCTCCCCACCGAGAAATCCCTTGACTGCATCGTTTAGCCAGTCAGGCCGAAGCCCTTCCCGTTCGGCGATGCGCGCCGCTGCACGACGAATGACCGATGACGGCTCAAATATGGCGTCCACATCCTTCGTGTCGGGCCGGGCATGATACACCAGGCACATCACCGCCCCGCCGTATAGGCAGACTTCACCCGTCACGCCTTCGGCAGCAAGCTCGGCATCCAGTGCATAAAGGCATGACTTGATCTGAGCGGCTTCCATGGCATCAAGTTATCCCTTCGCCGCCTTGAACGCCTTGGCGGCGGCCTTGAGCGTCGCCTTCACCGCCGCTTCGTCGTGGGTGGTGCTGACGAACCACGCCTCGAACTGGCTGGGCGGCAGCGTCACGCCCTCGTCGAGCATGGCGGCCCAGAAGCGGGCGAAAGCGGCGGTGTCGCAGGTGACCGCCTGCTCGTAGTTTTCGATGGGCGTGGGACTGAAGAACGGGCAGAGCATGGACCCGACGCGTTGCACTTGCACCGGGACATGCGCTTTTTTCGCGGCGGCAGCCAGGCCGTCGGCGAGCACGGCCGCGGTGGTCTCGAGTTGCACATAGGCTTGGCCGTCCTTGAGCGCGTCGAGCGTCGCCAGCCCCGCCGCCATGGCCAGCGGATTGCCGCTGAGCGTGCCCGCCTGGTACATGGGGCCTTCGGGCGAGACCTGGGCCATGAGGTCGGCCCGGCCGCCATAGGCCGCGCAGGGCAGCCCGCCGCCGACCACCTTGCCCAGGCACGTCAGGTCGGGCGTGACGCCGTAGAGCCCCTGCGCCCCGCCGTAGGCCACACGGAAGCCGGTCATCACCTCGTCGAACAGGAGCACCGCCCCGTGCTGATCGCACAGTTCGCGCAGCGCCTGCAGGTAGCCGTCGCGCGGTGGAACCAGGCCCATATTGCCCGCCACCGGCTCGATCGCCATGCACGCGATCTGACCCCGGAAGCGGTCGAACGCGGCGCGAGTCGCGTCCAGGTCGTTGTAGGGTACGAGCACGGTATGGCCTGTCACCGACTCGGGCACGCCCGGCGATGAGGGCACGCCATGCGTCGTGGCGCCGCTGCCGGCCTGGACGAGCAGGGCATCGGCGTGGCCGTGGTAGCACCCGCTGCACTTCACCACTTTCGGCCGGCCCGTCGCGGCGCGGGCCAGACGGATCGCGCTCATCGCCGCCTCCGTGCCGCTATTGACGAAGCGCACCTTCTGGATGGAAGGCACGGCCTCGATGACCATGGCGGCAAGTTGCGACTCGGCCTCGGTGGGCATGCCGAAGCTCGTGCCGTGGCTGGCGGCCTTCGACACCGCCACGATCACGCTGTCGGGCGCGTGACCAAGGATCAACGGACCGTAGCTGCCCACGTAGTCGATGTAGGTGTTGCCGTCCAGATCGGTGACGCGGCAGCCGCGGCCCTCACTGATGAACACCGGGTCCCGCCCGACCGCCCGGCAGGACCGCACCGGCGAATTCACGCCCCCCGGCAACAGCGCCCGTGCCCGCGCAAACGCCTTGGCGGAGTTGGCGTAACGATCAACTTTCACGGCAGCGGCGGTAGTCATGGGCATAGTGTAACCATGCTGTCGGCTGGGCATGTCCGCCAGGATCCACGCCCCCGGGTGCGCTTCAAAGCATCCGCCCTTCATCCGCACCACCCTAACGAAAGGGCCTCGCGCCGGGTTGATCGCCAGTTCGTTCATGGCCGTTGCTCATCTCGACGGAACGGATACGTTTGGCGCGTTGCCGGGCCGATGGACTGGCCAACTCAACTCAACTTGTGGCTGCATGCAACAAGCTGCAGGATCCGACCAACAAGTTGATTCGCCCGGTCGAAGAGCGCGCAGACCGGTCCTGTAGTTTGGTTTATGTTAGCATACCGGCGGCCTGGCGTCAAGGTGGGGATGTGCGTCGCCGGGCGTTTGGCGAGCGGTGGGCCTTGCGATATGATGCCCGGCTCACCGCACCCCGGGCTCGGAGCTGGCCCGGCGGCAAGTTGGCGGTCCCCCGGCCCCGGAAGTGCGAAGCCGGGAACCTCGGCTCCTTTAGGATTTCCCCATGCTCACCGCCGAGCAAACGAATCAGGTTGTCTCCTCGCACCGTCGCAGCGATAAGGACTCGGGCTCGCCCGAGGTTCAGATCGCCCTGCTCACCGAGAAGATCCGCCAGCTCACCGGGCATCTCAAGACGCACGCCAAGGACCACAGCTCCCGCCGCGGGCTGCTCATCATGGTCCACAAGCGTAACCGGCTGCTCAAGTACCTGGCCCGCGTCAACCGCCCGGCGTACCAGGACCTGATCACCAAGCTGGGCCTGCGCAAGTAAACGATCTGGCCATGGGTCACAGGCCACGTCGCCTCGTCGCTGTCGTGCGCGCACACGTGCATCGACGCGGATCGGATACATTGACGCCATGGAGCACCTGATTCCCGCCGAGTGGTTCGTTGGTCTGTCCACGTGGCTGCTGCTGATCATCGGCGTCGTCGCGTTGGCCGCGCTGATCAAAGGCGCCGACTTGCTCGTCGATGGCGCGTCGGGCCTGGCGTATCGACTGGGCATGTCCAAGGTCATCGTTGGCGCGACGATCGTATCGCTGGGCACAACCAGTCCCGAGTGTGCCGTGTCGGTGATGGCGGCGTGGCAGGGCGAAGCGGGCCTGGCGCTGGGCAACGCGGTGGGGTCGATCATCGCCGACACGGGATTCATCTTCGGCTTGGGCTGCCTGCTGACCGTGTTGCCCGCCGATCCGTTTGTGCTGCGGCGTCAGGGCATGATCGACATTGCGGCCGTGGCGTTGCTGGCGTCGCTGTGCTACGGGGCCTACGCGCTCCACGGCGATACGGCGGCGCTGGGGCGGCCGGTGGGCGTGCTGCTGCTGCTGCTGTTGATCGCCTATATGTTGGTCTCGGTGCGATGGAGCCGCTCGCACCCGCAGGGCGAGCCGTTCCAACTGCCCGACGCCGTGGCGCGCCCCCACCCGGTTGCCGCGGTCATCCCCGAGCCGGAATCGTCACTGCGCAGCGTGACGACGCTGATCCTCTTCGGCGTGGTGGGCCTGGCGATCGTGATCGTGTCCAGCCACGTGCTGGTGCAGGCGGTGACGCAGTTGGCCGAGCGCTGGGGTGTGCCGCAGGTGGTCATTGCCGGCACGATCGTGGCGATGGGCACATCGTTGCCGGAGCTGGTGATCGGGATGACGTCGATCCGCCGGGGCCATCCCGAGCTGCTGGTGGGCAACGTGATCGGGGCCGACATTCTCAACGTGCTGTTCGTCACGGGGGCGGCGGCGTTCGCCAAGCCGCTGCCGATCATCGACCCGACGGCACGGCCGCCGGAGATTTTTCTTCTGCTGCACTTGCCTACCATGCTGCTGGTGGTGGGCCTGTTCGCCGTGTTCATCTTCGCGTCGGTGCGTCGGCAGCGGTTTCAGCGGTGGATGGGCCTGCCGCTGGTGCTGATCTACGTGGCTTACGTGGCGGCGCCGCTGTTCATGCGTGCGGCATGAAAAAGCCCCGCGCCGGGGCGCGGGGCTGACGAGCGTCGAGGCCGTGCGGACGAATCACGCCCACTTGCCGTCGTTGTCCTCGATGGTGCCGACGCCCACCGCCTTGCCCAGCGTGGCGTTGGAGGGGTTGGTCAGCGTGATGTAGAACTCCTCGAACAGCCGCTTGGCCTCGATGGTGTCGCCGACGATCTGCACGGCGATGCTCTTGACGGTCTCGCCGATGTTGAAGGTCAGCGTCTGCAGAGGCACGGCGATGTAGTCTTCGGGCGCGGTGGCGGTCCCGGCCGAGGACTTGTAATCGACGGTCACGACCTGGTTGTGAACCTTGCTGAGCGTGACGGTGAAGAAGACGGTCTTGGTGCCACTGTTGCCTTCGACGACCTGCACGTCGTTGATGCTCAGCGAAGGCGAGGCGCTGTTGTTGTCGAGGATGTAGCCGACGGCATAGGCCTTGGTGACCTTGGCGTTCTTGGGCTTGAAGAGCTGGACGCCGAAGACCTTGGTGTTGTTGGGGTCGTCGTTGCCGATGAGGTTGACCACGATGTATTGGTTTTTCTGGCCCTTCTTGAAGACGAGTCGGCCCTGGGCGTAGTGGAAGTCGTCGCCCCACACGGCGTGATCGGGATTACCGGTGAGCATGATGGTGCGATACTTGACGACGGACTTGACGTTCTGGGCGCCGAGGCGTCGGACCTGGAAGACGACCTGGCCTGGATCGGCGAGGGTGCCTTCGACGCCGGAGGAATTGTTGATGCGCAGTTGGATGGGGGCCTTGGCCGACAGGAGCAGGCGCGGCTCCATGGCTTCGAGGCCTGTCCACTGGGGGTTCTGATCGCGTGCTGACGTGCCTGCTTCCAGCGATCGAGGTGGGATCATCGGGGGTCCTTTCGAACGATGAGGACTCATGCCGACCCGCCTGCTTCCACCGTGGAAAAAGCCGGGACCGACCGTGGGATGGCGGTACTTGAGGGGTACAACGCCCCCTGGAAAAATGTAGTTCAGAAAATGTCGGGGCCGACCCCGATTTTCCGCCGGTTTTTCCGCATCACCGCGCCATGTGGCAGACGTGCGACAGCCGCCTCAACCGTGTGAGTTTGCGCGCACGCACTGATCTGCGCCATCCGACATCACACCCGGCTGTCGGGGCGATCGTTGTCTTCGATCGTGCCCGTGCCCACGGCCTTGCCCAGGACGGCATTGGTGGGGTTGGACAGCGTGATGAAGAACGTCTCGAAGAGCTTCTGGGCCGGGATGGTGTCGCCGACGATCTGCACGGGGATGCTCTTGACGGTCTCGCCGGGCTGGAAGGTCAGGGTCTGCAGGGGCACGGCGATGTAGTCCTCGGGGGCGGTGGCGCTGCCCGCCGACGACTTGTATTGCACCGTCACGACCTGGTTGCTCGATTTGCTGAGCGTGACCTGGAAGAACACGGTCTTGGTGCCGTTGTTGCCCTCGATGACGGCGATGTCGTTGATGGCCAGCGTGGGCGTGGCGCTGTCGTCATCGAGGATAGTTCCAACGCCGACGGCCTTGGCGAGCTTGGTCTTCTTGGGCTTGAAGAGCTGGACGCCGAACTTCTTGCTGTCCTCGGCCACGCCGTCACCGATGAGGCTGACGACGATCTGTTTGGTTTTCTGCCCGGGCTTGAAGACGAGCTTGCCCGCCACGGCCTGCAGATCGGCGCCCAGCACGGCGGCGTCGGCGCTCTGCAGCGCGATCGTGCGGTACTTCACCACCGCCTTGCTTGTCGTCGAACCCAGCCGCTTGACCACGAACACGATCTGGCCGGGGTTGGCGGCGCTGCCCTCGGCGCCGGCGGCGTCGAGTATGCGGAGCTTGCTCGCCGGGGTCGCCGCCATCAGCAGCCGCGGCTCCATCGCCTCCAATCCCGACCAAACCGGGCGGGCCTGACTGGCATCCACATCCGTGCCGTCAATCATCGGTCGTTGCATCATCTGGCTCCATTTTCCTGGGGACTCCCCCCCACCGAGTCCCCCACTTTAGCCCTTCGTGCCGCTCCACGCCACCCCCTGGCGGGCAAAAAAAGCCCCGCGCCGAGGGCGCAGGGCTGGGTCTGGGGCCGGGGTTCGAGAGGCGGGGCCGGGTTATTGATCGTTGTCCTCAATGGTGCACTCGCCCACGGCCTTGGCGATCGTGGCGTTGGTGGCGTTGGAGAGGTTCATGAAGAACGTCTCGAAGAGCTTCTTGGCGGGGATGGTGTCGCCGACGATCTGCACGGCGATGGTCTTGGAGGTTTCGCCGGGCTGGAAGGTGAGGGTCTGCAGGGGCACGGCGATGTAGTCCTCGGGGGCGGTGGCGCTGCCCGCCGACGACTTGTACTGCACGGTCACGACCTGGTTGTGCGTCTTGCTGAGCGTGACGGTGAAGAGCACCGTCTTGGTGCCGTTGTTGCCCTCGACGACGAAGATGTCGTTGATGCTGATGGCGGGGTTGTTGCCGTCGTCATTGGCGATGGTGCCGATGCCCACGCTCTTGGCGAGCTTGGTGTTCTTGGGCTTGAAGAGCTGAACGCCGAAGCGCTTGCTATCCTCGGGCAGGTCGTTGCCCACGAAGTTGACAGTGATGAACTTGGTCTTCTGCCCGGGCTTGAACACGAGCTTGCCGGTGACGGCCTGCAGATCGGCGCCGAGCGTGGCGGCGTCCACCGACTGAAGCTGGATCGTGCGGTACTTGACCACGGCCTTGGTCGTGGCGTCGCCGACGCGCTTGACCACGAAGTTGGCCTTGCCGGGGGTGGCGGCGCTGCCCTCGGCGGCCGAGGCGTTGAGAATCTTGACCTTCGACGCGCCGACGACGGCCAGCGGCGCGACCGACATCAGTGTGCGGGCTTCGAGGCCCTCGAGCCCCGCCCACTGCTCCTGCGAGGTGTCGCAGGCCGAACCAGGCTGATCGATAGCGTTCATCATCGTGTCCTTATCTCCCAACCCTGTAACGCAACCGGAGGCAGGTTGGCGCCTCCGGGCGGCCCGGATGCGACCCACCACCATGGCGGGCCGTGCGGGAAATGTAGCCCCGAAAATGCCGCGGTCAAATGGATTCGCCGCAAATTTCGCAGCACGTTGGCGGCCGGACATGGAAAGGCCCCGCGCCGTGGCGCGGGGCCTGAAAAGAGCTGAGCTATGTCCGACACGGCATCATTACGGGGCGGGAGGGGCATCGTCATCGAGGATGTTGGCCACGCCCTGGCTGTCCTGGATGTCCGCCTCGCCTTGGGTGACGGCCAGCAGGTTGAGCACGAATTTCTCGTCAGGCTCGATGTCGGTGTCACCGACCACGAACACGTCCACGAACTTGGTGGTCTCGCCCGGCGCGAACGTGACGCTGCCGCTCTTGCTGATGTAGTCAATGCCCGGGCCCGCCGCTGCGCCGCCGGTGGCGTCGATGTCCGCCGTTTCGTAGGTCACGGTGATCGGCTGGTTGCTCGGCGCCGACAGCGTGATGGTGAAGCGGAAGGCCTTGAGGCCGCCGTTCTCCTCGTCGTTGTCGGTGACCACGCTGCCGCTGAAGCCCACGGCGTCGGAGACGTTGACATCGGGCTTCACGTCGTTGTCGGTGATCGTGCCGATGCCCTGGGCGTCGGTGATCACGGCGTTGGTGGCGTTGCTGAGGTTGACCGTCAGCGTCTCATTGCCCTCGGTGACCAGGTCGCCGATGATCGGGACGATGATCGTCTGTGTGTTGGGCCCGCCGACGGTGAAGTTCAGCGTGCCGTTCACGGACGTGTAGTCCACGCCCGCGGTCGCGGTGCCGGGGGCGGTGGCGTAGTTGACGCTGACAGGCTGGTTGATTTCGCCTGCCAATGTGACGGTGAAGACCATGTTGGTCGTGCCCGCATCGCCTTCGGTGACGGTCACGTCGTTGATGGTCAGCGACGGGGTGCCGTCGTCATCGGTGATGGTGCCGATGCCCTGGGCGTCCACGATGGAGGCGCCGGTGGCGTTGCTGAGGTTGACGAAGAAGGTCTCGCTGGCCTCGGGCGTGGTGTCGCCGTTGATGGTGACCTGGATAACCTTGCTGGTTTCACCGGCGTTGAAGGTGAGTGTGCCGTTGGCGGCCACGTAGTCGCTGCCGGCGGTCGCCGTGCCATTGGCGGTGGCGTAGTTGACGGTCACCGGCGTGGCGCCCGTGCCCGTGAGCGTCACGGTGAAGGTCAGGAGCTTCGTGCCCGCGTCGCCTTCGGTGATGGCCACGTCGTTGATCGCCAGCGTGCGGGTGCTGTCGTCGTCGGTGATGGTGCCGATGCCCTGCGAATCGACGATCGTCGCGCCGCCGGTGGCGTTGCTGAGGTTGACGAAGAAGGTCTCGTTGGCCTCGGGGGTCGTATCGCCGATGATCGGGACGAAGACCTGCTGGGTGGTCTGGCCGGGGCTGAACGTCAGCGTGCCGCTGGCGGCGGTGTAGTCGCTGCCCGCCGTGGCCGTGCCGTTGGCCGTGGCGAAGTTCACCGACACAGGCGTGGTGCCCGTGCCGCTGAGCGTCACCGTGAAGATGGCGAACTTCTGCCCGGCGTCGCCCTCGGTGATCGTCACGTCGTTGATCGACAGGCTGCGGACGGCATCGTCGTCGGTGATAGTGCCGATGGCCTGGCCGTCACCAATGGTGGCATTGACCGGGCTGCTGAGGTTGACGAAAAATACTTCGCTGGCCTCAGGCGTGGTGTCGCCGATGATCGGCACAGTGATGGTCTGCGTGGTCGTGCCCGCCGGGAAGTTCACGGTTCCGCTGGAGGCGACGTAGTCGCTGCCGGCGGTCGCCGTCGAGTTGGCGGTGGCGTAGTTGACGCTCACCGGCAGGCCCGCCGCCTGCGACAACGTCAGGTTGAACGTCAGCAGTTTCTGGCCGGCATCGCCCTCGGTGATCGATGCATCGGCGATCGACACCTGCGGCGGCAGGTCGTCGTTGACGATGGTGCCCTGGCCCTGGTTGTCGCCGATCGTCAGTTTCTGCGGATTGCTGAGATTGACGAAGAAGGTCTCGTTGGCCTCGAGCTTGGTATCGCCGGTGACGTTGACGATGATCGTCTTGGTGATTTCGCCGGGGGCGAAGGTGAGCGTGCCGGCCAGGGGCGTGTAGTCGTCGTCGCCGGCGGTGGCCGTGCCGTCCACCACCTGGAAATCCACCGTCGCCGTCTCGGTCGCCGGCGTGTTGAGGTTCACCGTGAAGATGAACTGCGTGGCGCCGGCGTTGCCCTCGTTGAGCGAGACGTTGTTGATCGTCACGACCGGGGCGGCGTCGTCGTTGACGATCGTGCCCTTGCCCTGGTTGTCGGTCAGCACGACCTTGTCGGCGGGCAGGCTGGGGTTGGACAGGTTGACGAAGAAGTCCTCGTCGGGCTCGACCGAGTTGTCGCCGATGATGTCGATCTCGATGGTCTTGCTGGTCTCGCCGGGGGCGAAGGTGAGCGTGCCGGTCTGTGACACGAAATCGACGTCGGCCGTCGCCGTCCCGCCGCTGGTGGCGTAGTCGACGGTCAATTCCTCGTCGAGCTGGCCGTTGAGGCTGACGGTGAACACGGCCTTGGTCGTCTGGCCGTTGCTGCCTTCGACGACGCTCACGTCATCGATGCGCAGCGACGGGGCGCCGTCGTCGTTGAGAATGTTGCCCACGCCTGCGGCGTCGACGATGATCGCGTTGGTCGCCTTGCTCAGGTTGACGATGAAGGTCTCGTCGAGTTCGGCCTTGGTGTCGCCGTTGACGAGCACGGTCACATTCTTGCTCGTCTCGCCGGGCAGGAACGTCAGCGTGCCGTTGGTCGGCTGGTAGTCGTTGTCGGCGGCCTTGGCGGTGCCGTTGGACGTCTGGAAATCCACCGTCACGGTCTTGTCGTGCGAGTTGGACAGGGTGACATTGAAGGTGAACGCGGTCGTCCCGGCGTTGCCCTCGTTCTGCGACACGTCGTTGATGCGGACGGTCGGCGTCTGCGACTGCGGCCCGGCGCCGTCGTCGTCGTTGATGATGCCGAAGCCCGTCTTGCGCTTGATCTGGCCGTTCTTGGCGCCGGTGAGATTGACGACGAACGAACGATCGGGCTGCTGGGTGTTGTTGCCCACGATCGTCACGGTGACGGTCTTGCGCTTCTGGCCGGCCTTGAACTTGACGACGCCCTGCCGGCCGAGGAAGTCGGCGCCCTGCAGGGCGGCGTTGATCGCGCCGGACAGCCCGGTGGTGAAATTCACCCGCGTCACGCCGGAGGTGTCGCCCTTGCGCGCCACCTCGAAGATCATCTTGTTGAACTGCCCGGCGTCGCCTTCGAGCGCCGTGGCGTTCTTGATGCGGATCTTGGGCGTGGCCGACAGCAGCAGCCGGGGCTCGAGGCCCTCCAAGCCGGCGAACTGTGTCTGCTCGAGCCGCTCACGTGCGGAGAAATACCGGTCCACACTCTTGCCGTACTGCATGGTTTGCGTCCTTCATTCCCACCGTCCCACCAGTGGAGAGAGGCCAAAAAGCGCCACCAAAAATTAAAGGTTCTCGACGTCGAAAACCGAGAGGCCAATCTACTGGCTAACCGGCGTAACGTCAACCATTTCCCGCGCGCCGGCCCGCGGCCTTCGCCGCCCCCCACGGCGGCTTCGCCAGCCCGCCCAGCCCGCACAGGACGCCGCCCGGACATTGCCTATCCTCACCGACCGGCGCGCCCGACCCCGGCTGTGTCCGGTAATCCCCGGCGTCAGCGGTCGGCAGCCCACCCGCTCAGGCGTAGCTCGACGCCGCAACTTCGCCCCGCGCCCGCCGCGCGGCGGCCCGATCCTTGCCCAGTTTGCCAATCACCCCCGAACCGCGAAGCGCCGCCAGCGGATCGCCGGGCAGGCCGCGGCCGCGACGCCACTTCGTCAGCAGCGGCGTCACGTCGGTCTCGAAGGCTGACTTCAGGCACAGCTCCGCAGCCACAATATCGCCCTTGCGCTGCGCTGCAGTGAGCTTCTTGCGGTCCACAAGGTGCGCCCGCGCAAACAGCGACTGGGCCGTCGTCACCGTCTGCACCATCGCCTCGAGCTTGGGCTTGAGGTTGTGCGACTGATCCACCATGTATTCAATCGCCGCTCGCTTGCCCGTCTCGAACTCGTGCTGGGCGATCTGGTCGAAGATGCGGAACACCGCGTACGGGTCGATGCTGCCCAGCGTCAGGTCGTCGTCGGCATACTTGCGGTCGTTGAAGTGGAAACCTCCCAGCAGCCCTTCGTCGAGCAGAAACGCGACGATGTGCTCGATGTTGCACCCCGGCAGATGGTGGCCGGTATCGACCAGCACCTTGGCCCGCTTGCCCGCGGCGCGGCTGAACGACGCGGCCATGCCCCAGTCGGCAATGTCGGTGTGATAGAACCCGGGCTCGAACGGCTTGTACTCGACCAGCATGGTCGAGCCGGGCCACTGCTTCTCCATGGCGCCGTGAATCTTCTTCAGCGCCGCCGCCAGATCGCGCTTGCGACGATAGATCGAATCCTGCCCCGGATAGTTCGTGCCGTCGGCCAGCCACATCGACAGCACCTTCGACCCCGTCGCCTTGCCGAGGGCGATGCAGTCGAGGGTGTGCGCCATCGCGGCCTCGCGGGCCTTGCGCTCGGGCGAGCAGAAGGACCCCAGCTTGTAGGCCTGGTCCTGAAACACGTTGGGGTTGATCGACCCGATGCGGACGCCGTGCCGGCGCGCGAGCCGGGCCGTCTCGGCCCCGGCGTCTCTTGCGTTCTGACCCTGCGGAAAGTCCCACAGCACATGCACCGCCACCGTCGGGCACGCCCCCGTGAGCCGATGCACCAGCCCGGCGTCGTGGAATTTCTCCTCCGTCGTGGACGCCGCCGCCGCCTGGAAAAACTTGCCGAACCGCGTCCCCGTGTCGGCAAAGCCCCAACTCGGCAACTCGATGCGAAACTCATCCAGCGCCTTGCATACGCGTCGTGCCTGTGCGTCCGTCATGCCCATGCGTGTCTCCGTGTCATGCGTCACGTGCCGAAAACGAACCCGACATACTACTGAATGCCAGGCGATACAGCACTCGGCGGTGGGTAGCGCCGCTACTGCGGGGCGGGCGAGTCGAGCGCGGTCAGGAGCATCCACGCCACGAGGACGCCGCGGGCTGACCAGGCGAGGGTACGGAGCCAGTTGGTGAAGACGAGGCGACGGTGAGCGGCGGCGTCGAATCCCGAGGTGAGGCGCTCGTGCATGGGGACCTGCAGCAGGGCTGTCGAGGCCCAGACGAGTGCCACTGCAGCAAGTCCGCACCACACGGCCCACATCGGCACGGACGCCGGGCGAATCCAGATCATCGCCAGGGCGGTGAGCAGTTCGACGAGCATGGCGGGGGCGACGACGAAAGTGGTGCGGGCCATGTGGCGGCGCTGATAGTCGCCGTAGCCGTTGGCGGCGACGCCATTCATGAGCGGGTAGTGCGTCACCTGCACGAACCAGATGAGCCCGGTCATGAACCAGGTCGCTGTCGCTTGCACGATGAGAATCGTCACCGCCATGGTTGCCGCCGGTGGAACGGGGCGACCTAGACCGGTTCGCTCGACAGGGCCAGTGTCTCGGGTGCGAGGATCTGGCGCAGCTTCTGCTGTCGGAACCGGAAGATCGACGCCACGTCGCGATTGACCAGGAGATGATGGACGAGCCACCCGCCGGGCGCGCGGAACAGGACGCGGTCGCGCACGATGGTGCCGCCCTCGTGTTCCTCGAACTCGTGCTCGTGATGCCAGAGGCGATAAGGGCCTTTGATCTGTCGGTCGATGAAGAGGCAAGGCGGGTCCCACGCCTCGATGCGCGATTGCCAGCGGATGGGCAGGCCGCGAACGCGCAAGCGGTAGTCGATGAGCGTGCCCACACCCATGGCGATGGGCGCGGGCGTGAGCACGTGGAACTGCAGAAACGATGGCGTGAGGCGCTCCAGGTTGTGCGCGTCGGCGAAGAAGGGGAACACCTCCTCCGGCGGGCGGGGCAGCCACATCTCGACCCGCAGCTCATACCCATTGGACACGCGATGAATCATGCAGACCTCCCGCTCCGTCGAGTTCGGGGCGATGCATCATAGGCTCGCTTGATGCGTTCGTAGGCAGCCAGGGCGGCGTCGCGGGCCTCGCCGTGATCGACGATGGGGGGCGGATAGCCATGGCCCTCGTGACGTGGCCGATGCAGGTCCCGATCCGCGGCCGCCGCCAGCTCGGGAATGTATTGCCGCACGTACCGGCCGTCGGGATCGAACTTGCCGCCCTGCAGCACCGGGTTGAACACGCGGAAATAGGGCGCCGCGTCGGCGCCGCACCCGGCCGCCCACTGCCAACCCAGCGTGTTGTTGGCCAGGTCCGCGTCCACCAGCGTGTCCCAGAACCACCGAGCACCCTCGAGCCAACTGATTCGCAGATCCTTGACCAGGAACGATGCCACGATCATCCGCACGCGATTGTGCATCCATCCGGTGTGCCACAGTTGCCGCATGCCCGCATCGACGATGGGATAGCCGGTGCGGCCACGCTGCCACGCCCGCAACTGCTCTTCGTCGCGCCGCCAGGGGAAGCGATCGAACTCGCGCCGCAGCGGTTGCGTGGGCGTGTGGGGAAAGTGATACAGCAGGTGATACGCGAACTCGCGCCACGCGATCTCGCGCAGGTAGGCTCCGCCCTGCCCCTGCCCGCGTAGCACCTCGTGCCAGACCTGGCGCGGACTCAACTCACCGTGGTGCAGGTACGGCGACAGACGGGACGATCCGTCGCGGTCGGGACGATGGCGCTGTGTGTCGTAGTCGCCCAATCCATGCTTGACGAAGTGTCGCAGCCGTCGATGCGCACTCGCTTCCCCGGCTGACCACATGTCGAGGATCCCGCCGTCCCAGCGAACGGGCGGCAAAAGCCCCAGCGCATCGAGCCCGTCGTCCTTTGGACAACGATCCGGCAAACGCATCGCTGACGGCGTCGGCAGCGGCGCCTCGGGCGGGGGCAGTTGCAAAACCGTTCGCCAGAACGGCGTGAACACCTGATAGGGACCGCCTGATTTCGTGCAGACCTCCCACGGTTCCCACAGCAGCGACCCGTTGAAGCTCTCCACCTGGATGCCTTCGGCCGTGAGCGCCTTTTTCACCTGCGTATCGCGCGCGATCGCCGCGGGCTCGTACCGACGATTCCAATACACCGCGCCCGCACCGACTGACTTGACCAGACGCCGCAGCACGTCCAGACTCGCACCGCGGAAGATCAGCAGGTTGCCCCCCGATTGCCGCCAGGCGTCTCGCAGCGAGGCCAGCGAATGGTGTACCCACACGCGCGATGCGGCGCCGGGCGGCCAGTCGCCTTCCTCCTGAGGCGCCCAGATATAGACGGGCAGCACCGGTCCGCCCCGCTCCACCGCGGCGATCAACGCTGGATGATCCCGCAGTCGCAGATCCTGTCGGAACCACACGATCGTCGGCTTCACCTGCTCATGCCGTCCTTTCCTCCCGATTGGCCCAATCGTAGGCTCGCCATTGGCTCCCGTGGCGCCAAGCGTCAATAATGCCCCAACATGCCCGCCGCACCTCCGAGTCTGACGCAACGACATCTTCAGCCGGAGATCATGGATGACCCCGCGCTGGATCGGGATCTGCACGTGGCGGCGCTGCACGGCCTGGAACGCATCAATCGCGCCAGCGGCACGGCCCGGAGGCTCTGGGCGATGATCCGCCCCGACGCCCGCGCCAGCCGTCAACCCCTGCGCATACTGGACGTGGCGACCGGCGCCGGTGACGTGCCGCGGCAACTGCAGCGCCTCGCATCTCGGGACGGCCTGCCGCTGCACATCACCGCCTGCGACGTCAGCGACGTGGCCGTGGCTCATGCCCGCCGACGAACCAGCGACGTGAGCTATCGCGTGGCCGATGCCCTTGCCGATGATCTGCCCGACGCTGACGTAGCGACCTGCTGCCTGTTTCTCCACCATCTGGACGACGACGCCGCCATCGGCCTGCTCGCTCGCCTGGCGACCGTGGCGCGGCGCGTGATCGTTGATGACCTGGAGCGATCGCGGTGCGGCTACGCGCTGGCATGGCTGGGCACGCGGGCGCTGTCGCGTAGCGAGGTGGTTCGCGCCGACGGGCCGCTGTCGGTGCGTGCGGCGCTCACGGTGCCCGAAGCGACACGTCTGGCCGAACGTGCGGGGTTGGCCGGCGCGAGCATTCGACGGCACTGGCCGTGTCGGTTCACGCTGGACTGGAGGCGACCGTGAGCCAGGCGTGGGACGTGCTGGTGGTCGGCGCCGGTCCGGCAGGCGCGTGGGCGGCGTGCGCGGCGGCGCGGCGCGGCCGGCGCGTGCTCCTGGTGGACAAGGCGACTTTTCCGCGGTCCAAAGTGTGCGGATGCTGCATCAACGCCGCGGCGCTGACGACGCTGGGCCATGCGGATAGGGCCGAGGTGATCGGCGCCAGGGCTGGGGAGATCCGTCAGGTGCTGCTGGCGGCGGGCGGACAGCGCGTCGCACTGGCGCTGTCGCGTGGCGTGGCGATGTCCCGCAGCGCGTTCGATGCGGGATTGGTGAAGGTCGCCGTGGCCGCAGGGGTGACGTTTCGCGCGGGCGTTCGTGCGTCACTGCTGCCCGACAGGACCCAGCGGCGCCGGGTGCAAATCGGCGACGAGGTGGTATCCGCCGACATCGTCATCGCGGCCGACGGTTTGGGCGGAACCCTGCTCGATGACGAGCCGGGAATGCGACCCCGCGTGGCCCGGGCGTCGCGGATCGGTGCGGGCGTCGTCCTCGATGACGCGCCGGGGTTCTACTGCAACGGACGCATCCATATGGCGTGTGCGCGGTACGGATATGTCGGCCTGGTGCGCCTGGAGGACGGGCGGCTCGATGCGGCGGCGGCATTCGACCCGGCGTTCATCCGTGCATGTGGTTCGCCCGGCGATGCGGCGACGGCGATCCTGCGGGAAGCGGGCCTGCCCCCGATCGACGCCCTGTCGCACGCCGCGTGGCGCGGCACGCCCGCGCTCACCCGCCGGCGATGCGTGGCGGGGCATCGCGTGCTGGCTGTCGGCGACGCGGCCGGCTACGTGGAACCCTTCACCGGCGAGGGAATCGCCTGGGCGCTGGCCACCGGCGCCGCCGCGGGCCGACTGGCTTCGTTGCAGTGGACCCGCCGCACGCCGCAGGCGTGGAAACGCGAGTATCGCCACATCACAGCTCACCGGCGACGCACCTGCCGCGCCTTGACACTGGCCTTGCGCCACCCGCGATTGGTTCGGACGGGCCTGGCGCTGCTGGCGCTGCGGCCGGGACTGGCCCGACCGGTGCTGCGCGGCCTCAACGCCTCATGGAGCATGGGCGCATGACACGACCACCGGCCTGGATACGTGGTCTTTCCGTGCGGCAACCCCGGCACGGGATCGACCAGGCCGACGCGGCGGCGGCGGCGGCCTCGCGATGCTGCACCACCGACGAGCAGGAGCGATTGCTGCCCGTGCTGTACCGGCGCTCGATGGTCAAGCGCCGCAGCAGCGTCCTGTTGAGCGGCTCCAACGGCCGCAACGCCGCCGAAGTGGCCACGGCGTTCTATCCCGCTGCCGCCAGTGCGGACGACCGTGGCCCGACCACCGCCGCGCGCATGGCTCGCTACGCCGTCGATGCCGCGCCCCTGGCGGTTGACGCCGCACAGCAAGCGCTGCACTTGTCCAGCCTTGCTCCCGGGGCGATCGATCAGCTCGTGGTCGTGTCCTGCACCGGGTTCATGTCGCCCGGCATCGACGTGACACTGATCCAGCGACTGGGACTGCGACCGACGACGGGGCGCACCATGGTGGGGTTCATGGGTTGCCACGGCGCGGTCAACGGCCTGCGCGTCGCCCACGCGATGGTCGCCGCCGGCGACCACGTGCTGCTGTGCGCCGTGGAACTGTGCAGCCTGCACTTTCACTACGGTTGGGACCCCGAGAAGATCGTCGCCAACGCGCTCTTTGCCGACGGCGCCGCGGCGGCGGTCCTTTCACCGCGCGCGCCCGACTCGCCGACCTGGCGCCTGACGGACACGGCGTCGTGCCTCATCCCCGACAGTGGCGACGCCATGACATGGACCATCGGGGACCACGGCTTCGAGATGACGCTGTCGCCGCGCGTGCCCCTGCTCATCCAATCGCACCTGCGCCCGTGGCTGGCATCGTGGCTGGCGACGCACGGGCTAGGCATCGGCGATATCAACGCGTGGGCCATCCATCCCGGCGGCCCGCGCATCGTCGGAGCTGTGGAGACATCCCTCGACCTCCCTCCCGACGCCACGCTCGCCTCCCGCCAGGTGCTTGCCGACTGTGGCAACATGTCGTCCCCGACCCTGTTGTTCATCCTGCAGCACCTGCAGAACCACGGGGCCGCCTCCCCATGCGTCGCCATGGCCTTCGGGCCGGGCCTCATGGCCGAAGCGGCACTGATCCTCTGAGTCTGTGGAGTCTGTTCCGCAAACGATGACGATGGCCGCGGACTCTGGCGACTTGTGAGCGGCGCTTTGCGACTGTCTAGCGCGCGAATCGTTCGCCACTGCTGCCGAACAACGAGAACGAGTGCCGGATCACTGCATCGAACATCTGCGAAGTGGCTTTGGGCATTTCGCCAACCATGGGATTCGCGGCATTGAAAGTGTGATTCGCACCCGCAATGACCAGCAACTCCACGCGATCGCCCGCGGCCGCTTTCAGCGCCTGGGCGCACGACAGCGGGACCGTTTCATCGGCGTCGCCCTGGATCAGCAGCACAGGGTTCTTGATCGTTGCGATGGCGAGGCGGGGATCGAACTTCGGGGGGTCGGCGTCGATTTCGTCGAGCCACGCGCGGCCGACACGCAACTCCTGCCCCGTGCGCGACGACGGCGACGGCAGAAAGCCCTTGCGACGGAGCATCGCCTTCTGCGATTCGTCGAGGTTGCAGCAAGTGTCCGGCGCGGCGGCGGCGATGACGCCCGCCACGTCCAGCCCGCGGGCCACGGCCAGCAGCGCGGTGACGCCGCCGCGGCTGTGGCCGAAGACGACGATCGGCCTGTCGCGCCCCGCGAGCGTGCCGGCACGGATGGCGCCGATCACAGACTCCAAATCTGAGATTTGAAATCCCCACGTGTCGCGCTCGAACAGGTCGGGCCGCTCGAACGTCGCCACGTGGTTGGTCATGCCGCTGTGGCTGAAGTTGAAGCGGTGCGCGATCATGCCTGCCGCCGAAGCGGCCTCGGCCAGGCGGGGGAAAAAGCCATAGTCCTTGTAACCCTTGAATCCGTGACAGATGACCAGTACGCCCCTGGGCTCGGTATCGGGCACATGAACATCCCCGAGAATCACCTCACCGTTCGCACCGGGGATACACCAGGCGTCGCTCACCTCAACCTCTCGATCACCGCCTCGGCGAAGGCCGCAGTGCCCAGGTCGCCGCCGAGGTCGCGCGTCTTGCGGCCATCGGCCAGGGCGCGGTTGTAGGCTGCTTTGATCCGCTCGGCGCATGCGCGGCATGTCGTGTCGCCGCGCGTGTCGGCCAGGTGATTGAGCATCATCACCGCGCTCATCAAGAGCGCCAGCGGGTTGGCGACGCCCTTGCCCGCGATGTCGGGCGCGCTGCCGTGAACCGCTTCGAAGACAGCGCACTCGTCACCGATGTTGGCCCCGGGCACGACGCCCAGCCCCCCCACCAGCCCCGCGGCAAGATCGCTCACCAGATCGCCGTACAGGTTCTCCATCAGGAGGACGTCGAACCGCGTCGGGTCCTGCACCAGCCGCATGCAACCGGCGTCGATGATGAGTTCCTCGTACTGAATATCGCGGAACTCCTCGTGGACTTTCTGGGCGCAGCGGATGAACAGACCGTCGGTGAGCTTCATGATGTTGGCCTTATGGAAGGCCGTGACTTTCTTGCGGTCGCGGAGTCGGGCGTAGCTGAAGGCGGCACGGGCGATGCGGGTGCAGGCCCGTTCGGTGGCGACCTTGAGGCTGGTGACGACGCCGGGGGCGACTTCGTTCTCGATGCCGCTGTAGAGGCCCTCGGTGTTTTCCCGGAAGATCACCACATCGACGCCGGCGAAACGCGTCGGCACGCCGTCGATCGAGCGCACGGGGCGCACGGCAGCATACAGATCCAGCGTCTTGCGCAACGCGACGTTGATCGAGCGAAAGCCCTTGCCCACGGGTGTGGTGCAGGGGCCCTTCAGCGCGAGCCTGTGCTCGCGGACGGCGTCGAGCGTGGCATCCGGGAGCACGTCCAAGCCGCGTTCGATGGCGGCGATACCGGCGACATGCTCGTGCCAACGCAGCGGCGCCGCGGCGGCGTCGAGCACGCGCCGCGTGGCGGCGGCAACCTCGGGCCCGATGCCGTCGCCGGGAACCAGCACGACCTCATGGGTGTTCATCACGCTTGGACTTTCTCTAAACCACGGGCGAGCAAGCGCCGGATCGTCATGCGCAGCACGGCCCGGCGAAGTGACGGTAATCGCGCACGTCCAGCCGACCCGCGGGCTTGGACCACGGCGCCAGGCCCGACTCGTGCAGCATCACGTTACGCTCCGAACATTCTGAAAAGACACGATCGATATCAGCGATCACATGCACACCCCGGTCGCTGACGGCGGCGGGCGCGGCGTGGATCGGGGCGCATTGCACAGCGGCACTGATGCACACGACCTGCGGACGCGCCAGTTCCAGCGACACCGCCGGGCGCTGCGGCTCGTACTGCCCGCGCACCAGCGCCGCAAACCGCCGCACCATGTCCGCATGTTTGTCGCCCACCGCCACGGTGCTGGTCCTGCCGTCTCGCATGGTGATGACCGTCTCATGCAACGTGCGCGTCATGGTTCCCCGTTCGCCGTGGATGGTGATGATCGGCCCCACCTGCCTGGCGCAGCCATGGGTCATGTGAATCAGCAGGGTGCGGCCCTGCGGCAACGTGGCCCGCAGGCTGATCGTGTCGAAACTCTGGATCGTCGGCCGCGCCCGGTACAACTCGGCCTCAATCGTCTGCGGCACGGCGATGCCATCGATCGACGACCCCAGCAGGAACAGTGGCAGCGTGATGAAATGTGAGATGGCGTTCTGAGCCGGGCTGTCGAGCACCCATGTGCCGTTGCGTCGAAGGGCGCCGGCCCAGGTGGCGCGGCTGTAATAACGGTCGTCGCGCGGCCAGCACGCCTGCACCGTCGCGTGCGTGATCGGCCCCAGTTCGCCGTCAAGAATGCGACGCTTGATCTGCGCGGTCGTGTCGGCGTGCGTGTCCTGAAAACCGATCGCCACAGGAAGCTTCGCCCGGTCGCGCGCCGCGATCATCGCGTCCACGTCGTCCACGCAACCGGCGGCCGGCTTCTCGCACATCACCGCCTTGCCCGCCGCCAGCGCCTGCTCGGTGAACGGCCGATGCAGATCGATCGGCACGGGCAGCCACACCGCTTCGACATCACCGGCCAGCAGCTTGTCGAGGCTGTCGTACACCGCCACGCCCTCGGCTTTGAGCTCCGCCGCGCGGGCGCCGTGGGCGGCCACGTCCGGGTCGCACGTGCTCACCAGTTTCACCGACGGATGGGGCAATGCGCTTTGCGCACGCAGAAGATTGGCGATCTGGGCGGCGTAACCGCCCATGCCAACGACGCCTATGGATACAGGACATTCATTTGCCATGGGGGTCATCATCGTACTGATGTGTCCGTCGTCCCGCGAACGGGATTTCATCGGCTACAATCGCGCGTTTCCTCACGAGGTCTGGTCATGGCTGGTCACAGCGCCTGGAAGAACATCAAGCACAAGAAAGCCGCCGCCGACGCCAAGCGCGGTAAGCTCTGGAGCAAAGCGGCCCGCCTCATCATCGTCGCGGCCAAGACCGGCGGAGGCGACCCCGACACGAACCTCGCCCTGCGCTACGCCATCGACGACGCCAAGGCCGTCAACATGCCCAAGGACACGATCGAAAAGGCGATCAAAAAGGGCACCGGCGAACTGCAGGCCGAGAGCTATGAGAGCACCATCTACGAAGGCTACGGCCCCGGCGGCGTGGCGATCATGCTCGACATCCTCACCGACAACCGCAACCGCACCGCGCCCGAGATCAAGGGCATCTTCGACAAGCACGGGGGCAACCTTGGCACCAGCGGGTGCGTGTCGTACCTGTTCGCGGCCAAGGGCCAGGTGACGCTGCCGCTGGCGTCGGGCGACGAGGACGACATCATGGCCGCGGTGCTCGATGCCGGCGCCGATGAACTCCAGGCCGCGGGCGAATCGTGGGTTGTCACCTGCGAGCCGACCGATCTCCAGGCCGTGCGTCAGGCGTGCGCGAGCGCGGGCTTCACCGTCGAGTCGGCCGAGTTGACGATGGTTCCCAGCACCACCGTGACCGTGACCGGGGACCTGGCCCAGAAACTGCTCAACCTCGTCGAAGCGCTGGAAGACCACGACGACGTGCAGAAGGTTCACGCCAACTTCGAGATTCCCGAGGAAGAGCTTGCGGCGTTAGAGGGTTGATCCAAGCCGAGGGCTGAGGCTTTGCGAAGCCCCGGATCAGAACACACATGATCCGCCACACCGTCCATTTCACCGGCCGCGTCCAAGGCGTCGGGTTCCGCTACACGACGCGGGACATCGCCGCCAATCACCGCATCGCCGGCTACGTACAGAACCTGCCCGACGGCCGCGTTCGCCTCGTCGTCGAGGGCAAAGACGCCGACGTGGAGCGGTTCGTCAACGAGGTCACTGCAACGATGAAGCGGTGCGTTCAGCACACCGCGATCGACAAGAGCGACGCCACCGGCGAGTTCGCCGACGAGTTCAGCATCCGTTACTGAGTTTCACGACAGGAGCACCGCATGCCCGCCACGCAGCCGTCAACGACTCGCATCGTCCGTCACGACACCGCCGAACTGACCCACGTCATGGCCGACCCGATGCGGCTGATCGCCACCGGCGAGCACACCGGCGGCGCATACGTGTTCGTCGAGCACACGGTCCGCCCCGGCGGCGGTGCGCCGCCCCATCGTCACCTGCGCGAGGACGAGGCGTTCTACATGCTCACCGGCCGCGTCCTGGCCGTTGCCGACGGCCAGCCGCACGAGCTGGGCCCCGGCGACTACGGCTATTTCCCCCGCGGCGGCACGCACGCCTTCAAGAACATCGGCGACGCGCCCGCTCGACTGCTGATCCTCCTTGCGCCTTCGGGCAGCGAAGCGTTCTACCGCGAGATGGGCGAACTGCCCGATCCGCCGCCGATCGATCGCGTCATCGCCCTCGGTGCCAAGTACGACATCGAAGTGGTCGGCCCGCCACTGTGAGGCACGCGGTATCCAGGCCATCCGCCGCACGATCGGATCGGTCCATTCAGCCCCGGATCGCCGACAGGTACTTGCGAATCTGATCCAGGTGGGCCAGGTCGTGCGCGGCGTACATCTTCAGGAGCTGGTCGAGGGTTTCGGGGCCGCGCTCGCTGTGGATGCCGTGGCGCTGCAGTTGGCTCGGCTCGACCGATCGCCAGAAGCGCAGGTTGATTGTCCGCAGTGCCTCGAAGTCACCAAGCAACTGCCGAGGGTCGGCGTCGTTGTGACGCTGCGCGGCAACCCACTTCTCCTGATCCATGCCCGCGATCGCCGGCTCGTCGTCGCACAGCGTCGTGCGCGTCCGCCAGCCCAGCGTCCACTCGACATCCACCAGATGCCCGACGATCTCCAGCGGCGTCCACGTCCAGCGGTCGGCATACGGCCGGCGACGCAGCAACGCCACGGGCACAGGTTCGATCAGTTTGCGAAGCTCGCCCGGCGTCGCCGCGAACACCGCCAGCGCATCGCGCCCGCCCAACTGCTCGAGCATGACCTTGCGGTAGTCGGTCATGGCTTGAGTCTATCCGCATATTTCTTCTCAAGCTTCTCGACCTTCGGCATCGCCACGCCCTGGATGTACGGCTGCCGCGGATTGTTGCGGGCGTAGTCCTGGTGGTACTTCTCCGCCAGATAAAACTCGCCGAGCGGCTCGAGCGTCGTGACGATCTTGCCCTTGATCGTGCCGTCCTCCTGCAACTTGCGGATCACCGCCTCCGCCGCGGCCTTCTCCTGCTCGTCGGCATAGAACACGGCCGAGCGGTACTGCCGACCCACGTCGTTGCCCTGACGATTGAGTTGCGTCGGATCGTGTGCCACGGTGAAGAACACCTTGAGCAACTCGTCGTAAGTGATCTTGCCGGGGTCATACGTGATGCGGATCGCCTCGGCATGGTCCGTGGCGCCGGAGCAGACGGCGTCGTAGGTGGCGGTCTCCTTCGTGCCGCCGGCGTATCCACTCACCACATCGCCCACGCCGTCGAGCCGCTCGAACACCGCCTCCGTACACCAGAAGCACCCCCCGGCGAGCACGGCGGTGGCCTGCGACGCCTGCGGCTTAGCGGATGGGTCCGCCAGCTTCGCCACGTCCTCGCTGGCGGTGAACTGCAGCGACTCGCTGTTGAGGCAGTAGCGCAGTCCCGTCGGCCGCGGACCGTCCTCGAACACGTGACCCAGGTGCCCGTCGCACCGGGCGCAGTTGATCTCGGTGCGCACCATGCCGTGACTGCGGTCGGTCTTCTCCGCCACGTTCTCCCGCGCGATCGGCGCGTAAAAGCTCGGCCAGCCCGTGCCCGAATTGAACTTGGCGTCGCTGGTGAACAGCGGCAGCCCGCACCCGGCGCAGGCGTACACGCCCTGCTTCTTGTTGTCGAGCAGGACGCCGCAGAACGGGCGCTCCGTGCCGCTGCTGCGCAGGATGCGGAACTGCTCGGGCGTGAGCTGGGCTTTCCACTGCTCGTCGGTCTTGACCACGCGGGGCGACTCGACGGGGCCGACGAGCTCGCCCTTGTCGTTGAAAACGCGGACGGCGACGGCGGCAGCTTGGTCAACTGTAGCGGGCATGGCAACGGACTCCTCTTGGGCGAATGCGGACCGCGGAATCTGCAGATAGCGGTGCATAACGAACGCGGCGCACAACGCCAGCAGCGCGATCGCACCGGCCAGTTTCACGATGTAGATGCTGGGGGTGGTCATGCCGTTACCAACCACGTCCCGCCTCGGTCTATTCCGCCGCTGCCGTGGCCTCGACGGGGCCCAAAGCACCCTCGATCGCGCCCACCACCTCTTCGCTCGACGGCGACACCTTCGACCGGAACCGGGCGATCAGCCTGCCCTCGCGGTCGAGCAGGAACTTCTCGAAGTTCCATTTCACCGGGCCTTGGTCCTCGATCGGCGCGTCGGCCCCCGTCAGGTACGCGTACAGCGGCGCGGCTTGGTCGCCGTTGACCTCGATCTTCTCAAACAGGTCGAATGTCACGCCGTATTTCGTCGTGCAGAACTGCTGAATCTCCGCGGCCGTCCCCGGCTCCTGCCCGCCGAACTGGTTGCACGGAAACCCCAGCACCGCCAGCCCGCGCTCGCCGTACTTCTCGTGCAACGCCTGCAAGTCGGCGTACTGCTTCGTATGCCCGCAGCGGCTGGCGACGTTGACGATCAGCACCACCTTCCCCCGATACGTCGACAGCTCCGTCGCTTTGCCCTCCAGTGTCTTCACCGTGAAGTTCAGCGCTGGCGGCACGCCAGGAACCCCCGACCCGTCCTCCCCACCCCCATCCTCCGCACGCGCCGCCACCGCCATCACCATCCCCGCCGCCATCACCAATACCATCGCGCTCAGTCCGTTCATCATGGCATCTCCAGGTTGAGGTTCGCCGGTATCTTAGCACTGCAGCACGGCTCGAAGTCGCTAGGCCGCATGCAATCCAAGTGAACGCGCATGAGAGCAGCCATGTAGCAGCCCTGCGTGTCAGCAAGGCGTATGGCAGCGGCTAGGTCGCCCGGCGATCGTTGGTGAAGGCGGGATGGCCGTGCATGGTGGGCGAAGGTTGGGCGCCGGCCAGGGCGAGGATCGTGGGAGCGACGTCGATGAGTTTGGCGTGGCGCGTCAGGGGCGGGTGGCGATCGTCGGTCATGACCATGAAGCCGACTTCGGCGGGATGAGGGGGCAGGTGGCCGTGGTAGCCGCGTTGGCGCGGGTCGCGCAGCCGCGGGGACATGACTTCGTATTCGGTCAGGCCCATGATGAGGTTGGCCAGCGGATGGTGGAAGTCGTGGGGGAAGAAGATGTGGCCCTGGCGGGTGAAGAGGTAGAGGTCGCCGTAGCGGTTGTCGGCGAAGTCCAGGCCGAAGGCCCGCAGTCCCTGGTTGTCGATGGTCTGCGTGTGGTCGATGGCGTCGATTGCTGCAGTGATCCGGTCGCGCGCCTGGGCGGTGTGGAACCAGAAGCGGGCGCATTGGGCTTCGATGTAGAAGGTGTAGTCGTTCTGGCTGACGCCGGTCTGCTTGAGGCGGCGTTTGAGGTCGATGTGGCCGGTGACGGGCTCCTGGCCGTGGTCGGAGAAGATGAGCAGATCGGCGTGGGCTTGAGCGCAGCGGTGGGCGGCGTCGGCGAGCCAGCGGTCGAGGTCGCGCATGCCCTGGCGGACCACCTGGGGCCGGTCCAGATTCCAGTGTTCGAGCTGATCGAAGCCGTAGCTCTGCACGAAGTCCACTGCAGCGCCGGTGGGAATGCCGGCCAGCGCGCGGCGGGTCTGAGTCATGTCGGCGGCGAAGTGGAAGCGGCAGCGGTCGCCCAGCACGCCGAAGAACGTCGCGCATCCGCCCACCTCCCTGGGGCCGCTGCCGGCCAAGGCCCAGCGGTAATACTTGAAGCGATGGAACGTGAACCGGCGCCGGCGCCGCGGCGGAACCGTCGGCAACTCAAAGCCGCGATCGAACTGGTAGCGGAGGCACTGGCACGTCGTCGCGATAAAGTCCGGCAGCAGATCCACAAGGCGCTGGTGCGCTCGGCGCGGTCGCGGCGGCCCGGACAGCGACACCTGCCACCGTCCGTGCTGCTGAGGCCAGGCGCCCGTGAAGACGGTGGACACCAGTTCATTGGACGGCATCGGGTCCACGATCACCACCCGGTCGTCCGTCATCAACCGGGCGAGAAAGGGCGTGTCGTGCGCGTCGATGAGCCGCCGGTCCAGACCATGGACGTAGCACACACATACGCCGCGTTCACTCGATGTCGGCATCTGCCACTCCTGTCCGACCGGCTCGACGCTCCACGGCACAACCCATGCACTCTATATCGACAGATGGCGTGGCTCGCTCTGAACGTGCTGCTGGATCAGAGGTGGCGCAGGGCCTGCGGGCCGTCGTGGTGAAAGATGCCGCGTGGCAGTGGCTCCATCTCGTGGAGGATGACGGGCTTGAACGGGGGCGGCGGCGTGGCAAATGTTTGGACTATGATCGGGTACGGCGGCGACGCCGTGGCCGGTGCGTTCTTTGGCAAGTGAACAGGTGCGGCGACAGACCGCAGCGGAAACGATGAAGTCGAGTCGCCTGGGCGGGTCGGGGGGGTGTTTGGCGGGCTTACCCTTGCAGGGCGTCCCAGTCGTGTTCGCACGCGGCGAATCAGGAAGCATCCCTCACCACACCGGGGACTCGACATGCGTATTCTCGCACTGGACCTGGGCAAGTTCAAGCGCGTGGCCTGCCTGACTCAACCCAGCTAACCAACTGAGCGCCTGGAAGATGCATCGGCTTGCTGCAACGCATCTTCCGGGGGAGCTTCGGCAGCGGAATGGGACCGGCCAACACCCCCGGAAGGGGTTTGCACAATGAATGGGGGACCCTCGCCCTGCCGCGTCCAAGACGCGTTCCAACGTGTCGAGGAACACCACCTCCGGGGGCGGATAGAGGTTTAAGAACACGCGCCTGACCTGGACTGAAAGACAAGAAAGGAAAAACCCTATCGATCCACCCCAGGGCAAACGCATGTAGTCCTCAGGCGAGGTTCATGAGGATTTTGAGCAGGTA
>CAZFDT010000023.1:0-69131 GCA_964518335.1 uncultured Phycisphaeraceae bacterium
GCGACCGGCGCCACCGCAGGCGGCGCTTCGGCCTCGACCGCCTCGGGCGCGGCGGGCGCCGCCGTCAGCGGGGGCGCACCGGGCACCGGCGCCGGCGGCGTCGTCGCCGGCTGACGCCCGCGACCGAAAAACACCGCCGCCACGATCCCCACCGCGATCAGGATCACCCCAAGCGTGATCGCCTGTTTCATCGAAGTCCTCGTTCCATAGTGTCAGCTTGCCCCCAAACCCTCGCCAACCGTGCGAAGTCCCGCAGTATAAACCCTCACGCCCCCCCGTGCGAACCCACCCCGACCCCCGGAATGTGGCGGGCGGTGCGGACGGCCTGACAGCGTCCATCGGCCGCGGGCGGGCTATAATGGCGAGTACGACCAAGCCAGCACCCGTCCCCCGGCATGGCGAGTGCACCGACACGCACCACCTCCACCAAGCGTCGCGGGCCGCCGTTAGTCGGAATCACTGGGTTTTCACCTTCACCAGTCGATGCGCCTGCCCATCTGGCAGGGGGCCTCTTGGGGCATGTCTGACGGCTGATGGATGATGTGAAGCCAAACCACTGCATCCGGCCACTCCCTTTGCCTTGCGACATCTGACTCCTGATTCCTGTTCCCTGGTCCCTAATCTCCGCCTCTCCCCCCGTCCACTGCAACGCTTCATTTTATCCCCGCCCCGTGCGGCGCATAGTCCCCGCCGGGGAATTTTCCGGGATGGGACGAGGGGCGAGGGCCAAGGCTCTGGCAGACGACGCCGTCTCCGCGCATTTGACCAGCCGGGCCGGGCTCTGGGTACACTACGAGTCATGGACGACGGCGCTGGCCGCCCAACTCTCCTGGCAGCAGGACGACCGCCGCGTCCAGCTCGACGAACTCCACGACCGCACCCCCGCGTACGACGGCGCCGCGGTCTGCCAAACCTATCGTCTGGCCAAATATCCCCCGGCCCAACCGCCCCGGCCCGTCGCGTCCAAGTGACGCCTCGCCCACACACGCCCGCACGCGCCCGCTTGGGCTCCATCGTTGGCTCGGCTACACTACGCCTATGTCCGTCCAGAGCCTTTTCGCCGCCACCGTGGCCCACTACCTCAAGCCGATCAAGCCTTACCTCGACGACGTGCGCGTCTCCGAGGTCATGATCAACCACGCCGACGAGATCTACATCGAACGCGACGGCGAGCTGGTCAAAACCAGCGCCCGCTTCGTCGATGAGGAGGCCTACGAGGCCGCGGTCAACAACATCCTTCAGTTCACCGGCAAAAGCCTCTTCGACACGGCTTCGCTCATCGACTCGCGCCTGCCCGACGGGTCGCGCGTCCACGTCGCCAAGGCCCCGTGCGCCCGTCACGGCACGGCCATGACTATCCGCAAGTTCTCCAAGAGCGTGCTCGACATCGACTGGCTCATCCACCTGGAGACCATCACCCGCCAGGCCTGCGAGTACCTCAAGATCGCCGTGCTCGCCGAGCAGAACCTGCTCGTCGCCGGCGGCACCAGCTCGGGCAAGACTTCGCTGCTCAACGCGCTGTCGGGCTTCATTCCCGAAGGCTCGCGCATCGTCGTCATCGAGGACTCGGCGGAGCTGCAGCTCCAGAAGGAGCACGTCATTTCGCTGGAGGCCAAGCAGCCCGACGCCATGGGCCGCGGGGCCGTGGTCATCCGCGATCTGTTCCGCTCGTCGCTGCGCTTGCGGCCCGACCGCATCATCATCGGCGAAGTGCGTGGCGGCGAGGCCCTGGACATGATCCAGGCCATGACCAGCGGCCACGGCGGGTCCATGGGCACGCTGCACGCCAACAATCCCCAGGACGCGCTCAACCGTCTGGAAACCATGGCGCTCATGAGCAAGGTCGAGCTGCCCCTCTACGCCCTGCGCGCCCAGGTGTCGTCGGCGATCGACATCGTCGTGCAGATGAGCCGGTTCATCGGCGGCCGCCGACTCGTCACCCAGATCACCGAGGTCGATCCGCTGGGCGACGACGGCCACTACCGCCTGCGCGACATCTTCCGCCTCGCCCCCCGGCCCGACGCCCCCGGCCAGTCCGAAGCCCTCAAGGACAAAACGCTGCAGTTGACATGGACCGGCGAGCGCTCCGCCATGTCCGGCCGCCTCCGCCCCGACGCCCAGACCCTCGTCACCGACCTCACCCGTGACATCGTCGGCTGAGCGCGTGGTGCGGTGGCGTCAGTCCACCGTGCTTCGCACGTGAATGGCGCGATGGATACGAGAAGCTCAACCGCTCCGGCAACGCGCTTGTCGTACGTCGTCAAGCGGGGTAGGGCAAGGACGCCTGCACAAGGCCGCCACCGCAGGAATGCGAATGTCACGGACCGCACGAGTCTGCAGGCCTGGCGTTCGAGTCTCGCTCCGTGTCGATAATTCGCTGCGACACTCGACCATGGCAACACAGTGGCAAGCGACGCTCCCTGCCGATTCCGGGGATGCCTGCACACGATATGCTGATACCTGTGATGGAGGCACGATGACTGTATGTCTGACTAAGTGCGACGCCGTATGGACACGAAATCGTGCCAAGGCGGTGGCAAGCATGATTGTCGCCCTGTTGGCTATCGCTGCGGTGTACCGCATCGCAAGGTATGTGATGGCGTTCCCGCTCTGGGGGGATGAGGCCTTTGTGGCGGTCAATTTGTTCGATCGCAGCTATGGGCAGTTGTTCGCACCGCTGGAATACGGACAGATCGTGCCGTTGGGTTACATATGGGCAACCAAGGCATGTTTTGAGTGGCTTGGCAGCGGCGAGTTGTCGTTGCGTGCGCCGGCCTTTGTCAGTGGGCTGACAGGGCTGGTGGTCTTCTGGCGGTTTGGCCGGAGTGTGTTGGACGCGCGGTCTTTCCTGATGGCTCTGGGCATATTCGCCGCTTCGTATTACGTGGTTCGCCACAGCGCCGAGGTCAAGCCATACGCTACGGATCTGGCTGTCGCGGTCGTCGTGACAGCGCTTGGATGGAAGGTGCATCGGCGAAAGTCTGATCCCTTCGCTTGGCTGGCGCTGGTCGTGGCATCCACCGTCGGTGTGTGGTGTTCCTATCCGGCGATCTTCGTATGTGGCGCCGTGGGGTTTCTGCTGCTTGGCGACGTGGTAGTGGCTTTTGCCGGCAGGGCAAGACACGCACACAGGGGCGCGGTGCGCCAGGCTGCCAGCTTGCTGGTGTACGGCGTCTTGACTTGCGGAGGTTTCGGGGTGATGTACGTGACGTACGCCAGGCCGCACGCCCAGGCAGCGAGTAACGTGACCAGCTTTAAGATCGACACATGGCAAGACGCTCGCCCGCCGACGGACAAGCCTTGGATGATCCCACTGTGGTTACTCGACGTTCATACGGGGAACCTGCTGGCCTATCCCATAGGCGGTAAGAACGGCGGAAGCACGGTGACATTCGTGCTGGTGCTGGTTGGTTCGATATCACTGTGGCGACAGCGGCGACGCGACCTGCTCTGGTTGCTGTTGGGGCCGTTGCCATTGATGCTGGCTGCATCCTGTCTCAAGCTCTATCCATATGGCACCAGCGCTCGCGTCGCGCAGCACATGGCTCCGGCCTTCTGTCTTCTTGCAGGCGTGGGACTGGCCGGTGTGATCAGGCGGTTTCTCGACGCCAGAATGCAAGGCCGTGGACTGGTCATTGCCACAGGCGTGTGGACCTTGCTTGCCGGTGGCGGGGCAGTTCATTGCGTTGTGCGTCCGTACAAGGAAGGCCCCGACTTTGAGAACCGTCGGGTCATGCAAACGCTTGCGGCGCAGTCCCGTCCAGGGGATCAGTGGGTCGTGTACAACTCGCTACGGCCGACTCCGTGGGCGCGTGATAAATTT
The DNA here is from genome assembly GCA_964518335.1 of uncultured Phycisphaeraceae bacterium. GTDB lineage: Bacteria > Planctomycetota > Phycisphaerae > Phycisphaerales > Phycisphaeraceae > CAZFDT01. The sequence continues at coordinate 3,824 of CAZFDT010000023.1, forward strand.
GTCTCGCTGGGGGGTTCGGGGGCTCGCTTCCGCTATTACACGATGCGTTACGCGCCGGGCCAGGTCCACTGGTCACCGCGACCCGACGACTTCCAGGCACACGGGACTGTCTGGCTCCTGGCCTATCACGACAATGAACAAGCCTTGTCCAGCGACCAGTTTGCCAGATACGTGGCGGACATGTCCCATCGCCTCGGCAAGCCGCGCGACCACTTTATGTTCGAACTGGGCAGAAGTAAGGGACCTGTCGAGGCTGTGGAAGCTTACGTTTATTGATCCTGTGGCAGTGCTCTCGGATGTGGGTGAACGGGATATTTGACGTCCTGTATTCGAGGGATCCGGGATGACCGTTCGTCGATCCCTCGTCTCCGCTTCGCATCGCATGGGCCGTCGGAGCCGTCTTCATGCCAGATGTTCGGTCGTCACTTGATGGGCCGATCCGTCGATGTTTCAGTGAACCCACCGCAGGATCACCCACTGATCGGGGTCCACGGCGCCGCCGAGGATCGCAAAGCCGGTCGGCGATTCGTCGCGGTCGATGATGCGCCAGGATTCGGCCCGAGCGGTCTGCCAGTCGTCGAACTCGGTCACGACGGCATCCAACGTGATGCTGGCGCCTTCGATGCGCCAGTGGCCCGCAGTGGTGAGCGTGCCGCGCGGCAGCGTGACGGTCTGAACGCAGGTGCCATCGTGGCGGAGGTCGAGGAGGACGCTGGCGTGGCTATCGACCAGCGGCTGATACGACCATTTGCCGGCGAGATCGCCGACCGTCACGGTCCGAGTGGTCGGTGAGGGCGGAAAGTAACCGCCACAGGCGGTCAAGGCCAGCACACTCAGGACCAGCAGAAGGCGAGACATGGGTGGGTTCGCGCAAGAGGGTCGAGTGCCGGGCGTTCGTCACGATGCCGCCTGCCGGCAAGGCTATTGTCCATCACGGCTGTCGTCGGTCAAGTGCAGCGGGGCGACGAACGCGGTGGCAACGACTCCGATGAACTGCCAGCCGCCATCGGCTGCGATCAGAGGTCTCTGAGAAGGTCGGCGCCAGGATCCGCCGCGGTCGTGTCATCCCCGGAGGCGTGATCTGCGGCGGTCTGGAGCGTGGCGGCGTCGGCCTCGGCGGGGAGGTAGCGGCACTGGCAGAAGGGTCGATCGGCGACGGCTTGGCGCAGCGTGGACCCGGCGACGCGCGACAGGCGGGGGGCGTGCAGGTCGCCGGCGGCGGGGCGGAACTTCATCTCGTTGACGATGAGTCGATGGTTGCAGTCGGGACAGGGCAGGGGCGGATCGGCGAGGGCGTCGTCGATGGGCAGGGTCTGGCCGTGCAGTCGGCGCGAGGGCAGGCAGTCGTCGGGCAGGCCCTGCAGGCGCACGTGGGTGACGCCGTCGGCCTTGAACGCCTGCAGCACCGTGCGGGCCCACTTCTGCTGAATCGGGCGGTGGTCCTTGCCTTGGGCATGCACGAAGTGGGCCTGCAGCAGGTACAACTCTGCCAGCCGCTGGCGACTCTCCGCCGTGGCGTCCCCGCCCCCGGATGTGACCCCGCCCACAGAGGGGTCGCCGCCGCCCGCCGCGATCCGACGCGCCGCCTCGTGGAAGAACTGCCACGTGATCTCGCTGTCCGTCGCGTCCCGGTCCAGCTCCATCTCGCTGCGCAGCTTCTCCTTGAGCGTGATGTAGTCGCGGGTGCGAATCCCGAACGGCTTGAACAGCCGCACGATCGCATCGATACGGTCAAACTCCTCCGACTGCTCGCGGGTGAGCAGCGTCGAGTCGTACAGGTCCTGGTTGGTCCGCACCAGAATCGTCTCCCGGCAGTGCGGGCAGGGACTGTACGGCATCGGCTTGGCGGGCAACGCCTCGTGGCAATACGGACACGTCGGCCTCAACTCGTCGTGCACCTCGCGGCAGACAATCTGCCCGTCCACCACAAAGGCGGTCTCGTGCGGCTCCAGGACCCGGCCGCTCCTGCTGCAAATGACTGGTTGGTCCGCCATCACGGATCGGCGTTGGGCGTGCGGTTCACAGTTCGGGGAGGGGAAAGCGGGCCAGGCCAAACCCACCACCCGCTCCACTTCCATTGTAGCACACCCGCCAGCCGCGTCCTCGCCCCGCGCCGCACCCGTTCGCACCCCATCCCAGCTCCCCTCGTTAATCGGATTTACTGGACTTTCACCTTCACCCGCCGAGACCACGTGTGGGTCCATGGCCGAGCTCTATCGGCCGACCTCTGTAGCCCGACGTCTGATGTCTGGTGCCTGACATTTTGCCCTTCGCCTTCAGCATTTCGCCTTCGCTCCCCCGATCGCTGATCCCTGAACCCTCATCCCACGATTCTACCCCCCGCCCCCACCGTGAATAGTCTCGCCCCCGGAATCTTCCCCGCGCGTTTGGCGTCAGTACTTGTACGCCGCCAGGACCTCGACCTCACCTCCACCGCCACCCGTCAGCTTGGCCCGGCTCAGCACGACGATCATGCGGCCCTGCTCGACGGGTCCGGCGGCAAAGTCGCCGGACAGATAGCCCTTCACGAGAATGTGTGCGATAAACACGTCACTTCGCGTCGTGAGAGACTGAGCAAGGAACTGGAATCGTGCCAGCTTCTCTTCGTTATCGTCTGTTGTGGCGTACTCTTCCGCATTGAACGGAGCTGCGCCAAGTTCCTCATTCATCGGATACAGGTCGTACAATGAGCCGTTCTGCGGATTACCGTCTTCGCCGAAAAACTGCATTTTGGCGACATTGACGCTCCCATTGATCGACAGCAGCTCGCCGACGCTCTTGAACCCGTCGCGGCTGACGCGCTGGGCGACCATTTCGGCCGCCAAGCCCCCGCGCTGCGACTGGGTTTCCGGCAGGGGCATGGCGTACGCCAAAACGTGCGGCGGAGCGGTGTTGGCGTTGATCGTCCCGGGAATGAACTGATCCGCACTGGTGTTGCTCGGGTCTGCCGCACCGGTCTCGTTGTTCACGCCGTCATGGCGCGGGCTGATGGTCGTGAACTGATCCATCACGATGTGGGCGTGCGTGAGTTGGTTGTAGGGGGCTCCAAGAGGCTTGGTCGCGCCGTGACTGATATCGAGCGTCCATTCGTTGCTTGACCTTGCCTCCAGCAGTTCGGCGAACGTCCCACCTGTCGCACCGTTGTGGAATCCTACGGTCATCAGCAGGCCGAGTTCGCTCACGCTGAAGAACGGACGGTTGGCGATGGCCAACTGTAGCGCATCGAGCGCCGCCGCCGAGCCGTTGGTGACGCCCTTGACATCCTTGTTGAGGGTATGACAAGCCGAGGCGCTATACCCATCGTCGGGCCAGGGGGTGCCGGACGAGGAGTCGTAGCGGCGGTCGTTGATGATGCCCTTGCCGTTGTTGTGAATGTAGCGGATGACGCGGCCGTCGCGCCTCAGCGACTTTTGCAGATGTCCGGTGGCCGATGTCTGGGGATACGTACCGGAGCCGGAGTAACCGGACGTGTCCACGGCGTTCGGCAGCTTCAGGTTGTTATCTGTGAGCCGGTCGTACGCCACCCAGTTCCCGCCAGCCACTCTCACCTGCAACTCCACCGTGACCTGGCTGTCATCGGCGACGAACGGCTGCCCCACGCCGGTGGTCACCACGATGGAGTTGGTCGGTGACGGCGATATCGCAAGATCGGACTCAAGCGAGTTCTTCACCCCGCCTTCGTCAACGCCTGTGCCCGGGTTGACGACATAAATGCGGTGCTCGCGGTCGGGCGTGGTCCCCGCAGGGTCGCGTGGATTGAGCGATTGATTGATGGGAATCGTTCGTTCAGTGGCGCCCTGCTTGATGACGATCTGCACCTCGACCCCGGTGTGGTCGAAGGGGCGGTCGAAGGGGTTGCCGATCTCGATGGCCATCGCTTCCGAGTCATCCACGCGGGTGTAGATGCCATCGATCGGTGCCAGGTCCTCATAGCCCGCCTGCATGTAAACCTCGCGCAGGAAGGGCAGGACCTCCAGAGCGTAGTAGCTGTTTCCGCCTACGGCGATGGTCGCGCTGGGCTGCTTGTCAGCGTCGCTGTACTCGATCATGGCCAGTGCCATCTGCGCCGCCATCGCATTGTCGCCGGCACCCGTGGCGGGCAGATTAAACACACGGCGCAGCCGCTCGTAAAAGGCATTCGCTCGCGCCTGCTGATTGCTCGCATTCTCGTACACCAGGTCCTGCTTGAGCGTGTGCGCTCCGCCGTGCATGTTACCGTGGTTGGGTGCGAAAGCGCTGTGGCCGCTGAGCGTGGTGTGGATGTGTCGCACCGAAGCGAACTGGTTCGTGGACATGTCCGAGGGCGTCGACCCCAGATAATGCGCGGTAGCGTCGCCGATGGGTTCGGCGACGTTGGCGTTGTACGGCGTGTTGAGCATCGTCGTCATCGCCGAATCCACGCTTGCACTGCTGGGGTTGGGCTTCAGACCACCGCGCCACTGCAGCGCGAGAATCTGCGACGCTTCGCCGCTCATGGTTCCGTAGATGCTCACGTCCTCCAGCCACGATCCGATGACGCCGCTGGTCGAATACGACCCGGTCGCGGGAAACGTGGCGGGATTGAGCGTGCCAAGCGGCGTGGGCAGCGTGCCGGGGAGATTCGTTCGCTGGGTCGTGAACAGGGAGGTGACTTCACCGTTGACGAGTCCGCCGACTTTCCGTCCGAGCATGCGCGTCAAGTCGACATCGGTAGGATAGTAACCCCGCACGTCACCTGACGTGCTCGGAACATAGTCCACATTGCCATTGGGGGTCTGCGCCGTCGCCGACAACAGATTGACCAACCCGCTGGCATCGATGACGCGCACCGCCATGAAATACTCGGCCCCCGTCAGCACCATCAGCGGCGCGCGTTCCCAACGGCTGTCGCCGATGCCGTCGCCGTCGGCATCCACCAGAACTGTGCTGTCAACGGGAATATTGTCGTATTCTGTGGTGACCAGGGCGCTCGGGTCGCTGCCTGTGGCATTCGTGGCGACATTGCGAACGGGGGGCGATGCCTCGCCAGTGGTCGCGTAAAACCCGGAGGTGAGTGTGCTGATCTTGCCCCATGTCAGCGTCAGCGTCGATCCGTTGAGATTGAGATATGGAACCATGTCAGCCAGCCACGTATCGTCATTGACGCCGCCTTTGGCGCCTGGGATTGTTCCGGTGAGGGTCGGTACATCGCGATCTTCAGCGGTATTGGTATAGGGGTAGTCAAACGGCTCGGCGGATGTGTCCGGAACAAAAAAGCTCGTTCCGTTATGACGCACGTCCTCGTCCATCTGACGGCGGATTTCGTCGATGACCGATTGCAGCACCAGATCGATGTTGTTGATCGGCTGCGACGGCGCGACGCGCTGCACGCGCGCCAACTGCAGGTAGCTGGCGCCGAGCATCACCATCAGCACGAGAATGACGACGACCATCACCATGACGGTTCCGCCTCTGTGGTTACGGGTGTGGGTTCGGGTGAGCATGTTCATGGCAAGCCCTCCATGGGCAGGTGGGTGGTCGATGCTCAGGGACGGCGGACTTTGATGACGTGCTCGAACCACACGCCATAGGAATCGGTTTCAGCGCGGACCTGTCCGCGCACATCGTGGAGGCGATAGCGGACGCGGATCAGGTGCGGCCAGCGGCTGCCGGTCGAACCATTCCATGCCTGATCATCGTCGTGACGGAACGCGTAGGCGTGATACGTGCTGCCATCGCCGGTACCCGTGACGTAAGTGGGAACTTGCGTGGCGTTGGCCTGGACGACATTGCGTGCGCTATCGCTGAATCCCTGTCCCGCATACCAGATGATGCCTTGGCTGTTTGTATCAATCTCGCCATTGTGGGGGCTGTAATCGCCCGCGAACTCAACCGTGAAGTCCGAACAGTGGGTAATCATGTTCGCATGCATCTGATTGACTGCCCACGTGGGCATGTCTGCGTTCAGAGGTTTTTCCGCAGCCAGCAGGCGGTTGGTTGTGTAGGTGTAGTTCTCGACAGCACGACCCGCGTAACCGTCAAGCGGCGTGCCGGAGTTCACATCGGGCAAATAGGACCAGAGACGGCGAGTGGGATTTGCGCCATAGACATTTCCACTTCCCGTCGCCTGTCCGACAATCGCCCCATTGGGGTGCTCGGCCGTCGTGCGGGTGTCGTAAAGCCCCGCGTAGGCGTAATCGGTGATGCCGTGCCACAGTTGCCAGCCTGACCATGGCGGATTGTCGCCGCCCGACCAAGCGACGCTGGCGGTGGTGAATGCACCGTTGGCGCGGCATTGTGCAGGCGTCATCCCCCCGCCTTGGATGTCACCAAGGAACAATTCCTGTCGGCCGCCAACAAGCCGTACCGCCGTCGTCTGCCATGCACTGGATAGCGTGCTGCCGCTAAGTGACGCGGTCTTGGGGTGGCCGTACCAGACGCGAGTGAAGCGAGCCAAGCCGTTGTCCTGGTGGGGCGTGAACGTTTGTGGATCACCGCCGCAGATCGGAAACTGCGAAGCATCGCGCGTGCGAATGAACACAAGCTGGTCCCGCCGGACGGCGCGCGTGGTCTCACCTGCGCCGGGCAACGGCTGGACACGACCGGTCAAGTCCTGATTGACGATAATAAGAATGCCGCCTTCGGCCTGCTGATTGGCGAAAGGCGTAGGCGTAGGCTGACCCGTCACGACGTAACCATGCGGGCCGACCATCGCGTCGGCGTCTTGACGCAACTGCGAAGCAAAGGCCTCGCCCGCCGCGATGATATCGCTCGTGCCCGCGCCACGACTCACCGCCTCCGTTGTCGTTGTGAATAGCCGGCCAACCAGCGTCATCATGATGACGATCACGACGGCGGCCACGAGAAGCTCGACGATGGTGAACGCCGCGGGACGAGGCGATCCCGCATATGCGGGTCTTTGACGGTCGCTGCTATGGCACTCGGCATTTGACAGTTGACGTTTCATATCATTCACCGGATCAAATTGTTGTCGGCAGGGTTGTGTTTGAGCGTGAACAGGCTGACAAAGCTGCTCGTGCCCGAGTCGCCGGGATGAGCGTACCAGATGTCGAGGTTGCCGCTGTCGGGGATTACGCCGTTGATCTCAATGCCCGCATCGTCAGCCGCCGTGACGATCCAATCGCGGCCTTTCTCATCGAGAATCTTGTCGCCGATGCGCACCTGACGAGGTCCGCTGTTGGTGAAGTCGAATCGATTGGACGGGCTGCCGGCGATCGTGGCGCTGACTCGCCGGACACCGGGAATGTTGCTCGCGCCATCGGCTTGATTTGCCCAATCGGCCGCCGCGCCGCTTTGCGAATAGTCGGCATTGCTCTTGCGATTGACCACGAACAGGTAAACCAGCCATTCGCGCTCGCTCGCATTGGGGTTGTTGTCGAAAAACAGGGGCACCCAGAAAAACTTGCGCGAAGCGAGATCGATGCCCGAGCGGTAACTCCGATCCGCACGCTCCCAGCCCGCGACAGCGCCGGGCACGGATGCTACAGTGGGCGTGGTGTCATTGACGCCGCTTAGCGAGCTGCCGAGAAATCCCCGCGCTAGAACCATCGCCCGCGCATTCTCGGCAAACGTGCGAGCGGTGGTGTCCGCCATCGTCTGCTTCTGCAGCAGGATCGCCACCGGGAAGATCGACGCCACCGCAATCGCGCCGATGGCGAAGATGCCGATGGCGATCATCAGCTCCACCAGCGAGAAACCCCGCGAGGCTCGCCCGCCTGGCCGCACCCGAGCGTCGGTATGTGACATTCGGCTTTCCATGTCAATCATTCCTCATCGGGTTGCCGGTGTAGCGGCTGAACATGATCAGTTTGCCATTGGCTTTGATCTTGGAGATCGAAGCGGCATCGTTGAGGCAACCATCCGTACCGCTGGCGAGACTGATATCGGGGGATTTCTCAACGATGTAAATGCCGGTTACGGTCTCAAGCTCCTCGAATGGCAGTTGGTATTTTGCAGCGGTGGTGTTCCAAACCGGCGTAGGGGGCTCATAGTTTGAAGGGCGATCACTACTCGTGGCGTACTGGCCGTTGTAGTTCCCGTCGTAGTACGCCATGCGATCCGGACTGCTGGGGTTGCCAACAAGCAGATTACCGTATTGGTCGAAACGAATGGCAAACGGAGGAGCCATCAGCTTGAGTCCTGCCGAACCAGTGGCGTTTCGCCGAAAACCCAGGACCACTACGTTGCTGGGTAGTCTCAAGTACTCGATGCCATCGACATCGCGAAAGCCCGCGCGGTTGTTGCTCAACTCCAGGTAAACATTGGCTCCATTCACAGCGTCCTGGCGATGCTCCGTGATGCGGATTTCTCCTGCATGTGTGACTATGGCGGCCGCGCCGCGATAGGGGGCGAAATTGACGCCGTCGAGGTCTTTGGCATTGATCTGTCGGGTCGCATGGTAGCGGGCGACCTGCACGCCCACGCTGATGCTGTTGACAGCCGCCGATGTTCGCGTGCCCTTTCCCATCGCCCCGATCACCGGGATCGTGATGGCGATGAGGATGCCGATGATCGACACCGCCACGAGCAGCTCGATGATCGTGAAGCCGCGGAAGGATCGGGGATCGGGTGAGGGCATGTCTATTTCACCTCGAAGCTGTAGAGGTTGTCGGCGCTCTTGCCGATGGGGTTGTTGTTAGCATCTACGGTGCCCAGGTCGGCGTCAGCACCGGCGGAGACGAAGTAGGGATGCGGCTGCTTGGGCAACGTTCTGCCGGTGACATTGGTATTGCCATCGCCACGGTAGTAGTAGATGTTCGTGCCCCATGGATCTTTGATGGCGGTGATGCGATTGGTGGTGGTATCAATGGTCAGGAGTTGGGGCTGGATTCGGCGGAGCATCTCGCCAGCGACCGCGGAGTTGTCCTGTACCTTGTCGAGAAAGTTCGCAAGCGGTGCCGTGACGGTCCTGTTGAGTTCGCCATTGACGGAGTCCTGCTGGGCCATGGTGGCGGGGGGAACGGGATGCACGTATTGCCCGGTCTGAGCGCGGTACTCCTTCTCGACGCCGGCGAGCGAGCCCAGCAGGGCGCGGGTGTTGGACTCCTCGCTGCGCTGGTAGGCGAAGTTGATGCCCGCCAGCGCCAGGCCAACGAGGATGACGATGATCGAGACGACGACGAGGACCTCGATGAGGGAGAAGCCGCGGCGTGGTGTGGTGGGCGTGCGGGGTGTCATGGCGAGGTTTCCAGGTCGGAGCCGTAGAGGTTGTCGGCGGCGGCGGGGTCGGCGGGGGAGGCGCCGAAGCGGCCGTCGGGGCCTGCGGAGACGAAGTCGCCTGCGGCAGGCGGGGCGGCGGCGGGGAGGTAGCGGATGGGCCGGCCGTAACCGTCGCGGGCGATCATCGTGCCGTCGGCGGCGAAGTCGATCTTCACCGACGCCAGCAGGGCGGCGGTGCGCGGGTGAGCCTGCAGCACCGCCAGCGCCGCCGAGGTCGGCCCGTGGCGCAACGCGGCGACGGCATCGTCGCTCACCTCGCCCTGCTCGTGCAGCCGGTGATGCAGCACCGCGGCGACACGCAACGACCGCAACGTCCGCCGCGTCTGCTCGTCGGCGGTCTCGGCGCGGAGCGAGGCGCTGAGCACCTGCAGCCCGCCGAGCACCGCCGAGACCAGCACCATGCTCAGGAGCATTTCGGTGAAGGTCATGCCTCGCGGGCGTCGGGATGTTGCAGTGCGCGGTGTCATGGGCGGTACGGTTCTTATGAGTGCGAGGCGCTGCGGACAAGCGGTGCATGCCGCATCACGTCACGGACTCGATCAGTTTCACCAGGGGCAGGAACAGGGCCAGCACGATGAATCCGACGATGCCGCCGAGCACGACGACCATGATCGGTTCGAGCAGGCTGACGAGGGCTTCGACCATGACGTCCACCTCTTCGTCGTAGTTGTCGGCGATCTTGGTGAGCATCTTGTCGAGGTCGCCGGTCTCCTCGCCGACGTCGATCATGTTGACGACGATGGCGTCGCAGACCTTGGCCTGACGCAAGGGCTCAGCGAAGGACTCGCCCTGGCGGACGCTGTCGTGGACGGCGCCCAGGGCGCGCTGATAGATGAAATTGCCGGTGGTTTCGCGGGTGATGTTGATGGCGTCGAGGATCGGCACACCGGCGTTGATGAGCGTGCCCAGCGTGCGGGTGAACTTGGCGATGGTGGCCTTGGCGGCGAGCTTGCCGGCGACGGGCAGGCGCAGGAACAGCCAGTCCAGCGCCGCCTTGCCCCCGGCACTCTTGCGGATGAGCTTGATGCCAAAGAAGATGGCGATCGGCGACAGGACAACCCACACCGCGCCGGGGATGGTCTGGTCAGGGTTGGCGTCGGGCACGATCGGACCCGCCAGCCACGAGCTGAACGCGATGAGCTTGACGGTCAGCCAGGGCATCTCGGTGTCGAAGTCCTCGAAGATTTTCTTGAACTTGGGCACGATGACGATCATGATGCCCAGCACGATCAGGGCGGCGACGCCGATGACCACGGCGGGGTAGATCATCGCGCCGATGATTTTCCGCTTGAGTTTGGCGGCTTTTTCCAGGAAGTCGGCCAGTCGCTGCAGGATCAGGTCCAGCACGCCGCCGACCTCGCCCGCGGCGATCATCTTGGTGTAAAGCTTGTTGAACGCCTTGGGGTGCTTGGCCATGGCGTCGGACAGGGACGAGCCGCTGGACACTTCCTCGTGCACGTCGGCCAGGACGCCCTTGAGCAGGCCGGGCTTCTGCTGCTGCTCGAGGATGGCGATCGAGCGCAGGATGGGCAGGCCGGCGTCCTGAAGGGTGGACAACTGTCGCGTGAAGGTCGTCAGAATCTTGCCGCTGACGCCGCCGATGTTGATCGAGATGTTCTTCCAGTCTTTCTTGCCCGCCGCCGCCGCGCCGCCGCTGCGCGCCGCCGCCTTGGTCGAGCCGCCGGGGCCCTTGGTCTTCTTGACCTTCTGCTCGCGCACCGACGTGGGGAAGAACCCCTGGCTGCGGATGCGCGCGATCGCTTCCTCGGTGTTCTGGGCGTTGATCGTGTTCTTGACCGGCTTGCCGGCCTCGTTGAGCGCTTCGTACTGGAAGGTAGGCATGGGCTGCTCCTAACGTCGCAAGGCAAAAGGGTAAATGCAAAATGCAAAAATGCCGAAACAGTTCATTTTGCCTTTTTCATTCTTCCTTTTGCATTTCCTGTCAATCCTCCACCAACGTTTCCTTCACGACCTCGTCGATCGTGGTCAGACCGTCAAAGATCGCCAGCAGGCCGCTTTCGCGCAGCGTGCGCATGCCGCGTTTGCGGGCCTCGGCGCGCAGCACCTGGGTCGAGGCGTTCTGCATGATCAGCTCGCAGATTTCGTCGTCGAGAATCATCATCTCGTACAGCGCCATGCGCCCGCGGTAGCCGCTGCCGTTGCAGAAATCGCAGCCCCGGCCGCGATAAATCTGCCTGCCCTCGAGGTCCTCGGGAAGCAACTGCAGCTCCATGAGCTGCTCTTCCGTCGGCTGGTACGCCTCCTTGCAACGCGGGCAGATCTTGCGGCAAAGACGCTGCGCCACCAGGCCCTCGATCGTCGCCGTCACCAGGAACGGCTCGAGCCCCAGGTCCAGCAGTCGCGCGATCGACGACGGCGCGTCGTTGGTGTGCAGCGTCGTGAACACCAGGTGGCCCGTCAGCGACGCCTGCACCGCGATCTGCGCCGTCTCCAGGTCGCGCGTCTCGCCCACGAGAATGATGTCCGGGTCCTGTCGCAGGAAGCTGCGCAGCGCCTTGGCGAACGTCAGCCCCACCTCGGTGTTCACCTGCACCTGGCACAGCCCGTCGATGTCGTATTCGACCGGGTCCTCGGCGGTGAGGATTTTCGTCTCGATGTCGTTGAGCTCATTCAGCGCCGCGTAGAGCGTCGTCGTCTTGCCGCTGCCCGTCGGCCCGGTCACGATGACGATGCCGTTGGGCTTGTTGATGAGCTGGCGGAATGTCTCCATGTCGTCGGGACGCATGCCCAGCTTGGCCAGGTCCAACTGCACGTTGGCGCGGTCGAGCACACGCATGACCACGCTCTCGCCGAACATCGTCGGCAGCACCGCCACGCGCAGGTCCACCGGCGAATTGTTCACCGTCAGCTCGATACGCCCGTCCTGCGGCAGGCGCCGCTCGGCGATGTCCAGGTTGCTCATGACCTTGATGCGGCTGACGATCGGCATCGCCAGGTGCTTGGGCGGCGGGATCATCTCGTACAGCACGCCGTCGATGCGGTAGCGCATCTTGAACTCGTCCTCGAACGGCTCGAAGTGAATGTCCGAGGCCTTGTCCTTGATCGCCTGCAGCAGCACCAGGTTCAGCAGCCGCTTGACCTTGTTGTCCTCGGCCATCTCGATCAGCGAGTCGAGGTCGATCGAGTGGCCGCGGTCCTTGAGTTCCTCCAGCTTGGCGTCGCCCGCCAGCTCGCCGATGAGGTCTGACAGCGACTCTTCCTCGTTGCCGTAGTACCGTCCCAGGGCTTTTTCCACCTGCTGGGCGTTGGCGACGATCGGCTTGACGTTGTAGCCCATCAGCAGCCGCAGGTCGTCCACGGCCCGGAAGTTGTCGGCGCTCTTGAGGGCGATCGTCAGCGTGTTGGTCGGCTTGTCGTACGCCACCGGCAGGCACTGGTAGGCCTGGGCGGTCTCGGGCGGGAGGATCTTGATCACCTCCGTGGCGATGTCCATGTCCTCCAGGTCCACCGTCTCCATGCCGGCCTGTGCGGCCAGGGCGACGTTGATGTCGTCCTGCGTGACGTAACCCAACTCGACCAGCAACTGGCCCAGGGGGACGCGACGCTGGGTCTGCACCTGCAGGGCCTCATGGACCTGCTCGCGCGTGACCTTGCCCATCTTGGTCAGGATGCGACCAAGGCGGCGTCCTTTGAGTTCGGTGATAGGAGGCATGCCCGCCATCTTTGTCTGCTCCGCCATGGGTTGTCCCTGCAGGGCCTCCGGGTGCGAAACCGGGGAGGCTGGGGTTGCGACGCTGGTTTTCCGAATCCCAAATGTCCACTGCTAGTCGATGACGGATAGATAATTGCAGGTATGGGACGATTCGGTTCGGTTCGGCGTCGCGGCGGGCGGGCAGGTTGGGCTCGTATCGAGCGGGCTTGGGGTTCTGCGGGCGGGTCAAGCGTTGGCGCGGTGGCCAGTGGGTACAACTGTTTGGATCATATCGGCTCGTCAAGCGATGACAAGGCCTATTTCCAGCAAGCCAGGCAATGGACACATGGAATTCGGACGGCCCCTCCTCCCATTGAACCGTGGCCCGAGCCTATTTCGGTGGGGTGGCGCCGCCGCTGGTGTCCACGTCCGGCTGATCGAGTTCGGTGCGGCCGATCTTGCCTCCGGCGCGGCGGACCTTCTCGACGATGGCCTCGGAGTTGCGGCTCTTGTCGATCATCTCCTCGACATCGATGACGCCGTTGGAGTAGAGGTCCCAGAGGTGGTCGTCCAGAAGCTGCATGCCGAAGCGCTTGCCGGTCTGGATGGCCGAGTCGATGCGGAAGGTCTTGTTCTCGCGGATGAGGTTGGCGATGGCGGGGGTGACGACCATGAACTCGTAGGCGGCGACCATGCCCTTGCGGTCGATGCGGGGCAGCAACTGCTGGGAGAGGCAGGCCATGAGCGAGGTGGCGAGCTGGATGCGGATCTGGGCCTGCTGGTTGGTGGGGAAGGCGTCGATGACGCGGTTGATGGTGCCCGAGGCGGAGTTGGTGTGCAGGGTGCCGAACACCAGGTGGCCGGTCTCGGCGGCGCGGATGGCGGCCTCGATGGTCTCCAGGTCGCGCATTTCACCGACGAGGACCACGTCCGGGTCCATACGCAGGGCGCGGCGGAGGGCCTCGGCGAAGCTGGGTACGTCAGCGCCGACCTCGCGCTGGTTGACGATGCTCTTCTTGTGCGGCTGGTAATACTCGATCGGGTCCTCGATCGTGATGATGTGGCGATCGAGGGTCATGTTGACCTCGTCGATCATGGTGGCGAGGGTGGTGGTCTTACCCGAGCCGGTGGGTCCTGTGACGAGGAAGAGGCCGCGGGGTCGGCGGATGAGTTCCTTGACGATGTCGGGCAGTCCGATCTGATCGAAGGACAGCAGCTTGTTGGGAATGCGGCGGAGGACGAGCGCGACGTTGCCCTTCTGCTTGAAGATGGCGACGCGGAAGCGAGCGGAGTTTTCGACGTCGTTCTGATCGCCGTAGGCGAAGCCGAAGTCGGCGCCCATTTCCTCCTGCAACTCGTTCTGAGAGCGTTCGGGGGCGATGGCCTTCATCAGCGCGGTGGTGTCGGCGGGCTCGAGGACTTTGGTCTTGAGCTCGACCAGCCGCCCTCGCATTCGCACGGTCGGTGGCTTGCCCACCGTCAGGTGCAGGTCGCTGGCGCCCTGCTTGATGACGGTGTCGAGCAGACGGTCAATGTGAATCGTGGACATCAGGTCACTCCAATGCAAAATGCAAAATGAAAAAGGCAAAATGGGCGGAACGACGCGATGCCTTCATTCTGCTTTCTTCATTTTGCATTTTGCCTTTTGCACTTTGACTTCCGCCGTCACGCCGCGGCGTGGGGCTCTTCTTCCTCCGTGACATCGACCATGCCCGACACCTGGGTGATGCGGGCGATTTCGTCGAGGGTGGTCTGGCCGTCGAGGATCTTGAGCTTGCCGTCGCCCAGGAGGTTTCGCATGCCCGAGGCGATGGCCGCAGCGCGGAGCTTGTTCACCGGCGAGCGCTTGAACGCCAGCTCGCGCAGCTCGCTGTTCATGATCATCAGCTCGTAGATGCCGCGACGGCCGCGGTAGCCGGTGTTGGAGCACTTGGTGCAGCCGACGGCGCGGTAGATCGTCTTGTCAACGATCTCATCGGGGGAGAACCCGCACAGCCGCACCAGCTTGGGGTTGGCGTGGGTTTCCGGCTCCTTGCAGTGCTCGCAGAGGATGCGCACCAGTCGCTGGGCGAGGACAGCCTGAATGGAACTGGCCACCAGGAAGGGCTTGATGCCCATGTCGATGAGTCGCGTGATCGCCGAGGGCGCGTCGTTGGTGTGCAGAGTCGAGAAGACCAGGTGTCCGGTCAGCGCCGCCTGAACGGCGACGTCGCCGACCTCGCGGTCACGGATTTCACCGACGAGGATGATGTTGGGCGCCTGGCGCAGCATGGCGCGGAGGATTTTCTGGAAGCTCAGGCCGATCTGTTCGTTGACCTGGCACTGGTTGATGCCCTTGAAGTTGTATTCGACGGGGTCCTCGGCGGTGATGATCTTGACGTCGGGCCTGTTGAGCACGTCCAGGGCGGTGTAGAGGGTGGTGGTTTTACCGCTGCCGGTGGGGCCGGTGACGAGGAAGATGCCGTTGGGCCTGCGGATGATGTTGTTGAAGATTTCGAGGGTATCCTCGCGCATGCCCAGGTTGCGCAGGCCGATGCGTGCCGAGTCGGGCCGGAGGATACGCAGGACGACGCTTTCGCCGTGATAGGCTGGGCAGGCCGAGACGCGGAAGTCGATCTGCTCGTCGCCGACCTTCATTTTGATGCGGCCGTCCTGCGGGACGCGCTTTTCCTCGACCTTCATGCCGCTCATGATCTTGAGGCGGGCGATGACGGCCGACTGCGTGCGCTTGGGGATGCGGTCGCGTTCGTGGCAGACGCCGTCGATGCGGTAGCGCAGGCGCACACGATCGGCGAAGGGCTCGATGTGAATGTCGCTGGCGCGGGTGACCACGGCCTCCTGAATGATCTGATGCACCAGGCGGATGATGGGGGCGGCCTCGGCGTCGTCGGCGTCGCCCGTCTTCATCTCCTCGGGCGTCTTGTCGATCGTCAGGCCCTTGACGTCCATCGACGCGCCGCGGTCGGTGCTCATCTGCCGCACCGTCTCGTCGATCGAGGCGCGGGTCTCGCTGAGCATCTGCTCGATGTATTCCTTGATCTTCGACCGCGCCGCGATCGCCGTGTCGATCGGACAGTTGAGGCGGAACTGCAGCGTGTCGAGCGTCTCCAGGTCCATCGGGTCGTGGATGATGACCTTCAGACGGTTGCCCTCCTTGGCCAGCGGGAGGACCAGATATTTCTTGATGAGGTCGGTGGGGATGAGCTTGAGGTTCTCTTTGTTCATCGCCCCCGGCTGCTCCAGGTCGATGAACTCCATGTCGTACTGGTAGGCCAGCGCCTTGGCCACGTCGTTGGGGCTGACGTAACCGAGCTCGACGAGCGTTTCGCCGATGCGCTTGCGGGCGCCCTGGGCGATCTTGAGGGCCTCGTCGATCTGCTGCGGGGTGACCTTGCCCCAACGGATGAGAATCTCACCGATCTGTTTGCGCTTGCGACCCATGTGACCTCGGGGATTGGACCAGGCGGGCAGGACGGCACGGCGGGGGGACTGCCTGTGGTGATTATGGTTCGCATCGGGCGATTCGGCAACTCCCGGCGCAGACTTTGCCCATCTTCCCCGGCGGGGTTTGGTTATCATGCACCCATGCGCCACTGCAGCGTCATCGTCGGGGCAGCTCTGGTCCTGGCCGTCGGGTGCTCGATCCGCCCGCCGCGATACCACCACGTGACGACCCCGGCCGCCGAGGTCAAGTCCGTGGCGGTCACGCAGGTGTCCGACGAGGGCGCCCGCGTCGAGGTGACGGTGGAGCTGCACAACACCAACAAGCTGGCGCTTCCCCTGCGGGTGAGCCGCTATTCGCTGAGCATCGAGTCGATCGGGCAGACGCGGCTGACCGACCTGCCCCCGGTGACGATCCCCGCCGGCGGATCGCGGACGATGGTGGTGCCGGCGGCCATCGCCACCGATGGACAGCCGCTGCAGGGCCTGGGCTACACGTTCGAGGGCACCGTGACCTACGAGCCGCCGGGCGAGATCCGCAAGGTGATGACCGAGTCGGGCGTGCCTTTGCCCAGCGCCGCGTTTCGCGGGCAGGGGACGCTGCAGTAGGCTGGGGGTGTCTGGGTGTCTGGGGGTCTGGTGTCCAGGTGGTCTGGTGGGCTTGTGAGTTGACATTGAGTAGAGACCGATTCAGTCTGGATGAGTTCGATCTCTATGTGGCGGCACGAGCGTTTCGTCGCCGCGTGTATGAGATGACGCGCATGCTGCCCGTCGGTGAGCGCTACAACCTGGTCAGCCAGATGCAGCGCGCCGCGTTGTCGGTCACCAACAACCTCGCGGAGGGCCATGGAAGGTGGCGATGCCAGGACTTCATGCGATTCCGCCGCATCAGCCGGGGATCGGTGTCCGAGTTGCTGGACGACTTCAACGCGTGCGATGACGAAGGATATGCTGCAGCAGCAGACGTGGAGCCCCTCCGCTGTGAGGCGCGGGAACTGATCAACCGAATCAACAGCTACATCGCCTACCTGGAACGACGACAGCAGCACGAGGACCAACAAGCCAAAGCGCGACGCCGCCAACCCCACCCCCTGCGAACCACCAGACTACCAGACTACCAGACCACCAGACCACCAGACCACCAGACCACCAGACCACTAGGCCACTAGGCCACCCAACCGCCACCATGCACCATCTATTCGACGAACGCCGCTACCTGATCCCGTTCCGCGCGACGCTGTTGCCGCAGATATTCACCGACGTGCTGGTGATCGGCGAAGGCGTGGCGGGGCTGCGGGCGGCGCTGGCGGCGGCCGAGCACAGCGACGTGATCGTCTGCAGCAAGGGCACGGTGAAGCAGTCGGCCACGTTCTGGGCCCAAGGCGGGATCGCCGCGGTGGTGGACGACGCCCAGGGCGACTCGCTGGAGCAGCACATCAAGGACACGCTGGTGGCGGGGGCGGACCTGTGCGATGAGCCGATCGTGCGCGAGGTAGTGGAGCAGGGCCCGCCGCGGATTCGGGAGCTGATCGACTGGGGCATGCCCTTCGATCGGACCGGTGGCAGTTCGGCGCTGGCGCTGGGCAAGGAAGGGGGGCACTCGCACTTTCGCATTCTGCACGCCGACGGCGACCAGACGGGCAAGGCGCTGGCGATCACGCTGCGCGCGCGGGCGAAGGCCCACGAGAAGATTCGCCTCTTCGAGGAGTGCTTTGTTCTCGACCTGATCACGATCGCCGGGACCAACGACTCGGGCGGCCGGTGCATCGGGGCGATCACGCACCATCCCAAGTACGGGCTGCAGGTGATCTGGTCGTATGCGACGATCCTGGCCAGCGGCGGGGCGGGTCAGGTGTATCGCGAATCGACCAACCCCGGCGTGGCGACGGGCGACGGCATCGCCATGGCCTATCGCGCCGGCGCCGAGCTGGCCGACATGGCGTTCATGCAGTTCCACCCGACGACGCTCTACATCGCCGGTGCTCATCGCTCGCTCATCACCGAGGCGGTGCGCGGCGAAGGGGCGCACCTGATCGACCGCAGCGGCCATCGCTTCATGGGCGACTACGACGCCCGACTGGAACTGGCCCCGCGCGACATTGTCT
This sequence comes from uncultured Phycisphaeraceae bacterium, assembly GCA_964518335.1. Lineage (GTDB taxonomy): Bacteria > Planctomycetota > Phycisphaerae > Phycisphaerales > Phycisphaeraceae > CAZFDT01. Next base: position 22,220 of record CAZFDT010000023.1, read on the forward strand.
CGCGCGCGATTCTCGCCCAGATGGCCAAGACCAATCACACGCACGTCTATCTCGACTGCCGCCACATCGGCACGCAGCGGTTCGCCGAGCGGTTCCCGGCGATCTTCGAGCTGCTGCGAAAGTTCGACATCGACCCCGGCAAGACGCCCGTGCCCATCCAGCCGGCGGCCCACTACATGATCGGCGGCGTACTGACCGATGCGGTCGGCCGCACCAATATCACCGGACTTTACGCCTGCGGCGAGGCGAGTTGCACGGGCCTGCACGGCGCCAATCGCCTGGCGTCCAACAGCCTGCTCGAAGGGCTTGTCCTGGGCGAGATCGCCGGCCGCATCTGCCGCGAGGCCGTCCAGCCCGCCGGCCGATCACCCGTCAAGATCATCTCCGACATCCGCCCCAGCGAACGCTCCGAACTGGACCTCAGCGACGTGCGGTCGAGCCTACGCAGCGTCATGTGGCGCCACGTGGGCATCGAGCGTGTCGGCCAGCGCCTGGAGGAGGTCGCCGAGATGTTCGACTTCTGGGCCCGCTACACTCTCGACAAGATCTTTGATGACCGCACCGGCTGGGAGACGCAGAACCTGCTCACCGTCGGCGCCCTGATCACCCGCGCCGCCCTCTGGCGACAGGAAAGCCGCGGGACCCACTACCGGCTGGACCACCCCGAAACCTCGGCCGACTTTCACGCCCACGACGTGTGGGTCAAGTGCAACGACACACCGACGTTGCGGCCCGTGACCGAGGCCGCGTCGGCGGTCCGTTGAGGCGGCGCGATGTTCGGCCCCTGGCCCCTGCTGCTCGAACCGCGATGTGCCGCTCTGGTCCAGGCGGCGGCGGCGATCGATCCGACCAGCGCGGCCGACCTGGAACGCTTGCGGCGAGACTGGCCCCCGGACGTGGCGTGGTGCGCGGTCGAGCTGGCCATTGCGCGGCGGAAGGCGGCGGGGAAACTCGACGAGCCCGAAGCGCTGATCGCCGACGTGCCGGGCGTCGAGCAGGCGACCAGCAGCGACGTGGCGGCGCATAAGGCCCAACGTTTCGCGGGCTGCCAACGAGTCATCGACCTGTGCTGCGGGATCGGCGGCGACACGATCGCGCTGTCGCGCGTGTGCGAGGCTGTTGCAGTGGACCGCGATCCCGTCCGGGCGTGGATGGCGCGGCATAACGCCAGGGGACGCTGCCGCGCCGTCGTCGCCGACGTCACCACGCTGTGCCTGCGCGACGTGCCGTTTCACATCGATCCCGACCGCCGCCCCGGCGGCCTGCGCAGTTTCCGCATCGAGGACGCCGTGCCCGGCCCGACTTTCCTGCGCCACCTCGTCCTGCGGCAGCGGCCGGGCGTCGGCGGCGCGTTCAAGCTCCCGCCCGGCGTGCCGTTCGACGACCTGCCGGAAACCGGCGAGATCGAGATCATCAGCCGTCGCGGCCGGCTCGTGCAGGCGGTGCTCTGGTGCGGCAGTCTCGTTCGTCACGAGCGCAGCGCCACGCGGTTTCCCGGCGGCGAGACGATCGTGGGCACGCCGAACGATCCTCCCCTCGACGAGCCGGGGCGTTACGTGTTCACCGTCGATCCCGCTGCCGAGCGGGCCGAGCTGCTGCACGTGCTGTGCGATCGACATAGCATCGCCGCGGTCCACCCGGCCCTGGGCCTGCTCACCGCCGACCACGCCATTGACGATGCGTGGTTGACGCCCTTCGAGTTGATCGAGCGTTTACCGTACCGCACGAAGAAGCTCCGCGAGTGGCTGCGCGCCCACGACGCCGGCATCGTCGAGGTCAAGACGCGCGGCGGCGTGGTGAATCCCGACACGGTGCAGCGAGAGCTCCGCGGTCAAGGCACGACACCGTTCACCGTGTTCGTCCTGCGCATCGATCGGCAGGTCGAGGCGTGGATCACTCGGAGAGTCTCGACACGGTAAGCGTCGCGCTGTATTTGGTCGAGTCGTACCCTTCGCCGTGGTCGCGGTCCTCGTGATGGGCAACGATCAGGCACGTCGTTCCCACCGGCAGCGGGAATGCCGCACGCCCTTGCTCGTCGGTCATCCGCTCGTGCTCCTCGTCGAAGCCCTCCTTAAGCGTCGTCCCGCGCGGAATGCACGACACGCGATGGTTGGCCAGCGGCCTGCCCTTGAACAGCAGCGTCACCTCGCCGTCCCGACCCGGCACAAGCTCCATCACGTGACCCAGCGGCGCCTCCGACAACTCTCGCCCACTGCCGGCAGTCGCCCCCACCGTCACGTACGTCTTGGCGCTTTTGATCGATCGCTTGGGCGCATACGTCACCACTTTGTCCGACGTGGACGCCACCGTCCACACCCCCGACTGGTCGGGCGCCACCGTCAGCGTCCACCACGTCGCCTCGCCTTCGCCGGTGCGCTGGAGCTGCGGCTTCAGGTCGCGCCCGCTCCGGTCCGGCGCGATCAACTGCAGCGTCGAGCTGTCCAGATCGACCAGGCCCATGATCTTGAAATCGCGATGGTCGTTGCCGTGGTTTCCGAGCTTGAGGTCGATGCGGACCGGTTTGCCTGGCGCGACGGCGGGGCGGTCGGTTTCGACCCAACTGTCGTGGGCAAGCGTGGGGGAGGACAACAGCAGCACGATAAGGGGGATGTGGTGTTTCATTGGAGGTCCCAAAGCTGGTCGCGGTAGTCGGGGGATGCCGGGTCGGTCACGCCGACGCCGGTCCACGGGTAGGGTGCGGGGGGATAGAACGGCAGGTCGCGTCGCAGCGTGGCGGCGTGGCCATCGACGAAGCCGACGTTGGCGCGCTGGTTGTGGCGTGGGTTGGGCCTGCCGATGCCGGGGTTGGTCGCGCGCGACGGGGGCATGACGTGCGTGCTGAGGATCGGCGTGCCGCTGTCGTTGACGCCCGCGTCGCACAGGGCGACGGTGTCGCTGGGCCGACGCACGCTCGACAGACGCGCGCCGTTGAGGCTGGCGCTGACGCCGAAGCCCGCCTCGGCGTCGGGCCGCGCGTTGACCGGGCAGTGCCAGATCTGGCCGGAATCGACGTCGCTGTTGTTCCTGCCACGCAGCGTGTAGGGCAACAGCAGCTCTTTGCGGTCGATCGCCACACCGGTGGGCGACTGGGCGGCGGGAATATACGTCACCCAGCGCTCGCGGAGATCGTCCTGGGCGTACATCAGGCACGCCACGGACAGCAGCCGGGCGTTGGACAGGCAGACGGCCGCGCGGCCGGCGTCGCGCGACTTGCCCAGGGCCGGAAGCAGAATGCTCGTGAGCATCGTCACGATGGCGATGACGACGAGAAGCTCGATGAGACTGAACCCATCGACGCCCGCGCGGCGCAGCGGCCGCGCCAGGGGCGCAGGTGCAAACATGATGCAGGTCTCCGTGTGTGTGCGTGGAACGACTAAGACGCGACGACACACACGGCAGGCGGGGCCCGCCCGTGCAACACGGCCAGGCGTGGCGCAGCGTGACGCTGAGCCACCACCGGCAGCGGATCCAACTCATCCAACAGCCGCAGCTCGGGCACGTCCAGATCGAGCACCGGCGGCGGATTCAGCCGCGCCAGCACCACGCACACCGCACAGTGCGTGCTCGATTCCTTCGGCGCATCGCTCGGCTGGGTCTCCCCCGTCGCCGGGCAGGCGTGACAGGCGCTGGGCTGATTCTGCCCCGCGACTTTCACCTGCCCGCGCTGATGCCCGGGCATGAACACACCCAGCCACCACGCGGCATACACCAGCACGAAAATGCGCATCGCCACAGACGCCATCGCGGCAGACGATAGTTAGAGCGATTCCAGAAATCAAACCGGGATGCGGTGAGTGTGGTGGTTGGATGAGCTCTGTGAGGGTGCCTCAGGATGACGCACTCTCAAGTCGGCGGGCATCTTCGCGATCTTGATCCCGACCTGTCGCCCGCTTATTGCGAATCAGCTCGCGCCGACCAATGACATAGACCTCGTGATCGAGGAGGGTGACCGCAGCGCGGTTTGGCCACGCCTCATCGAACGTAACGCCGTCGATAGCGGTGAGAATATCTATACGAAAGGGCGGTACACCGATGTGTAAGCCGCGACCCAGGACTGCGAAGTCCTCTTCCATCGCGCTGTGCAAAGGCGCGCCGAACTCGACCAGAGCCTGCCAGACTCTGCGCGCGTTGTCGGGCGTGGGCCGCACCCAGAAATCGATATCACCGGTCGCTCGGGGCAGGCTGTATGCCGCCATCGCGTGGCCACCGATCAACAGGAACTCCACGCCATGTTTTTTCAACAGGCCAATCATGTCGCGGAAGTCGTCGCTCATCGAGGTTGCCCAGGTGAATGGACCAGGCGATGCGATTGATCTCGAAGACCATCTCGATCCGTTGGCTGGGCGTCAAGTCGGCGACGTCGGCGGCCATGTCCGGCTCGGGCTCGCCGGGGCGGATGAGGCGAATCTGTCGTGGTCCCAAGGCCATGGCTTCGCTCACGCCGGCGAGGGGATCATGCCCGGCGGTTCGTCGCCCAGTTGCTCGTCGCCGGGGGCGGCGGTGGGTTTGCTCGCCGGACGCTTGGCCTGCTCGGCCTTGAGCAACTCACTCACCGTCGGCTTGCCCAACGGCTCGCCCTTCATCAGGCGATCGACCTCCTCGCGGCTGAGCGTCTCGAACTTCAAGAGCGCCTCGGCCAGCGCGATGAGCTTGTCGCTCTTGGACTGGATCAGCTCGCGGGCCTCGTTGTAGGTCTGATCGATCAGGCTCTTGACTTCCTGATCGATGAGGCGAGCGGTGTCGTCGGAGTAGAGCTTGTCGGGCTGTTCCCAGGGGTTCTTGGCTTCGTCGAGGCCCAGGAGTTGGAAGCCCAGCTTTTCGCTCATGCCGTACTCGGTGACCATGGCGCGGGCGATGGCGGAAGCCTGGCGGATGTCCATGGCGGCGCCGCTGGAGATGTCGCCGCAGAACAGTTCCTCGGCGATGCGTCCGCCGTAGGTGACGCGCAGGCGGGCGAGCAGTTGCTTGCGGGTCATGATGTGCCGGTCTCTTTCGGGCAGGGCGATGGCCACGCCCAGGCCGATGCCGCGCGGGATGATCGTCACCTTGTGCAGCGGCTCGGAGTCCTCGTCGTAATACATGACCAGCGCGTGGCCGGCCTCGTGGTAAGCGATGACCTTCTTCTCGTCCTCCTCAATCTTGTGGCTCTTGCGGGCGCGGCCCCACTTGACCTTGTCGCGCGCTTCCTCCAGGTCGTCGTGCTCGACGAAGTCCTTGCCCTGCAGCGTCGCGGCGATGGCGGCCTCGTTGATGATCGCCGCCAGATCGGCGCCGCTGAACATCGGCGTGCCCCGCGCGAGCTTCTCCAGATCGATCTGCGGGCTCATCTTGATCCGCCGGCTGTGAACCCGCAGGATCTCCATGCGGCCCTTGATGTCGGGTAGGGGCACGTGGATCTGCCGGTCGAATCGGCCGGGGCGGGTCAACGCCGGATCGAGCACGTCGGCGCGGTTGGTCGCCGCCATGACGATGACCTGATCGTTGGTGTCGAACCCGTCCATTTCGACGAGGATGGCGTTGAGCGTCTGCTCGCGCTCGTCGTGCCCGCCGGAGGAAAAGCCGCTGCCGCGGCGGCGACCCACGGCGTCGATCTCATCGAGGAAGATGATGCAGGGCGAGTTCTCTTTCGCCGACTTGAACAGGTCGCGGACGCGCGACGCGCCGACGCCGACGAACATCTCGACGAAGTCGCTGCCGCTGATGGAGAAGAACGGGACCTCGGCCTCGCCGGCGACGGCCTTGGCGAGCAGCGTCTTGCCGCAGCCGGGGTCGCCGATGAGCAGCACGCCCCGCGGCACGCGACCGCCCAGACGCTGGAACTTCTTGGGGTTCTTGAGGAACTCGATGATCTCGCCGACTTCGTCCTTGGCCTCGTCGATGCCCGCCACGTCGGCGAGCGTGACGTTGCTGTGCTCCTTGTTGGTGACCTTGTGCCGGCTGCGCCCGAAATTGCCGAGCATGCCCGGGCCGCCTCCCGCGTTGCGGATCGACCGGAACACGAAGAAGTAAATCAGGAACAGGATGAGGATCAGCGGCCCCCAGCTCACGAGGATGGTGAGGATGATCGACCCGCCGGTCTCCTGGGTGTAGTCCTGGCCGATCTCGTCGAGCTGAGACAGGTGGTACCACTTGGTCTGGGGGCTGATCTTGGCGGCGATGCGGTAGGGGGGCGTCCATTCGGCGGGCAGGCCGGGGGTGTCGGCCTTGAGTTCGCCGACGATGCGTTCGTCCTCGGCGGTGACGGGCTTCTTGAAGGCTTCCTGCCGTGCGTAGCGGAGGAAGTCGTGCCAGGACACGGGCCGGGCCTGGTTCTGGACGCCCTGCATCATGACGAGCAGGACGATGAGCAGTCCGGCCAGGAGGATCCAGCCGAGGACGCCGCGGGACATGAGCGTCTGCGGGCCGCGGGGATTGCCGGGCTTCTTGCCACCGCCCTGGGGCGAGCCGTTGCCGCCGGAAGGATTGGGCTCGTTGGCGGGGTCTGTTTTCTTGGGCTTGGGTCGATTCTCTGCCATCCGGGGTCCTTGATCGAGTGGGTGCCGCGGTCTGGGCGTCACCGGTCCGCCGTGATTGTAGGCGAACTGGGTCGAATGACTCATTGTATCGGCAAGTTATTGTCCGTTCGCCACGATGGCGGGTATATCACCAGTCGGCCCGCATGGTGGAAACGATATCGGCGGCCATACGCTGCACGGCGTCGTGCTGGGCGATTTCGTAAGGTTCGCCAATGGGCTGCGTCGGCCGATAGCGCCCCACCGACTCGAAGCCCTGGCGCGTCCGAATGGTCTCCCCCGTGCGCTGGTTCTTCCAGGTCCAGTCCACGATGATGCTCACCTCGATCTGCTCGGGCACGTTGCCGGGGCGGCGGCGAGCGATCTGCCGCTGCCGCACATCGAGGATCGTGCCGGTGATCTGCGTGTCGGCGGTGGGGCCGTTGGCGACCTTGTACGGCGTGCGCAGCTCGATCTCCTTGATGATCGCTTCGGTCAGGTCGCGCTCGGCGCCGCGATAGAAGGAGCGGTTGTTGAAGATCGGCACGGCGACGCTGCGCACATCGGCGGGGTAAATTTCCTTCGTCGAGTAGCCGCAGCCGGTCGAGCTGAGAAGGACAAGCGCCATCAACAGAGCCGCGCGGCGTAAGCCCGCAGAGGAGCGTCCGCTGAGGTTCGACCGCGGGCTTACGCCGCGTGGCTCGGAATGGTGCGCGTCGATCAATAGGCGATCCATCACTTACCCTCCCTCTCGATGACAGGCGCCGTGTCGCGCGGGCGGGGGGTATCGTCGCGGCGGCCGCGCTGGATCGCGGCATCGACATCCGAGGGCAGCGCGTCCGACGGTGCGGGCGCGGGTAGATCGGCGGTCGCCGGGCGCGACTCGGCAGGCACGGCCGCCGCCACCGACGAGACCACCGGCTCGCCGATCACTTTCAGCCGATCGATCGCCAGCTCCGCCGCCCCGGTCTGCGGATAGTCGCGCACGAGGCGCTGGTACACCGTCGCGGCGCTGATGGGCTTGTTCACCTGCTCATACCAGCGGGCCGAGTGATACTCTTTCAGCGCCAGCGACTCGTCGATGCGCACGAGCAGGGCGTCGGCGCCGATGCGTTCGGCGGCGACGGGGAACTCGCGGCGATAGTCCTTGATGCGCTGGGCCGCCTCGATCAGCCCGGTGGCGCTGAACTGCGGGCCCTGGAACGTGGCGAGGTTGGCCTGGATGAGGCGGAGCATCGCCCACTCGCGGCGGAGGCTCAGGGGATAGTTGATGAGGAACAGGTCGTAGGCGTCGGCGGCCATGCGCATCTGGCCGGTGGTGAAGTAATGATCGCCGAGCATGAGACTGGCGCGTTCGCCGATCTCGGTGCCCGGGGCGCGTTCCTGCGTGCGGATGTAGAGTTCCTCGGCCTCGCCGTGGTTGGGCAGCAGGGGGATGCCGAAAAAGGCCCGCTTCCATCCCTTGGTGAAGAGCTGGGCGATGTGCAGCTCGCGCTCCAGGGCCGTCTTGAAATGCTCGGTGCCGGGGTATTGGCGGACAACGGCTTCGTAAGGGAACAGGGCCTTGTAGAAGCTGCCGCGGACGACCTGGGCGTCGCCCTCCAGCAGCAGGGCCTCGACGAGGCGCGGGTGATTGGGGTGAGCCTTCTGCCAGACCTGCGACGCTTTGGCGGCGGCCTTGCCCTGGCCGGCGGCGATGAGCTTGCGAATGGCCTGCAGCTCGCCCTCGGGCGTGGCGGGGTCGTACTGCGTTTCCTGCGTCCACTGCTCGCCGTCGAGCGTGAACCGCTCCTGCGCATAGCCCGCAGCGGCCGGTACGCACAGGCTCACCATCACGACAAGCAATCGTCGAAGCATCACGCGGCTGATGATAAAGCCGGTTGCGCGCGGGAGCAATCGGCGTGCGCGCTGGCGCCGCGCCCGTGCCCGACGGTTGTGCATGATGCCAGCGGCATTGATGCGGGGCAGTCGCAGCCCTACAATCCCCCCTCCCGCAACGCTTTTGGAGACTCGACCTTGGCCGACACGTTCCGATGCACGGTGGTGACGCCCGAAGAGCAGGTGTTCGACGAGCCGGTGGTGTACGCGTCGATTCCGGGCTGGGACGGGCAGGTGGGTGTGATGCAGGACCGCGCGCCGCTGCTGGTGAAGCTGGGCGACGGGCCGCTGCGCCTGGACCTGCCGCCGTCCGGAGGCGTCAGCGGCAGGAGTTCGTGGTTTTATGTGGCCGGGGGCTTCGGACAGATGAAGGACAACCAGCTCACGCTGCTGACGAGCAAGGCGGTGCCGGCGGCGGCGGTGAAGGCCGAGGACGCGCAGGCGGCGTTGAAGGAAGCCCAAGCCTTCGTGCCGCGCACTGAAGAGGAATTCGCCCGCAAGGACCGCGACCTGCGGCGGGCCCGGGCCATGCTGGCGGTGGCGGCCAAGCGCTGAGCGGGGGGCTATGGTTATGCAGCGCATCGTGCCGGGCCGACGATAATGCATGGACCGACCGGCACGGATGCCCGCTATGCCCCGCTGGATTGACCGACGCATCCCGAGCATGTTCCACCGCCGCCTGCTGCTGCTGACGGCGACGGCGATCGTGCCGGCCGTGGTCATGGTGGTTCAGCTTGGCCGGCTCACCCTCGCCCAGGGCGCCGAGCGACGCCGCGCCGCCGAGTCGGTGCTGCTGCAGCGCGAGCTCATCCCCACCGCCCGTGGCCGCATCCTTGACCGACGCATGCGCGCCTTGGCGACCGACTCGGCCAGCTTCGACGTGTCGGTCAACTACAGCGTGATCTCCGGACGCTGGGCCTACAACCAGGCCTATCGCGATGCCTATCGCGACAACCGCCAGCGATGGCGCGACCTCGACGCAGAGATCAAGGAATCGTTGATCCTCGAACGTGAGGGCGCCTACATCGATCAGGTGCGCATGCTTTGGCAGGTTCTAGCCGACATGGGCGGCATCGACCCCGACGACCTGTCGCAACGCCGCACGCAGGTCATCGAGCGCGTCCAGCAGATCGCCAGCACGCACGCGATTCGGCGGATGGAACGTTTATCGGCAGCCAGCCCGACGCCGGTGACGCACACCGATGCCGTCGAGCGCGTCTATGAAGAGACCATCGTCCATCCGCTGCTGTTCAACGTCGAGACTGGGGCCCGCGTGCAGATCGAGAGCTTCATGGCCGAGGCCGCCAAGCGTTACGATGCGGCGCGTCAGGCCGAGCGCGCCGATCCCGACGCGCCGTCGATCAACGACGCCCTGCGCGTGTGGCGCGAGGTGTCAATCACGCCCAGCCGCGAGAGGCAGTACCCGCACGAGACGCTGGATCTGACGATCGATCGGGCCACGCTGCCCGGGGACCTCAAGACGGACAAACCCGCGCATGTGACGGTTAGCGGTGTGGGGCTGCACCTGCTGGGCATGATGCGGCCGGTGTGGAAGGAGGACGCGCAGAAGCGGCCGTTCCGCAAGATGCTCGACGGCAGGCAGATCGTCGATCTGGGCGGCTACCTGCCGGGCGATCAGATCGGATCGTTCGGCATCGAGTTGGCGCAGGAGGACCGCCTGCGCGGTCTGCGCGGGCAGGTGATCCGTCACCTGGACACGCTCGAGGAAGACCCGTTGCCGCCCGTGCCCGGCCGCGACGTGGTGCTGAGCATCGACGTGCAGTTGCAGGCTCGCATCCAGGCGCTGCTCGACCCGTCGATGGGCCTGATGAAGCGGCAGGAGTGGCACAAGAGCACGGACATCGGTCCGGTGGGCCAGTCGTTGACCGGCGCCGCCGTTGTGCTGGATGTATCGACCGGGCAGGTGCTCGCTGCAGTGAGCTCGCCCAGCTATTCGCTGGAGCAGATCCGCCGCGAGCCCGAAAAAATCTACCGCGACACCCTCGATCGGCCGTTCGTCAACCGCGCCATCGGCGGGCCGATGGGCGGCGTGTACTCGCCCGGCTCGACGATCAAGCCCCTCATCCTTGCGGCGGCGATGACCGACCGCAAACTCGGCGTCAGCGAGCCGATCACCTGTCACGGCCACCTGGACCCGGGCCATCCCGATCGCTATCGCTGCTGGATCTTCAAGACCTACAACGACACGCATGGCCCGCTGGGCGCACCGGAGGCGATCGCGCGGAGCTGCAACATTTTCTTCTACACGCTTGGCCGCCGCGAGGGGGCGCGCAGGGTGGTGCAGTGGTACGAGCGCTTCGGGCTGGGCTCGCCTACAGGCTGTGGCGTGCTCGACGAGGTCGGCGGCGATCTGCCTGATCTGACTCGCGCTGACGAGCCGGCCGCCGCCGGGTTCACGCCCGCCGACGCCATCTTCATGGCCATCGGCCAGGGGCCCGTGCGATGGACCCCTATCCAGGCCGCCAACGCCTACGCCACCATCGCCCGCGGCGGCTACCACATGGACCCGACCCTCCTCATCGGCGGCGACGAGTCCAAGCGCCGCCACCGCGATCTGCAGCTCGATCCTCGCAGCGTCGATCAAGCCCTGCAGGGCCTCTACGAAGCCACCAACGAACGCTACGGCACCGGCCACCACATCCAGGTCGGCGAGCAACGCGAAAACATCTTCAACATCGAGGGCGTGCGCGTGTTGGGCAAGAGCGGCACCGCCGACGCCGTGCCCCAGCGCGAGGAGTTCGACGACGACGGCGACGGCAGGCCCGATCGCTACGGCCGCATCCTCAAACACGGCGACCACGCCTGGTTCGTCGGCATGGTTCAGCGCCCGACTTCCCCTCGACCCGACTATGTCGTCGTCGTCATCGTCGAGTTCGCCGGCAGCGGCGGCAAAGTCGCCGGCCCCATCGCCAACCAGGTCATGCACGCACTCCGCGCGGAAGGATACTTGTGAGAGTCCAGGGTCCGGCACACGAACATGCCTTACCCCAGACCCCTAGACCCTAGACCCCAGACCCCAGACCCCAGACCCCAGACCCCAGACCTTATGCTCCCCATCCCCAACAGCCTCCGCGACTTCCTGCGACCCACGGCCGCGTGGTATGCCGCCGTCGCCGCCATCGCGCTGACGCTGGTGGGCATCATGGCGATCCACACCGCCGAGCCCGGGTACGGGACCAAGCAGTTGCAGTGGGTCCCCATCGCATTGCTGGTCATGCTGGTGGCCATGGTTCCGCACCCGCGCATGATCAGCTACCTGGCGTATCCGCTGTCGGCGATCGTGCTGGTGATGCTGCTGGTGCTCATCCTTCCGGGGGTGCCAGCGTCGTTTGTGCCGCGCGTCAACGGGGCCAAGAGCTGGTACGACCTGGGCTTCATGCGCTTCCAGCCGTCGGAGATCGCCAAGATCGCCTTCGTGCTCGCGCTGGGCCGTTACCTCCGCTATCGAGACAGTTACCGCACGCTCAAGGGGCTGATGGTCCCCTTCGTCTTCATGCTCGTGCCTGTTGCACTGATCTTGCGTCAGCCGGACATGGGCACGGCGATGGTGTTCGCGCCGACGCTGCTGTTCGTGCTCGTGGCCGCGGGCGCCAAAATGAAGCACCTGCTGAGCCTGGTCGGCACGGCGGCGCTGGTGATCGTCATCAACCTGGCGCTGATTTACGCGCTGCCCGTGGACGGCCACCCGATCCTGGCGCCGCACCAGGTCAAGCGCGTCAAGTCGATGGTCGAGCTGGCCCGCGGCGAGGCCGACGTGCTCGGCGACGCCTACCAGCAGAACGTGGCGATGAACATGATCGGGTCCGGCGGCCTGTCGGGCTACGGCGCCGAACGCTCACAGGTCATCGTGCAGTTCAACCACCTGCCCGAAGACCACAACGACATGATCTTCCCCGTCATCGTCAACCGCTGGGGATTCATGGGCGGGGCCGTCATCGTCGGGCTGTACCTGGTCATCGTGCTGTCTTTCCTGGACGTGGCAGCACGAAGCAAGGACCCCTTCGGTCGTGTCGCCTGCGTCGGGTTCGCCGGCATGATCCTCACCCAGACCACCATCAACATCGGCATGACGCTGGGCATCCTTCCGATCACCGGCATCACGCTGCCCTTCGTCTCCTACGGCGGATCGAGCCTCCTGGCGACGTTCGCCATCATCGGCCTGGTCCTCAACTTCGCCGCCCGCAAGCCCCGACTCATCACCCGCCCCAGCTTCGAGTTCCGCAACGCCGACGCGATTTTTCAGTAGGAGTGAGTGGTGGGTGGTAGAGTGGTGAAGAGTAACGAGCCACCGACCGTTTCTTCACCACACACCATGCCCATTCCCGCTTTTGTCATCGCCGAACTGGACGCGTTGCAGTTGTCGCTTGGCGACGCGCAGATCGCCGCGCTCGACCGCTACCTCACGCTGCTGCTCGACGCCAACGAGCGAGTCAACCTCACGGCGGTCAAGGACCGCGATGCGGCGTGGCGGCGGCTGCTGCTGGACAGTCTGACGCTGGCGCCGGGGCTCGAAGGCGTCGCCGCCAGCGGGCGGGTGATCGACGTGGGCAGCGGTGGGGGGCTGCCGGGGATTCCCCTGGCGATTGTGCGGCCGGACCTGCGCTTTACGCTGCTGGAGGCGACGGGCAAGAAGGCGCGGTGCCTCGAATCGTTCGCCGCTGCACTGGACCTGTCGCACGTGACGGTGGTCAACGACCGGGCCGAGACGGTAGGACATCAGCGGGAGCACCGCGCCCGGTACGATGTGGCGGTGTGCCGGGCGGTCGGGCCGGTGCGGGAGATTGTCGAATACATGCTGCCGATGCTGCGCGAGGGCGGGCGGGCGCTGGCGCTCAAGGCCACGCAGGCGCAGGCGGAGTTGGAGGCGGCAGGCGACGCGATCGCCGCGCTGGGCGGCGGTGAGATCGAGGTGTACGACGCTTACCCGACTCAAGCTTCGGGTGACGATCCGCTGGTGGTGATCGTGATCACGAAGCAGCGTCCGACGCCGCGGGCGTATCCGCGTTCGCCGGGCTTGGCGCGTCACTCGCCGCTGTGACATCACCGCGCGCGGTGCGTGCGATGCGGCCGTGCACCAGGCCGGGGCAGACCAGATTGAGCAGGTTGAGGACGCGATGGCTGGCGGGCACGATGAGCTCCAGCCGCGGCCGATCGATCAGTCCGACGATCACCTCGGCGACGCGACGGGCGGGGATGGCGTGCTTGAGCACCGAGCGCGGCAGGGTCGCGTAGTCGGGGTTCTCGAAGAACTCGGTGGCGACGATGCCCGGATGCACGCTGGAGAAATGCACGCCTGTGCTCGGCGGGTGCTCGGCGTGGAGCGTCTGGATCATCGCGGTCAGCGCGGCCTTGGCGGCGGTGTACCCGCCGTGGCCCCAGGGGGCGACCTTGGTCGAAATCGACGACACGGCGATGATGTGCCCGCGCTTGCGCTGCAGCATGACCGGCAGGAGCGCGCGGACCATCGCCGCCGCCGACAGGTAATGCACATTCATCAGCGATTGCAGCGTCTGTGCCGATTGCCTGGCGAAGGGTTGGAACAGGCCGTGCCCGGCGGCGTGCACCAGCACCTCCACCGGGCCCCGGTCGCGCACCAGCGTCTGCACCGCCGGCTCGACGGCGTTCACGTCCGCCAGGTCCATCGGCGCTGCAGTGGCCCGATCCGGCCCCAACTCCTGGGCCAACGTCCGGACGCGGTCCACCCGCCGCGCCACCAGCACCACGTGGTAGCCGCGCTGCGCCAGCAGCGTCGCCGTCACACGCCCGATGCCGCTGGACGCGCCGGTGACGATGGCTGTGGGCGATGACGCCATGCGGGCAGTGTCCCGCCGCGATCGGGCGTGGTCAACCGGCGCGGCCTATCATCTGCCATGCGTTACGAGTACGGAGCCTTTGACGGCCAGCCGTTCCCCTCGCCCGACTCGCTGTTTCCGCCGCCCAAGGTGGTGCAGTTCATTCTGCACTACGGCGAGCAGGCCCTGGACGCGCTGGGCAACCTCGACGGCGACGAGGCCGAGCTGGTCGAGGCGATGATCGCCGCCGGGCTGCTGGAGCGCGACGAGGCGACAGGCCAGCTCAAGCTCACGCCGAAGATGCTGCGCGGCATCGAGCACCGGGCGCTGCTGGAGATCTTCGAGGGTCTGAGGCGCGGCCACCGCGAGGGGCATCCCACGTTCGACCCCGGCCGCAGCGATGAACGCACCGACGGAACCAGACCCTATGCGTTCGGCGACCCGCTGAGCGAACTGGACCTCAACGCGACGATGCGCAACGCCATGCACCGCGTGCGATCGAGCGGGGGCGACGCCACCCCGCCGCTGCACTTGTCCGCCACCGACTTCGAGCTGTTCCACACCGAGGGCGCCAGCGACTGCGCCACGTGCGTGCTCATCGACATGAGCGGGTCGATGATGCGCTACGGCCGGTTCTATCAGGCCAAGCGCGTCGCGCTGGGCATGGCAGCGCTGCTGCGCAGCCGCTTCCCGCTGGACACGATCGACTACGTCGGGTTCTACTCCACCGCCTGCCACCTCCGCCCGCAGGACCTGCCGCTGGTGATGCCCAAGCCCATCAGTACGCGCGAGTACCAGGTGCGCGTGCGCCTGCCGCTGGACGAGGCGCTGGCCAATCCCAAGCGTCTGCCGCAGCACTTCACCAACCTGCAGCTCGGTATGCGCTACGCCCGCCAGGCCCTGGCCCGACGCGGCGCCGCCAACAAGCAGATGTTCATCATCACCGACGGCCAACCCACCGCGCACGTCGAGCCAGGGCCCAACGGCGAAACGCTCCACCTCATCTATCCGCCCAGCGAACGCACCGCCACCGCCACGCTCCGCGAAGCCATGCGCTGCATGCAGCAGGGCATCCGCATCGCCACCTTCGCCCTCGTCGAGGACTACTGGGGCATGGACTGGGTCAGCTTCGTCGATCAGCTCACCCGTCTCGCCCGCGGCACCGCGTACTACTGCAGCAGCGAGGACCTGTCCTCCACCGTGATCGAAAGCTATCTGAGCGGGCGAAAGAAGAAGAGCTTCATTGCCTGACTCTCACGCCGACGCGGATGTCCTGCGAAGCGTCTGATCGAAGCGGCTACACTCTGCGGCATGGACTTCACCATCCAACCCTTCACCCTCGGCGACTGGGCGACCAACTGCTATGTCGTCCGCAGTGGCAGTGCCGCGTGGATTGTCGATGCCGGGTTCGACCCCGACAGCATGATCGCCTACATCCGCCGCGAGAAGGTCACCGTCGAGAAGATCATCCTCACCCATGCCCACGTCGATCACGTCGGCGGGTTGCACGATGTGCACAAGGCCTTTCCGGGGGCGCCGATTCTCATCCACGAAGCTGAGCACGACTTCCCCACGGACCCCGCGCTGAATCTCTCGGCGTACCTGGCCATGCCCATTGTCGCGCCCGCGCCCACCGGCCACCTCGCCCACGGCGACAGGCTCACCCTCGGCGACATCACCTTCGAGGTCCGCCACACGCCAGGCCACAGCCCCGGCGGCATCACCCTCTACTGCCAGGCACACGCCGTCGCCCTGGTGGGAGACACCCTCTTCCGAGGGAGCATCGGCCGCACCGATTTCCCCACCTCGGACCACGACGCACTCGAACAATCCATCCGCACCCAACTCTACACCCTCGCCGATGCTACGCGCGTTCTCGCCGGTCACATGGACGAAACCACCATCGGCGCCGAGAAGCGCACCAATCCATTCGTGCGGTCGTTGTGAGCGCGTCGCCAGAGGCCACGACGATCACTCGTCGGTGACGCAACCCTCGCTGGCGGGCTTGACGAGCTTGATGTACTTGTGCAGCGTGCCGCGAGCGGCCTTGAGCGGGGGGGCGGTCCAGGCGGCGCGGCGCTGGGCCATATCCTGAGGGCTCACTGCAACGTCGATGGTGTGGGCCTCGTCGTCGATGGTGATGATGTCGCCGTTGCGCACGAGGGCGATGGGGCCGCCGTCCTGGGCTTCGGGGCAGGCGTGGCCGATGATGAAGCCGTGGCTGCCCCCGGAGAAGCGCCCATCCGTAATCAGCGCTACGGAGTCGATGAAGCCTGCGCCGGCCAGGGCGCTGGTGGGCGTGAGCATCTCGGGCATGCCGGGGCCGCCGCGCGGGCCTTCGTAGCGGATGACGATCACGTCGCCGTGCTGGATTTCGCCACGTTCGAGGCCGGCGAGCATATCTTCCTCGCAGTCATAGACGCGGGCGGGTCCACTGAAGCGCAGGCCCTGCTTGCCGGTGATCTTGCCCACCGCCCCCTGCGGCGCGAGGTTGCCGTGGAGGATCGAGATGTGGCCGGTTTTTTTGAGCGGCTTGTCGATCGTGGCGATGATCTTCTGCCCCGCGGTGAGGCCGGGCACGTCGGCGAGGTTCTCCGCCAGCGTCTTGCCCGTGCAGGTGAGGCACGAGCCGTCGAGCATGCCTTCGTCGAGGAGGTACTTCATCACCGCGGGCGTGCCGCCGATCTTGTGGACGTCCTCCATGACGTGCTTGCCCGAAGGCTTGAGGTCGGCCAGCAACGGCACACGGTCGGCGGTGTGCTTGAAGTCGTCGAGCGACAGCGGCACGTTCACGGCGCGGGCCATCGCCAGCAGGTGCAGCACGAGGTTGGTCGAGCCGCCCATCGCCATGCCCACGACCATCGCATTCTCGAACGCCGCCCGCGTCATGATGTCCCGCGGCTTGATGTCGCGCTCGAGCAACTGCAACACGGCTCGCCCCGCCGCCTCGCACTCCTCCATCTTCCCGGGGTCGGTGGCGGGCGTGCTCGACGAATAGGGCAGGCTCATGCCCATCGCCTCGATCGCGCTGGCCATCGTGTTGGCGGTGTACATCCCGCCGCACGCTCCAGCGCCGGGGCAGCTCACGTTGACGATTTCGCGCCGCTCTTGCTCGGTGATGCGCTTGGCGAGGAACTCACCGTAGCACTGGAATGCGCTGACGATGTCGCGCGGCTGATCCTGCCCGCCAAAGTGGGTGAACCCCGGCTTGATCGTGCCGCCGTAGATCATGATCGCGGGGCGATTGAGCCGGCCCATGGCGATGACGCACCCGGGCATGTTCTTGTCGCAGCCGGGCACGGCGATCAGCGCGTCGTACCACTGGGCGCTCATGACGGTCTCGATGCTGTCGGCGATGAGATCGCGCGACTGCAGCGAGAAGCTCATGCCGTCGGTGCCCATGCTGATGCCGTCGCTGACGCCGATGGTGTTGAACCGCATCGACACCAGCCCCGCGCCGCGCACGCCCACTGCAGCACGATCCGCCAGGGTGTTCAGGTGCATGTTGCAGGTGTTGCCCTCGAACCAGTTGGCGACGATGCCGACCTGAGCCTTCTTGAGGTCGTCCTCGGTCAGGCCCGTGCCCAGGAGCATCGCCTGCGAGGCGCCCTGGCTCTTGGGCTCGGTGATGCGGGAGCTGAACTTGTTGAGCTTCACGGCGGTGGTGGTCATGATCGGCAGAACCTCAGAGGAAACTTCCGGCGAATCTCCGGGGCGATTTCCGGGGACATTTCCGGGGACATTTCCGGGGGAATCGCGGATTGTAGCATGATGGCATGGATGCACGGCTGGTCGCCGACGACGCCACGATGGCCAAGCTCGCCGCCCGGTTGGTGCGATGCGCCGCGGCCGATCCGCATCGGCGGTACATCGTGGGCATGGCAGGGATCGGTGCGTCAGGCAAGAGCACACTGGCGCATCGGCTTCACGACGCGGTCGAGTCACTGCGGCCGGGCATGGCTCGGGTCGTGCCGATGGACGGTTTTCATCTGACCAACGCGCAGCTCGACGCACTGGGGCTGCGCGATCGCAAAGGCTCGCCGGCGACATTCGATGCGCGGGGCTACGTGGCCCTGATCCACGCCCTGGGCGACGCCTCGCGCGTGGTGACGTTTCCCGTGTATGACCGGGCGCTGCATGAGCCGGTGGTCCGCCAGACGCCCGAGCAGACCATCGGCCCGGCGACGCGGCTGGTGATCACAGAGGGCAACTATCTGCTATTGGACGAGCACCCGTGGTCGGGGTTGGAGCACCTGCTCGACGAGTGCTGGTGGGTGGACACGCCGCCGGAGTTGGCCAGGCGGTGGATGATCGATCGTCACGTGCGCGGCGGGCGCGACGAGATTGCTGCAGTGGCCCACTACGAGCGGAGCGATCAGCTCAATGTGAGGCAGATCCTGGCCCGTCGCCGCGACCCCGATCTCACGCTGGGCTTGCCGTGACCAGCAGCACCCAGTCGCAGCCCGGCCCGGAGGTGGGCGGCGTGACGACGCCGCGCCAGCCAGCGCGATGCGCGCCGATGGCCAGCGACTTGCCCGTGCGCGGATCGAGCCAGGAAAGCGCCGCGTCGCCCGGGGCCTGTTCCAGCGTCACCCGGGCGCTGCGTCCGGTGGGGAGGTAGGCGGCGACGGCGGCGCGGCCCGGCTCGCTCACCACGCCATGCTCAGCCGGCTCGTCCGACGCCACGCCGTCGATCGCGACGCGCAGCGGATGGGCCGGGCCCCACAGGATCGGGTGCGACTCGGCCAGCGTGCGAAGGTGGCGCATCTGGTTGGCGCCGGGCAAGTGCAGCGCCTTGGTCCAGGGCGTGCGCACGCGATTGTGCGCCACGCGTTGGGGCGTCCACATCTGCCAGATGTCGTGACAACCGTAGGTGTGTCCGCAGGCGCCCGCCAGCACGGCGCGATAAGCCGCCTTGCGTGTGTCGTAGTCGTCAAACCACGCCTCGCCCGTGGTCCAGTCGTGGCCCATCACGGGGTGGTCCTCGTAGTTGGGTTCGCCGTCGAGCACGGGGCGGGTGGGCAGCCGCTCGCGGTCGAGGCCGATCATGTGCCAGTTCGCGTTGTCGCGGCCGCGATGGCCCGACTGCAGCATGTTGAAGTCGAGCCAGGGCTCGCTGTGCACGAACTGGGCGCTGGTGGTGGCGCCACAGGGGTGAAAGGTTCGCAGGTGATGCGTGCCGCCCGCGTCCGATTCGCCCTCGTGCAGGCCGCGCGCCATCTCGCGCACGATCCGCAGGTGTGTCGCCGTGTGCAGCGGACGGTCGCCGCCGAGCACCCACACGATCGGCGCCTCGGCGTAGCGCCTGCCCAGCCATCGACCGTAGAGATAGGCGTTCTGCGGCGTGAAGATCACCGGCCCGCCGCGCCACATCACGTTGAACTTATCGCCCCAGGTTGGCAGCATGGCCACCACCATGCCGCGCCGTTGCGCCTCGGCGACCACGTGATCCACCAGCTCGAAATAGGCCTCGTTCGGCCGCGTCGGGTCCATGTCGTGCAGCGGCAGATGTCCTTGGGCATTCGGCTCGGTCAACCCCTCGAACTCCGCCAGCAGCACCGCCTGCACCACGTTGAAGCCCTGCGACGCCCGCACCGCCAGGTAGTGGTCCGCCTCTTCCCGCGTCAGACGGTGGAACAGCTCCCAGGCCGTGTCCGCCAGCCAGAAGAACGGCGATCCGTCGCCACGCACCAGATGGCACCCATGCTCACTCACGCGCAGGTCAAGTGCAGCGTTCATACGCACCTCAGAACGGACGCTTCGTCCGGTTGGGCACAATGTTGTCGTACCCCGGCACGATCAGGTCGGCGATCTCGATCGCCTCGACAAAGCTCTCCTGCGCCTGGTTCAGATCGTACGCGCCGCGCAGCACCCGGCCCTGGTCGAGGTGCTCGGCCGTGGCCACGGCGTCGCCGGCGATCAGCGTCGTGGACTGGGGCGCCACCAGCAGCAGCCCGCAACTGCCGGGCGTGTACCCCGGCAAGGGAAACAGATCGACCTGTGCCGCCAGCTTGTCCGGCGCCGCGGCGCAACGCTTGAGCACCGCGATGTCGGCCTCCAGCAGTCGCTTGACCTGGGCATCCTCCTCGCCGCGAAATCGCTCGACGAGCATGCGGCCGACCGACTCTCGCTCCTGCTCGGCGATCCACCACCTGGCATGCTCGAAGGCGCCCAGCCCCCAGCGGTGCTCGGGTCGAAAGTTCGTCAGGAACACGTCCGTCACCTTGTCCGGGGCCAGCCCGCTGCGCTCGCGCAGGCGCGCCGCGATCGCCTGTGGCGGCAGGCCGGGGTCGATCAGGATCACCTTGCCTTCGCTGCGCACCAGCGTCGTCGTCGCGTGGGCCGTGCGCGTAGGGCCCTGCTCTTCCCATAGCTCGTGATGGGCCAGCGTTCCGATGCTGATGATGCGATAGTCCATGAGGGCCTGGCGGTGAGTGGTGCGTGGTCGATCGTGTATGGCCCAGAGCATAGCGTGATCGTCGCTTGCTTTGCCATGGCCGGTCGTGAGCTCAGGTGGCAAGTGTGTCGTTACACTGTCGCCCGATGCCAGCGATGCGATTTGAGCTTCTGCACGCGGACGCCACGTCACGCGCCCGGCTGGGGCGGGTGACGACGGTGCATGGCGCGTTCGACACGCCGGCGTTTATGCCGGTGGGCACGCAGGGGTCGGTCAAGGGGCTGTTGCCGCGGGACGTGGCGGGGACGGGGTCGCAGATCATTCTCGCCAACACGTACCACCTGATGCTGCGGCCGGGAAGCGAGCTGGTGGCGCGGATGGGGGGGCTGCAGCGGTGGACGGGCTGGGGCGGGCCGATGCTGACCGACTCGGGCGGATACCAGGTGTTTTCGCTGGCCGACCTCAACCGCATCGACGACGAAGGCGTGACATTCAAGAGCCACATTGACGGCGCGACGATCGAGCTGACGCCCGCCAGGTCGATGCGGGTTCAGAACGAGCTTGGGGCTGACATCATCATGGCGTTCGACGACTGTCCGCCTGCTGCAGTGGACCTGCCGCACAACACGGACCCGGGCATTGATCCACGGCCCGCCTATGCCCGCCGCGTTCAGGTCGCCAACGAGCGGACGATCCGTTGGCTGGCGCAGTGCGTCGCCGCCCACGCCCGCAAGGACGAGCAGTCGCTGTTCGGTATCGTGCAGGGCGGGACCGATCTGGCGGCGCGCGACTGGTGCGTCCAGCGCGTGTGCAGCCACGACCTGCCGGGCTTCGCCATCGGCGGCGTCGCCGTGGGAGAAGGCTCCGACGAGATCAAGCCTGTGGTCGAGCATACCGCCCCGCAGCTTCCGACGGGCAAGCCGCGCTACCTCATGGGCGTGGGCTACGCGCGTGACATCGTGGCCGCGGTGCGTGCGGGCGTGGACATGTTCGACTGCGTGCTGCCGACGCGTAACGGCCGCAACGCCACGGCGTTCACGCGGACGGGTCAACTGAAGCTGCGCAACGCAGTGCATAAGGACGATGCGAGCCCGATCGAAGAGGGGTGCGATTGCCTGGCGTGCGGGGGGGAAGCGGGTATCGGGTGTCGGGTGTCGGGTGTCGCAGACTCTGGACCGATACTCGGTCCCCGACACCCTACACCCTTCTCCCGCAGCTACCTGCGCCACCTCTTCCTCGCGGGTGAGATGCTCGGGCCGATCCTGGTGAGCCTGCACAACATCCGCCACTTTCAGCGGCTCATGTTGGACATCCGGGCGGCGATCCAGCACAATGACTGGTCTTTCCTCGCCCGGCAGTGGCCTGCGGCGGGGTTGAACGCATGAAAGGTGATTCCATGGTCGAGTTCTTAGGATTGACGCTGGCCCAGGCCGAGGACGCGCCGCCGGCGGTGAGCACCCCCGAAGCCCCGGCCGTCGGCCCGGCGAGCCCCGGCACGCCCGGCGAAGCCGCCCCCGGCGCCGCCCAGGGCCCCGGCTCCCCCGGCGCCTCGCCACCCCCGCGAAGCGGCTTCGACCCGACCATCTTCATCATCATCCTCATGGTCGGCGTCTTCTGGTTCATCATGATGGGCGGCCAGCGCAAGGAGAAGAAGAAGCGCGCCGCCATGCTTGCCGCGCTGGCCAAGGGCGCCAAGGTCCAGACCATCGGCGGCATCCTCGGCACCGTCGTCGAGGTCCGCGACAACGAAGTGCTCGTCAAGGTCGATGAAAACTCCAACACGCGCATGCGCTTCGCCAAGAGCGCCATCCAGGCCGTGCTGGAGGAGAAGGAAGACTGAGGAAGAAGGGGTAAGGGCTGAGGGCCTAGGGCCTAGCAGACTCTGCCATTACCTCGCGTGGCTCTGGTTTTTCTCTGCTAGGCCCTAGGCCCTCACCCCCAGGCCCTATCCCCCATGCACAAAGTCCCCGTCTGGAAGCCGATCCTGCTCGTGGCGATTATGGCCCTTGCCATCTGGTCGCTTTACCCGCCTGATAAGCGTCTGAAACCAGGGCTCGACCTGGTCGGCGGCACGACGCTGGTCTATGAGGTGCAGGTCGATCCGAACGTGCCCAACCCGCGGCAGGTGCTCGAGGACACCATCGAAGTGCTGCGCAAGCGCGTGGACCCCTACGGCCAGCGGAACCTGATCTGGCGCGTGCAGGGAACCAACCGCATCGAGATCCAGATGGCGCTGCCGCCGCGGCAGACAGCGCAATTGCGTCAGGCGTTCATCCAGACGAGGGACGGACTGATCGAAGGCAACATGTCGGAGCGGCGACTGGACGCGGCGCTGAAGGCCGACGCAGCGCAGCGCGACGCCATGCTCGAGGCGATCGCCAGGGGCAACACGGCCGTGCGTGCGGCGCTGACGGAACTGGCCTCGGCGCACGACGCCATGATGGCGGCGCGCGAGCCTTACGAGACGGTGCAGCAGCGCCTGCGCGAGGCCGAGGCGACGAGTCGAGCGCTGCCGGACGGTGCGGCGGAGGATATGCGCAAAGACGCCCAGGCGCAAGTGGATTCGCTGTTGCAGGAACTGATCCCCCTCACGCAGGCGTACAACGCTTCACGCGCCGCCCTGACCACCACACGGCAGAAGGTGCTGTCGAGCAACATCGATCCGGTGCGCCTCGAGTCGGTGCTGGCCACGTATGACCCCGATGTGAAGAAGACCAAGGCCCGTGAGGCGTACGCCGCCGCGCTGCAGAGCCTGAAGGAGCGTCACCCGCAGCGTGCTGACCAAGTCGGGCAGGTGGCTGATGCCTACGAGGCGTATGCCGCCGTCAAGGGCCCGCTGGACGACCCCAACGACCTGGTCGCCATGCTGCGCGGCTCGGGCGTGCTGGAGTTCCGTATCACGGCGCCGGCGACGTTGCCCGATGCGCAGGAGTATCGCGACGAGCTGAGAACGCGAGGCCCGCGCGCCGTGGGCGACAAGCCTTGGCGCTGGTTCGTCATTGACAATCCCGAGCGCTTCGCCGGCGGTGACAAGAAGGAGTACGAAAGCCTGGTCGAGTCGCCCGAGGCTTATTTCACCAGTCGCGGCATGATCGGCGCCGAATATGCCGGCAACTATTTCGTGCTGCTGGGCAACCGCAAGGACAGCTCCATCCGACGCGAGGACGGCAACTGGGCTCTCACCCAGGTGTACGCCACGCGCGACGACATGAACTTCTCCGCCATCGGGTTCACACTCAACACGGTCGGCGGCCAGCTCATGAACGCCCTGACCGCGGCCAACCTGCAGAAGCCCATGGCCATCACGCTCGACGGGCGCGTCCTGTCGGCGCCCACCATCCAGGCCCGCATCTCCGACAGCGGCATCATCACCGGCGGGCAGGGCGGCTTCTCGCAACGCGAGATGCAGTACATGCTCAACACCCTGGGCGCCGGCTCGACCCAGGCCCAGC
The DNA here is from genome assembly GCA_964518335.1 of uncultured Phycisphaeraceae bacterium. Classification (GTDB taxonomy): domain Bacteria; phylum Planctomycetota; class Phycisphaerae; order Phycisphaerales; family Phycisphaeraceae; genus CAZFDT01. Next base: position 46,251 of record CAZFDT010000023.1, read on the forward strand.
TCTCCGACGCGCCCGTGTCCGTCAAGACCACCGGCCCGCAACTCGGCCAGGATAACCTGCAGCGCGGGCTCAAAGCCGCGATCTACTCGGTGCTGATCGTCTGCGTCTTCATGCTGGTGTACTACCTGCTTCTGGGTGCGGTGGCCGACATCGCGCTGTTCATCAACATGGTGCTGCTGTTGGCCGTCATGGCCTCGCTGCAGGCGACGTTCACCCTGCCGGGTATCGCGGGCATCGTGCTGACGATCGGCATGGCGGTGGACGCCAACGTGCTGATCTTCGAGCGCATCCGCGAGGAGCTGGAGCGCAAGGCGGAGGTGCTCGCCGCGGTGCGCCTGGGCTATGAGAAAGCGCTATCGACGATCATCGACTCGAACCTGACGACGCTGATCACGTGTCTGGTGCTGGGCTACACGGCAACGGCGGAGGTGAAGGGCTTTGCGGTGACGTTGGGCATCGGCATCTGCTGCACGCTGTTCGCCACGCTCTTCGCCGGTCGCGTGCTGGTGGACCTGTACGTGCAGTTCTTCCGCCCGCGCAGCTTCGCCATGATGCCGATGATCCTGCCGCCGGTGCGCAAGCTACTGACGCCCAACATCGACTGGCTGAGGATGCGGTACGCGTTCTTCGCCATCAGTGCGGTGCTGATCGTGGCGGGCGTGGCGATGTTGTACGTGCGCGGGGCGGACCTGCTGGACCTGGAGTTTCGTAGCGGCACGCAGATCGGATTCGAGCTCAAGCAGGGCCAGACCATGACGCTGACGGAGGTGCGCCAGCGCCTGGACAAGGCCGCGGCGGCCGACCCGGACCTGGCGGTCCTGGGCGGTGATCGGGCCAAGGTCGTCACCGTCGGCGCCGCCGACGGCGCGGCGGCGTCGGCGTTCAGCGTGCAGGTCATCGGCGACGCCCAGACCCAGAAGATCAGCGAGGCCATCAAGCAGGCCTTCGCCGACGTGATCGAAGCCCAGGCTCCGCTGGACTTCGCGCGCATGGATGCAGCGCTACGTGGCACCGACCCGGCGCCGGTATTCGTCGTGCGCCAGGCCACGCTGGGGCCCAACATCGACCGCGTCAGCGATGTGGACGTGAGCGAATTCGTCGGCGGTGTGGCGATCGTGCTCGACGACGTGCGCCCGCCCGCGGCCGTGGCCGACGTCACCGAGCGCATCAAGCGCATGCGCGAGCAGCCCGGCGAGCACGAGTCGCTGGGGTATCGGCCGTTCACGGTCGTGGGCCTGGATGTCGCGCCTGCCGCTGAGCAGCGCGGCGACGCGCCACTGTATCGCTCGTTCGCCGTCGTGTCGCGCGACGCGACGACGAACTACCTCGAAAGTCCCGACCTCTTCGCCGAGGCTGGCGGTCTGGCCGACACCGAGTGGCGACTGGTCCGCGACGCCCTGCAGCGCGACACCAGCCTCGCCAGCGTCACCAGCTTCTCCAGCCAGGTGTCGGAGACGATGAAGCAGCAGGCCATCGCCGCCATCGCTCTGTCCATGCTGGCGGTCATCGCTTACATCTGGTTCCGCTTCGGCAGCTTCCGCTACGGGCTGGCGGCCATCATCGCCCTCATCCACGACACCACCATCGCCCTGGGCCTGGTCGCCATCTGCGGCTACATCTACGACGAGGGCTGGGCGCAGATGCTGCTCATCGCCCCCTTCAAGATCGACCTGGCCATGGTCGCGGCGATGCTCACGCTCATCGGCTACTCGCTCAACGACACGATCATCGTGTTCGACCGCATCCGCGAAAACCGCGGCCGACTGGCCATCGCCACGCCCGGCATCATCAACGACTCGATCAACCAGACGATCAGCCGCACCGTGATCACCAGCGGCACGACCCTGATCGCGCTGGTTGTGCTCTACTTCGTCGGCGGCCCCGGCGTCCACGGCTTCGCGTTCGCCATGACCGTCGGCGTCGTCATCGGCACGTACAGCTCCATCGCCGTCGCCGCGCCGTTCCTGGCCCTCATCGGCAAGATCGCCCAGCGCCGTCTTGCCGAGCAAGCTGTGGCCGCCGCGTGAGACAGCCGGCGACCGTGTGCCACGCCTTCACATGGCGGCGATCGCAGCAGGTCCACCGTAGGCCCGACTGGGACGGCCTGCATATGCTCATGGGTCTGCCCATCCCGCTATGACTTTGTCGGCGTAATACGATGCTTGACACTCCTCGCGTTCTCCTGGTCAGCGGTGTCCTGATTCTGTTGAGCATTCTGAGCAGCAAGTTCTCGGAACGGTTCGGCGTGCCGGCCCTTCTCCTGTTCCTGGGCGTCGGCATGCTGGCGGGCTCGGATGGGATCGGCGGGATCTATTTCGACAGCGCGCTGACTGCCAATGCCGTCGGGACGATCGCGTTGGCGTTCATTCTCTTCTCCGGCGGTCTGGACACGAACTGGCCGAGCATCCGCCCGGTGTTGGGGCGAGGGCTGGTGCTGTCCACCGTCGGGGTGTTGGTCACCGCACTGTTGCTGGGATTGTTCGTATGGTTGGCCCTGGATCGATTCTCGTTCACCGAGAGCCTGCTGTTGGCGGCGATTGTGTCGTCCACCGACGCCGCGGCCGTGTTCGCCGTGCTTCGCTCGCGTCGCGTGAGTCTCAAGGGCCATCTTCGCCCGCTGCTCGAACTGGAGTCCGGCAGCAACGATCCGATGGCCATCTTTCTGACGACCAGTCTGATCGCACTGCTGACTTTGCCCGAGGCGTCCTGGTATACCATGTTCCCGCGTTTTGTGCTGCAGATGGCGCTGGGCACCTTCATCGGCCTGGGCATGGGTCAGTTTGCGGCCTGGCTGTTCAATCGGGTTCGCCTGGACTACGAGGGCCTGTACCTGGTGTTGAGCATGAGCGTTGTCGTCATCGTGTTCGGTTTGGCCGAACAGATCGGAGGCAATGGGTTCCTGGCGGTCTATCTGTCCGGCATCGTCCTGGGCAATCATGACTTCATCTACAAGCGCAGCCTCATCCGCTTTCACGATGGGCTGAGCTGGCTGATGCAGATCGGTCTGTTTCTCGTGCTGGGCTTGCTGGTATTCCCCTCGCGGCTGCCCCAGGTCATCGGCATGGGATTGCTCGTGTCCGGCTTCCTCATGTTCGTCGCCAGGCCCATCGCGATCTTTCTGGGGCTGTGGCGCAGCGCGTTGAGCATTCGCGAACGATCCCTCGTGGCATGGACCGGGCTGCGCGGCGCGGTCCCGATTGTGCTGGCGACTTTTCCGTACCTGGCCGGATACGACAAGTCGGAGTTGATTTTCAACATCGTGTTTTTCGTTGTCATCACGTCGGTGTTGTTGCAGGGCACCACCCTGATGAAAATCGCCGGCTGGCTGGGCGTGGATAAGCCATTGCAGCAGCGGACCCGGTATCCGCTGGAGTTCGAGCCGACTCAGAGCATGCGAGGTGAGACGCGCGAGTTCGAGATTCATCCCGACGCCGACGTGGTGGGCAAGCAAGTCAAGGAACTGGGGCTGCCGTCAGACGTGCTGATCCTCATGATTCACCGGGATGGCGGCTTCCTTGTGCCACGAGGCCAAACACGCATCATGCCACACGACTCTCTCCTGGTGTTGGCCGAGCCGACGCTTCTTCAGGACGCTCGCACTCTGCTCGAGGCGAAGAAACCACCACTCGCCACTTCACCGTCGCCGTGATCTTCGCCGCCCCGTTCCCGGCCCTCACGGCAGGATCGCCCGGCGCCACGGCGGTTGTCCGCGCAGCATCCAAGTCATTGCTCACCGCGTCCCGGCAGGCTGGGGCGAAGTCTTACACGCAGTGCGTGGATCTGCAGTCGCATCATCGACCGCGCGAAAGGAGGGAGTGCGCCTGATCGTGGGGAACCGCCCGCTGCCTGACGCACCGCGCCAGCCACAGGACGGTCAAGAGCAACGCTCCCGTGCCCAGAGTCGTCGGCAGATCGACCAGCGACACCGTCAATGGGTCCATGGCGTGCAGTTCCTCGGCTCGTGGCGTCTGCCACACCGGGGGCGCTTCGGCGACGGTGGGTGGCGCCAGCGTGAGGGGGTCGGCCCTGTAACCGCTCGCCTCCGCCAGCTTGCGAATGGTGTCGCCGAGGTGCTGTGCATCTCGGATGGAATGCTGATGGCGATTGAACAGTTGTCCGCCCACCGTGGTGGCCTGCGGGCTGTGGGGTGACTCGGCGTGGGCGACTTGGCCGGCGGCGACACACGCACACCACACCACAGCCGCGACGGTCATGCGTGCCGACGGCAGCCTGTCTCCTTCGCGTAAATGACTGCAACACACCATGGGTAGCCCCTGCTCCGGTTCCACCGGGCGTTGCCGCGCACGACACCTTGCCGCTTGCGGCGGGTGAGGGTGCGGGGTGCATACGGGTCCCCCCCGTTGCACGACGCCGATCGCGTTCCATGCGTTCGGCCGCATCAATGTAGCGAATTGTAGGTTTGGGTAAAGCGTCTGAGTCAAGCGCGTGTGGAAAACTCATCCGCTTTTTACAGACAAAGGCGTGGTCCCGATCGTGTGTGAAAATAGGAAAACCTGCGCCCCCCTCTGTGACGCGTCATGCCGCGGCGTGAGAGACCGTGACGAGGTCGTCGTACTCGCCGCTGTCGTGGCCCGAGATGAAGCCCGAGGCATCCGTGGACGGCGACAGCGCGTGGCGGCTTATCTCTGCGGGAGGCGCCCACGTGCCATTGAGCATGTCCAGAAGATCGCGCACGCCGCGAATGATGGGGCGTTGTGGATCGGACGGCGCCAGGACGAGACGCTGCAGTCGTTGCAGGCGTTGCGCATCGGCGTCGTCGTGGCCCATGCGCACCAGCGGGCGGAAATCGGGCTGAGCGTGAGGGCGGGTCATGAACCACGCGAGACAGAACAGATCGATTGCTGGGCTGCGCTGGGCGTAGCACTGCTGGAAGAGCCCGGAGGTGACGACACCGGCGCCCTGCATGCGACGAAGCTGGGCGGCGGGGCGGGAGGCGTTGAGCATCTCGGTGTGCAGCGTGTGAAGCAGCTTGCTCTGGGCCAGGTCCTCGCCGGCAAGCACCGACGAGCCGAAATCGATCGCGCAGACGCCCTGATCGGTGATGACCAGGTTCTCCAGCCGCAGGTCCAGGTGCAGCATCCCCGCGTGATGGTGCAGGGCATGGAGCACAGTCGCGGCCTGTCGGGCGAAGTCAAGAAGACTGATGGATCGGCAGCCCAGGCGCATCCACGACATGTCGAGGCGTCGGACCAGCCCGCGCGAGTCCTGCTCCATGCGCACGAACCCGGGCACGCGCTGTTGCAGATGGCCGGGCAGGCGGGTGCGTAGAAGCTTGAGGAACGCCGCCTCGCGCGTCAGAAAAATGGGGAAGACTTTGTTGACGAGCTTGTCCGCCAGGGCGCAAGCCTCGTCGTCGCTGAGCGACGGCCGCATCTTCAGCAGGCGTTCGGCGGTCTGCTCCAGCGAGGGCACGCGCTTGCTGACGACATACCCGTCACAGGCCAACGCGGTGCTGTCGGGCTCCAGACGCACGTCGTGCGAATGGCGCACCGTAAGGTCGCCGGTTTTCTCGAGCATGACTTTGCGAGCCACGAAATACAGGTGTCGTCGCCGTCGCAGGTGTCGCAGTGCCGACCCCAGCGGCTCATACACCGGCTGGGGCGACTGCTCGATGCGAAACTCCTCGCGGGCGCGGAAGTCAGTCATGAGACTGTCCACGGCTCGTGCGCTGGGGCTGACGAAGGCGATCTGTCCGCCCCAGCGCAGACGGGCGAAGGCGGTGTCCGGCGCCGCCGCGGAGAGATCGCGTTCGACGATCAGGTCGCTCAGGCCGGTGTGCTCGACCAGGGCCTGGGCCACTGCAGCACGGGTCGTCCGGGCAGGCCCGCGCAGGGCGCGCACCTGTCGCGTCACCGCGGCGACGATCGGATCATCGCACGTCGGGCCTGGCGTCGTCCGGCGCGTGGCCGGGTTGAACATGTCGCGGATGCGATGCCACATCGCGCAATGCGCCTCAATGCCTGGATAGGTTCCCGCCCATCCCGCCCCGTGCCATCACGATGGCTGCAGAGAGCATCGGCGTCAACCGGTCGCAACCGTAATCCGACGTGCGTGGGAGTGCTCAACGCCCGGCCGCGCTGTCGCGACGACCGGCGCCAACGCTACAGCTTCGCCAGCTTCCCCAGCTTCACGCGGCTTGTCTGGAATCAGTCCAAATCACGCGAAAGTCCATCGAGATGGGCATTGAAGCGCGCCGGAGTGAGGCTATATTCGCTTGCATCGAGCCAGGGAGAGGCTCGAGTCCGTCGAGCCGGTCAAGCGCTTCCGTGAAGGGGGAGTGCGAGGGAGAGGGACCTTTCCTTTTGAGGGGCGGACACGAACGAGAGCCGCTTCGGGCGCGCGTGGGTGTGAGCGTCATGGGTCACGCACGTGTGTCTGGGCACGGTGTTATGCCGCCGCGGTCGTTGTGATCGAGCCGCGGGAAGGGAGCGGAGCAACATGGGGTGGAGCGACATGAAGGGGTTGCCTGCAGAGCCAGCACAAACATTCAACGGATCGCTCGACGGCAAGTCGATCGACACGTCGCTGCTTCGCGCGTTGGAGCGCGAGCGCGTGCGGGCCGACCGCAGCGGGTTGGACCTGTCGCTGGTGTTTTTCCGCTTCGGACGCACCCTGCCGCTGACCCGGCCGGCACGCCGCCTGGTCGCCACGCTGCAGAAGCGGGCGCGCATCACTGACGAGGTGGGCGAGCACGGCCGAACCGGCGCCTTCGCGCTGCTTCCCGACACGACCGAAGAGGGCGCGCACCGATTCGCCCAGTCCGTGTGCGATCTTCTGGACGATCGTCACGGCGCGCTGGTGTACGAGGTATTGACCTACAAACCGCCGCGGAAATCGCGGCGCGACGACGATCAGCGCGGCGGCCGCAACGGCTCCTCCGGCCAGCGCAACGGAACCGATCGCATCGTGATTCTCCGCGAGCCGGTGGTGACTGAAGCGGCCATGAGCGAACCCGACTCATGGGACGCCGACCCGGTGGAGGTGCGCGCCATGCACCGGCTGTTTGAACGCCCCACGCCGCTGTGGAAGCGGATGATCGACGTGTGTGTCGCGGGCACGGGGCTGCTGCTGTTGTCCCCCGTGCTGCTGGCGATCGCCGCGGCGGTGAAGCTCGACTCGCCCGGGCCTGCGATTTTTCACCAGCGCCGTGCGGGTCAGGGGGGGCGGCCGTTCACCATGCTCAAGTTCCGCACCATGGTCACCGACGCCGAGGCACTCAAGCAGAGCCTGCAGCACCAGAACGAAATCGACGGCCCGGCGTTCAAGATCAAGGACGACCCGCGCGTCACGCGCCTGGGCGGGCTGCTTCGCCGCATGAGCCTCGACGAGTTGCCCCAGCTCTGGAACGTGCTGGTCGGTGACATGACGCTGGTGGGTCCGCGACCGCTGCCGTGCGAGGAAAGCGAGTGCTGCGAGCACTGGCATCGGGCACGGCTGCACGTGACGCCGGGCCTGACCTGCACCTGGCAGATATCCGGACGCAGCGAGATCGCCTTCGACGAGTGGATGCGGATGGATATCGACTATGTCCGCAACCGCGGCCTGTGGACCGACCTGCGTATCCTGGCGGGCACGGTTCCTGCGGTGATGACTCGACGCGGCGCCTATTGATGCCGATAAGCCACCGGTGTGGCGGAGCAAGGCGATGTCCCAGATGACTTCGATATCCGTACGTCCCGGCGGCGAGGGGGCCGCGGGCCAAGTGCAGCGGTCCGGGCTGGCGCGCCACCCGGTCGCGGGGGTGTCGGTGACTGCTGCCGAGCCCGAGGCGATCCTGCGGCAGATCATGGCCTGGGCGCAGTCGGGACGGTCGGCGACGGTCGATTTCATGCCGGTGCATGGCCTGATGGTCGCCGCGCGCGATCCGGTGCATCGGGCCAGGATCGCCGCCTTCGACATCGTCGCGCCTGATGGCCAGCCGGTGCGCTGGGCGATCAACCGCCTGCATGGCGCGGAGCTGCGCAAGCGGACCTACGGGCCGCACATGATGCTCGACGTATGCGACGCGGCTGCCCGTCTCGGCCTGCCGATATACCTTTACGGAGGCAAGCCGCAGGTGCTGGAGAAACTGCAGGCCAACCTGACCGCGCGTTATCCGGGCCTGAGGATCGTCGGCGCCGAGTCACCGCCGTTCCGCCCGTTGACGGTGGCGGAGGACGATGCGGCCACGCGGCGGATCAACGCCTCGGGTGCGAGGATCGTGTTTGTCGGCCTGGGCTGCCCGAGGCAGGAAGTGTTCGCCTTCGAGCACCGCCATCACATCGACGCGGTGCAACTGTGCGTCGGCGCCGCCTTCGACATGCACGCCGGGGCGCTGCAGATGGCGCCCTCGTGGATGCAGGCGCGCGGTTTGGAGTGGTTGTATCGATTGTGGCGCGAGCCCGGTCGGCTGTGGAAGCGATATCTCGTGACCAACAGCCAGTTCGTGGCGTACCTGCTTCCGGCCCTGCTGGGCCGCGCCTTGTCGCCGCGCAGGGGAGGCGCGTAACGTGGCGTCCATCGATCAGGACAACGCAGGTCGGAGCAGCAGTCTGGCGCGGTGGTTCGACCGCGGGTTCTGGGCGCTGGTCGATCAGGCCCTGTTCGCCGGGTCCAACTTCTTTGTCAACGTGGCCCTGGCCCGCTGGCTGTCGCCCGACGACTACGGGGCTTTCGCGGCGGCGTATGCGGTGTTCCTGCTGCTGGGCGTGTTCCACACCGCGTTGCTGTCCGAGCCGTTGCTTGTCTATGGTCCGGGCAAGCATCGCCAGCGCCTGCGCGGGTATTGGGGCTTGCTCCTGCGCGGGCACGCACGCTTTGCGCTGTTTGCCGGTACGGTCCTGGCGCTGACGGGCGGCGTGGCGCTGCTGTGTCGGCAGTGGCCTCTGGGGTCGGCCATGCTCACGCTGGCCGTGGTGCAGTCGGTGCTGTTTCTGCCGTGGATGCTGCGCGACGCGTGCTACGTCGTGTCCAACCCGCGCGCCTCGGCGATGGGGGGGATGTGGTACTTCGCCGCCGTCGCCATCGGGCTGACAGTGCTGTGGGAATACAGCCTGCTGGGCATCGGCACGGCATTGATGACCATGGGCGTGGGCGCGTTGCTGGCGTGCGCGTCGATCGTTCGTTCGCTGCGTATTCCGCTGTGGCACGTGGAGGACAAGCCCGAGGGCGTGGCCGCAGATCACTGGCGTTACGGCCGCTGGGCGATCGCCACGGGCCTGACGCACTACGTTCCCCAGAACCTGCCGCTGATTGTCGTGCCGATCATCCTGCACGACTACGCGCCGGGCGGAGCGCTGAAGGCGCTGCTGAATCTAACGGTGCCTTTCGTGCTGGCGGGTTGGGCGTTCAGCAATCTGATCGTGCCGGTACTGGTGGTGCGTCGGAACACGCCGGCGTTCGGGAAGATCGCGGTTCGCGTGGGTGCGGGGCTGCTGCTGTTGGCCGTGGTGGTCTGGACGCCGCTGGCGTTTTTCGGGCGGCAGGTGATGGACCTGGTGTACGACGGGCACTTTTCACAGCACGCGCCGCTGCTGTGGGTGATCGGGCTGATTCCGCTGTTGACGGGCCCGGCGATCGTGATGTCGGCGGCGCTGCGGGCGCTGGAGCGGCCGGAGCGGGTGTTCTACGGCACGCTGGCGTCGTCGATCGTGCTGGTCGCGCTGGGCGTGCCACTGCTGGTGGAGTTCGGGCTGCTTGGCATGGTGATCGGGATGGCTGCCAGTCACATCGCGCTGCTGGTGGTGATGTGGTGGACCAGTCGCGCGGTGTTTGCCGCGTCGGTGAGGCCCGTGGAGCCGCCGACCATGACCGCCGCCGGCGCCGACGCCGAGCTGACGCCGATGCAATTGCCCGCGCTATCCGATCGACCGCTCGTCACCGTCCTCATGGGCAACTACAACTACGGCCAGTTCATCGGCGACGCCATCGACAGCGTGCTGACCCAGACTTATGACCACTTCGAACTGATCGTCTGTGACGACGGCTCGACCGATCAGTCGGTGAGCATTGTCGAGTCATACGTCCAGCGCGATCCTCGCGTGCGTCTGATCGCCAAGCCCAACGGCGGTCAGGCGTCGGCGCTCAACGAAGCGTATCGCCACAGCCGGGGCCAGATCGTCTGTCTGCTCGACTCCGACGACCGGTACGCGCCGAGCAAGCTCGAACGCCTCGTGGAACACTATCGCGGCGACGCAACCACGGGCATGTCGGTCCACGCCCTGCACGTGATCGGGACCGACAGCCAGGTGATCCAGCGCATCCCGTTCCTCACGGCGTTCGAGGGCGGCTGGATCGCGCAGCGCGTGGTGCATCGCGGCGGCCGGTGGCGGTACATGCCCAGCAGCGCGTTGTCGATGCGGCGCGAGTTGGCCGATCGACTCTTCCCGATGCCCGAGCCATCACTGCGAGTGAGCGCCGACTCGTTCCTGTTCACGCTGGGACCGCTGCTGACGTGCGTGAACTTCATCGACGAGGCGCTGGCCGACTATCGCCTGCACGTGGCCAATAGTTTCAGCAGCGTGCGGATCGACGCGCGGGCCTGCTGCCGCAACCGCGATGCGATCCGCCTGCAGATCGTCGAGGCCAACCGCTGGCTGCAAGCGCAGGGCATGGCCACGCGCCTCGATTACCAGAGCAACGTCAACTTCCGCGAGCACGCCTACCTCGCCGCATCGCTGGCCGATGAGCCCGGCGGATCGTGGCGCGACGGCATGGGGCTGCTGGGCCGCATCCTCGTCGACGATCTGTATGGGCCGCACCAGAAGATGCTGGCGCTGCCGACCTACGGCCTGCTCATGCTCATGCCGCGATCGTGGCGGGCTGGGTGGCTCACGTTCACGATGAGCTATGGCTCGCACAAGCGCTGGCTCAACACCCGCCACCGCACGACGCGGCCGGGTGACGCCGCGTCCGCCGCGCCCGCCCGCGTCATGGCGACCGCGATGACCGCATCGCAGGAGGCGTTGAGTTGAGCTCGGCCTCCCCTATCGCGCTGCCGGCAACTGTGTCGGCGCCGCGCCGGTTCGACGCGGTCGCCGCGTGGTTCGCCGCGCTCTGCTTCGTGCTGGCGGGCTATGCCATCATGGGCAAGGGGTTTGCCTACCTGGGCGCGCCGCCGATGTTCATCGGCGAGGTGTTGCTGGCGGGCGGGCTGGTGCTGCTGTTGGCCTGCCCGGCGTGGCGGAAGCTGCTGGACGTGCCCGTCATCTGGTGGCTGATACTGCTGTCGATATGGGGCCTGGCGCAGACGCTGCCTTATCTGAGCAAGTACAAGGCCGACGCTCTGCGCGACGCGGTGATCTTCGGTTACGGCGCGTTCACATTCATCGTCGCCGCCTGGATCATCGCCCGGCCGCAGCTCATCGGCACGCTGGTGCAGCGCTACCAGCGCTTCGTCATCCCCTTCCTGTTGCTCATCCCCGTCCTGTGGCTGGGTCAGCAGTTGCTGCAGCATCGCCTGCCGCGCTGGCCCTGGTCGCCGCACGTCACGGTGCTGTGGCTCAAGGCCGCCGACGTGCTCGTCCACCTCGGCGGCGTCGCGGCGCTGGCCTGCGTCGGCCTGTTCCCGCGAAAGAGCCTGTTCTGGCCTCTGCTCGTTCTGCTCAACGTCGCCATCACCGGCGTGGTCAACCGCGGCGGACTCGTCTCGTTCTCTTTTGTCGTGCTCCTGGCGTTCTGCTTCTACCCGCAGAGCACGTGGGTCCGGCGCATGGTGATCGTCGGACTCTTCGCCACCATCGCGCTGGCGGCGATCAACCCCGAGATCAAGACGCCCAACGATCGACGCAAAATCTCGTTCGAGCAGCTTTCCACCAACGTCGTGAGCCTCGTCAGCAACGTGAACAAGGGCGACCTCGACGGCACCAAACGCTGGCGACTGGATTGGTGGAACAAGATCATCGACTACACCCTGTTCGGCCCCTATTTCTGGACAGGCAAGGGTTACGGCGTCAACCTCGCCAACGACGATGGCTTCCAGGTGGATCTCGAATACGAGTCGCTCCGCAGCCCGCACAACGGCCACCTCACCGTCCTGGCCCGCAGCGGCGTGCCCGGCATGGCGATCTGGATCGGACTGCACGCCTCCTTCGCACTCATGATGATCAACGCCATCCGCCGCGCCACCGCCGCCGGCGATCACCTGTGGCGCAGTCTGTTCGTGTTCATCCTGGCGTACTGGTGCGGGTTCATGCTCAACGCCAGCTTCGACGTGTTCATCGAGGGCCCGATGGGCGGCGTCTGGTTCTGGTCGCTTATCGGGGTGGGTGTCGCCGCGGTGTGGGTGTACCGCCACGATCCGGCGGCGGCAGGACTTGAGGGGAGCGTGCAGCCATGCGTGTGATGGTCGTCCACAACTATTACCAACAGGCCGGCGGCGAAGACTATGTCGTGCGCGACGAGATTGCACTGCTCAAAGCGCATGGGCATGACGTGCACACCTTCTTCCGTCACAACGACGCGATCAAGTCGATGTCGTCGTTGGCCGTGGCGCAGGCGACGATCTGGAACGGCGCCATCGCCGCGGAGCTGCACGCCGAGGTCAAGCGTTTCAAGCCGGCCGTCGTCCACTTTCACAACACTTTTCCACTGATCTCCCCGGCGGCGTACCGCGCGGCACGCAAGGCCGGGGCGGCGATCGTGCAGACGCTGCACAACTTCAGGCTCACGTGCAACAACGGCGTGCTGCTGCGCGACGGCAAGGTGTGCGAGGACTGCGTCGGGCGCATGGTCGCCTGGCCGGGCGTGCTGCGCGGCTGTTACCGTGGCAGCGTGTGCGCCAGCGCCGGGGTGGCGGCGATGACGGCCACGCATCGCCTGCTGGGCACGTGGAAATATGCCGTGGACGCCTACATCGCGCTGTCGAATTTCCAGCGTGAGCGCTTGGTGAAGGCCGGCGTGCCCGACACGAAGCTGCACATCAAGCCCAACTTCGCTTACGACCCCGGCCCGCCCAGCGCCCAGCGCGGGGACTATGCGATGTACCTGGGTCGCCTGTCGCCTGAGAAGGGCGTGGCGGTGCTGGTGGACGCCTGGCGGCGAGTGGACGGCCGTGTGCCGTTGCGCCTGGTGGGCGGCGGACCGCTGCAGCCTCTGGCGGAGGAGGCGCAGCGGACCATCCCAGGCGTGCAGTGGTTGACGAACCAGAGCGACGAGCAGGTGCGGGCGTTGATGGCGGGGGCGCGATGCCTGGTCGTACCGTCGGTGAATTACGAGGGGTTTCCGCGCGTGCTCGTGGAAGCGTGCAGTCACGGCACGCCGCAGATCGCCTCGGGCTTCGGATCGCTGGCCGAGTGGGTGGTGGACGGTCAGACGGGTCTGCACTTTGAGCCGGGCAATGCGGAAGACCTGGCGGCGAAGGTGCTGTCGTTCTTCGCCGACCCTGCTCGAGAGACGGCCATGCGGAGGGCGGCACGGGCCAAGTTCGACGGTGAGTTGTCCGATGAAATGAACTATCGGCAGTTGATGACCATCTACGCCGCGGCCCAGCAGCGCCGCGCGGGGCGCGATGCTGCGCAGATAACACCAGTGGACGTGACGACCAAGTCCGCGGCCATGGGAGTGAGGTGAACCGTGAGAGCTGTCATCCTCGCCGGCGGCAAAGGCCGTCGGCTCGAACCCTACACGATCAACTTTCCCAAGCCGCTGGTCCCGGTGGGTGATATGCCCATCCTCGAAATCGTCGTGCGCCAGCTCAGGCGTGCCGGGTTCGACCACATCACGCTCGCCGTCGGCCATCTGGCGTCGCTGTTGCAGGCCTATTTCGGCGACGGGTCCAAGTGGGGCGTCCGCATCGACTACTCCTTCGAGGAAAAGCCGCTGGGCACTGTCGCACCGCTCACGCTGATCGACGACCTGCCCGAGACGTTTCTGGTGATGAACGGCGACATCCTCACGACGCTGCACTACGACGAGCTTATCGCCGACCACATACACACCGGCGCCGATCTGACCATCGCCTGCCACCGCTGCCACGCCAAGATCGACCTGGGCGTGATCGAGTTCGACCATCGCCGGCAGGTGGTGGGCTACCGCGAGAAGCCGACGTTGCCCTACGACGTGTCGATGGGCGTGTACATCTTCAGCCGCCGCGTCGTGGATCGGCTGGAGCGCGACACCTACATCGACCTGCCCTCGCTGGTGCATCGACTCATCGAGGAGAAGGCGGTGGTCAAGGTGTTTCTGGGCGAGCACGAGTGGCTGGATATCGGTCGGCCCGATGACTACGGCCGAGCGTCACAGCGTTTCAACGAAATCCGCGACCAGTTCCTGCCTGCGGAAGGCGCCGAAACAGTCGCGGCGAGGGAGAAGGCGTGCGTATGAAGACGATCGTGATTGGCGGCGCGGGTTATGTCGGGTCGGCAGTGGTCGCCGAACTGCACGGTCACGGGTACGACGTGACGGTGTTCGATCGCATGCTGTTTGGCGCCGAATCGATGGTCCCGTTCCTGCAGCAGCCGCGGTTTCGTCTGGTGAAGGGCGACATCCGCGACGAGACGGCGATCGAGCGGGCAGTGCGCGGGCACGAAGCGGTGGTCCTGCTGGCGGCGATTGTCGGCGAGCCGGCGTGCAACCGGGACAAGGAGTTGGCGCGTCAGACCAATTTGGACGGCGCGATGCACGTGCTCGACGCGGCCAAGCAAGCTGGCGCGGCCCGTTTCGTCTTCGCCAGCACCTGCAGCAACTACGGCGTGGCCGACACGAGCAAGCCCGTGGGCGAGACGGCGCCGCTCAACCCCATTTCCGTTTACAGCGAGACCAAAGTCGAGGCCGAAAAACGCATCCTCGCCACCACGGGCACGCTCACGCCGACCGTGCTGCGACTGAGCACGGCCTTTGGCGTGTCGTCGCGCATGCGGTTTGACCTGATGGTCAGTGACTTCACTCTCGCCGCGGTGCGCGACCGCAAGGTGACGATCTACGGCGAACAATATTGGCGTCCGTTCGTCCACGTCAATGACATCGCCGCCGTGATTCGCATGACGCTCGAAGCTGATCCCGCGATCGTCGGCCGGCAGGTGTTCAACGTCGGCGGCGACGCGAACAACGTGACGAAACTGCAATTGGGCGAAATCGTGAAGCAGGAGATTCCGGAAGCCGAACTGGCATTCGTCCAGCAGAATCAGGACCCGCGCAGCTACCGGGTCGATTTCACGAAGGTCAAGCAGGCCCTGGGCTTTGCGCCCAAGTGGTCGATCCGCGATGGCGTGCGCGAGCTGCGCGACGCCCTGGAGGCGGGCGTGTGGCCCGATCCGATGGCGGCCAAATACCGCAACTGACCATGAAGCGCTACTTACTTTCCGATGCCGACCTGGGTCGTGAGGAAGCCGACGCCGTCGCCGACGTGGTGATGAGCAAGTGGCTGTCGATCGGACCTCGCACCGACGAGTTCGAGAAGCGCTTTGCCGCGCACATGGGCGTGTCGCATGCCGTCGCGGTGGCCAATTGCACGTGTGCGCTGCACCTGGCGATGATGGCGCTGGACCTTGGGCCGGGCGACGAGGTGCTCGTGCCCAGCTATACGTTCGTGGCCACGGTCAACGCGGTGCGCTACGTCGGGGCGACGCCGGTGTTCGTCGATATCGTCGGCGATCGCGACCTGAACATGGACCCTGCCGATGCCGCGGGGAAGGTGACGCCGCGCACACGTGCGATCGTGCCTGTGCATATGGCCGGGTTTCCCGCCGACATGCACGCCCTGATGGCGCTGGCCCGCCGGCACAACCTGCGCGTCGTCGAGGACGCCTGCCACGCCATCGGCGCCACGGCGACATACGAGGACCGCAAGGCCGGCGCCATCGGCGACATCGGCTGCTTCAGCTTCTTCGCCAACAAGAACCTCGTCACCGGCGAGGGCGGCATGCTCATCACCGGCGACGAGGCGATCGCCCGGCGACTCAAGCTCATTCGCTCGCACGGCATGACCAAGAGCAGTTGGGACAAGGCCTCGGGCCGCGCCACCAGCTACGACGTGGTCGAGCTGGGCTTCAACTTCCGCCCGACCGAGCTCACTGCAGCGCTGGGCCTGGTGCAGCTCGGCAAGCTGGACACCAACAACGCCCGTCGTCGCGAGTTGGTGCGGCGTTACCGTCGGCAACTGGCCAATGTGCCGGGCATCGTGATCCCCTTCGCCGATCGCCTGGACGACAGCGCCCATCATGTGTTCCCGATCGTGCTGGGCGACGCGGCGTGGCGTCAACCGTTGCGCGACGCGCTGGAGCAGCGGGGCGTGCAGACCACCATCCACTACCAGCCGGTGCATCAGTTTTCGCATAACGCCGACGTGGCCGTGGGTGTGAGCCTGCCGCGAACCGAAGACGTGGCGGCCCGTGAGCTGACGCTGCCGCTGCATCCGTTATTGGAACCGGCCGATATCGACGAAATATGTGCCCGGTTCAGGCTCGCCATGGACGATGTAGTCCCGGCGATGATCGAGCCGGTCAAGGCATGACCCAGGAACCTTTCCCGCACAACCAGAGCGGGGCCAGACGAATGAGTGGTGCGAACATGGCCAAGGCGACGATCACGACGAGCTGGGACGACGGTCACGAACTGGACCTGCGCCTGGCGGACATGCTCTCACGCCATGGCTTGCGCGGCACGTTCTACATCCCGCGCCAGGGCGAGCAGCCGGTGATGAGCGACGCCCAGATCCGACAACTGTCGCAGACCCACGAGATCGGCGGGCACACGCTCACTCACCCGGAGTTGACCAGACTCAGCGACGACGACGCCCGCCGGGAAATCGTCGGCTGCCGCGACTGGCTCACGGACGTGCTGGGCGGCCCGATTCGCATGTTCTGCCCGCCCCGAGGCAAGTTCCGACCACAGCACCGCACCATCATGCTCGACGCCGGGTTCATCGGCTTCCGCACCGTCGAGTGCTGGTCGATCGATGGCCCGCGCCGCTTCAGCGGCATCATGGAACTGCCCACCACCTGCCAGGCCTACCCCCACGGCCTGCGGCCTTACCTGACCAACCTCCTCAAACGCCGCAACGGCTCGGGCATCGGCCTGCTCGCCCGCGCCTATCGCCGCGACTGGGTCGCTCAGACCCTGCGTGCGGCGCAGTTGACCCTTCACACCGGCGGCAGCTTCCATCTGTGGGGCCACTCCTGGGAGATCGAGGCCCTGGACCTGTGGCCGTCACTCGACCGACTGCTGGCAGCCCTGGGTGAGCTGGCCCGTCACGCTCACGTGATGACCAACGGGCAGGTCTGTCGCACGGCCACCTGGCGTCGCCTCCGCCGACGGCAAGCCGCCAGCATTAACGCCCCGGTTCCGAGCAAGTCCAACGAAGCCGCGGCGTCCCACGACGCCTGATCGCACCGCATCACTTGCGCATCGCGGCAGCCGTGGCGTCGTCGCGGACGACCTTGATGTCGTCGGTGCTCCAGTCGCGCGCGTTGTCGCCGTTGCGGTGGGGCGGTGTGACGATGCCGGCGGTCACGTCGCCCAGCTCCTTCATGTCGAGGTCGTCGCGGGCGTAGGCGGAGCTGGCATCGGAAAAGACGGCGGCGGCGAGCACGCCCGAGCCCAGGTTCTCCAGGTCGCTGTCGCCCACGACCTCGTCGCCGGTGGTGCGGTTGAAGATGACCCCCAGCACCTGGGCGCCGACCATCTTGAGGTAGGAGCGCATCTTGTCGTAGCCGGCCTGCGACTGGCCGGGCGAGATCACCGCCACGGCGCCGTCGCACTTGGCGGTGACGAGCAGGGCCTCGACGCTGCCGGGGATGGGGCCGGTGTCGAAGAGGATCAGGTCGTACTGCGTCGCCGCCTCGCCGATGAGGCGCTCGACGAAGGCCGGCGACAGCTTGCCGATGTGCAGGGGCGTGGCGAACACGGCCGGCAGGAGCGTGAGGTTGGGCACGCTGGCGGGCACGGCGCACTGTTGCAGTGATCCGCCGTCGAGCATCCCGGCGATGCCGATCTTCACCGGCGTGCGCGTGGTCAGGGCGCGAGACTCGTTCTGGCCCATGCAGCCGATGTCCATGAGCAGGCCATCGACGGTGGGGTGCTTCTCGAGTGCAAGGCCGCAGACACTGTTCGTCGTGGTGCGGGTGCCGAGGCCACTTCCGGGGGCGGGGGCGGGGGCGGGGGAGCGGGCGATGCGGCTGGCCAGGTCGCAATCGACCAGCAGCGTGCGCGTGCCCGACAGGGCCAGCGACGTGCCCAGGCCCACCAGGACGCTGGTGCGGCCGTCGCCGCGCTGCGGACTGGTGAACGCGAAGGATTTCTGACCGTGCTGCATCGCACGAATCTGCAGGATCGCACGGATCTGGTGGATCGACGCGGCGCCCTCGTCGAGCACGGAACCGCCCGCGGCCAGGCGTCGGCTCGACGCCACGGTGGGCACGGCCCCGAGCACGGGCACGTCCTCGCCTTCCGACGAGATGGTCGCCGGCAAGTCCTGCGTGCCGCCCGACGACGCCAGCGCCACGACGGTCTTGATCTGCGCCGTCGCCGCCGCCGCTGCAGTGGCCGCCGCCGACTTCGTCGCCGCGATCGCCTGACGCGACCAGCGCATGTCCTGCACGAACGCCAGGCCCATGCCCAGCAGCATGCCCAGCACGCCGCCCAGCGCCAGCACCCGCGCCGGCTGCGGCTTGGCGGGCTTGAGCGGAACCTGCGCCGGCTCGATCACCGCCAGCGGCAGCCGCGTCGCCTTGGCCGCCATCGCGTGCTGCTCGTCAAGCGCCCGGCGAATCTCGTCCTGGTGGTGACGGCTCTGCTCCAGCTTCTGCTGCAGCAGATCGCGCAGGCCCTGGGCCACGGCGTGGCGACTGTCGGCGTAACGCCGCCGCACATCGGTGTAGCGGGACATCAGCTCCTGACGCCGCGGGTGATTCTCCCCCCATGACGGCGGCAGGTCGTCGATCATGCGGCGAAGCTGCGCCAGCTCGGACTGCATCAGGCGCACGCCCGCCAGGCCTTCCATGTCGTTGGTCGTGCCCAGCACGGTCGCCGCCAGCGGGAACAGCCGGTCCAGGTCGTCGCCCGACTCCAGGGCGGTGCGGTAGCGCACCTCGGCGTCGGCGACGGCAATCTCCGCCTGCGTCAGCGCCTCGCCCAGCCGGGACAACTGCGCCGCGATCACCGTCGAGCTCACTGCCTCGCCGTCGGACACGGGGTCGATCAGCAGCTCGGCCGCCGGCGGCATATCGCCGCTGCTGGCCATCGGCGCCTGCGTGTCGTCGGCGTTCTTGACGATGTTCCAACCGCCGATCTGCGAGCGCTGCTTCTGCAGCCGCAGATACGCGGCCACGATGCTGTTGGTCAGCAGCGCCGCCTCGTCGGGATAGGGCGACTCGACGGTCACGCGGACGATCTCGTCCTTCGGGTCGGCCTCGATGCTCAGGCGCTTGCGCAACGCCGCCAGCGGCTGCTTGGCGTCGGCGAGCGTGCGCGACTGAGCCACGGCGTCCATGCGCAGCGCGGTCGCCAGCACCTCGGTGGTGCGGATGATCTCGCCGTGCGTCTGTGGGCTGGCGGCGGCCAGGGCGGGCTTGTCCAGCGGCGAGTTGTCGCGCAGGTTCTCGCGCCGGGCGACGTACACCTCGGCGGTGCTCTCGTAGATCGGCGTAGTCGTCTTCAGATAGGCCATCGCCCCGCCCAGGCCCAGCAACAGGCCCGCGCCGATCACCCAGTGCCCGCGCCACAGCACGTCGAGAATGGTCGTATCCGCATGCGCCCGCGCCGCGGTCAGAAAGTCGGTCGCCCGACGGTAGGGCGTGGGGCCATGTTGGTCCGTGCGTGCCTGGTTCATTGCTTTCTCCCTCGCCGCGGGTGTCGTTCGATCGGTCCCGGGATTGACTGGCCCCATAGGTCCCACCCGCCCGCGGCGATCGCTGTGTCCGTCGCCCACCTTCGGCTCCCCACCAATATCGAATCATCGAGGCGTGAAGGTGATGCGCCTTGCTGCCAACCCTAACCCCAATGTGGACCGAGTCAAGGGCTTTTTGCGGGCTGTGAAGATGGGTAGCTTTTTTCGGGCGGCGGGTCGGCGTTATGGGGCGTTGCTCTTGCCCTGCGCCGTCGCCGGGGCGTCCGAGAATTGCAGCAGCACCAGCAGCGCCCGGTGGAACTGCTGCACCTGCGCCACGCGGCAGTCGGCCCGCGCCGCGGCCAGCTCCGCCGCCAGCTCCGGCGGCATGTCCTCGTCGGACCACACCATCACCACCAGCCACACGCGCCCGCCGTCGCCCGCCGCCGCCCGCAGCCGGCCGACGATCTGCTGGGGCTCGTCCAGCAGGTTCACGTGGACCCCGCGATGCCGGTGCGGGTAGTACCAGCGGAAGTTGGCGCTGACGTTGAGCTGCTCGACGGGATGGTTGCGGTACGAGCCGAACGCCAGTACGTCGCCGGGCTGGGCCTGCTGGGCGAGGTAGCCCGCCGCTTCCCGCCACTGGTCCTTGAGCGTGTGCGTGTGCAGCGTCCAGACCGAGCCGCTGACAGCCACGAGCAGCGCCGCCGTCGCCGCCGCCGGGGGCAGCACCCGCCGCGCCGCCACCATCGCCGCGCCGATGAGCAGGAACATCGCCGGGGCCGTGGCGATCAGGTACCGGTCCACGTACATGGGCTTGACCTGCGACACGGCCGCCATCGCCAGCAGGGGCAGGAGCCACCAGCAGGCCAGGAGGACGACCGCGTCGTAACTGCGCGCGGCCATGCGGACGGTGCGTCGGGGCCATTGCAGCAAATCGGCGACCCATCGCCGCCCGCCGCGCTGCCACGCCCACCACGCCAAGGCCGTCGCCGCCGTCGCCACCCCCGCCGCCAGCGCCGCCGGCGGCGTGTGCCGCTGGGCCAGGAACAGCATGTGCAACGTCGTCTTCACCGGCGCCCACCACGGCGGGGGCACGTACCACGTCGTCGAAGGACCCGTCGCCTTCACGTCCGCCACCATCCACATCATCGGGACGACCAGGCCCGGAATCAGCCCCACGCCGATGCACGCCAGCGCCGCCACGTAACCCCGCCTCGCCGTCGGCGGCAGCCGTCGCCACAGCAGCAGCACCGCCCCGGCCGTCGCCGCGATCGTGAACACCGCAAAATACTGGGCGTAATACGCCAGCACACTGAACACGGCGAACGTCGCAAAGCTCGTCCACCGCGGCCGCCGCAACGCCCCCGCCAGCCCGTACAGCGACGCCAGCGACATCACCAGGTACAGCGCGTAATAGCGGTGCTCCTGGCTGTAGTGAATCTGGAACGCCGACGCCGCCATCAGCGTCGCCCCGATCAGCGCCGCCCGACGGTCCAGCAGCCGCAGCCCCAGCAGGTACGTCAGCACCACCGCCGCCAGCCCCAGCGTCGCCGACAGCGACCGCAGCGCCCAATCGCTCGTGCCCATCACCTGCGACCACGTCCACGCCACGCCCAGGTAGAGCGGCGGCCGACCCTTGACGATCTCCATCAGCATGGGCTGGGCGCTGCCGGTGGTCATCCGCGCCATGATCAGCTCGTCGTACCACAGGCTCTCGCGGCCCAGCCCGGCGAAGCGCAGCGCCGCGGCGACCAGCACGATCGCCACGATCGGCACAAGCCTCCCCATCGTGATGCGATCGCGAGTCCCTGGCGGCATAGCATCTTCTGTATCGGCTGCTGGCCTGCCCATGCGCGGGGCCACTTCCCAGGGCGAAGGTTGAACCTTTGTCCCCGCTGGGGTCGATAACCCATGGGTCAGGCACAGGGGAGCCGCCATGCGGGTTCGGCCGATCGCATCCCGGTTTACTGCTATCGCCGTCGCCGCGTTGGTCCTGGCGTCGGCCCAGCCCCTCTGTGCCGCCGGCAAGCGCACCAACCCACGCCGATACCTCCCACCCACTTACGCCGCCGCCATCGAGCTCGACGGCGTCCACGGCCGCACCATCCGCGGCCTCAAAATCGTCGCCGACCATTCCATCGTCCTCGACCGCTGCAGCGATATCACCATCATCGCCTGCGACGTGCGCTCGATCGTGCTGACCAACTGCGACGACATCCGCATCGTCAACAGCTTCATCCGCAACAGCCGCCACGTCGGCGTCGAGATCGAGCGCTGCGCCGGCGTGCTGGTGCAGGGCAACCGCATCGAGAAGGTGAGCACGGGCGTCTATGCCCTGCAGAGCCAGGGGGTGCAGGTCGTCGGCAACTTCGTGCAGGACGTGCGCGGCCCGCTGCCCCGAGGCCAGATGGTCCAGTTCGACAAAGTCACCGGCCCCGACAACGTCATCGCTGACAACTACGCCCGCAACCGCTTCGGCCGCTCGCGCGTCGAGGACGTCATCAGCCTCTACCAGTCCGCCGGCACGCCCGACTCGCCCATCGTCGTCGCCGCCAACTACATCGCCGGCGACCCGCGCCGCGGCTCCGAAGGCATGAGCCGATCCGGCTCGGGCATCATGCTCGGCGACGGCGGCGGCGCGTTCGTCCACTGCTACGACAACGTCCTGGTCAACCCCGGCCAGGTCGGCATCGGCGTCGCCGGTGGATACCTCATCGCCGTCGAAAACAACGTCATCCTCAGCCACGCCAGCAACGTCGCCAACGTCGGGCTCTACCTCTGGAATCAGAGCGACAGCCCCGGCGGCGACATCACCGTCACCGGCAACCAGATCGCCTGGCGCGACCGACGCGGCCGGAGCAACCCCTACTGGGACGGCGGCGGCTTCTGGCCCATCGAGGTCTTCGACAACCACTTCAACGTCGCCAACCTCCTCGACCCTGTCCCGAGACCACCCTCGGCCGCACCCCGGCCGCCCCGGCCCTTCGGCAAGAATCCCCAGTTCCCCTGGCGCTGAGCCCAGCGGCAGCGACCCGCCGCGGAGCGTCTGACGCCGCGAGGCGAGCAGCGTCGTCGCGGCCTTGCGGATCGTTTCGACATCGACGGGTTCGTTCGAC
>CAZFDT010000024.1:0-68854 GCA_964518335.1 uncultured Phycisphaeraceae bacterium
GCTGAAACATCATCCCCGAGCATCAAATCAGACGTGGGATGGCCGGACGCTTACAGACGACTCGAACCAGTATGGCAGCCCCGGCCGCGTGCGCGGCAGGTCAACTGCAACCCTTGGTTAGGTCGCAACGTCACGCTGCGAAATCGAGCAACACGAGGAATAACGCTACAACAACGGTCAATGCGCCATACATACGCAGCCTGTGAGTTGGCAGTGCGTGGTAGGGGTCATTGTACCGAAGGCCGAGCGTGCGCGACTGGAGGATAAACAGTCGTTGCCAGATGCTCGGCACGAACAGGAGCGTGACGCCGAGCACCCCGAGGTAGCCTGCAAGGATGCGAAGACCCAGCGAACTCATGGCGACCTAACGTAAAAGCTCAGTAGCCGGCCGCCCGCGGGAGCGAGCGTCCAAACCGACAACTACATCATATCGCGGGCGTCGCCGGTCAACTGCAGCCGCTGGTTATCCGCCCACTGCGACGAGGCGGGCATCATCTGGCACATCAGCTTTCTCGGCTCCTTCGATCATCACTGCGATTCGTTCGCCTGCCTTTGCTGACTTCACAGGCTTGCCTGGCCCTGCTTCGAGGCCGAGGACCGTGACAGGTATAGATGAGCCGTTCAACTGCAAATAAGCATTCGCGCCTCTGGCGATCACGCCTTCCGCAATAACGCCCGCTACGACGACACGATTGGCTACCTTGAGGCCGAAAGCGGCGTCGATCGGTAGGTCGAATGGTTGAGGCTTGGTCTTTTGGAGCCACATGGCGGATAACGAAGAAGCGTTCAGTTGCCTGCCGCACGCGGGGCAGGACGCACATATCCCAGTATACCCCACCGGCCGCGTGCGTCGCGGGTCAACTGCAACGGAAACTATGAAGTCGAGTCGCCTGTGCGGGTCGTGGGGTGTTTGGCGGGCTTACCCTTGTAGGGCGTCCCAATCGTGTTCGCACGCGGCGAATCATGAAGCATCCCTCACCACACAGGAGACTCGACATGCGTATTCTCGCACTGGACCTGGGCAAATTCAACCCCCGGAAGTATTCAAGGCATCGCGGCCGGATGACTGTCCGTGCATCGTGTTCAGTTCCTTTCCGGGAACGACTTGCGGGGGAACTTCCGGGGGAGGCGACGTGACCATGTGTGGGCCGGACAACCCAGCTAACCAACTGAGCCGGGCGGAGCAGCCCAACTGCAACGCCACGTCCAGGGGCAAGCTTCGGCAGCGGAATGGGACCGGTCAACACCCCCGGAAGGGGTCTGCACAGTGAATTGGGGCCCCTCGACCTGCCGCGTCCAAGACGCGTTCCAACGTGTCGAGGAACACCACCTCCGGGGGCGGATAGAGGTTTAAGAACACGCGCCTGACCTGGACTGAAAGACAAGAAAGGAAAAACCCTATCGATCCACCCCCGACCCCTTGACATCCTCGACTTCATAGACGGTGGTTAGACGCCATCTACTATCGCTTAAGTTTCTTCCAACCCTTCGTCATTCGACCGGCATACTCAATGTAGTCCACAGGCTCTCTACGTCTGTTCTCTCGAACAAGAAAATTTAACACGTGCATGTAATAGTTTAGAAGGCCTCGACCATCATCACCTTCCTCCGCCATTCCATGGTCATGCGGTATGTTCAGCAAGCCCCGCCTCGCAACGTAGACGCGATCAACTAAAGTGGCATCAATTCGCTCGTCAGCAGCCACATTCAGCATTCGTGTGAACTCTGATTGCATCCAATCTTTTTCTGCGATATCAGTGTCGTACGCGAACACCGTGTGAAAATACCGGCACTTGAACTTCGCATCCTTACCACCCTTCTTTTCGCGCGTGGGAGCGATACCGAACGGGCGAAGCTTATAAAGCTTCTGTGCGGCGCGAAGTGACTTCCGGACCTCATCCAGCGTGAGTTTAGATTTGACTTCTACGCTCGCAAGTAAGGCCTCCGCAGGAAGGATTGACGCTGATTCAGAATAAATGGCAAAATTTCTATCGCCATCATAAATCATCACATCAAGTTGTGGGCTATGATTATCCCTCCTGTCGATCACTTCCCCAGACACGACGCGATAGCCTGCCGGAAGATGCTCTTTGAAAAAGCTTTGAACGGGCAGTTCTCGCTGTTCCCCTTTAGTTAGAGCATGCTCGAAAGCGTCACTTTTCAGCAAGCTGGCGGAGAAATCTTTAAGTGCGCCTTCGAACTTGGCGCTAAAGGCGGGGTTTGGGTTTTCCGCGCGTTTTCGGAGTTGTGATCTTGCCATGCCATCTCCCGTAGCTGCTGGCGTCTAACAGTGATTATACAGAATCAATTCTGCATAATCATCCCACGCCTCAGCAGGTGCTGTCAAGGCGTTGGCGGGGTCCGAGTGGCATATTCGCCTCATTTTGTTGGGATTTGCCTGAGCCGAACGGAGTGAGAAAGGCAGAATGGCGGCATGAAGCTTCTCGACCCGATGCGCGAGCGGCTGCGGGTGTTGCGCGGCTCCTTGGGCATCGGGTACGAACCGTGTCGAGCCGTGCGACGATGGTTTGTGTGTCCGCGCGGATGAATGCAGGCCGCGGGGGGCGGGTTTGGGGTTGTGCGGGGATGCTTCCGGGGCGCGGAGGTGTCCCTCCGCGGCGCAGGGACACCCGTACGCGGCGCGGGGACATCTGCCAAGTCCTGATCAAAAGTAGGCGCGCCGGAAGTGGGGGGTGGCTGCGTGGCGACCCCTGACGGAGCCGGGGGCTGCGGGGCCATGGCGATCGCCAGGGACGACGCCGGCGGCGACGCGGGGTGCAAATCGGCGTCGAGGAGGGCTTGATCGGCGGCGGCGGCGCGGTATGATGTTCGTGTTATGATCGGGTCCGGCGGCGACGCCGGGGCCGGGCGCTCTTTGACATGTGAGCGGGTACCACGGCGGACCAGAACGGCTGTTAGGGTCGTGCGGATGAAGTGCGGATGCTTTGGCGACACACGGGCGTCGAGCCGGGGTGTTCGGTGCCAACTTGCCCCTCGGAACCTGCAACTTGCCCTACGCCGTGATGGGCAAGTTGACCCGAATCCCGCCTAGGAGGCTGCGGGAGGGGTCGAGCGCGGCAACTCGATCATCAAAACCGGCAACTTGCTCTACGTGGTGATGATCGAGTTGACATGAACCCCACTTGCGAGCCTGCGGGAGGGGGTCGGGCGCGGCAACTTGAGGGTCGGATCGTGCAACTTGTTGTGTGCGGCAACAAGTTGAGTTGGTTGAGCGGCAATGCTTCCCCCACGCGGGGCCGGAATGTACCCCCTTTCCGGGGGTTGGCGGTGTTGACACCCCCCTGCCGATATCTAGGATGTCCCGATGATGACCCTGAGCCATCGCTCCCGCCTCCGTCGTTGGCGCACCGGCGCCTGACCCGATCCCCTCCGCAACACGGTGGCTGCTGTTTTTTCAACTGCATGGGAGCGATTTCGACCATGAAACGCGTGCTTTCAGGGATTCAGCCGTCGGGTCAACTGCACCTGGGCAACTATGCCGGAGCGATCCGTCAGTTCGTGGACATGCAGCACGACCACGAGATGTTCATTTTCGTGGCCTCGTACCATGCGCTGACGAGCGTGCGCGACCCCGACGAGCTTCGCCGCAACATCCGCCAGGTGGTGATCGACTACATCGCCTTCGGGCTCGACCCGAGCAAGTGTCACATCTACCTGCAGCACGACGTGCCGGAGGTGACGGAGCTGGCGTGGCTGCTGGGGTGCGTCTGTCCCAAGAGCATGATGGACAAGGCCACCAGCTACAAGGACAAGGTCGCCAAGGGTTTGGCGGCGTCGGTCGGGCTGTTCACCTATCCGGTGCTGCAGGCGGCCGACATTCTCAGCGTCGATCCCGACTTCGTGCCGGTGGGTCAGGACCAGCAGCAGCACGTGGAGATCACGCGCGACATCGCCGAGGCGTTCAACCGTGCGTATGGGTCGGTGTTCAAGCTGCCCGAGCTTCGTCTGCGCTCCGATGCCGCCATCCTTCCGGGGGTGGACGGGCAGAAGATGAGCAAGAGCTACGACAACACGATCGACCCGTTCATGGAGGAGAAGGCGCTGCGCAAGCGGGTGATGAAGATCGTCAGCGACTCGACGCCGGTGGAGGGGGCCAAGGATCCGGAGAAGGACGCGACGTTCCAGATTTTCCGGGGCATTGCCGGCGCCGACGACGAGCGGACAGTTGCACTTGCCCAGCGCTACCGGGCCGGCGGCATGGGCTACGGGCAGGCCAAGCAGGCGCTGCTGGAGCTGATCCTCGATCACTTCGGCCCGGCGCGGAAGAGGCGCGCCGAGCTGATGGCCGACCCGAGCCACATCGACCGCGTGCTCGCCCAGGGCGCCGACGCCGCCCGTGCCGTGGTCCGTGGCGTGCTGGCCCGCGCCCGAGCCGCCGTCGGCCTGTCGGGCTGACGCCTCAACCCGGCCGCCACGTCGCCACGCACCCCGGCGCCTCGGTCACGCTCACGCGCAGCAGCCGCACGCCCTCGGGTAACTGCAGCGCGACCGTCGTCCCGATGTGATGGGCCACCGACTCGGCCGTGCTGTTGCGGCCGGTCGCGCCGGCAAACGGGACGCACGACTCCAGGCTCGCGTTCCGCCACGGCCCGATCACGGTCTCGACCAGACGCTCCAGCGCGTGAAAGTCCATCACCGTTTCGATCTCATCCAATGCGTCGCGCTCGACCGTCACCGTCACCGTCCAGTTGTGCCCATGCAACGGCTCACGCGACCCGTCCTGCAGTCGGATCGCATGTGCTGCGGCGAACGTGCTCGTCACGCTGATCTCAAACATCCCCCCAGTCTATCCCCCCACCCCCGCCCCCGGAAGGACCCCGGACAGGGCCACGGAAAGGGCCACGAAAAGGGCCCCGATGCTGCCCGGAAGGGTCGCGAAACTGGCCCGCAGAAGCCGTGGCCGCGGATGAACTCATCTTCATCACCCCTTTAGCGGTCGTTCATTTGCGGCCTCTACCGTAAGCAGCGTGGTCGTTGGAGATGGCTGGTCCGAACTCCAAACGACCGGGCGACAGTCGGACCGCGAGAAAGGAAATGTCATGCTGTATTGGGCACTGGTCTTCTTCGTCGTGGCGATCATCGCGGCTATTTTCGGGTTCGGCGGCGTCGCCGGCGCGGCCGTGTCGATCGCGCAGGTGCTGTTCTTCCTGTTCCTGGTGTTGTTCGTGATCTCACTCATCCTCGGTTTGGTGCGCGGCCGGCCCCCGCGGGCGCTGTGACCCACACCGACAGATGACGAGTCACCCCATACACCCACGTGAGCAAACGAAAGGAAGCCTCATGGATACCCGTAAGCATTGGCTCTGGACCTTCATGGGCGTCGCGGCGCTGACCCTTGGCGGCGCGGGCCTTACCGGCTGCGACGGCGACGCCGAGGACGCCGGCGAAGACGTCGGGCGTCAGCTCGACAAGGCCGGCGACAAGATCAAGGACGCCGCCGACGACGTCGGTGACGAGATCGAGGACGTCGGCGACAAGATCGAGGACAAGCTCGATTGACACAACCCCTTGATGGGTGATGGGCCCCGCTCCCGCGATCCGTGACGTGCGGGAGCGGGGCGACCCAGGGGCGCGAATCAGGAGACAGTCATGACCACGCGTGATGTGATGAAGCACGTACGAACGGTGGAGGGGCGCATGGCGGCGCAGTTGTCCAAGGGCAAGCCGAAGGGCAAGCCGGAGGGCAAAGCCGAAACCCCGGCCCAGCCCCGCCGATCGCACCGCAAGGCCGCCGACGCCACCGACGAGCGCGAGCGGCTGGCCCATGACGCCGACGAGCGCACCGACCGTGCAGGTCCGTGCCTGCGTGAGGGCGGGCCCAAACCTTCGGAGGTGTGTTAGCGCACGCCGTCCGACCCGCCGCCGGCGGACCGGTCCAAGCGCCCAGGACGACAGGCGCCGTCGGCGGCTTCTTCCTCGAGGCGGTCGGGACCCAGAATCGTGCCCGACCTGGCGCCCTGCCCGCCTCAGCCACAAGGCCCACGCTTGTCCCCCGAGCGTGGGCCTCTTTACGCGCCCGCACTCCGTGACGCCGGCCCCACCCTCGCTTACACTCCTCCAACGCGCCCGACGTGCGGCGCAGCATCCACCACCCCTGTTTCAAGGAGTCTCACCATGGCAGACCTCGAAGGCGGCGAACTCACCATCATCGGCGCCGACACCCACATCGAAGGCAAGATGCGCTTTCAGAAAGGCGCCAAGGTCAACGGCAAGTTCGACGGCGAAATCACCGGCCCCGGCGAGCTGCGCGTCGCCAACAACGCCATGTGCAAGGCCAACGTCGAGGCCGGCTCCGTCAGCGTGGACGGCACGATCGAAGGCAACATCAGCGCCAAGGACCGCGTCGCCCTCAACAACGGCGGCCGCGTCAAGGGCGACATCGTCGCCGCCAAAATGGTCATGGCCGAAGGCGCCGCCCTCTACGGCCAGGTTGCCGTCGGCCCCGACGCCGCCCAGCAGCGCGGCATGACCACCGGCGCCGGCCCCGCGCCCACCACGCCCGGCGCGCCCCAGCCTCCGAAGAAGTGATCACGATCGTCCGGCAACGCCCCACGCCGCCGCGACCCCGTCGCGCGCGACGCGCGTTGCACGAGCGCCCGCGTTCGCCTCACCGGAGCACCATGGCGCGATACACCGGCCCACGCACGGTCCAGTGTTACCACTGCCGGCATCGTTTCGATGTCGGCGGTCGCGCCCAGTCCACCTCCTGCCCAGGCTGCTACAAACCCGTCATCGTCAACGACATCGTCGTCGAGACTCTCAAGCTCGTCACCGAAGTCCGCACCTGCGGCCACATCCACGTCAAAAAGAAAGGCCGCATCGGCGCCAAGCTCGTCGAAGCACACGCCGGCATCACCAACGAAGGAACCATCGACGCCAAGGAAGTCCGCGCCGGCCTCCGCCTCACCCTCGGCCCCAAGTCCCACTACAAAGCCGACACCGTCACCACCGCCCTCTCCCTCGTCATCGAAGAAGGAGCCATCATCTCCCCCTCCCTCTTCGACGTGCCCAACGACGCCCTGGGCCTGTCCACCCTCCCCACCGAAGGCACCGCCCTGCCGTCGGGATGATGACGCAGCGCGCGGCGCCATGGCCGTGGCGCTTCGTGCTGAGCTCGGGTTTTTGCGGGACTTGCCGCGAGTGCTTGACCCGAGATTGTCACCGCCGGGCTGGGGTGGGGATGCGGTAGATCAGGGCGTAAAGAACAGGGATGACGATCAGGGTGAGCACCGTGGCGAAGGTCAGGCCGACCATGATGGTGACGGCCATGGCGGCGAAGAAGACGTCGGGCAGGAGGGGGATCATGCCCAGGACGGTGGTGAGGGCGGCCATGGAGACGGGTCGAACGCGGCTGACGCCGGACTCGACGAGGGCGAGGTAGGCGTCTTTGCCCGTGCCGATCTGGAGCTTGATTTCATCGATGAGGACGATGGCGTTCTTGATCTGCATGCCGGCGAGACTGAGGAATCCCAGCAAGGCCATGAAGCCGAAGGGCTGGTCGAACATGAGCAGGCCGGTGGTGACGCCGATGACGGCCAAGGGCACGGTGAGGAAAATGATCAGGGGCTGGCGGAGGGAATTGAAGAGACCGATGACGATGAGGACCATGAGGATGAGGATGGGCGGGATTTTGGCCATGAGTCCGGCCTGGGCCTTGCCGGAGTCCTCGTATTCGCCGCCCCATTCGAGGCTGTAGCCCGCGGGAATGGGGATGGCCTCGACCAGAGGGCGCAGTTCATCGAGGGCTTGCACTGCCGTGATACCGGCGATGGGGTCGCACTTGACGGTGATGGTCGGCAGGCGATAGCGGCGCTGCACCTGCTGGTCTTCCGAAACGGTGGCCACGTCGCGCACGACCTGGCGCAGCGGCACGGCGCGGCCGGCGACGGGGCTGTAGATCGGTGCGTCGATGAGATTGGCGACGTCGCGGCTTTCGGCCAGCGGGGCGCGGGCGATGATGGGCAAGAGATCATCGGCCTCGCGGTACACGCCCACCTGCATGCCGCCGAAGGCGTAGCTCGTGGCCGCGGCGACCTGGGCGCGGGTGACGCCGGCGTTGCGCGCGGCGGTGTCGGCGACGATCGGCCGGGCCACCGGCACGCGGTCGCGCCAGTCATCGACGACATCCCGCAGGTACGGCTGAGCGCGCATCAGCTGCCGCGCCTGCTGCGACAGGTCGCGCAGCACGTCGGCGTCGGGCCCACGGAAGCGCGCGTGGATCTTCTGCGCCTCGCCGGGCCCGAGCACGAACTTGCGGCCGAAGACCTGCGCATCGAGCACGTGGTCGCGGGCATAGGTCTCGACCTGCTCGATGAGGTCGTCCATTTTGGCCACGTCATCCACGTCCACCAGGAGCAGGGCGTAGCCGGCGTTGGGATTCTCCGGCGTGTACGTGAGGATGAAGCGCAGGGCGCCGCGGCCGACGAAGGTGCTCACACCGGCGACGCCGTCATAGTCACTGATGGCGTTTTCGAGCGCGGCGACGGCGGCGGAGGTGGCGTCGATGTGCGAGCCCTGGGGGAACCAGCAGTGGACCATGAACTGCGGCCGGGTGGACTCGGGGAAGAAGCTCTTGTCGACGCGGCCGAAGCCGACAATCGCCAGCACCAGCATCACGGCGAGGATGATGATGGTGGTCCACCGCCAGCGGAGTGAGGCTTCGAGGAACGCGCGGTAGCCGCGGAAGAGCAGCCCGCCGTACGGGTCGGGAGCCGCTTCGCCCGCTGCAGTGGGCTTGACCTTCAGCGTCATCACGCCCAGCAGCGGCGTGACGGTGATCGCCAGCACCCAACTGGCCAGCAGCGAGTAGAGGATGACCTGGTAGAGCGAGCGGCAGAACTCGCCGGTGGAGTCCTGCGACGCCCCGATCGCCGCGAAAGCCAGAATGGCGACGATCGTCGCGCCCATCAGAGGCCAGATCGTCTGCTTGACGATGTCGGCGGCGGCCTTGGTGGGCGACTCGCCCTTCTGCATGCCGACGAGGACGCCCTCGACCACGACGATGGCGTTGTCCACGAGCATGCCCAGGGCGATGATGAGCGCGCCGAGGCTGATGCGCTCGAGCATGACGCCGTTCATCAGCATGACGATGAATGTGACGGTGACAGTCTGCAGGAGGATGAAGCCGATGAGCAGTCCGCTGCGCAGGCCCATGGCGAGCATGAGGACGCCGACGACGATGGCGATGGCCTCGATGAGGCTGACGACGAAGCCGTTAATGGAGGTGGTGACGCTTTCGGACTGGTGGGAGATGACGCCGACCTCGATGCCGATGGGCGTGTCGGCGACGAGCTGACGCAGCCGGTTATCCACGGACTGGCCCATGGTGACGACGTTGCCACCGATCTTGGTGGAGATGCCCAGCCCGATCGCCGGGCGGCCGTTGTAGCGCATGATCGTCTGCGGCGGGTCGGCGTAGCCGCGGGTGATGGTGGCGATGTCGCGCAGGTACAGCTTGGGCTGGCTGGCGTCGCCGGTGAGCACGAGTGTGTTGCCGATGTCCTCGATGGTGCGGATACCACCGGTCGGATCGATGCGCACGTACTGCGTATCGACGGTGACGTTGCCGGCGTTGACCACCAGGTTCTGCCCCGACAGGGCCGAGAACACCTGCTCGGGCGACAGGCCAAGCTGCGTCAGCCGCGCCCGCGACAGCTCGACGTACACCACCTCGGGCAACTCGCCCCAGAAGCTGATCTTGGCCACGTCGGTGCACAGCAGCAGTTCGCGGCGAAGCATGTCCGCGTGCTGCTTGAGGTCGGCATAGGTGAACCCGTCGCCGTACACCGCGTAGAACACGCCGTACACGTCGCCGTAATCGTCGTTGACCAGCGGCTCCGACGCGCCCGGGGGCAGTTGGCCCCGCGCATCATTGACCTTGCGCCGCAATTCGTCCCACACCTGCGGCAGCGAGGCGCGGTCGTACTTGTCCTCCATCTCCACGAGGATGATCGATCGCCCCGGCAGGCTCGTGCTGGTGATCTCCTTGAGTTGACCCATCTGCTGGATGGCTGTCTCCAGCACGTCGGTGACTTCCTCGGCCACCTCTGCCGCCGACGCACCGGGATAGTCGGTGACGACCTGCGCGTTTTTCACCGTGAACTCGGGGTCCTCCAGGCGCCCCAGCTTCGTGTAGGCGTACAGCCCGCCCAGCACGCTCATCACGGTGAGCACCAGCGTGAACGTCTTGGCCCGTATCGCGGCTTCGGCGATGTTCATGGCGCGGCCGCCTCCCCACCGAGGCGGGCCTCGGCCTTGGGCACGTACAGCCGTACCTGCTGGCCTTCCGACAACAGATGCACCCCCGCGGTGGCGATGCGGTCACCCGCCGCAAGCCCCTGCTTGACCACCACCAGATTGCCGGTCATCGGCCCCACGGTCACATCGACGCGGTGGGCGGCGAACAGCCCGCCCTCGCCACCCGACAGCCGCCACACGTGGTACTGCCCGTGCCCGTCGATGGCCGCGGCGCTGAGCGGGATGGCAAAGCCCGCGTCCGGGTCGTCGGCCGCTGCCGCCGGTAGCAGGTACTCCAGGATGCTCGCCGTCATGCCCGGCAGGATCGTCGCATCCTCGGGCGCGGGCATCTCGAACGTCGCCAGGTACGACTGCGTGACCGGATCGGCCTCGGTCGTGATCTCACGCAGTGTCACGTCGAACTCCTGCCCCGGCAGAAAGTCAAACACCGCCACGAACCGGAACCGCTCGCTTTCCCGGCCACGCTGGGCCACAATGACACGCTGCTCCGGCACGCCCACCTCGATCGTCACGCCCGTCACGTCCTGCAGGCTCACGATGTCCTGCTTGGCCTGCACGTTCTGGAAGTTGTCCACCAGCGTGTTGGCGATCGTGCCGTCGAACGGCGCCAGCATCCGCGTGTCGTCCAGCGCCTTGCGGGCGATCTCGACGTCGGCGCGGGCGACGTCGTTGGCCGCCTTGGCGTCGGAGACCTCGCGTTGCGTGGCGGCGCCGACCGCCAGCAGCTTCTCCAGCTTCTCCAGGTCCGACGCGGCCTTGGTGAGCTGCGCCTGCTTGGCGTCCAGCGCATTCTGGTAGTCGCGCGGGTCCAGCCGCGCCAACAGGTCGCCGCGCTTGACCTGCTGCCCGTTGCGCACCGGCAGCTCGATGATCTGCCCGTTGACCTGAAACGCCAGCGTCACCTGCTCGGTGGCGCGCACCCGGCCGGGGTATTGCCGGCCCGTCGTCACCTGGCCCAGGTCGATCACCATCGACTTGACCGGGCGAATCGGCGGCGGAGGCGCCGCCGCCTCGGTCTGCCAATCGAACATCGCCACCGACACTACCGCCGCCACCATGAGCACGCCACCGATGACGGCGCCTCCGATGCGACCCGCACGTGTTCCCAATGCCATGTGCCAGACTCCCGTGAGGTGACGACGCCATGATACCAGCCAGCCGGAGGCGACGGATTGGTGTCAGGCGAGCTTGATCGAGATGATCTTGTACGGCGCGTACGTCACTTCAACCGCGCCGTCTTTGACGGGCAGAGCCTCGCCGTCGTCTTCGAGGATGTTGCAGCGAGCAGCCTTCTTAAAGGGCAGGCCCAGCTTGAGCGTCGCCTTGCCGCGCGAGCCGTGACATTCGTAAAGCCGCACGATCAGGGCGGCGCTGTCTTCGGCCTTCTTGACCGTGTCGATGATGAGGTTGGGCGTATCGACGCTGAGATAGCTGATCGGCTTGGCGTTGCCGGCGGTCCACGCCAGCGGGGTGTTGAAGGTCAGACCTTGCGCGACGACGCCACCCTGCTGCCAGGTGCCGGCGTGGGGATAAATCGCGTAGCTAAAGCGGTGCTGGCCCATGTCGGCCTGGGGGTCGGGGCTCTTGGTGGCGCGGAGCAGGCTGATGTGCAGGACGTTGCCTTGCGTGCTGTAGCCGTACTTGCAGTCGGTCAGCAGCGCCACGCCGTAGCCGTGCTCGGACAGGTCCACCCAGCGATGGCCGGGCACTTCGTACCTGGCCAGGTCGAAGCTGCTGTTGGTGTGCGTGGGCCGCTCGGCGACGCCGAATTGCATCTCGTACGTGGCGTTCATCGCCTGGGCGTTGACGGGGAAAGCGACCTTGAGGAACTTGCGGCTTTCGCGCCAGTCGGCCTCGGTGTGAAACTCCAGGCGGGCGCTGCCGGCGTCCAGCCTGACGCGCTGGGACAGTGAGCTGGCCTTGCCCACCTTGCGCGTGAAGAGCACCTCGGCGCGCAGCGCGTCGCGACTGGTGATCTCGAACGAGTCGGCGCCGGGGCAGGGCTTGCCTGTCTCCAGATGGGAGGGATCGACGTCCCACGCCTCCCAGTTGGTGGGCTGGTCGTCGTAGAGTTCCAGCACGTTGCCCGCCGCGGTGAGCGCTTGGCGCTGGTTGAGCTTGTCGAAGAGTTCGAGCAGGTCGCCGCCGGCCGAGAGCGTGGCGCGGAGGCGGGCGTTTTCGAGGACGATGCGGTCGCCAGTGTCGCTGATGGCGGCGCGGTCGGGTGCGGCGGTGACGGCGCCGATGCCGCAGGGCGGGGCCTCGACGAAGGCGAGCTTGCCGTCGGGCGCGACGGCGACCTCGGCGCGGCAGACGCCGGTGGTGTTGATGGGCGTGCTGGTCGAAGCGCCGCCGACCCATGCGTTGGCGGCCTTGCTGCGCAACGGATCGCCCGCGGCGAACAGCTCCTTGAACTGTCGCGCCGAGTCCTCGTACACCAGCGTGATCGAGCTGCCCGGCAGAATGTCGTGGAACTGGTTGAGCAGCAGCGTCTTCCACATCCGGTCGATGGCGGCATGGTCGTAATCGAGCTTGCCCAGGCGACAGGCGATCGCCGACAGGAACTCGATGTCGTGGAGCAGCACCTCGGCCTTGCGGTTGTTGCGCTTGACCAGGGCCTGGGTGGTGTATGTGCCGCGGTGCAGCTCGAAGTAGAGTTCGCCGAGGATGGTCAGCGGGGTCTTGACGTCTTTTTCGAGGAGGGCGAAGAACTCATCGCTGCTGCGCTGTTTCGTGCGGGGCAGTCCCTGCAGGTCGGCGGCGCGGCGGAGGTATTCGAGCATGCGCCTGGTGGGCCCGCCGCCGCCGTCGCCGTGCCCGAACAGCAGCATGGCGTGGCGCGAGCGGTCGGCGTCCTTGTAGTTGGCCGCGTGCAGGCGCAGCTCGGCGGGGTCGCAGTTGGCGTTGTAGGTGTCGGCCGGGGGGAAGTGAGCCAGCACGTCGCTGCCGTCGATGCCCCGCCAGGTGAACGTGTGGTAGTGCGGCTTGTTGAACCAGTTCCAGCTCAGCTTCTGGGTGAGGAAGCGGCGGATGCCGGCCTCGCGCATGATCTGGGGCAGCTGCCCGTTGTAGCCGAAGACGTCGGGATTCCAGAACTCGTTGCAGCGTCGGCCGAACGCCTTCTCGAAGAAGCGCTGGCCGTAGAGGAACTGGCGGCAGAGCGATTCGCCGCTGGGGATGTTGCAGTCCGGCTCGATCCATGTACCGCCGACGGGGACCCACTGGCCTCGCTTCACCGCCGCCTCGATGCCGGCGTACAGGCCCGGATCGTGACCTCGAATCGTCTCGTATTGGTAAGCCTGCGAGCAACTGAAGCGGTACTCGGGGTAGTCGGCCATGTAGCGAAGCGCGGTGCTGAAGGTGCGCTGGCACTTGCGGGTGGTCTCGGCCAGAGGCCACAGCCATGCCGTGTCGATGTGAGCATGCCCGATCGCCGACAGTTCGTGCACGCAGTCGCCGTTGTGACGAGCGTAGAGCGCCTGCATCCGGTCGATCGCCGCCTGCCACGTGCTGCGATCGTCCTCGTCGATTTCGTTGGCGATCTGGTTGAGCGTGAAGAGGATTTCGCCGGCGAACGTGCGATCGGGGCTGCCCGAGTCGTTGGCCAGCGACGCTTCCAACTGCTGCAGCACGGCGAAGTCGAAATGCAGCCGCCACGCCAGCTCGTCGAAGCAGGCGATCTGAGCCTGGTCGATCACGAACGGCTCGACCTGCGCGAAGGGCTGGCCGTCCGTGCGGGCGCCGAAGAGGCAGTTGCACGCCGTCTCGATCTCGAATGAGAGCGTTTCACCGCCCTTAGCCTGGCGTAGCAGCTCGGCGTCTGGCCGGCGCTGGTGGTGGTCGTAGTTGAGCCCCTGCACCGCGCGGCCGTCGAGCCAGAGCGTGTTCTCCGACCATGTCTTCCACAGCAGCTCGACCTTATGCCCCGCCCACGACGCGGGGATCGTCGCGCTGCACTTGAACCAGAACGTGCTCCACTGCGGGCCAAGCTGCATCCCCAGCTTCGCCGGCGCGTAGGACAGTTTCATCGCCTCGTCGCGGCCGATGCGCTGCGGGATCGGCCCGGCGACCAGCAGCTCGTCCAGCGGCTGCACGTGCGGGTAAATCCGGCGCTCCAGACGGTCGGCCAACTGCTTCAGACGCTTGCGCGTGTAATCGTGGTGACGAAGCAAGGAACAGGCTCCAGGAACAACCTGCGATCCGCAGGCGGGTGGGGGCGTGGATTGTCGGGGATATCGCCCCGCGGAGCAAACGCGCGACAGCTCGCCCGGACGATCTGTCTGTCATCGTCCGGCCACCCTCCGGCGGTCAGGCGGGACAGGCCGATTTCACGCCACCGCGGCGGCGTAGTAGCTCGGCAGCGGCTCGCCCTGCTTCTTCCAGTGCGCGATGACGGCATCGGCCTTGCCGGCGCTGTTGAGCATGTGCAGCTTGCGCTTCACCATGTCGATGATCGCCGCACGCGCCGGCCCCAGGTAATTCCGGGGGTCGAACTCGGCGGGCTTGGTGGCGAACACTTCGCGGATCTTCGCCGTCATCGCCAGGCGCAGGTCGGTGTCGATGTTCACCTTGCACACGCCGTACTTGCGCACCGCCATGGCGATCTGGTCTTCGGGCACGCCCTTGGCGTTGGGCATATTCCCGCCGTACTTGTTGACCAGGTCGATGAACTCCTGCGGCACGCTCGACGAGCCGTGCATCACCAGCGGCAGGCCGGGGCAGGTCTTCATGATCGCCTCGATGCGGTCGAACGCGAGCTTGGCCTCGTGCTTGAACTTGAACGCCCCGTGCGACGTGCCGATGGCCACCGCCAGACTGTCGATCTTGGTGCGGCTGTAGAAGTCCTTAGCCTGCTCGGGGTCGGTCAGGAACTTCTCGACGTTCTTCTCGTACTCGTGCGCGTCCATGCCCACGACGTCCTCCTCGATGCCGCCGAGCATGCCCAGTTCTGCCTCGACGACGACGCCCGCGGCGTGGGCCACCTTCACCGCCTCGGCGGTCAGGTGGATGTTCTCTTCGTAGGGGTGGTGCGACCCGTCGATCATCACGCTGGTGAACCCGTCGTTGATGCAGGTCTTGACCAGGTCCACTGTGTCGCCGTGGTCCAGATGAATGGCGACGGGGACCCCCGGAAATTCCTCCACCGCTGCGTCAATGAGATGTTTCAGGAACCGCATGTTGGCGTACTTGCGGGCGCCCTTGGAGATCTGCAGGATGCAGGGGCTTTTCTCAGCGGCGCAGGCCTCGATAATCGCCTGCACGATCTCCATGTTGTTCACATTGAATGCCCCGATGCCGAAGCCGCCGTCGTAGGCGAGGTCGAACATGGGCTTGGTGGTCATGAGCATGGCAGGAATCCTTGGTAGAGGTTCGGGCGGGCATCGGCCGCCGTAAGCAGGTCAAACACAGCCAGTATAGCGGATCGGACTAGGCGTTGAGGAGGTGGCGGCGGATGGCGTGGGCGACGCCGTCCTCGTCGTTGCTGGGCACGACGATGCGGGCGGCGGCCTTGACGGTGTCCCAGGCGTTGGCGACCGCCACGCCCAGCCCGGCCCAGCGGATCATGGGCAGGTCGTTGGGCGCGTCGCCGATCGCCATCACCTGCGACGGATTGAGCTTGTAGTGATCCGCCAGCCGCGACAGAGCATCGGCCTTGCTCGCCTTGGCGTGGACCACCTGCAGCAGCCGCATGTGGCTGAACGCAAAGCCCACCCGGCCCTTGCCACGAATGCCCAACTCGTCCTGGATCGCCCCGAGGTTGCCTGCCTCACCGATCATCATGACCTTGGTGACCTCGCTCTGCAGCGCCTGGTCCAGGTGCGACACGTCGGCGTTGGACAGGTCCAGCGACTGCTCGGCGCCGAGTTGCGTGTCCATGCGGTCGGTGTAGAAGCGGTCGATGACTTCGACCCCGATGGAGATGGTGCGGTCGTGCCGGCGGGCGACGTCAATGACCTGCCTGGCCAGCGGGCCGGGGATCGGCAGGTGGAACACGGGCTGGGCCTGGACCGGGTCGTAGATGAGGGCGCCGTTGTGGTTGATCTGCAGGGCGGTGAGTCCGAGTCGGCGGCACAGCGGCGCGACGCCGCGCGGCGGCCGGGCCGTCGCCAGCACCACCTTCTTGCCCGCGTCCACGGCCGCGCGGATCGCCTGCGCCGTCGCGTCGCTGACCTTCCCGTCGCTGCGCAGCAGCGTCCCGTCCAGGTCCAGTGCGACCATCTCGATCTCATCGATCGGCAGCGGCTTGTCGTGATCCGTTCCCATGCAGCCCAGTCAGTGACAGGACCCCTCGATCGCCCATCCCCGCCAATTATAGATCGGCGCGCCATGGCATCGAGCATGATGTGCGCCGTCGCGACCCGTGGTCGCGGCTATACATACGGCGTCTGCTACAATCGCCGGTTTGTGGGCCAGCGGCCCGTGCGAGGGACTCGATGACACAGACACAGCAGATGAACGACACGCAGACGGCCAAGGCCCCCGCGGCGGGCGCGGGCAACCGACTCGCCGACCACCTGGGCCTGCACGGCGGCGAGGCCGTCGCCATCGTCGGCCTGCAGTGGGGCGACGAAGGTAAGGGCAAGGTCGTCGATCTGCTCACACCCGATTTCGACCTGGTCGTCCGCTACAACGGCGGCGCTAACGCCGGCCACAGCGTCCAGGTCGGCGACCAGCGCTACGCCCTGCACCTGATCCCCTCGGGCATCCTCTTTCCCGACAAACTCAACGTCCTGGGTAACGGCGTCGTCGTCGATCCGGCCGTGCTCCTGTCGGAAATCGACGACCTGCGCACGCGCGGCATCGCCATCGAAGCCAACCTGCGCATCAGCGACCGCGCCCACGTCGTCCTGCCCTACCACAAGCTGCAGGACCACCTCATGGACCGCGCCCTGGGCCAGGCCCGCGGCGACGCCAGCAAGATCGGCACGACCGGCCGCGGCATCGGGCCCTGCTACGCCGACAAGGCCCTGCGCTCCACCGCCGTCCGCGTCGGCGACCTGCTCGATCCCGACGCCCTGCGCTACAAGCTCAAGCACATCGTCTTCGTCAAGAACAAGATGCTCGCTGCACTGGCCCAGGGCTGCGGCGAGCCGTTCGGCCAGTTTAATGCCGACCAGCTCGCCGACGAGTTCGCCGACTACGGTCGCAAGCTCGCCCAGCACATCTGCGACACCACCGCACTGCTCCACGACGCCCTGGGTCAACAGCAGCGCATCCTCTTCGAAGGCGCCAACGCCACGCTCCTGGACATCGACCACGGCACATACCCGTTCGTCACCAGCAGCAACTGCTCGTCGCTGGGCGTGGGCACCGGCGCGGGCGTGCCGGCGTCGAAGCTCGCCCATGTCCTGGGCATCGTCAAGGCCTACAGCACCCGCGTCGGCGGCGGCCCCATGCCCACCGAACTCCTCGACGACACCGGCCAACGCATCCGTGACATCGGACGCGAGTATGGCACGACCACCGGGCGGCCACGACGTTGCGGCTGGCTCGACCTCGTCGCCGTCAAATACTCCGCCACCGTCAGCGGCGCCACCGGCATCGCCCTCATGCTCCTGGACGTGCTCACCGGGTTCGACAAGCTCCAGATCTGCACCGGCTACGTCCTCGACGGCAAGAAGCTCGACCACTTCCCCGCAGACCCCAACGCCCTGGCCCGCGTCGAACTGCTCTACGAAGTCCTCCCCGGCTGGTCCGAGCCCATCGCCGACTGCCGCTCGCTTGCCGACCTGCCCGAAAACGCCCGCAACTACGTCCGCTTCATCGAGAACCACGTGGGCGTGCCGATCGTC
Organism: uncultured Phycisphaeraceae bacterium; assembly: GCA_964518335.1. Classification (GTDB taxonomy): domain Bacteria; phylum Planctomycetota; class Phycisphaerae; order Phycisphaerales; family Phycisphaeraceae; genus CAZFDT01. Next base: position 18,072 of record CAZFDT010000024.1, read on the forward strand.
ATGATGAGTGTCGGCCCGAGGCGCGATCAGGTCGTGCTGCGCTGATGGACGACGCCCGATGGATGATGTGAAGAGAAAAGACATGGGCGACATCGGACATCAGACATCAGACATCAGACATGATCGCGCGGAACAGACTGCCGCATCGCTCGCTGCCCTTGGCCTGCCGCGCGAGGCGCTGCCGCGCCACATCGCGGTCATCATGGACGGCAACGGCCGCTGGGCGCGGCGGCAGGGCAAGCCCCGCATGTACGGGCACGAGCAGGGCGCCAAGGCCGTCCGCGCCATCGTCACCGAGTGCGCCCGCCTCGAACTGGAGGTGCTCACGCTCTACAGCTTCTCGATGGAGAACTGGAAGCGGCCCGCCGAGGAAGTCGAGTTCCTCATGCACCTGTACGTCGAGTACCTCATCGCCGAGCGGGCGGAGATGATGGACAACAACATCCGCTTCGTGCAGATCGGTCGGCGCGAGGGCCTGCCCGGCCCGGTGCTCGACGAGCTGGACCGCACGACCGAAGAGACCCGCGGCAACACCGGCCTGACGCTGGCGCTGGCGATCAACTACGGCAGCCGCGCCGAGATCACCGACGCCGTCACCGCCATCGCCCACAAGGTCCGCGACGGTCAACTGCAGCCCACCGATATCACCGAGCAGACCATCGCCGACCACCTCTACACCGCCGGCCTGCCTGACCCGGACCTGCTCATCCGCACCGCCAGCGAAATGCGCATCAGCAACTATCTGCTGTGGCAGATCAGCTACGCCGAGCTTTACGTCAGCGATGTCTGCTGGCCGGACTTCAGTGTCGAGCACCTGCGCGACGCCTTGCGCGAATACGCACGCCGCACGCGCCGATTCGGCGCCGTCGTCGAGTAGTCGCCTCAACCCGCGACGGCTGGATCGGGCCGATACGCCACTGTCACCACCTGCCCCGTCGCCGCCGAGTCGCGGATCGCCTCGTAGAGCACCATGGTTTTGTAGCTCTCGTAGATGTCGCTGCGGGTGCGCGGGTCGCCCTGCTTCAGCGCCGCGACGAAGGCGACGAGTTCGGCCAGATGGCCGGTGTCGTTCCCGCTGTCACCGCCGCTGGTGAAAGTGGACGGCTCGCGCCATTCGCAGCACTTGCGGTCCTGCGTGATGCGCCACGACGACGAGTTGTGGACCGTCATGAAATGCCCGCCGCGCACGGTGATCTCGACCTCCTCGGTGGGGATGCGGAAGTCGCGGCCATCGCTGAAAGTGAACGTGCCCACCGCGCCGTTGGCAAAGCGCACGCTCACGGCGTAGCCGCTCTGCTCGCGGGCGAAGGCGAACACCTGCTGCGCATCGCCGAAGAGATAGCCCGCCAGATCGATGGCGTGGACGCAGAAATCAAACAGCAGCGTGCGTTCGAGCCGGGCGTTGTTGTACGCCCCCGAGCAGTAGTCGATCGACAGGGTGAGCCAGTCGGCGGGCGGGTACTGGGCCAGCCATTGAGCGGCGCGGGTGTAGGCGGCGTTGTAGCGTTTCTTGAAGGCGGTCATGCACAGGCGGTCGGCGCGGCGCGCTGCAGTGACCACGTCGTAGGCGTCGGCGGCGCTGATGGCGGGAGGCTTTTCCGTATAGACGGGATAGCCCATGGCCAGCACCTGCCGCGCCAGCTCGGCGTGGGCGCGGGGGCCGACGCACACGATCACGCCGTCGGGCTTCTGCACGTCGAGCATCGCGGCCAGATCGGTATAGACCTGGCCGCCATAGAGCGCGGCGTTGCGTGCGGCTTTGGCCTCGTCGAGGTCGCACACGCCCACGAGCCGGGCGCCGGCGGCGCCAAGGTACGGATAAATCCGCGCCGACGACAGGTTGCCTGCTCCGACCATGCACACGCGGGGGAAATCGCTCATGTTGGCTCACGCCTCGGCGCCGCAGCGGCGCAGGTGCTCGATCGCCGCCGCCAGCTCGCGCAGCGTGCGGTCGGGATCGGTCTGACGGGTGTCGAGTTCGAGTTCGACGACGATGTGGCCGGCGTAAGCGTCGCGCCGCAGTTGCCTCAGCAAGCCGGCGAAGTCCACCTCGCCCGTGCCGTAGGGCACGCTCTGGCCGTCGCGGATGTCGTTGACGTGGACCAGGGCGATGCTGGGACCCAGCAGGTCGTACCCCTGACGCCAATCGACGCCGATGCGGGCGAAGTGGCCCACCTCCAGCAGCGCCTTCATCCGGCGGTCGCCGATGCCGTCGATCACTTCGCCAAAGTCGTCGAGCGTGGTGATCGGCGTGCCCTTGTGATTCTGCAGCACGGGGGTGACGGCGATGCCCGCGTCATCGATGGCGTCGAGGAACCGGCGACCGGCGTCGATATAGGTCGGGCGGTCCTCGGCCTTGAAGAGCACCACGCCCGCGCCCAGCGCCGCGGCGAAGCGCGCCGCCGCGACGGCGTCGGCGAGCGTGGCGTCGGGCGCGTCCTTTTTCACCACGGGCAAGTGCAGCGACGTGTACGCCATGCCCAGCGGCCGGGCCACGTCCAGGTACTGCTGCGCCGGCCTGCGCCAGTCCATATGCGACTGGCACCAGTGCGTGAACGCCTCGAAGCGCGAAAAGCCCAGCCGGCGGTACGCCTCCAGCAGGGGTGCAAGCTCCCACTGGGGAATGCAGGCGGGGCTGCTGACGAGTCGGTCGATGAGGTCAGGCATGGTCGAGGCCGGATCGGACGATCCGCTCGACGGCGATGTTACCGTGTCGCACGTCCACTCGCACGTCGTCGTCGCCGACATGGACGACGGCGAAGCCCGAGTCGGTGCAGAGGAACGAGCGGAAAGGCGCGGTGATGGCGGGGGCGACGTGGAGGGTGCGCTCGACGGCGTCGTAGCGGATGCCGGTGAGTCCCTGCAGCAAGGCGTAGGACGCCAGGGCGCGGGCGTACCAGTGGCCGCACTCGATCTCGTCGAAGGGGTTGCGAGTTGCGCCGTCGTAGCGCCGGCGTGTGGCACGGACGATGGTCAGGCCCTCTTCGACGCGGCCGAGGCGCATCAGGTGCGACGCAACCTGGTACTCGATGCCGGTCCACACCTCGTCGGCATAGACGAAGGGCAGGGCCAGCTTGTCGCCTCGGGGCCAGGAGCACAGGAGCAGGCCGGCCTCGTCGCCCATGGCGTAGGTCGGGCGCTGCACGTTGGCGTGATCGTGGAGCGAGGTGCGGAAGTTGTGGCGGAACACGGCGTCGAGGTGCGCCGCAGTAATCCCGGCGTCGAGGACCGGCGGCAGGCCGGCGACCGCGGCGAACCACTCGCCGATGACGCCGTCGGAAAGGCAGCCGTCGCCGTACTGATACTTGGGGCCTTCCTGCTCGAAGAGGGCGCGGGCCTCGGGCGTGTCGCCGACGACGTTGTCGCCGCGCTCGATGCGCTGGATAAGGTACTCGCCGTTGAACAGCTCGGCGGCGACACGGGCCTTGCCTCGTCGCAGCAGGTCGGGCCAGAGCGGATCGACATCGCCCATCGCCTGGCCCATGGCCACTGCAGCGGCAAGAGCAGCGAGGTAGCAGGAGCCGGTCATGCCGTTGGGCCCGTGGAACTCGATGTCGTAGGTGTTGTGCTGGGGGCGGGTGGGCAGACCGGTGTGGTCGGGGTCCCACTGGGCGATGGCGAAAGCCAGGCTTTCCTTGATGTGGGGCCACAGTCGTTTGAGCCAGGCGTGGTCGCCGGCGATGCGCCAGTCACGGTAGGCCTTGATGATGCCCCCGAGCTGCCCGTCTGCGGCAGCGTGGCCCGTGTGGCTGGGCTGCTGGATAGGCAAAGAGACGCGGAAGCTCTGGTGGCCCGCCCCCGGAAGTTCCCCCGCCCCCGCCCCCGGGGTGTCGCCCTCATGAGTCTGGGCGACCTCGAACTCGGTTTCGCGCAGCGAGCGTTCGAGTGAAGGGAACAGGTGCGGCAGGGCCTGGGCGTAGTTCCACACGTGCGTGCAGGAGCCGTGGCAGCAGCCGCAGCTATCGAAGCAGCCCTCCCACGCCCACAACCGCCCGTCGTGCTGGCGAAGGACCGTCGGGGACTTGAGGATGGCCAGGTTGCAGGCCACGGCTTCGACGACTTCCGGGGGGAGCGTGGTGTCGAAAAAGGCGTCAGCGAACGCCAGTGACCGGCGGCGCAGATCGTCGTAGCGATCGCGCCAGTGGGCAGCGATATCGTCGAGCGAGGCGAAACGTGCGGCGTACCACGGACGATAGCGCGCCTCGGCGGGCAGGTCCGGCGTGGCGTTGGGGTCGCACGCGATGGACGACAGTGGCACGTGCCACGCCAGTCGAAGGCGAATGGTGCGCGACGCCCCGGCGGGCAACTGCATCGGCACGTACAGGCTGGCGCCGGGCGAAGGTTTGCCCTGGTCATGCGGGCCGCGCTCGATCGGCTCACCCCGCATCACGTCGCGCCACACCATCGTCTGCGAATCGAACCACCCGCCGCGGAACCAGCCAAGGTCCACTGCAACACGCTCAGCGTCGCACTCGACGGCGAAGCTCCCCGCCGCCCACGGCGCGTCGGCGAACCCTGCCGCGTCCATGCGAAAGCCCTGGGGCATCCGCCCCACCGTCGGCGGGGTGAAGTCGTCGCGGCGAAACTCACGGTGCCGCGGGTCGTTGTGCGTCAGGTTGCGGCAGTGGAAGCTGAACACCGCGTCGATCGCCTCGTCGCCGGTGTTGGTCAGGGTGTATTCGACGGCGGCGACGGGCAGGGACGAGTCGTCGGCGTCGGGCGGCGTGAAAGGACTCCAGCCAGTGACGGTGGCGCGGATAGGCCAGGCGGGTTCGGTGAGGGTGGCGGTGCCGAAGGGGAAACGCTGGTCGAAGGAGGCCTTGGCGAAACGGGGCAGGCCGTAGGTGCGACCGCGGCCGCCGGTGCCCGAGTCGTCGTGAAAGGGTCCCCAGGGGTGGAGGACTTTCCAGTTGGGGACGGGGCCTTCGAGGAGGCGTGCGTGTCGGGCGTGGTGGTCGCCACGGATGCACAGGGCGGCGTAGGCGTAGGGTTCGTGGAAGAGTTCGGGCCGGTGGTGGATGGAGACCTGCCCGAGCTTGCCGGAGCCTTCGAGGCTGATCATGCCGGCGCCGATGCCGCCCATGGGCATGGCGACACGGTCGAGGTGCGAATCGGTCCAAGGGGAGTTGAAGGCGCGGGGCATGGCGAGGTATCCCAAGATTGAGCAAGAGTTGCACACTACCTGTCTCTGGCGTAGGCTGCAACCGAACGTGGTTTGACGTAAGATCGACCGCTCCGATGAAGGTGCTTTTCGCCATTCTCACCGGGCTGCTGGGGATCGCCTCGATGGCGACCTGGTGGGCTTATCCCACGCCGCCGACGGACGTGCCGGTGCTTTACTGGGTGACGGATCTGAATCCGGCGCGGGTCGAGCAGATTCGCATTTTCATGGACTGGCAGATCAAGAACGGCCACCACACGACGGAGACGATCGGCACCCTGGAGGAGCTGGCGTCGTTCCGCCAGCGACGGTTCGCCCCGGCCGTGCGCGACACGATCGTCCGCGCCAACCCCGCGGCGGCGGCGATCTGGGACGAACGCAAGACCGCGCTGGTGCTGTCGTTGACCGTGCACATTCCCAAGCTGGAAATGCGCACCGACGCGGCCAACAGCGACGTGTCGAAGAAGATCATCCAGGGCGTCACGGGCATCGGCGGCGATGTCATGGACCTGGGCAGCGGCTCGATGGTGCGGCAGTTCCAGGAGATGGGTCTACTGGAGGACGTCACGGACACGGCCGCGGCGATGGGCTTCGGGCTCGACCGCACGTGGCCGGCACTGACGCCGGAGCTGTCGCTGGTCAACGCCGACGGCGAGCGTCGACAGTACGCGTTTCCGTGCAACGTCAACGCGTCGCTGCTGTGGTTCAACAAGGAGACGTTCGAGCGCTACGGCCAGCCGCTGCCGCCGGCGCAGTGGACCATCGCCGAGTTCGAGGCTCGGGGCAAGGCGTTCGTGGCGGCGGCCAACCCGCCGGGGCAGCGCAACACGGTGTTCTTCGCCGATGGCATTCCGCTGGATGTGCTGCACCGCAGCAAGGGCCTGTCGCAGTTCAACGAGACGCTGACGCGCTGCACGATCGACGATCCGCGCTGGGCCGAGTCGATGCGGCTGATCCACAAGTGGACCTACGCCGACCGGCTGCTGCCGACGCAGGCCGACCGCGCCTCGTTCGCCACCGACTCGGGCTACGGCGGGGCGACGGCCCAACTGTTCTTCCGCGGCAACTTCGCCATGATGCACACGGGGCGATACCTGCTGATCCAGTTCCGCAAGTTCGGCACGATGTCGCTGGGCGTGGCGGGTCTACCGTACGACTCGTTCCCCAACGCCGTGGTCGTCACGCGCTGTGCGGGGATCTACTACGGCGGGCCGAACAAGGAGTTGGCGGCCCTGTTCACGACGTTCCTGGCCAGCGAAGACTACAACATGCAGATCGTGCGCGACGCCGACGCGCTGCCGCCCGATCCGAAATACACCCTCACCGAGGCGTACCTGCGTCCGCCGGACTTTCCCAACGAGTGGGGCTCGCACGAGGTGTTCGCCGAGGCCGTGCGCACCATCGCCATCGCGCCCGACCACAGCCCGTTCGTGCAGTCGTCGATCGTCAACCGTCACCTCAATGACGCCCAGGGCGCGGTGATGAACGACCGGCTCAGCGCCGAGGAGGCCGCAGCCCAGGCCGTCACCCGCATCCACAAGGAGATCGATTACACCCTCGCCGAGCGCCCCGAGCTGGCGGCGCAGTACGAGCAGCGCGTGCGGGATCAGCAGACGATCGACGCCCTGCGCGCCGCGGGCAAGCCGGTGCCGGCGTCGCTGATCCACAACACGTTCTATCGCCGCTACTACCAGCAGATGGGCTGGCTCGAGGAGGATCGCTGACTCATGGCCACCGCCTCCCGCTCCCGTCGCAACCTCGCTCTCGGGCTGGCGTTTCTCGCGCCCAACATCGTGGGTGTGCTCACGTTCACCGTGTTCCCCGTGCTGTTCGCGATCCTGCTGGCGCTGACCAACTGGGACCTGCGCTACCACAACATGTACAAGAGCGAGCCGTTGAAGTTTGTCGGCCTGCAGAACTTCATCCGACTCTTCACCGAAGCTGATTTCCTCCGCTTCCTGGGCAACACGCTCTTCCTCATGATGACCATCCCCTTCGCCATCGGCGCGTCGCTGTTCTCGGCGATGATGCTGTCGAAGGACCCGCGCGGCGGCGGCGGGCGCGTCTATGTCGCCATCCTCGCCACCGTCGGACTGGTCGTCGGCGTCGGCATGCTCGCCGCCATCGGCGCGGGCGCCACCGGCATGGCCATCCTCCTCACCGGCATCTTCAGCCTCGTCCTCATCGGCGGCAGCCTCGGCGGCAACACCATCTACCGCACCCTTTTCTACACCCCGCACTTCACTGCCGGCGTCGCCACCTTCCTCCTCTGGAAAAAACTCTACGACCCCTACAACGGCCCGATCAACAACGCCCTGGCCGGGCCTCTGGCCAGCCTCACCAACACCGTCAACGTCATCCCCGCGCCGCTGTTTACCGCCCTGGCGTGGGCCGGCCTGATCCTCATGCTCCTGCTGCTGCTGTGGTGCCTGCGCAAGCTGCGACTGATGTGGTCCGACGGCGAGGTGGGCACGGGCTCGGTCGTGTTGCCGCTGCTGCTACTGCTCATCCCGCCGGTGGTCGCAGTGGCGTGGGGACAACTGCAGCCGTTCGCCCGCATCATCGGCGCCGCCGCAGCGGCCGTGGTCGTGTGGCAGGCGGTGGTGTGGATCGTCCGCCCTCGCGAGTTCGGCTCCAGGGCGATGGTCGGCGCAGGGTCGGCGCTCATGCTGGGCATGTTCATCATGGTCGCCCAGTTTGTGCTCATGGGCCTCAGCGCCGTGGCATACAACCTGCCCGACATGGCGGCGACCAAGGACGGGCTCACCCCCCCGCTGTGGATCGCCTCCGCCGCGTGGGCCAAGCCCTCGATCATGCTCATGGGCTTCTGGGGCGCCGTGGGGTCCAACAGCATGCTGCTTTATCTGGCGGCGCTGACCAACGTGCCCGGCGAGCTGTATGAGGCCGCCGATATCGACGGCGCGTCGCGCTTCCAGAAGTTCTGGCACGTCACCTGGCCTCAGCTCGCACCCACCACGTTCTTCATCTTCGTCATGTCCGTCATCGGCGGCCTGCAGGGCGGCTTCGAAATGGCCCGCACCATGACCAACGGCGGACCCGACGGCGCCACCACCACCCTGGCCTACTTCATCTACATCGAAGGGTTCCAGACCGGCCGGCTGTCGTTCTCCGCGGGCATCGCCTGGGCCTTGTTCGCCCTGGTGTTCCTCGTCACCATGTTCAACTGGAAGTTCGGCAACAAGTACGTCAATGACTAGGTCAGCCCCCACCACGCCCGTTTCGTCCGGTGGCGGCGCCCAGCTCCCGCCGGTGCGGCCTCAGACGCCGCGCGACGTCGCCCCCGCCAAACGCCGCGCTGCCGCCCGCCGCTACTTCGCCGCGTCCGGCCTGCACCTGCTGCTGGCGGCCATGGCCTTCATCCTCGTCCTGCCCTTCACGTGGATGATCCTCACCAGCTTCAAGCACCTGTCGCAGGTGAACGACCCGAGCTGGATTCCCGCCGCACCCTCGGCGCTCAAGCCCGGCGACCTGGCCGACCCGCTTGCGGTGATCCAGCGCCTGCGCGACGCCGACGCCCCGCTCACCAAACACCTGCGCACGCTCATGCGACCGTCGGTGCTGGCCGAGGTGGACGCCTTCGACGTTGCGGCCGTCACCGCCGACGCCCCCTTTCCCGAAGCGATGCGCAATTCACTGACGAGCGAGTTCAACCGGGTGATCGCCGAGACGACGGTGTTCGACGTCGATGCCTTCGCGGGCGTCGAGCCGGGCGAACAGACGATCAAGCTGCGCGATCGCCTGCCCCTGATGGCGCAGGAGCTGGCTGACGCTCGCATGGCCTACGACGCCGCGCTGGCCAAGTCGCAGGACATGCACAGCCTCCCCGCCGCCGTACGGCAACTGCAGCGCGACGCAGCCCGCGCCAACGCCCGCGTCAAGGACCTGGACGAACGCCACCGCCACGCCCGCGCTCTGCTCAACCGCCGCCACCTCGACGACGCCTTCGCTACTTCCGGGGGCGGCGCGATCCGTCCCACCCATGCCCTGCAGTGGGAGAACTTCATCCAGGTCTTCTACGACATCCCCTTCGCCCGCTACTACTGGAACAGCCTCTTCGTCGCCGCATGGGTCACGTTCCTCCAGTGCTTCACCAGTTCGCTGGCCGCCTTCAGCTTCGCCCGCATCAACTGGCCCGGACGCGACAAGGTCTTCCTCCTCTACCTCTCCACCATGATGCTCCCCGGCCTGGTCATGATGATCCCCAACTACCAGATCATGATCAGCCTGGGCCTGGTCAACACGATGATCGGCCTGATCCTGCCGGCCGCGTTCAGCGCCTTCGGCACGTTCCTGCTCCGACAGTTCATGCTCTCGATCCCCTCCAGCCTCGACGAGGCCGCCGAGATCGACGGCGCCAGCAAGTGGCGGCTCTACTGGGACATCATCCTCCCCCTGTCACGCCCCGGACTCATCACCCTGGCCATCTTCACCTTCATGGGCAACTACAACGCCTTCTTCTGGCCCCTGGTCATGCTCAAGAGCCAGCACAAGTACACCCTGCCCATCGGCCTGCTCTACTTCGATTCCTCCGCCGGCCAGGTCACCAACCTCCTCATGGCCGCCGTCGCCATGAGCGTCGTTCCCATGATCGTCGTCTTCATCACGCTGCAGAAATACCTCGTCAAAGGCATCCAGCTCGGCGCGGTTAAAGGGTGAGTCGCTGGCGCGATCCCTGTCAAGGATCAACTGTCGCACGCTTGTGTCTTCGCATTCTTCCTTGCCCCGCGCCCGGCTATACTCCGCGACCTTTGCCGCCACGCCCATGGGGAGAACCGCGTTGCACGTCAAAGAGGTCCTGACGCAGTTGCCGTTGTGGGCGCACGTGCTCGTGGCGTCGCGCGTGGTGCGCCGCGGCGCGATGGCGATGCTCGCTTGCGACGCCGCGCTTCTGGCTCAGGCGCTGGCGGTGTGCGAGGCGATCGAGCGGTGCGCCGCGGCGGGATGCGGCACCCGCGACGCCCGGGCGGCTTTCGACGCCGCCGCCGCCCTGCCCGAAACCCCCCTTCCCGCGACGGCGGCCGCCGCCGCGCACGCCCTGCGCTGGACCGTGGACGCCGCTCGCGCTGCCGAGAGCGCGCTCGACTTCCCCGTGGACGACACCGTCACACGCTCGGCGCTGGCCGCCATGGCGGCGCTGGCGCAGGACCCGCGCGTTTCGTCGCTGCAGTTGGCTGTCCTCGCCGCCGCCGACCTCGACCAGATCCGCTTCGCCTGCGGCGAAATCCGCCTCGGACGATACGACGGCCTCACCGACCACGTCCTGTGCCGCCTGGCGCCCGTCCACCCGCTCACGCTCACCGAGCCGACGCCCACACCCGAAGAACAGGCCCGGTGAACCATGAGCGCAGGAGTCCGCATCATGCTCGCACTACTCGTCACGTTGCTGGTCCTGCCCGCACTGCTGTTGACCCTTGCCAACGTCGGCATGACCGCCGCTTACACCGCCCGCGTACCCTCCGGGCCGGACGCCATGGGTCTGATCGTTCCCTTCCTCACCTCCGCCGCCGCCGGTGTTCTGCTGCTGTTGGCCACTTGGATTTGTGTGCCCACCGGCGGGCTGGCGTGGATCAGCCCCCGACACGGGGTCACTGCAGCGCTCGCCACCGCCGTGGTCCTGGGCGTCGGTCTGGCGTCCGTCGGGGTCATGGCCGCCTGGATGGAACGCAAGGGGGCCTGGGTCCCCGTCGTCGGCGCGCTCTGCGGCGGCGCGGCGCCCCTGGCGCTGGGCGTGCTGCTGTTGACCTGCGCCTGGCGCGGCGGCCAATCGCCCGCGGCGATCGGCGCGCTGCGCGGCGTCGGCGCGGCCCTGGGCCTGGCCGCCGTCGTCGGCTACGCGCTGGCGGCCTACGGCCTGGCGGCGCACCTGCGCCTGCAGGCCGACAACACCCGCAGACAACTCGAGGAAATCGCCCAGCGCGAGGCGCGCTGGGACCGCAGCCGCGCCCTGTCCATGCTCGAATCCCTGCGCGAGTCCTACGCCCGGATGAGTCCCGACGCGCCCCTGTGGGTCTTCGTCGCGGCCCTGCCCGACACCGACGACGACGAGTGCCGCGCCTTCATCATCGCCCGCGCCCGGCAGGCCCCCGACTTCGACGCCGCCATGCAGAGCACGCTCACCAGCTCGAACCCGCGCTACCGCCACGGCTGCGTGGACCTGATGCGCTTCTCCCCGCGCGGGCAACTGCAACCGCACTGGCTCGCGCCGCTGGCCGAGTCGATCGCCATGACCGCGCGCGACATCGCCGCCAGCCCCGACTGGCTCAACCCCGCGCAGGACACCAACCCCCAGCCTGTCGAACACATCCGCTCCCTCGTCGCCGTCGCCAGCCTCTACGCCCCATCCGCCCCACTCGACCTCGCCCTGGCCAACCTGCGCGAAGCGCTGGCCGCGGCACCACCCACCCCCACCCGCAACGACGCCCTCGCCTCACTCCCCCCGCCGCCCGCACCGTAACGCGACGCGACGCCCCGGGCCGCACCCGGAAAGTGATTTCACGCGCGATGACCCTTTCCCGGCCCATGCAAGTGCGGGGGCGGCGCGGATGATGGTCGTGGCGGTTCGTGCTGGAATGCTTTTGATGCGAAGATGGTTGGCAACAACAGGGCCACATGACGGACCACATCACCAGCTCGAGTGCGGTGCTGAGCGCCAATGAGCCGATCGAGCTGCAGTGCATGGAGATCTGGGGCGGCAATGAGGCGGTGGACACGGCCATCTCGGTGCCGGGGTTGGATGTGTGGGTCGCCAGCACGCCATATGGGGGCGGTGCGCAGGGGGGCGACATTCATTACCTTTCGATGTGCGGGTCGGGCCGCATCAGTCGTTTCGCCGTCGCCGACGTGGCCGGTCACGGCGATGCGGTGGGCGATCTGGCGGCAACGCTTCGGCGACTGATGCGAAAGAACATCAACACGCTCGACCAGACGCGGTTTGCTCGGGACCTTAACCGCGAGTTTGGCCAGCTTAACGCCGCCGGCCGATTCGCCACCGCGCTGCTGACCACCTATTTCGCGCCCACGAACCAGCTCATCCTGGTGAACGCCGGCCACCCTCGCCCGCTATGGCACGATGCCTCGGCGTCGCGCTGGCGCGCCCTCGATGCCGAGCACAGCGACGAGCTCGACAGTGGCGCCGGCCAGGCCCGCGCCACGTACTGGGGCTCGCCCGTGAGCAATCTGCCGCTGGGCGTGATCGAGCCGACCGACTACGCGCAGTTCGCCATTCGGCTGGAGCCGGGCGACCTGGTGCTGATTTACACCGACTCGCTGATCGAAGCCCAGTCCCCCGACGGGACCATGCTCGGCGAGGCCGGCCTCTTGCGGCTGGTCGAGCGTCTCGACGCTTCTCGGCCCGCCGAAGCCATCGTATCACTGCAGCGGATGCTCGCCGATCACCGCGGAGGGGCGGCGCCGGACGACGATCAGACCGTGCTCCTGCTGCATCATAACGGCACCCCGCCGCCGCCGATGACTGTCAAGCAGGGTCTGCGCTCGCTGGCCAAGATGGTTGGCCTGTTGTCGGTCTGAAGCGCTCAGCCGTCCACCGGGAGTTTTTGGGCGATCCGGTTGAGGCCCTTGAGCACGTCACCGGCGGAGATGAACGAGGGGCGGTGCGGGTTCTTCGGCCGGAGAATCGCCGCGGTCAACATGCGAATGCGCCTGGCTTCCTCGCTGTCGTGGTCGTACTTGATCAGCGGCAGCAGCTCCGGGTTGCTCGTCGGCCGGCTGATCATCAGCGCCAGGTAGAACAGGTCCACCGCCTTATCGACTTTGCGGTGGGCCGACAGGATCACGTCGCTGGTCAGCCGTCCGGTATTCTTCATTTTCCCCAGCGTGATCTGGATCTGCGACGTGGTCATCATCTCGTCGAAGAGCGAGCGGAGCATGGGCGATTGCTTGAGGTCTTCGCCGATGCGGACCGCCGACCCGAAATCGACGAACCCGACACCGTCGGGGGTGATGACGAAGTTGTCCAGTCGCAGGTCCAGGTGCATGACGCCGACGGTATCGTGCAGGCAACGGAGCATATCGGCGGACTGCCGAGCGAACTCGAGTTGGCTCAGGGGCTCGCCCCCGACGCGCAGCCAGGTCATGTACAGCTTGTGCACGAGTCCGTCGGGGCCGTTCTTGACGCCGATGATCTGCGGGACGCGCTGGGCGTACTGCGGCGGCAGATCGCGCTGCAGCAGTTGCAGAAATGCCGCCTCGCGCGTGAGGAACACGGGGAATACGCGCTCAGCGAGCTTTTCGGCGCGCTGCAGCAGCACCTCTGACGTCGCCTCGGGGAATCGCTCGCGCAGCCGCTGCACGATGCGGTAGTAAGGCGGAACCTGCTTCATCACGACATAGTCGCGCTCCGGTGGCTTGCGCTGCGCCAACTTCACGTCGAACGTGAACCGGTCCGACACCTGACCCGGCGGCAACAGCGTCACCCGTCGCGCCACCATGAAGTGCATCTTCCGCCCGACCCCCGGAAGTGACGGCAGCGGCAGATTGAACAGCGGGGCGCGAAACGAGTCGGCGCCGTGATCGATGGCGAACCCGCCGTGCTCCTGGCAGGCGCGGATCATGGCCATCACCTGCGCCTGGTCGGGCGACAGGTAGATGAACTGCCCGCCCCAGCGCAGCCGATCGAACACGCCGTCGGGTGTCTCGACGTCGCCGCCCACCGCCGCCAGGTAATCGACCGGTTGCTCGGCGCTGCTCTGGTCCAGCGGGGTGCCGTTGAGCGCCAAGCCCGTAACCCAGTCGGGATAGTGCGGATCGCCTCGCAGCGCACGGCGAATCGCGGGACGCACCAGCCGCGGGATAGTGTTTGTTCCCCTGTTCGACGCCATCACTCGTTCTATCTTAGGGATTGCAGAAGGGGCATAGCTGGTGACCCTACACGGAGCCGGGGAACACCTCGACGCTCACGCCGGGCAAGGCGGTGCGCAACGACGCCGCCCGCGCTTCCAGGTCGCGCGTTTCCAACGGCGAAGCCCACGCCTCGGCCGTGTGGCGGGCCACGGTGTAGAGCTGCACGCGATCGATGCGGCAGCCCCCGGCCACCAGCTCGCGCAGCCGCTGGGCATATGCCGCGAACTCGGCGTCAGGCATCTCTTGGCCGTGCATCCTCAGGAGCATCGTCTGGATCACGATTGGCCGCACCCGCCCGCACGCGGCGATGTTCGCCAGCACCTTTGCCACGTCCGCGGCCCCTCGCCGGGGTCGATCCACTGCAGCGTAATAGTCCTGCGTGCCCGCGTCGAGCTTGGCCCAGATCTCGCCCTCGCTCCGGTCGAGAATGGCCAGCCCAGCTTGCACATGAGGCCGGTCCAGCAGCGTCGCATTGGTGATCAGCACGATCCGGGCGTCATCGAGTCCGAACTCCGCTTTCACGTCCGCGACCAGCCGGCACACCTCGTCGAACCGCGGGTAGGCCGTCGGCTCACCGTCACCGCTGAATGCGATGTCATTAAGCCTGCGATGCGACTCGTCAATAGCGCTGAATGTCGGCTGTCGCCAAACGCTCCCGTCGGCCACGCCGGCGATCATCGCCCGCAGCTCCTTGCGCAGCCGCGGAAGACTCACCGGCTCGGCAACGGGTATACGCTCGGACGGCTGACGCAACTTCCGGGACACCATGCAATACACGCAATCGAAATTGCACACCTGATCGACGTTGAGATTCACGCCGATCGAAAGCCCCCGGCTGCGCCGACTGATCACCGCATACACATACACACAATCGCCCCACACCCGGTCGTGGGCGGCGAAGGCCTTCTGTAATGCACTTGGCGTCGCATCCATCGGCACAATCCTATGTCCGCGAGCTTTCAGCCGCTTGCGGCTTAGCAGCATGATGCGGCGACCTTGCTAAGTCGCAAGCGGCTACTCCGCGCTGAGCTGTCGCCGCAGGATTTTTCCCGTGGGGTTGCGGGGCAGGGCGTCGAGGCGGCGGATCTCGCGCGGGACCTTGAACTGGGCCAGGCGGTCGCGGCACCAGCGGCGGAGGTCGTCGGCATCGAATGTACTGTCCTCGTTGATCTCGACGAAGGCGACGGGCACTTCGCCGCGCATGCCGTCGGTCTTGCCGATCACCGCCGAGTCCTTGACGGCCGGGTGCTCGTTGAGCGCTTCCTCGATTTCGCGGGGGAAGACGTTCTCGCCGCCGATGATGAGCATCTCTTTCTTGCGGCCGGTGATGTAGAGGTAGCCGTCCTCGTCGATCTTGCCGATGTCGCCGGTGCGGAAGTAGCGCGTGCCGTCGAGGGTGGTCATCACCTGCCGGGTGAGTTCGTCGTTCTTGTAGTAGCCCTTCATGATGATGGGCCCGGCGAGGAGGATTTCGCCATCGACGTTGGGGGGTTGGGGCTTGTCGTGTTCATCGACGACGATCTGCTTGACCCCCGGCAGGGGCAAGCCGACGGAGTAGCGTTTGTGGTGGCGCGGCGTGGACCAGTGCGTCGCGGGCGAGGTCTCGGTGAGGCCGTAGCCCTCGAGCAACTGCAGCTTGAAGCGATCAATGCACGCCTCATGCACCGCGTTGGGCAGCGGCTCGCCGCCGGAGATGGCGAAGCGGATGGACGCGAAATCGTCGGGCCCGGCGTCCTTGACGCTCAGCAGAGCGCCGTACATCGAGGGCACGGCCATGGTGATCTCCGGCTGATACTCGCGGATCAGCTCGACGATCTTCCGGGGCATGAACCGCGCGGTGAACACGACCTTGGCGCCGATCGTCAACGGAATCAGCGTCAGCGCGGTGAGCCCGAAGCTGTGGAACTGCGGCAGCACGCCCAGAAACGTGTCGGCGCTGCGGATGCCCGCGTGCTCGATGCCCGCGAGCACGTCCGACAGCAGGTTGCCGTGCGTGAGCATGACGCCCTTGGGCTTGCCGCTGGTCCCTGAGGTGTAGAGGATCACTGCAACGTCGTCGGGCGCAGCCTTGGCCGGCCACGCCAGCGGCGGCAGGCCCTTGAAGCTCAGCTCCTCGAGCTTGAGCAGCTTCACCTTCTCGGGGATGAAGTCCGGCCGCGCACCCTTGGGCGCATCCTTCCTCCCCGCCGCACCGTTCAGATAGTCGAGCATCGGCCCCGCGGTCACGATCACGTCCACCCCGCTGTCCTCGATGACGTAGCGCATCTCCTCCGGGGACAACAGGTAGTTGATCGGGATCGCCACGCGACCCGCCCACCACGTCGCCAGCAGCGACACCGGCATCGCCCCACCCGTGGGCAGCAGAATCCCCACGTGCGGATTGGCCGTGGCGCTCACGATCGCCTTGCGCACGAACATCGCCCCGCCGATGAGCTTGCCATAGCTGTACGTCCGCTGGTCGTCGATCACCGCGACGCGCTTGAGCCGAAACAGGCTGCGCTTGAGGATGGCTCGGAACATGCTCATCGCACGTCATCCTATCCCTGGCGATGCGGTCAGACCGCCTTGGACACCATGTCGCCGATCTGCGTCGTGGTGTAACCGCTTCGGTCCAGTGACTTGCCGGTGAAGTTGGGCGTGACCTTCATCACGGCGGCGTTGATGGCGTCGCCGGCGGCGATCATGGCGGGGTCGCCCTTGACTTTGCCCACCTCGCGCAGGAGCAGGGCCACGGTGTCGATCGCCGCCAGCGGGTTGGCCTTGTCCTGGCCGGCGATGTCGGGGCTGCTGCCGTGTACCGGCTCGAACATGCCGGGGCCACTTCCGGGGGCGGAAGGTTCAGGATTCAGGTTGCCGCTGGCGGCGATGCCCATGCCCCCGGCGATCGCCGCGCCCAGGTCGGTGATGATGTCGCCGAACATGTTGCTCGTGACGATCACGTCGTAGGCCTGCGGGCGCGTCACCATGTACATGCAGCACGCATCGACGTGGTGATACTCGCGCACCACCTCGGGAAACTCGGCCTTGCCGATCTGCTCGAACAGCCGATGCCACGTCGCGCCGGCGTAAGTCAGCACGTTGGTCTTGTGCACGAGCGTCAACTTGCCGGGCTTCCCCTGCGTCTTGCGGCTCCTCGCCAGCTCGAACGCGTACCGCAGGCAGCGCGACACGCCATGGGCGGTGGAGATCATCTCCTGCGTGGACACCTCGTTGTCGGTGCCGCGACGCAGGATGCCGCCGCCCCCGGAATAGAGGTCCTCGGTGTTCTCGCGCACCACGACGAAGTCGATGTCACCCGGCCCCTTGCCCGCCAGCGGCGTCTCGATGCCGGGGTAGAGCTTGACGGGGCGGAGATTGATGTACTGGTCGAGGTCGAAGCGCAGCTTGAGGAGGATGCCCTTTTCGATGACGCCGCCGGCGAGGCGCGGGTCATTGGGCTGGCCGCCGACGGCGCCGAGGTAGATCGCGTCATAGCCACCGAGGGTGGCGATATCGTCGTCGGTGAGCACGTGTCCGGTGTCGAGATAGTGCTGGGCGGAGAAGGGGAAGTGTTGGAAGGTGTACGCCAGGCCGTGCTTGCGCGCGGCCACGTCGAGGACCTTAAGGCCTTCGCGGACGACTTCGACGCCGGTGCCATCGCCGGGCACAACTGCGAGCTTCAGGGGCATGGTCAGGCTCCAGGGGCGGGGCATCGTAAGGGTTTGCCCCACGACCATCAAAACCGGGCGACACGCCGACAGGGCCAGCGCGTGCCGACCCCGCCGTCCAGACGGCCCGGGCACGACGCCAAGCCAACCATCTCATCTTGTTCATCTGTATATGAGCAAGTTGCAGGTTCCGATGAGCAAGATGGATTCTCGCAACCAACTCAACTTGAGATTCGTGACACAGCAAGTTGCCGGATCCGACCAACAAGTTGATCCTCCGCCCCCGGCCCCCCGGACCACCCGGCCAGCGCGATGAAATCCACCCCCGGCCGAGGAGTCGCAATACGAACACATTACGAACATTATACCCCGTGTCGCCCGACGGTCAATAGCCGGGGGCTTACTGAGCGCGTCCGGGCGATGGGCGCGGGTACACTGGTGCGATGGTCCTTCTGGAGACGTCGATGCTGCGCAGTCTGGCGATCGTGTGCATGGGTGTGGTGCTGGCGGGATGTGCGGCCACACCCACGACCAACGGGCTGGCCGACGCCACGCGCGCCTATCACGCGGGGCAGTACGACACGGCCTATCGCCTGGCGGCGGCGCGCGTCCACGGCGGGGGTGACGGGGCGGCATCGGCTCAGGCGGCGTACCTGGCGGGCCTGTCGGCGCAGAAGCTCCGCAGCTTCGACAATGCCGACCGTTACCTGCGCATCGCCGCGCGAAGCGGCGACGGCAACCTGGCCAACGACGCGCTGGTGGCACTGGGGCTGCTCTATTCCGAGCACGGCCGCCACGCCCAGGCCGCCGCGACGTTCCTCGCCGTCGCCCCGCGCCTCGCCGGCGACGGCCGGGCACAGGCCTACCTCCACGCTGCACTTGCCCAGCAGAAGCTCGGCCAGTTCGCCCAGGCCCGCACCAACCTCTCCCTGGCCTTCGCCGCCACGCAGAACCCCGACCTGCACGCCCGTATCCGCGAGGTCATGAACACCACCGGCTACACCCTGCAGATCGGCGCCTTCGGCGAGCAGGCCCGCGCCGTCGCCGCCGCCCACGCCGTCGCACCCCGCGCCGCCCAACTCAACCTCGGCCAACCCGTCCTCGCCCCCCGCACCGATGCCGCCGGCCGCACCCTCACCGCCGTCCAACTCGGCAGCTTCGCCACCTTCGACGCCGCCCACCGCGCCAAAGCCCAACTCGGCGACGCGAGCGCCGTCATCGTCCCGCTGTCGCGGTGAAGATCCCGCCCCAGCCCCGGATTGGCATCGCGGGGCTATGGGGATCAATCCTTCGGCGCCGCGTCGCCGGCGGCGAAGCAGGCGGCGACATCGACGGTGAAGCCTGGCAGGTGGGGGGAGGTGGCGGTTTGGCCGGCGGTGAAGATGCCATGCTCGGCGTAGGCGTCGCCGTCGAGTTTGAGCACGGTGATCGAGCGGATGCCGTCGCGCGGATCGACGATCCAGTATTCGGGGATGTGGCCCTCGGCGTAGTCCTGGCGTTTTTCCACGTGGTCGCGCTTCGGATCGTCATCACTGACGACCTCCATCACGAGGTCGGCGTAGTCCCACAGGCGATTGGCGAGCCGGTGCATGTTCTCCTTGCGGAGGAAGAGCACATCCGGCTCGCGGATCTTGTCCTTGCGCACGCGCATGCGGAACGACGCCAGCACGGCCAGGCCGCCGTGGCCCGCATCGGCCCATGTGTTGAGCTGGTACAGAAGAAACTGCGCGATCAACTGGTGCAATAGCGTAGGCATAGGCAGAACCTCGATGAACCCGTCGGTGAACTCGACGAGCTTGCGCTCGTGGTCCGTCAGGGCCAGGTACTCGCCTTCGCTCCACTGACCCTGCTCTGGGAACAGTTCGAGGATGGGATACGACGGCCCGGGTTTGCGCTGCAGTGAGGTGGGGAAAGTCAGCACCGACATGGCGTGGCTCCTGTCCGGGTCAGTATAGCCGTGCGATCGGGTCGGCCGCTATACTCCCGGCCATGAAGCTACTCGAACAACTGTGTCAGGCGCCGGGCGTGCCGGGGCGCGAGCATCGTGTGCGCAAGCTGGTGATGGAGAAGATCAAGGGCCTGTTCGACGAGGTACGCGTCGATGCGATGGGCTCGGTCCTGGCGATGCGCAAACCCCGCCCCCACCCCCGCCCCCGGAAAGGGAAAAAGGGCAGGACAACGGCCGGCAAGCGCCCGACGAAGGTGATGGTCGCGGCCCACATGGACCAGATCGGGTTCCTGGTCAAGCACATCGACGACAAGGGCTTCGTGCGCGTCGTGCCGGTGGGCGGGTTCGACACGCGCAATCTCTTTGCCCGACTGGTGACGATCTGTCCCGACCCGGCCGACCCCCGGAAAGATGTGATGGGTGTGCTCAATCCCGCGGGCAAGCCGGTGCATATTGCCGACGATGCCGACAAGAACAAGGTCCCTCAGATTCACGAGTTCACGATCGACTTGGGCATTGCCGGCGACGCGGTGAAGAAGAAGGTGAAGATCGGGGACATGGTCGTGCTGCGCGCCGACTGGGCGGAGGTGGGCGACACGGTGGTGGGCCAGTGCATGGACAATCGCGTGGCGGTGTGGATCGCCATTCGTGCGATGGAGAAGGTGGTGAAGCTGGGCCACGACGCCGAACTGCACATTGTGTTCACGGTGCAGGAGGAGGTCGGCCTGCGCGGCGCCCGCACGGCCGCATACGCCATTCGGCCGGACATCGGCATCGGGCTGGACACGACCCTCTGCGTCGATACGCCCGGTGTGCCCGACGACATGCGCACCACCCGGCAGGGTGACGGCGCGGCCATCACCTGCGCCGACTCGGCGTCCATCGGCGATTACGATCTCATCGAGCAGTTCGAGCAGATCGCCCGCAAGCACAAGATCAAGCACCAGCGCTCGATCCTCGCCCGCGGCGGCACCGACTCGGGCGCCATTCAGCCCGCCGGCGAAGGCGTGCGCACCATGACGCTGTCCTGCCCCACGCGCTATATCCACACCGTCACGGAGATGGTCCACACCGCCGACCTGTACGCCTGTCGCGACCTGCTGGCGGCGTTCCTCAGCGAGGCGACCTGACGCGGGCGAGATTTTCGACCTGTTGCACCAGCCACGGCGCGAACGCCGACTTGGCGGTGCGCAGTGGCTGCTCGCGCTCGCCCGCTGCAGTAAGCCAGATGGCGCTGATCGCGTCCGATTCCATCGTGCCCAGCGGGTTGGCGACGATCGCGTCCACCCCCTTGCGGCGCATTTTGGCCACGGCCCGCTCCTCCATCGCCGCCGCTTCCTCCAGCGCAAAGGCCACCACTTTCTGCTCCGCCCGCTTGATCGACGCCATCAGCGCGACCAGGTCGGGCGTGGGCTCCAGCCGCAGCATCATGCCCGCCTTCTTGTCACTGGCGAGCTTGCCTTCGCTGACTTCGATCGGGCGATAGTCGGACACCGCGGCCGCCATAACCAGCACGTCGCAGTCGCGGAAGTGGGCTTCGAGCAGTTGCTTGAGCTCGGCGCTGGACTCGAAGCGGTACGTGCGCACGTTCGCCGGCTCGTCGTGCGGCTCCGGGCCCGGGCCCAGCAGGAGCGTCACATCGTGACCCGCCGCCGCGCCCGCCGACGCCAGCGCCAGGCCCATCTTCCCCGTCGAGCGGTTGGAGATGAATCGCACCGCGTCTATCGGCTCGCGCGTCGGTCCGGCAGTGATGAGCAGTTTCATGGCAGCATGCGAGGTCTCACCCCCGCACCTTCAGCGCGTCGGGTCCAACAGTCACGATCGTCATCGCCCCGGGGCGGTGGTCCCGCACGTACTGGTTCACTGCAGCAAGCGTCGCCGCATCGACCTGGGCGGCCATCTCGTCGAGCGTGCGCGCCCGGCCTAACGTGTACTGGTCCGTGGCGATCGCCGACGCCCGCGCGCCCGTCGATTCACCCTGCATCACCAGCCGGCTCTTCATGCCAATGATCGCACGGTCGAACTCCGCCTGATCGATCCCGTCGCAGATGCGTCGCAACTCGGCGGTGAGCACGTCCAGCGTCTCCTGGGCGCGGGGCGTCGTCGTCCCACTGTAGGCCAGCACCGCCCCGCGATCGCGCCCCGACGAGTAGCTGGCATACACGGCATAACACAGCCCGCGCTTCTCGCGCACCTCGGTGAACAGCCGACCACTCATCCCGCCCGACAGCACCGCGGTGGCGGCCCGCTGCAGCATCGAGTCGGCGTGCGGCTCCGGCGGCGCGTCGTAGGCGATGCCGATATGCACCTGCTGCGTGTCGGCGGTCTCGTGCGTGTACCCGCGCGCGGCGGGCTGGCTCTCCCGGGCGTCATCGAGCCCGCCTTGCCACGACCCCAGCGTCTGCGCCACCTGGTCGCGCAGTGCCGCCCAATCGAAGCGACCGGCAAAGCCCAACACCGAGCCGCGCGGCACGAACGTCCGACGCCAATAGTCGAGTACCCGCTCGTGCGTCAAAGCCTGCAGATGCTCGCGCACGCCCAGCGGCGACCGGCCGAACGGCTCGGGAAAATGACGCCTCTTGAGTTGCAGCATCACCTTCTGCTGCGGCTCGTCGTCGAGCGAGTCGATCGACTGAATCGCCAGATCGCGCGACGGTCCCAACGCCGAGGCGGCAAGCTGCGGCCGCGTCATCATGTCCGTCAGCAACGGCAGCGCGCCGGGCAGGTTCGTCCCGATCATCGACGCGTGCAGGTGCAGGTGGTGCGTGGTGACGCTCGTGCCGCGCTGCACGCCCAGGCGGTCCAGCGATTCGCTGTGCTGGCGTGCGTCCAGATCGCCGGCGCCTCGCATGATCATCTCCGCCAGCACCGTCGCGGCGCCTTGCTGATCGACGGGCTCGTTGGCCACGCCCGCCGGCACGAGCATCGACATCGCCAGCGACTGGGCCGAGGCGATCGGCTCGGCCAGCAGCCACAGACCGTTGGGCAGTTGTTCGCGAAAAATCTCCGGCATAGGGGCGGGATTGTAACGGATGAACGAAAAACGATTGCCCGTCGTCGAGAAGACGTAGAATCGCACCCATGGCGGAGCGACTTGCCGGCTCACGAGCATCAGCGATCGCCCGGGCCTGGCCCGACGCGTGGTTTGCCGCTGGCTTTCTGCCTCGACCGCGGCGACGGGCGGTCATGTGCCTGTTCGCGGTGGTGCGGCAACTGCGGGAAGTGCTCTGCGGCCAAGACTGTGACGGCGACTCCTGCACATGCGAATCGGCGACCGAGCGGCAGCGCGTCGCGGCGGCGATCCTCGACCACCTGTGGCGCGGCGAGCCGACGGGCAAGACGGAACTCGACAGCTTCGCCGCGGTCGTGCGCGAGCACGGACTGGACCGGGCGTGGTTCGAGCGGATGGCCGAGGCGATGGCGCGGACGTTGCCGCCGCGGGTGGCGACGTGGCGACGTCTGCGGGAACACGTCGAGGCAATCACAGCGCCGGCGGCAGGGATCGCGGCACGAGTGCTGGGCACGGGCGAGGCGACGCCGCAGTGGGTCGCGCTGGGCACGGCGATGTGGATGACGCGGCTGCTGGAGCGCATGCGCGACAACGCCGGCGCGGGGCGGGTGACGCTGCCGCTGGACGACCTGGTCAAGTGCAGCATGACTGACGCGGACGTGCTGCAGTTATGCCACGGCGTGGGTGATGAGCGGTGGGCGGCGGTGGTGGCGGTGCAGGCTGACCGCCTGCGGGCGATGTTCGACGGCGGGGCCAAGGCGCTGGCGTCGATCCCCGGCCATCGCGTGCGTCGTGCGGCGGCGGTGCTGGTGGAGCTGGAGCGTCGCCGGCTGGAGCGGTGCATCGCCGCGATGCTGGCGGGCCAGATGACGAGTCGCGACGCGACACTGGGCGAACGGCTGGGCGCGCTGCCGCGCGCCATGCGTGCGGCGATGAAAGGGTGAAGCATGATTCGCTGGGGTATCATTGGCTGCGGTGACGTGTGCGAGGTCAAGAGCGGGCCGGCGTTTCAGAAGGCCGACGGCAGCGAGCTCGTCGCCGTGATGCGGCGCGATCCGTGCAAATGTGAGGACTATGCGCGGCGGCACGGCGTGCCCAGGTGGTACACCGACGCGCGGCAGCTCATCGACGACCCCGATGTCGATGCGGTGTACGTCGCCACGCCGGTGGGCACGCACCTGCACTACGCGCTGCAGGTCGCTGCGGCGGGCAAGCCGTGCTACGTCGAAAAGCCCATGGCGCGCAGCCACGCCGAGTGCCGGCAGATGGTCGAGGCGTTCGAGCGCGCCGGTCGGCCGTTGTTTGTGGCCTACTATCGCCGCAAATTGCCGCGGTTCGAGAAGGTCAAGGAGTTGAACGACGCCGGCCGCATCGGCACGGTGACGGCGGTGAGCGTGCGGTTCGCCTGCGCCAGCCATCGCGGCAACACCCGTCAGTGGCGACTCAACGCCCAGGAGTCCGGCGGCGGCCTGTTCATGGACCTGGCGTCGCACACCCTCGACGTGCTCGATCACATCCTCGGCGCCGTCGCCGACGTCAAGGGATTTGCCGTCAACCGAAGCGGCGCGTACGACGTCGAGGACGCGGTGGCGATGCAGTTCCAGTACGAATCGGGCGTCATTGGCGCGGGCCTGTGGGACTTCGCCAGCGCGGTGAGCGAGGACATCATCGAGATCCACGGGACCGACGGCCGCATCGCCCTATCCACGTTCGGCAACGAGCCGGTCGCGCTGCAGTTGCCTTCCGGCGGCGAGTCCTTCACCCTGCCCAACCCGCCGCATGTCCACCAGCCGCTGGTGCAGACGATCGTGGACGAGCTCAGCGGCAAGCCGGGCTGCAGTTGCCCCAGCACCGGCGTCTCCGCTGCGCGCACCGCCCGCGTCATGGACGAGGCGCTGCAGAGCTACTACGGCCGCCGCGACGACGACTTCTGGACCCGCCCCGACACCTGGCCCGCCCCCGGACGGCGCCCCCGCCGCGGCGGCTGACGGACAATCTGGCTGGCGGCATGGCCGCGGGCGAGTCCATCACGAACCTGACGTCGGCCGAACCGCAAATGTTCACTGCGGCGAAGAGGCCGCCAGCGGGTAGAATCGAAGCCATGTCTGCGGCCCAGTCCATCGCATCGTCAGGCTTGCGGGTGATCGTCGCCGGGTTCGGGCCCGTGGGTCGGGCCGTCACCGAGCTGCTGGAGCAGGCGGGGGCGCATGTGACGATCATCGAACTCAATGCCGGCACGTGTGCGCGGCAGAGCGATCTGAACCGTCGGGCGATCAACGGCGATGCGGGCGATCCGGCGACGTTGCGCGAGGCGGGGCTGGCGCGGGCCGATGCGCTGATCCTGACCGTGCCGGATGAGGCTGGCGCCCTACGGGCATGCGAGGCGGCCAGGCAGATCAATCCCAACGTCTTCATCGCCGCGCGGACGAACTTTCTCAGCCAGGGCCTGCTGGCGACGCGGGCGGGCGCCGACGAGGTGATCGTCGAGGAGGTCGTCACGGCCGAGGCGATGAAGCAGGCGGTGCTGCGTCGCGTGCTCAACGGCAAGGACGACCAGCCCGCCGCCGATCCGGCCGCTTGAGCGTCAGTTCTGTCCGTCGGTGCTGATCCAGCGCGTGCGGACGTCGCCATCTTTGCGGACGTGCTCGGTGTAGCGCCAGACGTTGCCGGTGGCGGTGTCGAGTTTGAAGAGGCCCGTGACCTGCCGCGCCGCGCCGCCCTCGGAGGTGACGGTGAATTCGGCGCTGACCAGGGCAAAGCGGCCGGCGGCGCCCTGGGGCTGCGCCTCGGCGCGAGGGGCCGATCCCGCCAGCATCACCAGCAGCAAAGTGGTGGAGATCACCAGACACGTCGTCAACGCGCGATGTCGCATGATGGGCCCTTTCCTATGGTTTGATGGCGAACAGTTCGTCGAAGAAGGCTTTCATGTGCGCCCAGGAGCGCAGGTCGGCGGCGCGCTGGTAGGCCACGCCGGGGATGTTGGCGCGGCCGGCGTCGGGATTGGTGAAGCTGTGGACAGCGCTGCTGTAGCTGATCCACTGCCAGTCGATGCCCGCCGCCGTCGCCGCTGCAGTGAACCTGGCGATCTCCTCGTCGCTGATGAAAGTATCGGCCGCGCCATGGCAGATGAGCACCGCGGCGGTGACGTCCTTGTCCTCAGGCTGCGGCACGACCGGCGTGCCATGGAAGCTCACCACGCCCTTGAGCGGCGCGCCGCTGTACGCCAGTTGCTGCGCCACCGACCCGCCGAAGCAGTATCCGATCGCCGCCAGCCGGTCGGCATCGACTTTCTCGTGCTTGGCCAGCACGTCAAACCCGGCACGAGCGCGGGCGCGCACCAGCGTCGGGTCCTCGCCGCGAAAGCGACCGGCCCACGTGCCCGCCTCCTTCGGATCCGTCGTGACCAGGCCCTTGCCATACATGTCACAGGCGAACGCCACGTAGCCCAGACCGGCGAGCATCCTCGCCCGCTGGCGCGCGTAGTCGTTGAGGCCCCACCACTCGTGAATCACCATCACGCCCGGCAGCTTGCCCTTCAGCGCGTCGTCATAGGCCACAAACCCCTCCAGGGCCACGCCATCGTGCGTGTAGGAGATGGTCTGCGTGCGAATCTCGGCGGCGGCGGCACTGGTCAACAGCAGCACAGCAGCGACGACGTGCGACAGGGTGCGGGGCATGGCGGTCTCCTTGGATGTTCCGCGAACAGCCTACAATAGCCCATCTGCCCGTCCAAGGTCGGACGAATCGGCTAAACTGTCGCCCCCCCCCCACAACCCCGGAGCAATCCATGAAGACCGCCACCATCCGCACCAGTAAGGGCGACATCAAGCTCGAACTCTTCGACAAGGACGCCCCCAAGACCGTGGAGAACTTCGAGACCCTCGCCAACAAGGGCTTCTACAACGGGCTGAAGTTCCACCGCGTCATCGCCGACTTCATGATCCAGGGCGGCTGCCCGCAAGGCAGTGGCACGGGCGGACCCGGCTACAAGTTCGCCGACGAGCCCTCGGCCCTCAAGCTCAAGCACACCGGCCCCGGCATCCTCTCCATGGCCAACGCCGGCCCCAACACCAACGGCTCGCAGTTCTTCATCACCCACGTCGCCACCCCCTGGCTCGACGGCAAGCACGCCGTCTTCGGCAAGGTCATCGACAAGGCCAGCCAGGACGTCGTCAACGCCATCCAGCAGGGCGACGTCATGGAAAGCGTGACGATCAGCGCGGCATGAGCGGCTTGGCGTGTCGCGGCGTGCCCTCGAAGGTGTTGACGTGGTCACGCACTACATTCCATCCAGCGGCGGGTCTCCCAAGGCAGGCTGTCGTACGGCCATTGTCGCTTGGCTCGCCATGATCGTCGGTCTGTCATTGTTCCTCGCGACGCTGGCGTACGCGTTCTGGCTGATCGCGTGATGACAGGTCCAGAGGTGGCGACCAAAGATCACCCGAACGAGGTGGGCACAGGCGCGTCTGCCGATACCGGCCCAACTGCCAGATGCGTGGCGTGCAGCATCAGGCGAGGGGCGCTGCCCTTGTCGCCGTACACGGCGTCGCCCAGGACGGGGTGGCCGCGATGGGCGAAGCTGGCGCGGATCTGGTGCAGGAAACCGGTGCCCAGGTCGATCTCGATCAGCGAGGCGCCCGGCATGTGGCGCAAGACGCGCCACGTGTGGTAGCAGCGCCGTCCACCGGGCGGCAGCGGGGCGTCGGGCGGCAGCACCTTCACGCGGGCTGGATGGTGCCGGGCGATGACGAGGTTCACCTCCTCGCGGCCGCCGCCTTCGAGCCGACCACCCACCGTGGCGAGATAGACCTTCGTCGTGTCGTGCTCGTGAAAGGCCCGCGTGAGCGTCAGCCACATCAACTGTGTCGTGGCGACCACGATGCATCCGGAGGTTTCCACGTCCAGCCGATGCACCACGCCGCTGCGCAGTCCGCCTTCGCCGACCCCGGCCATCTGGGGATATCGGGCGATGGCGCGGTTGAGCAGCGTGCCACGCTCGTCGGGCGACAGCGGATGCACCGGCATGCCCGCGGGCTTGTCGAGCACGACCCAGCCATCACCTTCGCTCAGCACGGGCAGCGCAGGGTCGGGCTGGGCGACAGGCAACTGCAACGTCGGAGGCACGAAGTTGCGCACCGCGACCTCCGCACCCCCGCGCAGCGGCGATCCCTTGTCCGACTCGCGCATCACGCGGCCATCGAGCTGCACTTGCCCGCGCGCCAGCACCCGTCGGGCCTCGGCGCGCGACACGGACAGACGATCGGCTAACCAGGCGTCCAGGCGACGCCCGGCCTGATCGTCGTCAACGTGCCATATGGGGTCCACGGTCTTACGCGGAGAAGGCCCGCTTGCCCGGCAGCGGCAACGCCGGGGGAAGCACAGGCGCGACCGGCTCGGCGTCGCTCTTGACCGGCGACTCGGGCTGGGGCTGTGCCATCTTCGACAGGTCGGGCTCGACCACGTCGTACGCCAGGCCCACCCGCCGCAGCACCTTGATCGTCCACCACGTCAGGTCGAATTCCCACCAGCGCATGCCGTGCGCCGCCGACCGCTGCTGGGCGTGATGGTTGTTGTGCCAGCCCTCGCCAAAGGAGAACAACGCGACCCACCAGAGGTTGGTGGACTGATCGGTGGTCTCAAAGTTTCGGTAGCCCCAGGTGTGACTGGCGGAGTTGACGAACCATGTGCCGTGATAGACCGCCACGGCGCGAAGGCACACGCCCCAGACGACCCACGACCATGCCAGCGTCCACCCGCCGACGGCGTAACCCACGCCGATCAGCAGCGCTACCAGCGCGAACTGCGGCACGTAAAAGAAGCGGTTGAGCCAGCGCTGCACGGGATCGCGCATCAGGTCTCGGGCGGCGGAGATGCCCGGCTGGCCGTTCTCGCCATCCTTGAGCATGCACCAGAGCATGTGCGCCCAGGTGAAACCGTGCTTGGGCGAATGCGGGTCAAGTTCCTCGTCGGAATGCGCGTGGTGGATGCGGTGCACGCCGACCCACTGCGCCGGTCCGCCCTGCCAGCTCATGCACGCCAGCGAGGTGAGGACGTACTCGAACCACTTGGGCGTCTTGAAGCTGCGGTGGGTAAGCAGACGGTGGTAGCACAGCGTGATGCCCAGCCCACCCGTGACCCAGATCAGCAAGAAGAAGATGGCCAGTCCCGACCAGGAGAACGTGAACGGCGCCGCCAAGCAGCCCACGTGGAGGGCGGCAATGGCGATCACAACCGGCCAATCGATGGCGGACCATGTGAGGCCGCGCTTCAAGGGCGGGGTCCCCAATGCAACTGACTGACTCATGCGAGATCCTGACGGTAAGGGCGATGACGGTAGTGGCGTGACCACGGTGAACCCGAAGGTCAGATTGTAGTCATTCCATCGGCCATCTGCCCGAGAGGCAACGAAAATGTGAAGCCGCGAGCCCCCGCTCTGCCTGCCGACAGGTTTTCCACGAATTATCCCCAGCCTGTTCCGACACCACAGGGCACGGCAGACCGATTCCCGACACCTCTGAAAAACGCTGGAAATCCAAGCCAAATCATGCCAGACTCGCGATCTGAGACACAACACGGGCCGCTCATGTCAGGGCTCCTGACCGCGTCATGCATGGCTGGGGGAGGCACCTGCAAGGAAAATGTTGCAAAGTGGGGTATTGTGGGTTAGTATCCCAACCCAACGCGGCCCCGTGGGGGGGCCAATCCGGGATACGTCGGCAGGAAGTCGGCACCGCGGCTCGTCTTCGATGGAACGGGGACTAGGTCGCAGCCGGTTCCGGGTCAAACGTCTTGGTCGGGCGCGACATCACACGCATTTGGGAACGGATTCCCCCAGCACGTAAGGCTCGCACGTGGTCTTCACTGGGACCTATGAGCACTCGATCGATGCCAAGCACCGCCTGGCCATCCCCGCTCGCCTCCGCAGCCTGCTGCAACGCGACGCCATGGCCGCCGCCGGCGCCGCGCTCGACGCGCCCATCCTTCTCTACGTCGTTCTGGCCAAGGGCAACGTCTTGTGCCTCTACCCCGAACGTGAGTTCGAACGTCGCGCCGCCGAGCTCGATCACAGCGAGCGTCACCCTGACGAAGTGCTCGAATACGAGGAGCTTCGCTTTTCCTTGGCCGAGCCCGTCGAACTCGACGCCGCCGGACGCGTCCGTCTGCCCGACCATCTTCTCAAGATGGCCGGCCTGGGCAGCGACGTCGTCCTCCTGGGCGTCAAAGACCACCTGCAGATCCGCGACCGACAAACCTGGCTCGCCTACCGCGACGCCAAACTCCGTGACCGACCCGACATGCTCATGAACCCACGCCAGGCCATGCGACGCCCGGCCGAACATCCCGACCATTGAACCACCGCCGATCAGGGTGGGGCACGATGCCCAATCGGGTCACGGATGACCCACCCCGGCGACCTGACAACGACCAAGCCAGCCAACCATCGAAAGGACACCGACCCCGGCCAAAGACAGCAGATGCGCATTAGCGAAGGCAGGACGGATCCGCTGCCGCCGTACGCCAAGACGCCGCCGCCTCCCCGCCGCCATGGATGGCTCGCAGGGAACCGGCCGCCAGCATCAGTGATCGGGTGCACCGTCGTATCGTGCCCGCGTCACCCTCGGCAAAGCGTCAGGGCCCCTTCGGCGGCGCCTTCGCTGATTTTCAACCCCGTGGGCCACTCCCCCCGATACCTTCTCCAAAGGCCCACGCCACGCCTCCTGCACCAAACTGCGGCGTCTCTCTTTCTTTCTCCTCCGCCATGCCCCTCGTACCTCCTCGGGGGGCATGGTTGTTTTCTCCCGACCCAGCCATTATAGCCCACCCCCATCGGAAGTTAGCCAAACGAATGGGGGCATCGGTTCGCAGCCTGTCGGCCTTCCCTTCGCCATGATGTCGTGGCCGCAACTGTGGTTGTGTGGCGATTGCTTGCGTGCCGGCGTGAAGGGTGCCACAGGGGGCATGACGGTACGACTGGCGCTGTGGATCGGGACGCGCCGCTGCTGTTGCCGCCGGACCCGCGGACCTGCGGGGATCTGCCCAGTTTTTCGGGGGGGGCGTGCATTGGGTAGTAGTCCAGGTTGTCCCGGTTTTTTTGGGCAGACGCGACCCGCGCCTGGGTGGACGATCCGTTTGGCACAAGATCGCAAGTGGGCTATACTCCACGAATTGGCGCTGATGACCCGCCACCGGCGGAGCCCGGCGACCACACTCGTCAGAAGTCCACGAATTGATGATGAATTACGGGCCGTTGGCGCAGTTGGCTAGCGCGCATCCTTGACATGGATGAGGTCACAGGTTCGAGTCCTGTACGGCCCACTCCGAGCCACCCGGCACTCTCGCACCGGGTGGCTCGTTTTCGTATCTCCACGCACGGGCGCGGTTTGCGGCGAGCGGCCGATCGGGCCGACGATGCCGTGCGACCCGGTGCGACGCGAATCCGCACGCCAGTGCAGCGCATTCTGCAGCGCGAGTCTTGGGGCTACTTCGAGCCGCGCCGATTTCGGGCATATGGAGAACGCGGCTGCAAACTGCGCAAGTCGCCGTGACTTGCGGCGTTTGACGAAAGGGATATCTGTGTGCCCCGCCGACCTTGGCAGCGTGTGATGCGAAGCTCCGCCAGTTCGTGTTCGAGGTCGGTGAGGGCCGCCCTCACCGCGGCGCGGGTCGCACCGCAACGGCGGGCCAAGTCTGACTCGGACACTGCCTCACGGCCAACATCTCGGCGGAGCGTCTGCACAATCGACGTGCGCAGGTCGCCCTTGTGGGCGGCGCGAGCGCAGAAGTCAAGATTCGCATGGAGGATCCATCGAGCAGGTCGAACGGCCTCGGGCTTGAGTTCGATGGGCTGAATCCATCGCCCCCACTGCTTGGATAGGGGCGTGGCCGAGTTCGCAATCAGCGACGCGAGCGGGCCACGATCCACCTCGAACAGTGGTTCCGGCTGCGACGCCGTCGCCAGGGCGCTGCACACGATCTTGCTCAAACTCTTGGGCGCACCGTGTTCAACGGCCGTGTCGATGAGCAGGCCCAGCGCCGCCTGGTCATCGACGGACAACTCGTCCGTGGCGATACGCTTGAGCCGGTGGGTGGCGACATAGATTCCGTTCTCGGTAAGCCACGTGACGGCAAGGATGAACAGCCTTGGGTTCGAGGCACACGCACGCGCAGTGTCCACGAGAAGCCGCTCGACATCCACGCCGTCCGGGTGGTGACGCGGCTTCACGTTGAAGAGGACGCCAACGTTCGTCCAACGCTGGATCAGGTTGTCCTTGCTGCGGGTCATAGCAGTGTCCTCAGCCAATCGACTAAGGTTCTTCGTCCTGCAACTCTACCTCGGAGATTTGTCACACGCTCTCGGCTGATCTGAAAAGCGCCGATCGCGCCCAACACGGCCGGGATGGTAGATGTGACCGCACGTGCCAGGGTCGGCCACAGAGAAGGCTGATAGGGAGCTTCTAGGGTCGTCTGCGACCAAAAATCCGCAGAAGACACGCGGACTTCGTAGGAAGTCACTGACGGGCTTGTGAATCAAACTCGCTTCATATCCGCGATGTGTACGCTCAGGCAGCCCGAGCAAGACTCACTTCTCGTCGGTTCGCGCCGATGGCCGGCTGAGCGATGACACGACCGGTCATCTGTAGATTGGCCATGGCGTTGCGAACCTGGGCTCGTGAACCACCGGCCAGTTCAGCGAGTTTTGACTCACTCTGGCCTGCACCGCGATCGTGTTGCAATGCGGCCATGATCGATGCTCGGAGATCGCCCCGAAAGTCGGCTCTCGTACGCAACATCGGGTGGCGTTGCATGATCCATGATGCCGGTCGCAGGGCGTCGTCCTTGAACACAATGGGTTGGCACCATAGATTCCATCGACGGGATGGTTGTGATGCCCGTCGCTTGGCGATGGCCTTGAGCTTCGGGTTCTGGCGCGCACTCAGAAACAGCGGTCCAGCTTCTGTTGCCGGTTTGAGATGTCTGGTGATCGTCTCAAACTCCAGGGGATGCGTTCCCTTTTGAGCGATATCCAGAAGCAGACCCAGAACAGGTCGAGCCTCGGGTTCGAGTTCGTCTCGGATCAACCGCTTGAGTCGGTGCTTGGCGATCATGTCGCCATAGGTGTGCAGCCACGTCGCCACTATGGTGAACAGCCGGGACATCTGCGGCGCATAACGGGCGGTGTCAAGCAGCAGACGCTCCAGATCGATGTCGTCCTCAGCGGGTTCGACATTGAAGCCCGCGCCCAAGCCGGCCCATCGCCCCAACAGTCTGTCAAGCGAGTCACTCATGGTCATGCACCTCCAGCGACGCCAGCAGTTCTCGGGCCTCTTGGATCTGCTTCACGTCCGTGCCTTTGGCCGCCAGATGGTCGAGGTACGTTTTGACGAACGCCACGTCATCACGGCGGATACGCATGGCCTGCAGGTCTTCAATGTCCTGGTCTCGACCGGCCAGCACCTTCATGGCGATCAGGTCCGGCCGACTCGCCGCCCATACCCGAAGTCGTCCATAGGTCCCAGCCATGATCCTGCGTCGCTCCCAACCTTCAGGCAGGGCATCAAGGCGAAGCTGTACGTTGCTGTTCAACCAGTTCGGTGCCAGGCCCAGTTCCGTGCTCACTGTCTATGCCGCCAGTTCGACCTGGGCCAGAGCGTCCTCAGGCATGTAGGCCATGATGTCGCAGTCGGTGGTCACACGGGACGGCGGCAGCAAACCCGTGATCATGCCCGCGGCTCCACCCACCACCAGCATTTCGATGTCCCGACAGTCGCCGAGCACCTCGCCCAGACGACGAAGCGCCTTTTCCAAGGTCGAAATGTCCATCCTCGCGAGCATTGAAGCACCTATTACTGTTGGTTAAATCATACAGTACATCGGCTCAAGAATCAACTTGGATGAGTTGAAACGGTCATAAACATCACTCATGTGGCCCGATTTGGATGGCCGGCCCATCGCCGGTCTCCGTGTAGGTTACGCCGGGAAGCTGTGCCGATTTCAGGGCGCCACACACGAGCTGACGAACGTAGGCGTTGGGTTGGTAGTCACGGTCGTAGCGGGTGGTGTCGTAGCCGAACGCCTGGGCTACTGCAGCAGCTACTGCCGGCGAACGACTCATGCCCTGTTCACAGTGGACCACCAGAGCGTTGATGTGATCTCGGTGCTGCGGGCCACCGGGGAACAGCTCGCGCGGGAACATCCTGATACTCCTGCGATCAACTTGTACGTGATCGGTTATTCGTCTGTGACAAGCCTGTCTCAAGCGCCCCGGTGTTCACCGCAGCAATTCGCCGCCAGCTCACCGCGAGGATGTCAGAGAAAGTGCCGTCCGCAAGTCCGCGTGCTCGAACGCCGATGTCATCCGATCGATCTGGGCGGAAGCAAGCCCGACGCGGGCTGCCTCCTGTCGCCATGTCGAGACTGCTCGTCCGACCTCATTCGCGATGCCCCGCGATTGCCGGTCGTCCAACTCAAAGTAGTCCGCGACCCTGAGCGCGAGGTCGAGTGAAGCCGTGCAGTCGTCGAGGTCGATGGCGGTCGATAGCACCCTGGGCTTGATGTCAGCAGGAACGGGATTCAGGTCATAGGCGGGTGCGAGTCGCCAGCCGTCGGGGCCGTCATAGAGGAAGCCGTGATTTCGCAGGTGGTCATCGGAGTTCGAGATGAGCACACTGAACACCATGCGTCGCCAGATCATGTGCATGTCGGCCCGGGGCGCGGCCCCGTACCGGCGCAACCCATCGACGAACTCCAGGTAACTGCGCGTCTCGTTGTCGTTGGCGCCCAGAAGGCTCATTGCAGACAGGAAGGGGACGCGGGTTCCACGCACGCGGTCAAAGCGGCGCAACAACAGGACAGGCCGGTCTGCGATCGACTCGATGCGCCATGGCGGCACCTCGATGCCTGCTTTCGCCGCCAGGGCCAGTGCAACGGCCTCCCAGCGCACGATGTCAATGTCGTCGTCCTTGTGCGGGAACTTGGCAATGGCCAGATGGCCGTCTTTGTCCTTGACCGAAGCCTTGGGTCGGGCGCCGCCGAGTGAGGAGCCGGGGGCCAGCAGCAGCCGAAGATCTTCGTCGCTGTCAGACTCGCCGATGACGTGTTCGACGGCGGAAAGAAGCCTTGGCAACTCGATCAACGGCGGAATAGGCGTGACATCGCTGGTGGCGAGGAAGGGACCTCCCGGCTCCAGCGCGAAGCGCAACGCTCCTTGTCGCGCCTCGTCGTTGACCATGAGCAGATAATCGATCTCGCGCAACGCGCGAGGGCTCTCCTCAGCACGTTCAGCCCGTCGTCGTTCTGCTCGGCGCATCAATGCGCGTCCCCAGCGATCGGGCGCAGAATCGCCAATCGCGCCAAACATCTGCTTGTCGGCTGTTGTATGAAATGGCCCAGGACCAAGCTGCAGGGCGGGTTCGAGCGCAAACCGGTCCGGATGCTTGAGCCATTGCGGGTCATACTCGAAGGAGGCGCTGTTGCCTCCCCTGCGCACGCGCGCCCACAACCGGCCAACCAGAACCGGCTGATGATGGCGATCGACATGGACGAAGGCTTGCGTATCCATCACCGGGCGTCTTGGCGACCAGCAGGAGGTTTGGTCTTCGCCGAGCGACGAATACGCTTCGGCAAGCTTTCCTCATCAAGTTCGAGGCCGACCGAGTCGGTTCGAACATCGGCGATTTGGCCGATCCGGTCTGCGAGGCCCAGGACGAAAAGAACGGTCGCGTAGATGCCCAGCGACACGCCGGGGTCGCCCTTCTCGACCTTGGTCAGGGTCGTGCGGCTAATCGATGCCCGCTCGGCCATGAGTGCCGTGGGGATGCGGCGCCGCAGCCGGGCTTCTCGAATGTCCAGACCCAATTTGCGGGCAATGCGCCGAACAGGCAGAGGATACAACCTGACTGATGGTGTGTCGTTCATATTTAGAGTCCATTATTATGGTCGTTAACGCATTTATTGTACGCAATGACGAGCGTTAAACAAATATCGCCTCAATGCGGCAAGGAATTGATGCAAGAGGTCTGATCGGGCAGAATACGGCCAGGGCCATGCGACGTGACGGATCGCAGCCGACACAGGCACGGAGGCTGACGTGGCGACGACGGCAGTGACAGGATCGAAGCGGGTGGCGTTAGCGGCAATGACGCCGCGGTCGCCCGTGGTGGTGAGGGCGTTCGATGCCCTGCCCACGCGGCACGTCACCGAGCAGGGGATCACGATCGACTTTGATGAGTCGGACCGGCGGTTGCTCGAAGGCGTGGGGGCACTTCCGGGGGCGGCGACGCTTGAGGCGTTTCGCATGAGCCTGCGGGCCGCGGAGCTGGCGGCGCTGCCGGGCTTCGACCGGCTGATCGCCCTGCCCATGGTCCGCGAGATGGAGGTGCTCGAACACCAGGTGCGCACCGCCCAGACGGTGCTGCAACGCATGGCGGGGCGGGCGATGCTCTGCGACGAGGTGGGTCTGGGCAAGACTGTCGAGGCGGGGCTGATCCTCAGCGAGCTGATGCTGCGCGGCCTCGTCAAGAGCGTGCTGGTGCTCGTGCCCCCGTCGCTGATCGAGCAGTGGCAGGCGGAGATGCGACGCAAATTCTCGATCGAGCTGATCAGTCACGACGATCCGATCTTCGACAAGCGTCAAGGTTGGCAGCAGCACGACCGGGTCATCGCGTCGTACCACACCGCCAAACGTGCCCCGCACAGCGAGGCGATTGCCGCGCGGCACTGGGACATGGTAATCTTCGACGAGGCCCACCACCTGCGCAACCGCACGACGCTCTTGTGGCGATTCGCCAGCAAGCTCAACAAGCGCTACGCGCTGCTGTTGACCGCGACGCCGGTGCAGAACCAGCTCGACGAGCTGTTCAACCTGGTGACGGTGCTGGAGCCGGGGCTGCTCAGCACCGCCAGCCGGTTCGCCGACCGGTTCGTGGACCGTCAGGACAAGCTTGCTCCGCGGAACGTCGAGCAGTTGCAGGGGCTGCTGTCGGAGGTGATGGTGCGTAACCGGCGCAGCACGGTCGGGCTGCAGTTGACCCGGCGGTGGGCGAAGACGCTTCGGGTCGAGCTGACGGAGGCCGAGTGGTCGCTGTACGAGCGCACGTCGTCGCTGGTGCGTCAGCATCTCGGCAAAGAAGAAGGCGCACTGCCGCGGGTGGCCCTGATCACGCTGCAGATGGAGCTGGGCAGCTCCGCCGACGCCGCGGCGGGGACGCTGGCCAAGCTGGCCGAGCAGCGCAAGCTCGACGACGCCACGCGGCTGCAGTTGTCCGAACTGACGGAAGCTGCCGCGCTGACGACGGAACACGCAAAGGCCGATCGACTGCTCGCCTTGCTCGCCGATCCGCAGCGCGAGTTCGACAAGCTGGTGGTGTTCACGCAGTTCCGCCACACGCAGGCGATGCTGCTTCGCCGGCTCGAAGCCGCGGGCCACGAGGTCGCGGTGTTCCACGGCGGGCTGTCTCGCCTCGATAAGGAGCAGCAAGTGCAACGCTTCCGCGACCGGGCCACGGTGCTGCTCACCACCGACGCCGGCAGCGAGGGGCGGAACCTGCAGTTCTGCAACGCCATCTGCAACTACGATTTGCCATGGAACCCGATGCGGATCGAGCAGCGCATCGGCCGCCTCAGCCGCATCGGGCAGAGCCGGGATGTGCATGTGTTCAACCTCGTCGCCGCGGGCACGATCGAGGACGCCATCCTGCACCTGCTCGACGCCAAGCTGGCGATGTTCGAATTGGTCGTCGGCGAGATCGACATGGTGCTGGGTAACCTCGACGACGAGCGCGACTTCGGCGACGTGGTGGCCGACCTGTGGCGTCAGTCGCACGACCAGAACGACTTCGCCCGCCACATGGACGACCTTGGCGAGCGCCTCGCCGCCGCCAAACGTGCGTATCTCGAGCAGCGTGCGATCGATGACCGGCTCTTCGGCGACAAGTTCCGCCCGCAAGGGTAACTGCAACAATGAGCCAGGCCACGATCACCAACCCGCTCGAAGCCTTCGTCCGCGACTACGTCGAGACCGCCGGCGGGCTGTGGGAACAGGTCGAGCCGCAGGTGTACGACCTGCTGCCCCCGCCCCCGGAAGTTGATAGCCCTGAGGCGGAGGTCGGCGCCCACGAGATGCTGCGGATCTGCTTCGACCCCGAGGCCCTGCCCGAGCACCCCGGCAGCCAGTTCTGCACGCTGGGCACGCCGCTGGTCGATCACCTGCTCCACGACGCCCAGACGCGCGGGCAGTTCGCCCGCGCCTGGATCAGCGTCGCCAACCTTCAGCCGTTCGACCTGGACCGCCGCGTCCGCCGTTCGTTGCAGTTGCCCGATGGCGTGGGTCTTACCCTCGGCGAGGCGCGCGTCACCGACGTGGTGATCAACGCATTCTGGTTCGCCGCGGTTTACGACAGTGACCAGAAGGAGCAGGATCTGCTGTGCGTGGCAATCGAGCGGCAGCGCGGCCGCGAGGTGCGACACCTCGACCAACTGCTCCAACCCGATCGGCTTAACCAGTCGCCCCTGCACGAGCACCCCCCTGCCGAATCGATCAGCCTGATCGACGCCTTCGACGCCGCACGTCGCCAGGCCCTGCGCACCGCGACCGCCACTACCGGGCGACGCCTCCGCGAGCTGCACGGCCGGCTCGACCGCCAGCGCCGCCGCATCGAGGGCTACTACGACGACCTGCTCGCCGAGATCGACGAGGGCCACGCCCGCGCCGCCCGCCTCGGCCGCGACCTGGAGAAACACGCCACCCGCCGCCAGCACGC
Organism: uncultured Phycisphaeraceae bacterium; assembly: GCA_964518335.1. GTDB lineage: Bacteria > Planctomycetota > Phycisphaerae > Phycisphaerales > Phycisphaeraceae > CAZFDT01. The sequence goes on from CAZFDT010000024.1 coordinate 56,476, forward strand.
CCAGCAGGAGCGCCGCATCCGCCTGGCCGAACTCGACCGCGCCGCCAACCTCAAAGTGACACTTCGCATCACAAACCTTCTCGAACTGCACCAGCCCAAGCTGCAGTTGCCCGGCACACTCGCGCAACCGACCGGCGCCGACATTGCTTTCCCGCTCACCTGGGATCCCTTCACCGAAACCCTCGAACCCCCCGACTGCCCCGCGTGCGGCCACCCCAGCTTCGACATCCGGCTGCCCCCCCGCCCACGCCCGGACCAGGCGGCGTGGGTTTGCCCCGCCTGCGCCATCAAACCGACTGGGCGGTAGCCATCGGCGCCAGTGCGCATTTTTGCTAGATACCGTCGAAATTCGACGGTATCATGCAATAATGCAGCGCCTCACCGAGATGGCTATCGAGAAAGCCGCGCCGGGTATCTTCACCCTAACCGAGGTGGCTGCCTGGCTGGGGGGTAGTTCGGATCGGCAGTTCAGCTCGATCTCCAGGGCCGTCACCGCGGGGGAGGTGGTGCGGGTACGCCGCGGGTTGTATTGCCTGGCCGCCCGCTACCTGTCCGACAAGGTGGACCCCCTGGCGCTGGCGCAGCGCCTCTATGGCCCCAGCTATCTCAGCCTGGAAACGGCGCCGGCCTGCCCACCGTGCCCGACGTGATCGACCTGCTGCGCACGCGCCTTGTTCGAGCGATCGCCCAACGGCTGGACGAGCCGGGCTTCGCCCTCGCTCCGCACGACCAGACGTTGCTGGCCCGCATGGGCATCACCTCCGCGATCCAGGCGGGCCTCACGAAACAGGTGCAGTTCGGCTGACGCGACAACGTAAGGGGTCGAGATGGCTGGGTCTGCCAAAGCCGCCAATGCGAATTCGAGCAAGGCCAAGACGAAGGCCTCGCCCACGTGGTCCTCGCTGACGTGGGACGACCTGGCGAGTTGGGCCGGAAACCGCAGCGTGCAGCGGGGCCGGGCGTACCAACGGCAGGGGCGCGTCAAGGACTTGGCGCAAAGCGCCGACGGCAAACTGCTGGCGACGGTGTCGGGAGGCAGTCGCTACACGACCTCGGTCTGGCTCACGTCGGCCCGCAGACGCGCCGCACGGCTGGCCTCGCGCTGCACTTGCCCGGTCGGGTTCAGTGGCTGCAAGCACGCCGTGGCGGTCGTAGCGGCGTACCTCGATGCGCTGGCTCAGGGCACGTCGGTCCCCGCAGCCGATGATGACGATCCACGCTGGGCCCGTCTGGCTCGAGAGAACATCGAGGACGATGGCGACGATTATGATGAGGTCGATCTCGACGATGAGGCCGCGCCGATCGCCTCGTCTGCACCCCGCCGCGCCTCCCCGGGGCGGCGGACGCGCAAGCAATGGGATAATCTGATCCGGGCGCATCTTCAAGGCAAGCCTCAGCAGGAGTTGGCCGACCTGATCTGGTCGCTGACGGAGCGTTACCCCGAGATGCGAAGCGAGTTTCAGGAGCGTCTGGCGCTGGCCGAGCGCGATGTGGGTCGGCTCCTCGCCGAGGCGCGCTGCGAGATGCGCAGCGTCACCGAGGAGATCGGCTGGCAGAACCACTGGGACCACCAGGGCCACTCGCCCGACTACACCCGGCTGCAGCGCCGCCTGGCGCGCCTGGCCGAGATGGGCCACTGCAACGAGGTGGCCGAACTGGGGCGCGAGCTGATCCGCCGCGGCGTGCAGCAGATCGAGCAGTCGCACGACGAAGGCGAGACCGCCATGGCCATGGGCGAATGCCTGACGACTGTGTTCGACGCGGTGAAGCGTTCGGACATACCGACTGCCGACAAGATCATGTACGCCATCGACGCGGAGTTTCTCGATGACTACGGCCTGCTCGATGGAGCCTCAGGGAAGGTTCTCGACGCCCGCTGGTCGCGGGCCGACTGGTCGGCGGTGGCCGATCGACTCGCCCAGCGATTGAAGACCTTGCCGCCGGTCAAGAACGACGATGATTCCAGTCGGTACAGGCGCGATGACGTCAGCAACTGGCTGCTGCGGGCGTTGTGCTACGCCGGGCGAGATGGCGAACTGCTGGCTGTCTATGAGGACGAAGCGAGAAAGTCAGGCAGCTACCAGCGGCTGGTCGATTACCTGCTGGAGCAGGGCCGGCTCGACGAGGCCCACCGCTGGGCGCACGAGGGCTTGGCAAATGTGCCGGAGCCATGGTATGGCATCGAGTCGTCGCTGATTGCGTCGCTGTGCGAGGTCGCACGTCGTCGGAGGCAGTGGGACATCGTCGCTGCGCATGCCGCCGCGGCGTTCTTCACGCAGCCCAGCCCCGGTGGGTTCACCACGCTCATCGCGGCAGCGAGGAAGGCCAAGTGCAGCGAGCAGGTGTACGCCATGGCGCGGGCGTTTCTCGAAACCGGCGTCGCGCCGGTCCGCATCGTCGATAACAAGGGGAAGCTGTCGTGGACCACGGTCGCCGGCTGGCCGCTGCAGATGCCCGATTACCTGACGCCTCGACCCGTGCGGACCTTGGCCGCACCCGACCAGCCCCGACCGCATTACGACGTGCTGATGGAACTGGCCATCGACCAGAAGCGCCCCGATGAGGTGCTGCAGTGGTACGACAAGCTCACTGCAACGACGCCCGCCGCCCGGCAAGGCTGGGCCCCTGGGGGTATCGGCCAGCTCGGCTACGACGACCGCATCGCCCAGGCCCTCGCCGCCACCCACACCGACCGCGCCCTGGCGATCTACCGCCGCGGCCTCGACGCCAACCTCCCCCACGCCGACCCCCGCGCCTACGACACCTGCGCCCACTACCTCCGCAAGATCAGGCCCATCCTCCACGCCGTCGGCCGCGACGACGACTGGGCCAGACTCCTGGCCGATATCCGCCTCCATTACCGCAACCGCCCCCGCTTCATGGAGATCCTCGACCGCTTCGACGGCCGCACCATCGTCCAATCGCAGAAAGCCACCCGCCGTTGATTGAGCACCCATCTCAATAGACCGAGACGAGCTTACGCCAGCCATGACTGCTGATCGAGATGATCCCACGCGACGACGGTCACGTCTTGGCGAACCTGATCGGCTTCGCCGCCGTGGATCAGGAATCGTTGAACCCGGCGATGGTCAGTCAGCAACCTGGCGGCGCGGCCGGTCGTGCGCAGCATGTCCTCGGTGACGGTCGTCCCCGCCTTGACTTCGATCACCTGAAGGCGGTCGCCATGGTCCACGACGACATCGGCTTCACGACCATGTTGATCGCGCAGGAAATACAGCCCGGAGTTTTCGCCGCGGTTCATACGGTGCTTGAGGATCTCGGTGACCACCCACGACTCGAAGATCGCCCCGCGCAGCGGGTGGTTGCGCAACTGCTCGGCGGTGCGAATGCCCAGCAGCCAGCACGTTAACCCGGTGTCGTAGAAGTGCAGCTTGGGCATCTTGACCAGGCGTTTGCCGATGTTGGCGTGGTACGGCGGCAGCCGGAACGCCACAAAACTGGTTTCCAGGATCGACAGCCACGCCTTGGCGGTCACGTGTGAGACCCCCGCGTCGTTGCCCAGAGCGGTGAGATTGAGCAGTTGTCCGGTGCGGCCGGCACACAACTCCAGAAACCGCTGAAAGGCAGCCAGGTCGCCGATGTTGGTGATCGTCCGCACATCGCGTTCCACGTAAGTGGCCACGTAGGACGCGATCCAGTCGACGGGACTGACGCCGCGATCGAAGATGGCGGGGTATCCGCCCGTGAGCAGCGCCTGGTCGAGTGTGTCCGGGTGATGCTCGAACCGGCGAGCTTCGGGCCGCGACAGCGGCAGCAGGTGCAGCACCGCGGTGCGGCCGGCCAACGATTGACTGACCGAGGCCAGCAGCATGAGGTTCTGCGATCCGGTGAGGACCCATCGGCCCGGCGCGGGGACCTCGTCAATCATACTCTGCAGGTAAGACAACAGGTCCGGGCATCGCTGCACCTCGTCAATGATCGCCCCGTTCGCGTAGTCAGCCAGGAACGCCCGCGGATCATTCCGGGCAAAATCGCGAATATCGGGCCTCTCCAGCGTGACGTAGGGATGGCCGGAAAACAGAGCCCGGCACATCGTACTCTTACCGCTCTGGCGTGGACCAGTGATGGTCACCGCCGGGAAAGAGTCGGCCAACTGTAGGACCTTGCTGGCCATATCGCGGGAGATCATGCCTGGATGATACCCGATCTTGGACAAGTTGAAAGTTGAACTTTCCTATTTCTCAATAGCCGTCTAGCCGAACCTCGCCGACGCCCGCAAGCCGTGCGCAATTAGCGCAAGGCCAGCGGTGATCTGACACATCCGCCCGCCGCAAAGGTTGATTGCGTCGTGGGTATGAATCATGCTGAAGGCATGGCCGGTCCCAGTCGCACCCATATCGCGCGGGAGAACCGCAACCTGCTTCGTCGCTGGCAGCAGTTCCGCGTGACGGCAGCGTATGTCGCCGCGGAGTTGGCGAAAGTCCCGTGGGTGGAGCGTGTGGCGATCATCGGGTCAGCCGCGTCGCCACTGGTCAAGGAAGTGCCGCGCTTCCGCGAGTACCGGCAGGCCGGGATCGAGCTTTGGCACGAGTGCCACGACCTCGACCTGGCGGTGTGGGTCAGCGCGTTGAGCGACCTGCGGCCACTGCAGCGCGCACGCATCGAGGGGCTTAGACGGGCGGCCCGCGAACGCGACATCACCTTCGCCCATCACCAGGTCGAGATGTTCCTGCTCGACGCCACGGCCGACAGCCACCTCGGCCGCGTCTGCACGTTCAAACAATGTCCCAAAGCCGGCAAGCGCGAGTGCCTCGTCCCGCACTGCGGCGAGCACGCCTTCCTCAAGCAGGTGCAAGGCTTCACGTGGCGAGCGAGCAACCTGGCTGCCGACCGGCACGTGGTGCTGTACAACCCGGCGGCCGAGCCGCCGATCGTGCCGGACCCGACCAGGTTCGACGATGAGGCAAGGGCAACGTGACCATGGCTACGAACCGTCACAGCATCAAACCGACGCAGCCTCGGCATTCACGGGGCTGGCGGCGGTGAGCGATACCTCCGCCTGCGCGGCGCGATCGTGGGCCAACGTGGGGCGACCGGCGGCGGCGTGGGCGAAGTGGGTGTCGGTAACCTGCAGGTAGTGGCGCATGGCGACGGGCTGGGTGTTGCCGATCCAGGCGCAGACGACGTGCAGCGGGTATTGTTCGGCCAGTTCGGTCTCGCGGGTGCTGCGCAGGTTCTGGAACAGCTTGGGCCACGGCTTGAGCCCGGCCTGTCGAATGATGCGCAGCAGGTGCGTGCGGAGGTTGACATTGCGCAGGCGATAGCGGTTGATCACGCGTTTCGTGCCGGGTCTTGCTGCCTCGAATACCTCGCGCAGGGGCGCCAGCAGTTCGGGGAACAGCGGGACCATGCGCGACTCGCCGCCGGGGTGGTGCTCGGTCTTGGGGCTGTGGACGAGGATGCGGCCGCGCTCCCAGTCCACGTCGGCCCACTGCAGCGCCAGGTGCTCCGAAGGGCAGCGCAGCCCGCCGAAGCGGCTGAGGGCGAAGATCAATCGCCACTCGGCGTCGGGGCAGGCGTCGAGTACCTGCTGGGCCTCGTCGCGCGTGATGAAGTACATGCGGCTGGGGTTTGAGCGCACCGCGACCTTGAGGTCGGCGAACGGATTCCGCTCGATGATGTTCTTGCGGACCGCAGCATGGAAAAACTGCTTGGCGACTCCGCAGCGACGGCGGACGGTGTTGTCGGCCAGGTTCTGCTTCTTGAGGAACAGCCGCCACTCGTCGGCGTGACCGGGGGTGATCTCGCGTAGCGTTGTGTTGGGGCCGAAGTGTGCAATCAGGCATCGTCGGGTGTGGCGATATACCTCGTGTGTCGTGGGTTTGGTGTCGCTGCGGCTCTTGATGTAGCCATCGAGGAACGGCTGCAGCAGCACGTCGGTCCGTTCGGCGACGAGACCCACATTCGCCAGCTTGTCCACGAGCGAGCTGTCGAGGCTGTTGACCCAACGACGAACATCACCATCGGGTTCCTCGCCGTTGCGTGCGGCAAGTACTAACGATTCCACGTACAGCTTGACGCGGTCGGCGACGCGCTGCGACACCACGCCCAGGCGGATGGTGCGACGTGCCCCGAGGCGGTCGATAAATTGGATGAGGCGATGGCCGTTGGCCTGTCGAACAATGCTTGCCATAACGTCTGGTCCTTCCTCAACCGCCCGCGATGTGCGGACGGGTGTTGCCATCAGGGCGATCAGTGGCCCTGAAGTCAAGGCGTTTCTGGACAGAATGCGGCGGCGGCTCATCAACCTGCACGCTCACGATGGTGGCGCCGAACGTGGCCTTGACCCGCTTGACGAGGAGCAGGTCGTCGAGGGCCACGCCGGCGTGGGTAAGTAGGTCCCGCTCGCTTGACGTGCATGCTGGCGTTTCACGCCATGACGGCGGCCCTGGTGCCAGCAGGGCCAGCAAGTCGGCCTCATGCGCGGCGATAGCCTGGGCCAATGCCGGCGTCACCCGCGATCGCGGCCGATAGAGCACGCGGTCGCCGGATGCTCGAACCTCCACGCCCTTTCGACAGAGGTCGACCAGCAGGGCCGCTGCAGCAGATGAGGGATGAGTCACGATGTGACGCTCCATTCTTCGACTCGGCCGTTGTCTGGAGCTGCCACGCCGTTGAGTACGAACAGTTTCGACGGTCGGCCGCCCTTGCCGCTCGGCGCCTTGGTCTCGAAGCGGCCCCACCCGGCTTCCGCGAACTGCGCCAACTCGCGGAGCGAATCGTCGGTGCTCTTTAGTGAACGCTGCCGCTGCCAGTCGCGGACACTGACCGATCCCCCCTGTCGGAGAATCGCCTCAAGCGCCCGGCGATGCTGGCCCTGCTCATCGGTCTCATCGATCTCGGCATAGACGCGACGCGCCTCCTGGCCGAACCAGCTCGTGAGTGCAATCGCCGACACGATGCTGCCCTGGTCAACCTGATGCGACGACTCGAGCGTCGAGTCGTCGGCGGCCCAGCGCGCCATGTGAATGACAAGCGCAAACCTGGCGGTGTAGCTTTCGAGCTTCGACCAGGCTGACGACAGCTCGCTCTCCAGCTCGACCTGTTCGCGGGCATGGGCGTTATAGAACTCGATCCACACCGCCTTGGCCGCTGCAGTGAGCGGCAGGATCACCGCCTCGGGCACGTTATCGGCGTTGGTCTGCATGGGTACGTCGTACAGGCGGTCCATGACCGCACGCACCGCCTCCTCCGTGTCAGGGTCGATGCACGCCTCGGTCCACTGCTTGGCGGTGCGCAGCGGCTTGGCCAGCAGCACCCGCGCGGCGAGGCCGCTGTCGCGGTGCTCCTGGTCGAACGTACGTTTGAGGATGCCCGGCTGAATGCCGCCGCAGATGCTCACCGACGCCTGGGGCACGTAGATCATGCTCGGGTTCGACCATTTGCGATCCACCACCACCGGCTGCGCGGTGTGCATCGACAGCCAATTGGCCGCGTCGGTGCCGCCCTTGCCCCCGGCGTAACGGTCGAACGAGCCGAACCACCCCGCCAGTTCGTCACGGGCCACCAGCAAGCCGCGCGGGTTGGCTAACAGCAGCGGCGCCAGCGCCTCGACCGTCGTATCGCCGACGATGAAGCGTTGGCCCTGCGGGGCTTTGGGTTCCGGCGGCGGATCGCCCTGGTCGCGCTTCGAGCGCTTCCATGCCGCCATCGCCTTGTCGAAGTGCAGCTTCTCGAGGTTGTACGTCTCCGTGGCGTTCTGGTGCTGAACCAGCGCGGCCGCCTGGCGGCGTCGGGCGGGCGACAACGCGAGATCGAAGGCAGGCGTCTTGGCGGTGCCGCTCTCGCCGACGATTGCCGACCACACGATGGCTGGCTCGGTCCACCCACGCTTGAGTTCGATCCGGCGCGTGTTGCCGATCGCAGCGGCGAGCGAACTCAGCAGCGGCAGCGCGATGTACGACGGGTCGCAACCGATCGCCACGGCCCCTTGCTCGATGAACGACCGCACCGGCTCTGGAAACGCCCAGGTCGGCATCGGAGCACGAACGCCAGTCGTCGCGGACGGCGCCGAGACGCTCAGTTCGTCGTCGGTATCGGGCGGCGTGGTCGCAAGCGATTCGATCCACGCGCGGATGGTCTGGTCACTGTCCCCCGCCGCACGGCGATGCGCCACGGCGTCGGCGATGTCCTCGCCCTCCGCCAGCGCCATGCCCTCGTCGCCGACATCAGCCACTTCCACCATTGCGGGCGGTTCAAGACTGGCGAGCAACCTGGCGACGTGCTGCGCATACGCCGCTCCGGCCTCGTCGGCGTCCGGTAGGATCACGACGCGCTTGCCCGCCAACGGGGACCAGTCGGCTTTGGCTGCACTCTGGCTCCCATGCGGTGACGTGGTGGCAGTCAGGCCCACCGATCGCACTGCGTCCGCAGCCTTCTCGCCCTCGCACACATAGACACACTCGGCGGCGGCAAGCTCGGTCAGTGCGTACAGCGGTCGCGGCGCCGGCATACCGCCCAGCACCCAGCTCGATGTGTCGCCGCTGTCGATTCGACTGATCGGGCGGATGTCCTTCCCGCCGGGCTTGTCCCACCGGGCGATCAACCCGACTGGACAACCATCCTGATCGGTGTAGGTCCACACATGCGACGTTTGGCCAAGATGACGCCGCAGCGAAGCCAGCGCGTCTGCGGCGGATGCAAACGTCGGCCTGCCAACTGAGCGTCCGATGGAGGCGACGCTCCCATTGTTGCGCGGCGGCATCAGGTCGGACATACTCAGCCCCAACGCGCGGGTGATGGCCAACGCCTCGCAACCGGCATGACAATTGAGCAAGGCTCTGCCATCGTCGCCGACGCCGATTGACAGACTGGGGTGACGGTCATCGTGGGCTTGACAGCGTGCGATCCACCCGCCCTTGGTGGGCTTCGCCGGATGGCCGAGGGCACGGCAGGCGTCGAGGACGCGATCCACTGGCGGACGCGAATCAGCGGTCATGGCCACCCTCCTTTTGTCGATCGACCCATGCCTGCAGGTCGCGTGGGTCGTAGCGCACCGCCCGGCCGATGCGCAGGCACGGCACATCGCCCCGTTGCGTGAGCGACCACAGCAGACGCGGTGAGATGCTCAGGGCTTGCGCAGCCTGCCTCGCGTTGATGAGCAAGGCGGGTACAGGTGGCGGCGACACGGCCACGTCTCGGGGTTGAGGCAGCCAGTCAGGCATGGGTCACCTCCGGTTCCGCCGCGAGGGTTTGGCTAGTCGCCCGTCCGCGGCGTCGCAGCGCGGCGGCGATCGTGTCGAGATAGCTCGCGGGGATCAGCCGCCGCCCGGCGACGATCGGGCACAAGTCGTCTCGCAGTTCACGTCGGTAGAACAGGTCGGAAATGTCGCGCGGCCGGGCACCGAGCCGACGGGCCGCTTCGGAAACGGAGAGTTGCTGCATGATGCAAGCCCCTGCACACGGGTGTGTGATGAGGATCGCCACCGCGGCGGCCCTCTACTGGAAACAGGGGCGATTGCGTGAACAGAATCCGGGAATGGCGTGAACTTCTCGCGGGAATCAGCGGGAAACTTCAGATTTGGGGCCGGACAACCACGCGGCGAACGCCGCGACGGCAGCTCATCGTGTACGCAGGCTCACTTCTGCCGCCCTCGGCCACGATCGTGACATCCCGATCGAGATCATGCTCACGCAGAAGGGCCCGCAGCTTGCTCACCGCCTTACGCACGCGGCCGCGGGCTTGGGCCACCTGCTCAGGCGTGTGGTCGAACGCTTCGCTCGTCTCCATCTGGTCCACGGCCCGCTGTACATCTTCAAACGGGCACGGCTTGCCCAAATGCTCGAAGAGCAGCCAGAACAGCCGGTACACCTGCGTGTCCCGGCCCAGGTACAAACGCTTGCCCTCCCAGATCACGGCACGTTCGTCGTGCGGATCCGGCTCTGGCACACCCCACAACGAATCGTCCTCGATCTTGGTGATAGCATCCTCCCACGCGCTGGCGGGTTTCGGCGCGGGCGCTTCGAGTACGACCGGCGATGGCGGCGGCTCCGGCCACGCTGGCTTCTTTTGATCAGCGATCTTCGCCAAGACAGCCTGCACGATCGCACCTTGGTCGAGCTGGATGTGGTTGTGTACCGCGATGTCACCCACACTGGCCGTCGCCTGAGCGGCGGCGCCGGCAGTCGCGGTAGTCGCGGCGGTGGACGCACGAGACGATTCAGTTTCGTCCCGGTCCGTCACCCGGCACGATTTCACCACCAGGTGGGCGGGCACATCGCCCCGCTTGGCGTTAATCCCCAACCGCCGCACGAAAGCGCACACGGTTGAAGGATTGTCCGCCGTCTGATGCTGGTAGTGATGTCGCGCCAACTCACCCTGGTTGCTCAGACGAAAATCTCCGGATTGGACAAACAAGCTGCCGCTGCCCCGAACAGCGCCCGTCTCATTCACCCAGCGGGGCACAAAGCCGAGGATGATCCGCCAAACATCCGAGGTTTTATATTCCCCACTGACCACCAAGATCATTTCGACACGTTCGGGCTGGCCCGTCATGCTCGCCAGCAACTCATAGCGCAAATCGATCAGGCCCGCTTTGACCATCAGCCGAATCGCCATCTGCTCGGTCGCGGACAGCTTGTCGGGGTCGTGTGGCTGCCACCGCAGCGGCGCATCGCACAACAGGTCCAGGATCGCCCGATCCAACGGGTCCACATGTTTTGGCCACGTACTCATCGGCGCCTCGTGATCCAGCACTCGCGTCACCGTGCGGAATCTACAGACCGAACATGCGGCAGACAACCACCTCCGCCTACAGAACGATGCGTCCAGGGGTTTCGTCGGTATTGTCGGTGAGTCCTATGCCATCCTCATCGACGCACGATCACGGGTATCACGGATACAGAAAAGAGAGCTCCTCATCAAACGCGCAAGCAGGTACGACACTCTCGGCAAGGCCGACAGAACGACAAAACCGCCTGACGAGCGATGGACCCGCTCGCGTCACTTCACCTCAGCATCGCGCCACGTCGCACCGTCATGCACGGCGAGGGCTGGACCGCACAATCGACATACCCATCCCCCGGCAGCACCGTGACATCGGCGTCTGACATTAGTCTGCCAGAATCCGACAAAACCTCCGCTCGGCCCATGCCCGTGTGCGGCTATGTCCCGGCCTTCTGACAGAACCTCGCCGACCCACGGTTCCTCTGGGGCGGACGATCGTCAGAGCCTCGCCGGGAACCGCCGCCCATCTGGTTTGATTCGTTCGCCAAGCGAGAATTTACTGGGCGATGGATGCGCAGAGGTCCGCTCCCTTACGTCCACGGCCATCCGGCCCTACGATCTCAACCCGCGGTTCAACGACCAGGCGGTGGACGGCGTCGCCTCCAGCCTGCAGGAGTTCGGGTTCCGCCAGCCGATCGTCGTCGATGCCGACGGCGTCAACCTGAGCACGATGCATATACCCGCCACTGCAAGGCTTGGCGGCGGCATGGTGTTCTGCAACGCCAGCAAGTCAAGGATCACCACCTGGCGCAACGTGCTGGTCAAGGATACTTGACTAGCACCGCGTGGCCATTGCATCAGATGTCGCCATGTGCATCACTCGGGTGGTTGATGACAAAGGCGTTCGAACAAGGCACGCGGTCCGATGATCGGAATTGTCGCGTAGCGTGCCAGTGCGAGCATGGCCTTGTCTCCCGTGACCAGTCAGTCAGCGTTGCCCGCGATGGCAGTACCCAATACGGGAAGGTCGTCCGAATCAGGGAATGTATCGAACGAGACAACGACCGGCTCGACAACAGCGGCACGCGATCGCGAAAGTCCGATCTGCTCATGGATCAACGTCTGATCCAGTCGTCGTTTTCCTTCGAGGTGTTCGCGCAATTCGCTGAGGATGTGTTCCGAGATCACGATCGTGTGCTCTTGAAGCAGCACTTCCAACAAACCAGCACACAGACCTTCAGTCGAGATCAATGCGGCAAACAGCACGTTGGTATCAACAGCAACCCTCACGAGACCTTATTGAACACGTCGTCGTCGGTGGCAGATGCATCCGGCCCCAAGGCTTCCAGACTCCGACCTCGCAGCTCACGGAATCGAGCGACCGCGACGTTACGTTCGAGCATTTCTCGCGCGAGATCTTCGGTGCGCCGGTGTTGGCGACCGCTCAGGTCATCGAGCTGCTGCTTGAGGTCGTCGGAGATATCGAGGGTCAGTCTTATCATGACATGGCCATTATACGATCGACATTGTGCTTGGGGGAGGTTGAACTTGACGCAAGTGCGCCCCAGCCATGAGCGCTGGGGCTTGGTCACTCGTCTGGACTGGGGCCTACTCACGCTTGAAATCCGTGGCGTGGTCAGGGCGGAAAGCTTCCGTCACCGGTGACGGAAGCTATTCACGATCAAGACCGGG
>CAZFDT010000025.1:0-67801 GCA_964518335.1 uncultured Phycisphaeraceae bacterium
GAGAAGGTCTCCTTCTTGCTGGTCGGGATGGTCGTGTTCTTCTCGATCAGCTTGGTCATCACGCCGCCGAGCGTTTCGATGCCCAGCGACAGGGGGGTGACGTCCAGCAGGAGGATGTCCTTGACATCGCCCGTGAGGACCGCGCCCTGGATGGCGGCGCCGACCGCGACGACCTCGTCGGGGTTGACGCTCTTGTTGGGCTCTTTGCCCTTGAAGATGTCCTTGCAGATCTGCTGCACGCGGGGCATGCGCGTGGATCCGCCCACCAGCACGACCTCGTCGATCTGACCGGGGTCGAGCTTCGAGTCCGCCAGCGCCTGCACCACCGGCGGGGTCAGCCGGGCGAACAGGTCCGCACAGAGCTGCTCGAACTTGGCGCGGGTGATCGTGATCTGCAGGTGCTTGGGGCCCTCCTGCGTGGCGGTGATGAAGGGCAGATTGACCGTGGTCTCCTGCGTGCTCGACAGCTCGCACTTGGCCTTCTCCGCGGCTTCCTTGAGTCGCTGCAGGGCCATCGCGTCCTTCTTGAGGTCGATGCCTTCCTTCTTGCGGAACTCCTCGGCGAGGTGGTCGATGAGCTTCTGGTCCCAGTCGTCGCCGCCCAGATGCCCGTCGCCGTTGGACGCGATCACCTCGAACACGCCTTCGCCGATGTCGAGGATGCTGATGTCGAACGTGCCGCCGCCCAGGTCGAACACCGCGACCTTGCCGCCCTTCTTCTTGTCCAGACCGTAGGCAAGTGCAGCGGCGGTCGGCTCGTTGATGATACGCTCGACCTTCAGCCCGGCGATCTCGCCGGCTTCCTTGGTCGCCTGGCGCTGGCTGTTGTTGAAGTAGGCCGGCACGGTGATCACCGCGCGATCGACCTTCTCGCCCAGGTAGTCCTCGGCGGTCTTCTTCAGGTCCTGCAGCACCATCGCCGAGATCTCCTGCGGCGTGAAGGTCTTGTCGCGCACCTTCACCTTCACGAGCTCGTCCTCGGCGCCGACGACTTCGTATGGCACGATCTTCTCTTCGCTGTGGACCTCGTTGTGCCGCCGGCCCATGAACCGCTTGATCGAATAGACGGTGTTCTTGGGGTTGGTCACCTGCTGGTGGCGCGCGGTCTGGCCGACCAGACGCTCGCCTTTGTCGGTGAACCCGACGACCGACGGCGTGAGCCGACTGCCCTGGCTGTTGATGAGCACCTTCGGCTGGTCGCCTTCCATGATGGCGACGACCGAGTTGGTGGTGCCCAGGTCGATTCCGATGATTTTGGACATAGCATGCACCTCGTTCACTGTGGCTGTCATAAACCTTCGGGACAGCGCCCCGGGGGCGGCCGGCGCGCGGCTGCCCCTCACGCTAAAAAGCAAAGCCAGTGCCATGGGAAGGGCCTTGGGAGGGCGCAGAAGCGGTTTGGACGCTGCCACGCGGGGTTTGGGCGGTGATGAGCCTGCCAGTTTGACACTCGACGCCGCCCGGCGGGAGGGGGCTTGGAGCCGCCTTGACGGGGTGCGGACGGCGACGGTGGGCAAAAAATCCCCGCAATTCCAGTGATTTTTTTACCCGCTTGCACCAAACGGGCGAAAAACCGCTATATTCCACGGCGTCACGGAAGCGCCGGCTACCAAAACCCCTTAGCAAGGAGAGCTGCCTATGGCTAAAGCCGCCACCAAAAAGGCCCCGACCAAGAGCGAGATCTACAGCAGCATCGCTGAAAAGACCGAGCTCAGTCGCAAACAGGTTGCCGCCGTCTTCGACGAGATGGGCAACATCGTGAAGAAGAGCCTTAAGTCCAACGGAGCGTTCACCATCCCCGGCCTGGCGAAGATGGTCGTCCGCAAGAAGCCCGCCACCAAGGGCGGCATGCGGCCCAACCCCTTCAAGCCCGGCGAGATGATGGAAGTCAAACCCAAGCCCGCCAGCAAGAAGGTCAGCATTCGTCCGATCAAGGCCCTCAAAGAAGCCATCGCCTGATCCCGCCGTCGAGGCGCGGCGTCGCTCCGATCCATCACGGACGCCCACCCTCGATCGCCGATTCGTTTTCAGCCGTACCCGTGACCAACCGAACCCCCGGCTTCGTGGCCGGGGGTTCTTGTTTTATCCCCCAGCCGCTTGCAGCTTGGCAACCACCGGCCAACTGCGCCACCCCAGCGCGAACACGACGGTCATCATCAGTGCAAAACCCGCGGCGATCTCCACCGCCACGCCCCGCACCGGCAACTGCAACGCACGTGGCGCAAGCAGCATCAGCACCGCGAATGCAAACACCGGCAGGACCATCGACCAGCCCGGACTCTGCCGGTGGATCGCGCCCAGCGAAATCAACGGCGGCAACAGCAGCGCGACCGCCAGCCCCAGCTCGCGCCCGTGCCACGACGTCACCGCCGCCGACAGCACCAGCCACAACACCACCAGTCGCCCCGGCCGGGGGACCATCAGTTGCGAGCGACCGGACAGACGATCGGCGTTGCAGTAGAACTGCCACCGCTGCAGCGTGCTGATGACGATCGCCGCCAGCGCCGCGTGCGCCAGCGTCCCGTCGGCGCGGCTGGCACCCAGCCACGTGTCGCCGGTGGCGATCAGCCACGCCAGCCCCGCGGCCGCAGGCAGCAGCGACGCCAGCACGATCAGCGTGGTGAGCAGGTCCGCCGTTGCCCGCAGGTGCATCGCCGCCAGCGCCCCGTTCCACAGGATCGGCCAGCCCGCCGCCACGCACGCCCAGCCCACCAGCAGCAGTTCGAACAGCCACGGGTACAGCAGGTCGCGGGCCTCGCGACCGCCCCCCGCCAGCCAGGGCCCCGCATAATGCAACGCCAGCGCCGGCAGCCCGAACACCACCGCCGTGGCCAGCCGCGACTTGAACTCGTACGCCATCCGTTGCCGCAGCGCCGTGGCGTCATTTGCGGCGATAAAACTCGTGCCCACGCGGTCGCGCAGCTCGACGCGAAAGCATCGAACGATGGCCGCCGCTCGTTCGACATCCGCCTCGCTGGCCGTGTGGGGTCCTTCGTGCGGGGCTAACCACGCCGATTGTGACGCGACATCTACCGCATTGTCGAAACCGGCCTTCGCCCATCGCCGCGACAGTTCACCCGCCAGTTGCGGATCGTACAGCCCATCGATGATCAGATGTGTGCGAGCATGTTGCGGCATTTTCGAGCAGTCTCCGCGACTTGATAGTCGATACAATACGCATCATGCGACAACGAAACGTGACGGTCAAAGTGATGTCGCGCAAGGAGCACTTTGCTCACCACGACGATGACGACCTGGACATGACGGCCCAGGAACGATGGGCCTTGGCTTGGCAGATGGCGAAGGAAGCCTATGGCATCGAAGCCGAAGATGACGCTCAACCAAGACTGGCGCGACATGTTGTCCGCGTTATCCGACGCCGGCGCTAAGTATATGATTATCGGCGGCTATGCGGTCGTGATGCATGGCATCGCTCGCATGACCAAAGACCTGGATATCTGGGTGGACAATACCCCCGACAACGCTGAACGCGTTTGGAAGGCGCTGAGAGACTTTGGCACGCCCATGATGAACCTGAAGCGCGCCGATTTGGAAAAAACCGACACCGTCTTTCAGATCGGCATGCCTCCTCGACGCGTGGACCTGCTCACGGGCGTGGCGGGTGCCACGTTTGAGGAAGCGTATAAGAATCGGTGTATAAGGAAGTTTGACGATGATGAGGTCGTCTGCATCGGACGAGAGGATTTGATCAAGATTAAGCTCGCTGCCGGCCGCCTTCGGGATCGCTCTGACGCCAAACGTCTCCAGAAACAAGAGGAAAACCGTGGTAAGCGTTCTTGATAGCCAAGTAAAAACCGACGAGATCATCCAGCGGCACGACGCGTTCATGTCGCTCAACTACACGCGCTATGCGGTTGCGCTGGTGCGCGGGCGCGGATGCGAGGTGTGGGACGCTGACGGCAAGCGTTACCTTGACCTGTTCGCCGGGTTCGGGGCGCCGATCCTGGGGCACTGCCACCCTGATCTGGTCGAGGCGGTGACGGAGCAGGCGAACAAGCTCTGGCACGTGGGCAATCTATTTCACACTGAGCCACAGACGCTCGCGGCGGAGGCGATCGCGCGGCACGGCTTCGGCGGGCGCACGTTCTTTTCCCACAGCGGCGCCGACGCCAACGAGGCGGCGATCAAGCTCGCAAGGCTCTACGGTAAGGCGCACCGGGGCAAGAGCAGCAGCGAGTATGGGCGGTACAAGATCATCTCGGCCACGAAGAGTTTTCACGGGCGGTCGTTCGCCACGATGGGGGCGACGGGCAATCCGGCGGTGCGCGCCGGATTCGAGCCGTTGCTGCCGGGCTACTGCAACGTGGCGTACAACGACCTGGCCGCCATCAAGGCCGAATTGGACGCCGACACCGTGGCGGTGATCGTCGAGCCGGTGCAGGGCGAGGGCGGCATCAATGTGCCCGATGCGAGCTACTTCCGCGGGCTGCGGGCGCTGTGCGATGAGCGAGACCTGCTGCTGATCTGCGACGAGGTGTGGACCGGTTGCGGCCGCACAGGCCGGTACTTCGGCTACCAGCTCTGGGACATCGAGCCGGACATGATGACGCTGGGCAAAGGCGTTGGCGGCGGGCTGGCGGTGGGGGCCATGTGCGCCAAGCCGCACGTGGCGGAACTCTACGACTCGAAGAAACAAGGCGCGGTCAAGCACGCCAGCACGCTCGGGGGCAACTGCATCGCCATGTCCGTGACCGCCGCCATCTTTCGCGTGCTGGAGCGCGACGGGCTGGTGCAGCGGGCAGCGACGCTGGGCGAGGGTCTGATCGGTCGTCTGCGCGCGGCCGGCATCCCCGGTGTCAAAGCCGTGCGAGGCAAGGGCCTGTTCATCGGCCTCGAACTCGATGAGTCGCACAGGAAAGCCGGCGATGTGGTCACCGCCTGCCTCGATCGCGGGCTGATCCTGGGCAGCGCCCAGCAGAACACCATCCGCCTAGCCCCGGCGCTGGTCGTCGAAGAGCGACAGTTGGACGAAGGCGTGAGCATCCTCAAGGACGTGATGGCCGCATGACCCCCACCCGGCGCCCCGGTTGTCGGTATGCATGCCTGACGGCGACGAGCGCCGCTGCAGTAGCCGTCTCGTTTGCTGTGGGCGCGTGTGAGTCATCATCGGGCGGCAGGCAAGACCTGCCATCGTTGCGCGACATTCGTCGGGAGCAGCGCATCCCGGCAGAGATCGCGCACACCCTCGAGGAGGCGCCGGTCAAACGCACGCCGTTGCGTGTCGAGCGGCTGGATTTCTCGCTGGACGATTCGCTCGACGAAGCGTTGGCGGCGCTCGATACCTCCGGGCTGTCGCCCGCGATCAGCGGTTCGTGGCGGGTCAACGGCATGCGTGTGGGCGTGCTCAAGTCCGCCGCGGCGCACGAGTTTGCCAAGGAGTTGCCCGAGATGAGCGGCGGCAACGTGCAAATCGTCGTGCCGTCGAGCCTGCCCGTGCCCCTGCTCAGATCGCCGCCAACGGTCGGTCCTGTGGCGGTGGACCTGACCGTGCCGCCTCGACCCGTGCGCGAGGTGGTCCTCTCGGGCGGGCGCATTCAGTTGCTCGTCGAGGTGATTCGCGATGCGATGAACCGGCCGATCCTCATCTTCACGCCGCACCACTTCGTGCCCCAGCAGACGCTTGCGGTGCGCTCCGCCGAGGAGAAGCAGCTCGACGGCCGGCGACTGGACGAGCTGGCGCTGGCGGTATTGCTGGGACGTGACGAGGCGCTGGTGATCGCCCTGGACGTGCCCCCGTCAGTGTTCCTGCCGGTGCCGGTTGAGCGGCCACTGCAGCAGGCGAAGTCACGTCCAGCGGCGACGCCGTTGTCCGCCCCCGCAGGCGCGACGCCGAACGAGGAAGAGCCGCCCGCCGACGAACTCCAGCAGTTGCCTCCCGTCGAGGATCGCCTGGGCTCACATCTGGGCCGCGCCCTGCTGGCCGCCTCACGCTACGGCCGGCCGATCCAGATGGTGTATGTCATTCGTCTGGCCGAGTGACGGATGCAACACTACCAGTCCGAGCGATCCATGAAGTGGCTCAGCCTCGCCCAGATGCGGCGAGACAGGGGCATGCACGCCAGCGGCATCACCACCGCCAGGATCACGGCAATGATCAGCGTGGGCCCCAGCGACTCGAAAAGCTGGGGCCCGATGAAGATCGCCCATGCCGCGACCAGCGGCATGCACAACGCCATGTTGATCGAGATGGCCCCGGTCATTTCGCCGTGACGGTCTTCCTTGCCGGGGGCGGCCTGATATTCGGGGCGCGGCGGAACGTGGGGGTCAGTCGGTGTCATGGCCTGCGGCATCGTAGAACGTGTGCCCGGTCAAGTGAAGAAAGACATCCTCGAGCGTGGGCTGGCCGACGGACACGCTGCGGATGCGGCCGGGCAGGGCGGTGACGAGCGAGTTGACAATCGCCGCGCCGTGTCGCTTCTCCATGCGGATGCGGCCATCGACGACGCGAGGCTGGCCGCCATCGTCCCACGGGCCGAAGCGCTCGGCGATCAGCGCGGACAACTGCATCGCATCGTTGGCCTCGTGCGACGGATCGGGCTCGACGTGGATCACCTGTCCGCCGATGCCGGCCTTGAGCTCGTCGGGCGTTCCCGTGGCGACCAGTCGCCCCTCGGCGAGAATGGCCAGGCGATCGCAACGGTCGGCTTCGTCCATCAGGTGCGTGGTGAGCACGACCGTCACGCCGTGCTCGTCGCGGAGCGCGGCGACTGTGGCCCACAGGTCGCGTCGAGCCCCGGGGTCCAGACCGGTGGACGGCTCGTCCAGCAGCAGGAGCCGGGGACGGTGCAGCATGGCCTTGGCCAGCTCGACGCGGCGTTGCTGGCCGCCGCTGAGCTTCTCGACCAGGTCGTCGCGGCGGTCGCTCAGGCCGAAGCGATTCAACCAGTGCCGGATGGCGTCGTCCGCGGCGCGACGGCGCAGGCCGTGCATCGCGGCGTGATGGCGCAGGTTTTCGGTTGCAGTGAGCTTGCCGTCGAGGCTCGGGTGCTGGAAGACGACGCCCAGTTGTCGTCGCACGGCGTCGGGCTGTCGCAGCACGTCGTGGCCGAGGATGCCGACCTGCCCTGCCGTGGGCGTCATCATGGTCGCCAGGATGCGGAAGAGCGTCGTCTTGCCCCCGCCGTTGGGCCCGAGGACGGCGAAGATCTGGGTCGAGGCGATCTGCAGCGACACGTCGCTCAGCGCGGGCCGAGTCGGCGAGGCGGGGCGGTTGTCGCCGCGCCGACGGCGGCGCGGGGCGGGGTAGGTGTGGCAGAGTCCGCGGATGGTCACAGCCGCAGACGAGGCGGGGGCGTCCGGCGCCGGGTTGGCCGCGATGCTGGTGGTCATCGCGTGTGGCTCAGTAGCTGAACGCGTCACCGGCGGCGGGGGCGGGCTCGGGTGCTGCGGGCGTGGCGGCGTGGTCGGCCTTGTCGTGATCGTGCGCGACGCCGGAGATCTTCTCCACGTGGTAGTCACGCGGCACGTGCTCGCGCAACACCATGATGTCGGTAAGCGTGGGCAGCACCGCGATGAACACGAACACAAAAGGCACCAGCGCCAGCAGAATGACGAGCTGCTTCTCGAACTTCACGTGCATGAAGTAGATCAGCACGATCGCGGCTTTGGGCAGAGTGAGCACGATGATGAGGATGAGCACCAGGGCCAGCTTGGGGATGAACGGATCGCCATGTTGCGCGGTGTGCTTCCAGATTTCATAAAGCCCGACCTCGGCGGCGGTGAGGAAAAGCAGAGCCATGAACAGCCCCCACAACGGCACGGGGTGGTAGTGCGGGCTGACGTGTTTTGCGGTTGTATGTGCCATGGATCGTTGAACTCCGAATCCGGACCTTCGCAAAGTCTCAGGTCCGGCGTGGAAAACCACCACTCACTCAAATCAGGTACACGATGGCAAACAGGATGATCCACACCAGATCGACAAAGTGCCAGTAGAGGCCGCTGTTTTCGACGGCGGCGTAGTTGCTGCTGTTGAACTTGCCCATGTAGCCCATGACGGTGAGCACGGCCAGCGTGACCACGCCGATGAACACGTGCAGGCCGTGGAACCCGGTCATGGCGTAGAAGCACGAGCCGAAGATGTCGGTGTTGGGCCTCATGCCGTGGGCGAACAGCTCGACGTATTCGTACACCTGCACGCCGACGAAGATCGCCCCGAAGAGCGTGGTGAGCAGCAGGCCGAGGTTGCCCTTGCTGATGTTGTCGGTCTGGTAGCCCTGCAGGCCCCACACCAGCGACACGCTGGAGCAGATGAGCAGGAACGTGTTGGCGGCGGTGAGCGGGATGTTGAGTGGATAGTCGGGCGCGGTGGGGTCGGCCCACGTGCCGGCGCCGAAGCGCAGGATGATGTACGCCCCGATCAGCCCGGTGAAGAACATCACCTCGCTGCCCAGGAACAGCCACATGGCGATCTTGCCGTTGGTGATCCCGGTCTGGAGGACCGAGCCGTGGGCCATGAGGGGTGGTTCGTGCGTATGGACAGAAGCTTGCGACATATCGGTGGCCTCTACATTCCGGATGGACGATCGAGCATCATGGCGATGAGCACGACCGGCAGGTACACGAGGGACGCGAGAAACATCGCGCGAGCCGCGGCGCGGCTGCGGAAGATCACGGTGGCGACGCCGAACGCGGCAAAGGCCGCGCCGCTGACCAGGGCGATGAAAAAGTAGGTCGTGCCCGCAATGCCCAGCGTCGTCGGCGCCAGGCCCACCGGGACCAGCGCCAGGCATCCGATGAGCATCTGTCGGAACGTGCTGCCGCCGTCGGGATCGACCACGGGCAGCATCTTCATGTCGGCGCGGGCGTAGTCCTCGCGGTACAGCCAGGCGATCGCCAGGAAGTGGGGCAACTGCCACAGGAACATGATCGCCCACAGCGCCACGGCCTCCGGCCCGATCCCGCCCGTGGCGGCGGCGTAACCGATCACCGGGGGCAGCGCGCCGGGCACGGCCCCGATGGGCGTGTTGAGCGTCGTCACCCGCTTCAGCGGCGTGTAAATCACCGCGTAGCTGGCGATCGTGAACGCCGCCAGCGCCGCGGCCATCGGCGTCGTCAGCGCCGCCAGCATCGTCACGCCGACGATCGACAGCAGCAGGGCCAGCACGACGCCCTCGTGGGTCGAGACGCGACCGGCGGGCAGCGGTCGATGCCGCGTGCGGATCATCCGTGCGTCGGTGTCGCGCTCGTACACCTGGTTGAAGCAGCTCGCGCCCATGCAGCACAGGGCCGTGCCGATCAGGCACGCCAGCATCGTCGTCAGCGACGCACCGGCGTCGCCGCTGGCGCCCATCGAGTAGCCAATGTAGGCGGTGACGACCACCATCGCGGTGATGCGCAGCTTGGTCATCTCGGCGTAGTCGGCGGCGCGCTGCAGCCGCGTCGAGCGCGGCGCGACGTCGGGCAGCAGGTCGTGCTGGGTGGCGATCCGGCTCATGCGGGCACCCCCATGGCGCCGGTGGCGATGGCGGACGGCGCTTCGCGTCGCAGCCGGGCCAGGTGAACGCGAAGCATCAGCCACGTCGCCGCGGCCAGGATCGCCGCGCCGATCGCCTGGTGCGCCGTGGCCACGTCGGGGTGCAGCTTCGTCCAGATCGTCGCCGCGCCCAGCCCGATCTGCACGATCAGGAGCAGGGTCAACAGCAGCAGCGGCGCCCGGACCACGGCATCCTCGCGGGCCACAGGGCCGACGCGCGACAGCACCATGGCCGCGGCAATCACCACCGCCGCCGCCCACGCGCGGTGCCCGAAGGCCAGCATCACCTGCATCGGCGTGTAGTAGGCGTGCATCTGGTCGTAACCCACGTGCTCATCCATCGCCGCGGCGATGCCCGCGTCGGTCAGCGGCGGCACGATCGAGCCATAGGACGAGGGGAAGTCGGGGATGGCCAGTCCCGATCGCGTATGCCGCATGGCCGCGCCCAGCACGAGCTGCAGCAGCAGCACGGCGATGAGGGCAAAGCATGTCGTGCGCGCCGCGGCGCCGGCCGACTGCCGGTCGCGGCCTTCGCCGGCGATCACGCGGTCGTGCCACACCCGGCTCGTGGTGACGGCCACCAGCACCGTCAGGCACAGGAACAGTTGACCCGTTACCGCATGGGCCACGCGGAACGGCAACTCCATCGCCGGCAGAAACCGCGCAAACTCGACGCGCAACCCGCCCATCACGCCCTGCACGATCACCAGGGCCAGCGCCACAAGCCCCAGTCCTCGCCGCCAGTCCCGGCCGCACGCCCGCCACATCCACGCGGCCAGCACGATCGTCATCAGCCCGATCGCGCTGCCCTTGAGGCGATGAATGTGCTCGTGGAAGATATTGCCCCGCCACAACTCCATCGGGAACGTCCACAGAAAGTAGCCGTACACCGTGAACCCGTCGGGAACCGCCAGCCCCGCGTCGCGGCTGGTCACGTTCCCGCCCGACGCCACCAGCACGAACGTGGCGACCACCAGCAGCACGGCGTAGCGGTGCAGCCAGCGTGTCGGGTATCGGGTGTCGGGTGTCGGGTGTCGGGCAGACATCGTCATGTGTCCGTCAATGACTGGCGGGCTCGACCACGCCCTCAGGGAGTTGGTGCC
This sequence comes from uncultured Phycisphaeraceae bacterium, assembly GCA_964518335.1. Classification (GTDB taxonomy): domain Bacteria; phylum Planctomycetota; class Phycisphaerae; order Phycisphaerales; family Phycisphaeraceae; genus CAZFDT01. Next base: position 10,597 of record CAZFDT010000025.1, read on the forward strand.
ACTGCGGCAGGTAATCGTCCTCGACCACCGGCGAGCTGAACTCGTAGGGCCCGCGATAGACGGTGGGGATCTCGTCGAAGTTGGTGTGCGGCGGGGGGCTGCTGGTGAGCCACAACAGCGAGTTGGCCAGCCACGGGTTGCTGCCCGGCGCGTAGCCGAACTCATCCCGCGGCCGGGCGATCACCAGATACGCCAGGCCCGGCAGGGCGGTCAAGAGCAGCAACAGCGGCCACAGCCCGTGCAGCTCCGGCACGCCCAGCCACATGAACAGGTCCTTCTTCACGAGGAACGGAGCCAGGAACGCCGGCACGAACACCACGTACATCAGCCGCTGCAGGATCGCCGGCATTTTCAGCATCCCGCCGATCCACCACAGCGCGAACACCGCCGCCACCACCAGCGCGGCGAAGAGCGCGCCGGCGAGAATCGCCCAGGTGATCGCCGGGCCGAACTGCGGCTTGCCGTCCACCAGCGCCGCGCTCATCCAGCCGAACACCGGGCGCAGGAACGTGCCGTAGGTGTCCCAGCGGCTGTAGTAGGTGATGCCCATGACGATCGGCGCGCCCAGGGCCACGGCGAACAGCGCCGTCATCGCCCGGCCGAGCTTACGCGGCAGGCTGACGAAGAAGTTGTAGAAGAACGGAATCTGCGCCATGCCCAGCGACATCGCGCTGAGGGTCATGAACACGTTCATCGGCTGCAGGTGCTGGAGCGTGGGGTATTCGTAGATCGAGGCGTAGCGGCGGGGGTGGCCGCCGATGCCCAGGATGTGCATGAGGAAGAAGGTGGCGTTGAAGGCGATGAAGGTCATGACGAAGTGGATTGTGCCCCACCTCTGGTTGAGCTGGCGGCCGAACATCTTGGGATACCAGTAGTACACGCCGGCGAAGATGCCGAAGAGGCTGCCGCCGAAGAGCACGTAGTGGATGTGGGCGACGATGAAGTAGGTGTCGTGGATGTAGATATCGACGGGCGCCGAGGCCATGAAGATGCCCGACAGGCCGCCGATGACGAACATGCTCACGAAGCCCAGGGCGTTGAGCATGGCGGGGGTGAACTTGATGTTGCCGCCCCAGAGCGTGCCCAGCCAGTTGAAGGTCTTGATGGCCGAGGGCACGGCGATCATGATCGTCGAGGCCATGAAGGTGGTGCCCAGCACGGGGTTCATGCCCGACTGGAACATGTGGTGGCCCCACACGATGAAGCCCAGGCCGGTGATCGCCGCCATGGCGAAGATCATGGGCTTGTAGCCGAAGATGGGCTTGCGGCTGAACGTCGCCAGGATGTCGCTGGTGATGCCCATCGCCGGCAGGATCATGATGTACACCGCGGGGTGGGAGTAGAACCAGAACAGGTGCTGCCACATCAGCGGCTGGCCGCCCTCGCCGGGGACGAAGAACATCGTGCCCAGCACGCGATCCATCACCTGCATGATGAGCGCTGACGCCAGCACGGGCGTGGAGAACAGGCCCAGGCACGAGGTGATGAACAGCGACCAGACCGTCAGCGGCATGCGGAACATGGTCATGCCCGGAGCGCGCATGTTGATGATGGTCGTGATGTAGTTGAGGGCGCCGACGATCGAGGAGAAGCCGACGAAGAAGACCGAGCAGAGCCAGAGGGTGGTGCCGAGGTTGGGCGAATAGGTGATGCCGGCCAGGGTCGGGTACATCGTCCACCCGCCGCTGGCCGGGCCGTTCATCGTCCAGAACGACACGAGCATGATGACGCCGGCGGGCACAGCCAGCCAGAAGCTGAGCATGTTCAGCTTGGGAAACGCCATGTCGCGCGCCCCGATCATCAGCGGGATGGTGAAGTTGCCGAACCCGCCCACGAGCATGGGGATGATCACGAAGAAGATCATGATCGAGGCATGCATGGTGAAAAGCTGCAGATACGCCTCGGGCTTGAGCGTGTCCTTGAGGTAGTTGATGCCGGCCGGGGCGCTGTCGATGACGGCGGACAGGGGGGCATCGAACGTGGCCAATGCCTTGCCGTCGCGGTCTTTGACAACGCGGGGGATATCGACGCCGGCGGCGGTCGCTGCGGCGCGGATGGGCAACAGCAGCGGGCTGGCGTTATCGACCTCGCGCGTGCCGTCGGGCCGAAGAATCTCGCGGCCGCGCAGCGCGTATGCGGTCGCCGACGGGCCATCGCCCACGACGACATGGCGGCCGGGCACGGTGCGCACCTCCTGCCGTTTGTAGTTGTAGTCGCCCATCACTGCCGCCGCGTCGATCGTCGCCTCCAGCGGCTGCTGCAGCACGTAGGGGCTGGCGTTCTGCGGCTCCACGCGCACACCCGCCGGAACCGTCACGGCGATGCCCTGCGGAAAGCCGGTGAACGTCACCATCGCGCCGGCGGGGATTTCTTTGCCATCGACGGTGACGGCCTGCTTGAGCTCGACGACCTCACCTGTCTGCCAATGCCCCAGGTTGGCTTCGGGCGCCGACGCGGTCATCTCGTTGGGGAGAATCTTCGTGTGCGGGACGTTCTGGCCCGGCCAGGCCAGCTCGTAGCGCACGCCCAGGGCCAGCAGGCCGCCCAGGATCACGAACAGCAGGCTCGTGAACGTGAACTGGATGCCGATGACCTTGTGGTCGGTCGAGAAGACGTACTTGCGCAGGAAGCTGGTCGGCGCGTGGTGCTCGCCGTGTCCGTGGGCGTGGTGATGCGTGGTGTCGCTCATGGCAGTGGATGAAAGTGGGAAGGACGGGGCGTGGGTCAATAACCGGCGTCGCCCGATTCGTCATCGAGACCCAGGAACTCGTATTCGGACTGCAGCCACTTGGCGAACTCGTCGGCGGTGACGGCGTACAGCTCGCCGCGCATGGTGTAGTGGCCCTGGCCGCACAACTCGGCGCAGACGATGTCGAAGGGGATGGCCGATCCGTCGTAGCCCCAGATGGGGTGGGGCCTCTGCCCCTTGTTCTTATCAGGTGCGTCGGCGTTGCGGCCGTTGACCGCTGCACTGGTCTTGCCGGCGTTGAGCCATACCTTTGGTTGCAGGCCGGGCACGGCGTCCTGCTTGATGCGGAACTCGGGCACGAAGAAGCTGTGCAGCACATCGACGCTGGTGAGGTGGATATAGACCGGCCTGTCCACGGGGACGTACATGAGGGGCGTGACGATGTCGTCGCGGCCGTCGCCGGAGCGGTCGAGGCCGATGAGTTCGCCAAAGTCCTGGCTGGCCTTCTGCTTGGCGCGGGAGAGGTCGCCGAGCTTGCCGTCCTTGCCGGGGTATTGGAAGTACCACTTGAACTGGATGCCCACGACGCGCATCTCGATGATCTCGCCGTCGAGCACCTGCTGCAGCGTGGGGGTGATGGGCGGCTTCTTCATGCGGGCCCAGGAGGTCTGGCTCACGGCGGCGATCAGGGCGAGGATGACGGTGGGGATGAGCGTCCACGCGGCTTCGAGGCGGTTGTTGCCGTGGATGAAGCGAGCGTGGCGGCCGGGCTGGTGGCGGTACTTGATGAGGAAGATGCCCATGGCGACGAAGACGCCCACGCACACGGCCAGGGTGAGCCAGAGGATGCCGTAGAACAGCCGATCGATGTCGGCTGCCTCGGCGAAGACGTTGTCGGGGAGCCACCAGGTGTACTTGCGTTCCTGAGGACGTGGCGTGGGCGTCTGGGCCGCGGCCAGCGACGCCGTCGCGGCGACCAGGAACACGCTCAACCAGGGGAAGAAACACCGCAGCGGCGACTTGATCAATCGCACCGAGCCACTCCTTGCGTTATGGCCGCGTCACGGACACCGTGTCCCCCGCCGCCGTGATGCGGCAAAAAAGCGAGGCCGCCGCGTCTCCGCGCCGGCCCCGGCAATCCCGTCTGGGTCATCAACCCCCGGGCGGGCGGTACGTGAACGTCAGTTCCGCCTCGGCGCCGTCGGCGACCGTCACCTTCTGCGTCGAAGGGTCGGCCTTGAACGCCGGCAACTCGTGCCACACCGTGATCTCATACTCGCCCGCGGGCAGGCCCTTGAGCGACACCGTCCCGTCCTGCTGCGTCACCGCGAAGAACGGGTGCTCGAACACGTGCAGGAACGCGCCCATCCACGGATGCACGTCGCACTTGAGCTGGATCGCCAGCTCCGGCTTGTTGAACGACTTCTTGAGCACCATGTCCTTGACGGGCATGCCCTCGTTGAAGCTGCCGTTGTTGGCGCTGGTCATCTTCACGTTATGCAGCGTGTTGTCGCTGTTGTGGATCGCCAGTTCGCCGGTCATCATGCCCATGACGTGGGGCACGTAAACGCAGCCGTGCTGGTCCATGGTCGGGGTGGCCGCGGGCTTGTCGAAGGTCTTGCCCTCCAGGCCCTTGCTCACGTACACCAGCACGTTCTGCAGGGCGTTGTCGTCGCCGAAGACGAACTGCTCGTTGAGCGCCGGCTCCGCGTCGGGGTGGGCGCTCTTGCAGAACGGGTCCTGATCCATGCGGATGGGGCGGCGCTTTTTCTGCTCGCCCTCGAACTTGACGGTGACTTTGACGCTGCCGCCGCCCGACTCGACGCCGCCGACGTTGAGTGCGGGCGCGTCGGCGGCGATTGCCGGCAAACCCGCCAGGCCGCACGACGCGGCGATCACTGCACTGGCCATCCACTTGCTGCTGTTCATGGTCCACATCCTTCCTTGAACAAGAGAAACAGTCCCCCCCAATTCCTTGAACGGTTCTTAACAAGGCCGCGCATTGTAGCGATGCCTTTCGCCGGGTCCAGCGACCCGGTCACACAAGATATCCCGATCCGCTCGTCACTTCGGCGCGACCGTCCCGTCCACGCGCACGCTCTTGTTGGCCTGCACCGTCACCGGGATCGTCGCCGCCGCCGTCTTGTCGTGAATCACCTCGAGCGTGTAACTGCCGGGCGGCAGGCCCTTGATCTCGAACCGGCCCTCCACGTCGCTGACGGCGAAGAACGGATGGTCCAGCACGTGCAGCGTTGCACCCATCCACGGATGCACCGCGCACTTGAACTGCACGCCCAGTTCCGGCTTGTTGAACGACTTCTTGAGCACCATGCCCGCCACCGGCATGCCTTCGTTGAATGAGCCGTTACTCGCGCTCTTCATGTCCACGTTGTGCAGCGTGTTGTCGCTGTTGTGAATGTCCAACTGGCCGGCGACCATGCCCATGACGTGCGGCGTGTACATGCAGCCGACCTGGTCGATCTTCGGCTGCTTCTTATCGTCGGGGATCTCGTAAGGCCCGCCCGGCAGGCCGGTCTTCACATACACGAACGCGTTCTTCAACTCGCCCTTGTCGTTGACGATCAGGTCCTCCGAGAGCACGCGAGGCCCATCGCGGTGGAAATCCTCGCAGAACTTGTCCTGCACCATGCGGATGACGCCGCGGCGGGGGCGCTGGCCCTCGAACTTGACCACGCCCACGACGCGCGTGCCCTGGAAGTCGGCCTCGCCTTCGTGTAGCTCGATCGCCGACACGGTGGGCTCGACGATCGGCTTGGGCGCTTCGACCGGCGCGGCGGGCGCCACGGTTTCAGGTGTTGCAGTGGTCGCCTCGGGCGCCGGGTCGCCTTCCCTGGGCTTGGGCCGCTCGAGCGCCGTCAGCTCGACCTTGGGTTGCTCGGCGCCGTAGAGCTTCTCCGCGCCGGGCGTGTAGTTGCGATAGCCCATGGCATACACGAAGTCCATGAGCAGGCGCATCTGGTCCTCGCCGCTGTAGCCGTAGAGCGATTCGGCCTTGTCCTTGGCGGCGGCGGGGAAGTTGGCGAACGCCGAGTGCCCGCCGGGAAACCACTGCGGCATGGCGGTGCCCGGCTGAATCGTCGCCGGCTCCATCAGCCACTTGTGGAACCAGTCCCAGCGCAGGCGATGGGCGCTGTGGATCAGGTTCGGTGCCGTGTAGAGCTTGCCGCCGATGAGCTGCACCGGCAGCACGTCATCGACGCTCAGCGCCTTGGCCTTGCCCGGCTGCTCGCCCGTGCCGTAGTCGTCGCCGTAGTCATCGTCATCGGCGGCGGCCTGCGGCGCGGCGGGGGCGGCATCGCCGTAGTCCCCGTAATCGCCTTCGTCACCTTCATCGTCGGCGGGCGCGGCGGGCTTGCCCTTGGTCTCCAGATCGTGCAGCCGCGCCAGCGTCTGCTCGTCGCCGACGGCATGGCACTGGTAGCAGCGCAGCTCGTTGAACAGCGCCTCGCCCCGGGCGAACTGCTCGGCGGTGAGGTTGGGCCGCGGCGTCATCGGGAAGGGGTACTGGATGTGGTTGACGTCCGTCAGGAACGCCACGTCCTTGAGCAGGCGGTTCCACGCCGCGGCGCGTTCGGGCTCCGACGCCGTGCGCGGATCGACCTGGGCCGGACGGATCAGGTCGAGCTTGAGGCCCCAGGCCTTGAGCCGACGCACGGGCTGCTCCAACGACTGGGCGTCCCACCACGCCGCGTCGGGCGCGCTGGCGCGGAACGCCTGGATCGGCTCGACAATGCCGCCCATCTGCTCGGCCATCGTCAGGCTCGCCGAGGCGAAGTAGTCGTTGATGTGCGTGGTCTCGTGGGCATGGAGCGGGTAGCTGGGCATGCGGATGCGCAGCCACGGGCGCAGGGGATGGACGTTGTTGAGGAAGTACGCCAGCCAGTCGGGCTGGGTCTTGCTGCCCTGGCCCAGCAGGCGCGGCGGGGCGTTGTTGAGGTGGTCGTAGTTGAACGACCCGTCGGGCCGCAGCACTTCGAAGTACTGCTGCACCAGCACGCCGTTGCCTTCGATGTTGTGGCAGCCGTAGCAGTTGAACATCTCCGCCGTCTGCCGCCCGTGGGCGAGCATCTGGTTTTCCGGCCGCTTGCCCACGATCAGCGAATCGTCCACCAGCGGCTTGCGGATGCTGGTGACGAACGTGACCAGCGCCTTGGCCTGGGCGTCGGTCATGAAGAACTTGGGCATCTTCAGCTTGTCATAGGGCTTGCCGGGGTGAATGCCCGAGGCGTCGATGCTGCCGTCGAGCTGGGTGCGGCCGCGGTCATAGACGCGGCTGTTATGCATCTTGTGGTACAGCCACGGGCGGCGCTCCAGGCCGTGCATCGTCTCCCACGCGACCGTCTCCGTCTTGAGCTTGTCGCTCTTGGCATGGACGTGAGGAGCATCGGCGGTCAGGCCCTCATGGGCGACGCGGTGGATGGTGAACGGCGAGTTGCGGGCCTTGTCGAAGGCGTGGTCGAAGTAGCCGAAGTCGAGTTTGTGCGGGTCCTTGAGGCCCCAGTCGTCGAGGCTGGTGCAGGCCGAGGCCAGGTCCTCCATGCCGGGCACGATGTGGCAGCCGTTGCACCCGTAGTGGGCGATCATCTTCTGGCCCAGGAACATCATCTGGGCGTCGTGGTCGGCGGCGACGGTCCTGGCGGGATCGAGCAGCTCGACGAGCTTGCCCAGCATGGCGTTCTCGTCGTCGCCCATGGCGAACTTGTCGGGGGTGTACCCGGGCCGCTGCAGCGACAGCAGGTAGGCCGACAGGTCGCTGGCCTCGCTTTCGGTCAAGCGCAGCGACGGCATGATCGAGTAGTCGGAGTAGTGCTGGGGATTGCGGACCCAGTCGTACACCCATTTGCGGGCCTCTTCGGGCGTGCGCCCCGCCAGCAGCTTCGTGCCCACGCCGGAGATCTCCGGCCCGACCTGCGTGACACGATCGCGCAGGTGCTCCATGGCGTACCACTGTCGCGCGTTGTAGCCGCCGTCGGGATCGTCCTTGCCCAGGGCCTGCATCGCCGTTTTGGCTTCGTCGGCCGACAGGCCCTGGCGCTGCATCAGGTCATCGACGATCCACTGCTTGCCGTGCTCCTCCATGTTGGTGTGGCACGCCAGGCAGCCGACGTTGTTGAAGATGAGCCGGCCGCGCTCGACCTCCTGCTTGGCCTGCTCCTCGCTGACTGCCGGGGGCGTCTGCGGCTCGTACGTCGGCAGCGGTTTGCCCTGCGCCTCGTAGTACGCCTTGCTCGGCTCGGCGCGCAGCAGGTAGTGCGCCATCGCCGTCGTCTCCACCCGCGTCCGCAGGATGTCCACCGGCGTCGAGTTGTTCTCCAGCATGAAAAAGTGCGGCATCCGCGTCATCGGGCGGAACGCCTTGGGCGACCAGATCCACGACGCGAGCATCTCGTGCGACAGCTTGTGCTTGACGTGCGTCAGCGCCGGGCCCATGAGCTTGAAGTCAGCCGCGGACTGCACGTCCGTCACCGCGTGACACCCGGCGCAGCCGAGCTGCACAAAGAGTTTGCGGCCTTCGTACAGGCGCGGCGCCTCGTTCTTGATGTCGAATACGCCCGTGTGGCATCGATTGCACGAGCTCTCGACGTATTCGAGGCTGTGCATCGGCTTTTCCCAGTGCATGTAGTGGATGTGGTGCCACCCGTACGCCCGGGTCCAGTATTCCTCCTGCGTGACGGCGGTGGCGTGCGCCTGGCGGCCGGGCACGTGGTACTGCACCTTGCCGTGCGCCCCGTGATCGGGCGCGAAGATCGTCGCATCGTCGGGACTGGCCAGATTCACGTCGTGCTGCACGACGGTGGGCGCCGCCTCATGCGACTGGGCCGCCGCCACCGCCGCGCGAACCGCCTGCCCGTCCGCCGCGGCGCTGGCCAACTGCAACGAATGCTTCTTCGACTCCCCGGCGATCAGCGCCCGGGGCACCGGCGCGCCCGTCGCCGCATCCACCCACATGTCCCGCGGCGTGTGCGCCGTGTGCTCGAACTGCGTCTCCTGCCCCGCGCCCTCGTGGCACGACGTGCAGCCGACCATCTTCATCGGGTGCTTGGAGTCGGGCTCGACGTACAGATCCATCCGCGGGTGGCCCAGCAGCACGGGGCTGGCCGACAGTTCCGGCAGACCCCGGCCCTTGCGTGCCGCGTTGTAGGCCGTCACCAGCTCGTGGCGGTACAGCCCGCGCAACTGACCGAACGCCTCGTCGCCCAGGGCCTGACGCAGCAGGGCCTTGACGTCCTCGAGGTAATAGCCCAGCGGCTTGTACGTGGCCGCGCGATCCTCGCCGAGGTATGCGGCTATACGGTCCAGCTCGGCGTCGAGCTGCGCCGCCTCGATCGCCTTTTCCCCCTTGGCTGCACGCACGGCATTCACACCCGCCAGCGCGCTCTGCCGCGCCTTGTCCAGACCCGACTCCAGCTTCGCCGCCCGCGCCGCATCCTCCCAGAACCCACGCAGCACCACCGGGTGGTTGATCGCGTCCACATCCTGTCCCTGCGCCCGCGCAAGCTGACGCTCGGCGAACATCAGCAGGTTCGTCTCCTCGAACGACGGGTTGTCGATGTTGACGTGACAGCTCTGGCAGCGGTCGATCGTCTCGACGGTGAGAAAGTTCAGGTCCGTGCGCACGCCCGGCACGACCACCTGCTGCACCTTCTCCGACGGGTTGAACCAGTCCAGCAGCGGCGCGTTGCGCATCGTCTGGCCCAGCTTGGCCAGGCCCGTCGGATTGAGCTGCGCCAGGCGCTCGTCCACCGTGTTGATCTTGCGCTCGATCTCGTCGATCTCCTTCTGGATCGCCAGCACCTGCGCCTGCAGGTCGTCGATCTTCTGCTGTGCCGCGGCCATGTTCTGCTCGGCGCTACGGATGCTCTGCTCGTCGTTGTTGAGTTCGTCCTGAATTTTTCGGCGGCGTTCGATCAGGTTGCGCACCGTCGTCGAGTCGGCGCCTTCGGTGATCGTCAGCCGTTCGATCTGCTGCGTGAGCGGGCCGATCTCGCCCTTCTTCACGGCGGCCTTGAGGTCGATCTTCTTCTTGTCCTCCAGCGCCGCGGCGTAGTCGGCCTGGGCCCTGGCGATGTCGGCGTGCGGCAGCGACGCCTGCAGTTCCGCGCGCTGCGCTTCGAGCTGGGCCTTCTCCTGCAGCGTCTGGGCGTCGCGCGCCGCCTGCGCGGCCTCGGTCGTCATCGCCACCTGCCACGCATTGCCCGCCCGCTGATAGTGACGCCACTCCCGGTTCCAGTCGGCGCGCACCAGCAGCAGCGTGCCTACGAGCAGCAGCAGCGCTGAACCTGCGAAGATCAGGTTCAGCTTCTTCATGTTCCGAAACGTGTCGGTAGGAACCGGCATGCCCAACCATCCTTGTCCAGATGAACCCTGACCGCGATCCCCCGCGCCCGCTCCTGCAACTTTGCCCGACGACCGGAGGCGGGGCTCCCCGGGGCGAGTTTGGAAGAGTTTTAGTGTAGAAGCGCCCGCCACGCAACGTATTGGCGTGTCCGATGATCCGGCGATGTGACGGCCGCGGGCGACGCGCGGCCGAGTGGTCGCTGCACTTGGCCCAAGGCGAGCTGAGCCCGCATATGGCCGGGCTCGGGCGGATGCCTGGCCGGACTGACCGGGGCGGCCGGGGGGTTTTCGGACGTGACGGCCCGGTTTTGTCGTCGGGGTCGGGTAAGGCGGCGGCGACATTGCCCGATATCAGGAGCAGGAGGTAGGGTCTTGCGACGAACCCGGCAGGCTCGTCTGACGTAAGATATAGGAATTGGGAGGTTGAGGTTGTGGACTGGACCGGCCTCGTCGGGCTGGGCCTCAAAGCTGGGGGATGTCGTCAAGGGACCTCTTCGCAAGGGCCATACGCAGCTCATGACCAGCGCGCCCGCCAGTATGGCCAAACCGCAGGACACGCCGGCCCTGGTTCCCCCGGCCGGGTGGGTGTGGATCGCCGTGTTGGCCGTGCTCTTCGTGGCCATGTTCCGCGACTGGCTGATTCGCATGTTGCGCATCGCCACCAATGCCTCAGGCACGACGTTCTTTGAAGTGCTCGGCGACGTGTTCGGGCAGAGTTGGAACCCCGACTGGTCGCATGCGCTGGTGATCCCGTTCATCAGCCTGTTCTACATCCACCTGCACCGCAGCGAGCTGGCGGCCAGTCGAGCCGACCGACGTTGGCGTCCGCTGGAGCACGGGCTGCAGTGGGGGGCGCTGCTGATCACGGGGCTTTGGCTGCTGCTGGACACGAGGCTGTTCCCGGCCCGGCTGGCGGGGGTGATGGCCTTTGCGTTGCGCGGGCCGCTGATGTGGGGTTCGCTGCTGTTGACCCTGCTGGGCCCGCTGCTGTTTTCGGCGGTATGGAGGCCGATGCTGCATCGCATGGGCGTGAAGGTCGAGACGGCGATGTGGTGTCGATGCCTGGGCCTGTGCATTCTGGTCATCGGCATCGCCAACTACATCTACTGGATCTATCCCGGCCGCAACGACATGCTGCAGGGCTACAGCGTGGTGCTGGCGCTCTTTGGCCTGCTGCTGATGGTCCTGGGCCCGCAGCGCATGGCGGTGCTGTGGTTCCCGGTGCTGTTCCTGGTGTTCTCGGTGAAGATCGCCGACCGCCAGTGGGAGCAGATCGCCTGGCAGTTGCAGTGGATCGCCAGCCGATCGGCGGCGGTGGTGCTCAACGGCCTGGTGTTCATCACCGGCGTGCACGTGGACATCAGCGGCACGACGATCGAGCTGTACCGCGGCGTGGAGGAGCTGGGCAAGCTCAACGTCGCCGAGGCGTGCGCGGGCCTGCGCATGCTCATGGCGTTCCTGTCGCTGGGCGTGGCCATGGCGTTTCTGTTCGAGCGGCCGTGGTGGCAGCGCCTGGTCATGGTGGCCATGACCGTGCCGATCGCCCTGCTGGTGAACATCGGCCGCGTCACGATCCTGGGGCTGCTCTACCCGATCAACAAGGACCTGGCCTCCGGCGACTTCCACACCCTCGTGGGGCTCTTGATGCTCTTCCCCGCCATGCTGCTGTTCATGGCCATGGGGTGGGTGATGGACAAGCTGATTGTGTACGACCACTCGCACGCGCAGGCGGCCGCACCGCGTCCGGCGGCGGCGCAGGACGGCGAGGACGAGGTGGAAGTGGAAATGCTCGGCCCGCGCGTGTGGGCGGGCCTGGCCTGCGGCGTGGCGCTGATGCTGGGGATCGGGGCGGCCTATGGCATGGTGGTGCTCACCAGTCGGCCCGACTTGGCGCCGGCGGGGTGGTCGCACGAACTGTTGATGGGCGGCGCGGCGGCGGCGGCCGCGGCGCTGGTGGCGCTGGCGGCGTGGCTGGTGGTGCGCGCGGTGCGTCGAGCCGGTATGACGCGCGGACTGGCGTTGGGCCTGGCCGCGGGCGTGTTGCTGTCCTCGGCGGCCGGTCTGTTCGCCACGGTCAGGGCCAATCGCCTAGTGCTGATCAAGAAGGAAGTGCCCCTGCGGCAGAAGCTGTGGCAACTGCCCGAGTCCACCAAGGGTTGGACCATTGTGGGCAAGGACGAGATTCTCTCGTCGGAGATGCAGGCGGAGTTGGGCACGCCCGACTATTTGAGCCGCACCTACCGGGACATGACGATCACCGACGGCGACGGCGCGGCGATCGCGCGGCTGCACGTGGCGTACTACACGGGCACGCCGGACACGGTTCCGCACGTGCCCGATCGCTGCTACGTCGCCGGCGGCGTGCAGCCGATCAACACCAGCGGTGTGACGCTGCGCGTCGGCGGGGCGGGATTCACCCAGGACGACGACGGCCAGACGTGGGCGCTGGCACGGCTGCACCCCGAGCCGGTGCGCATCCCGCGCGACGCCATCCCGGCGACGCGCTTCACCTTCGCCGCGTCCAAGGACGACACCCGCGCGTCGAACGTGATCTACTTCTTCGCCGCCAACGGTAAGTTCCTGGCCACACCCGAAGCGGTGCGGGCCCAGGCGTTTGGTCTCAAAGACCAATACAGCTATTACTGCAAGATCGAGGTCGGCTTTTTCGGCGTGTCCGACCCCGACGAGGCCGCCCAACGCACCGGCGCGTTGTTGAGCGTGCTGTTGCCGGAGATCATGGCGTGTCTGCCCGACTGGGTGGATGTGACCGAAGGACGTTATCCGCCCAGGGAATAGCCGCCCGCGGCCGATGACCGAAAGCTCAACGATCCAGGAGACCCGTTTCGATGCCTGCTCGCGTCAACACCACGTTTGTGATCATCCTGGCCCTGGCCATCGTCGTGCTCGTCGGCGGCGTGGGCCTGATCTGGATGTTCGTCATCCGCACCGATCCGCAGCACCAGATCCAGCGCGGCGACGAGTTCGCCGAGGTGGGCAACTGGAGCAAGGCCGTCGAATACTACGGCAAGGCGCTGCGCAACAAGCGCGACGACGTGGACCTGATCCTCAAGTACACCGACGGCGTGAGCAAGCTCACGACCAGCACGGCCATCGACGCTCGCCGTTACATCGAGCAGATGCTCACCTGGTGGCGGCGCGCTTCGGAGCTGGACCCGGCCCGCCCCGAGCCCATCGAGGCGCTGATGGGCCTGTACCTGAACCTGGGCCGCGACCTGGGCGACGCGGGGTCGTGGGACCGCATGCTCGAGCAGTCGCAGGCGCTGCTGAACTCCAACCCGAACATGCTGGTGGCCCGCAAGTACCGCGGTATCGCCCAGGCCAACCGCATGCGCGCCGTCGAGGTCAACGATCAGGACCGCCAGACCACGCGCGACGACCTGCTGGTCGTGCTCGAGCGCGACCCCGACGACGCCGAGGCGATCTATCACCTGGCCCTGTGGAACCTGCTGGAAGCCCGCCGCGTGGCCACCGGCGCCCTGGGCGATCCGAAGCTGGCCCAGCAACTGCGCGATGACGCGGTGAACCGCCTAGCGGCGTCGGTGGAGCGTCACCCGCAGGACCGTCGCCGACGGCTGGACCTGATCACCATCCTGGTGGACCCGTCGGTGAACCAGGCCGACCGAGCCATGCCTTTTGTGGCGGGGCTCGAGCAGGAGATGTTGACCAATCCGCACCCGGCGACGTACGTGCTGGCAACGGCCGACCTGATCATGCGCCTGGACCGCCAGCCGGTGGACCCCGAGGAATCGAGCACGGCGACGCGCGGGCTGGTGCGGGCGCAGGAACTGCTCAAGAGTGCCTCGCAAGCCAACCCCGAGGACATCCGCTTCCGCGTGGCCTACGGTCGGGCCCTGTCGATGCAGCAGAAGATCGACGAGGCGCTGGCGGTGCTCAACGAAGCGAGAAAGCTCACCGGGCGAGCCACCGCTGTGGACGCGCTGCGCTCGGCGGACCTGCGGCTAAGCGCGCACCTGCAGTACGGCGACCTGCTGCTGACCAAGGCCGCCATGACCCAAGACCGCGAGCAGCGTGAGAAGCTCATCGACGAGGTGGACCAGGTCGCGCGCTACCTGCGCACCGAAAGCGGCGAGAACCCCAGCGTGAGCCTGCTGTCGGGCAAGCTCGACCTGGCCCGCGGCGACGTGGGCAACGCCCTCAAGAGGTTCACTGCAGCAAGCACGCAGTTCCGCGACCAGAACCCCGAGGCGCTGCTCCTGGCCGCCCGCGCCGCCATCTCCATGCGCGAGTGGGGAGCCGCGGCGTCGAACCTGCAGAAGCTCATCGTCATCCGCCCGGACCTGGAGACGGCACGGCTGGAACTGGCCCGCCTTTACCTGCAGATGCAGGACAAGGAGCGCGCCCGCGTGCAGATTCAGCAGGCGCTGCGCGCCAACCCCGACAGCCGCGAGGCCAACGCCATGTTGACCTCGCTCAAGGCCCAGGAGGGCGACGTCGATCAGGCCATCGCCGACCTGCGCAAGCTCGGCCCGTCGCGCGACGCGCGGCAGACGATGCAACTGGCCCAGGTCCTGCTGCTCAAGAGCACCCAGGCCGCCAAGGACAGCGATCGCGACAAGCTCGCCGCCGAGGCCCGCAGCCTGGTGGCCGAGCTTTACGAGACCAACCCCGCCGATCTGAACGTGCTGCAGACGCTGCTGCGCCTCACCGGCGAGAAGTCCGAGGCCGTCAAGCTCATTCAGCGGGCGCGCGACGCCGGCGGCGACAAGCGCAACCTCGACTTCCTGCAGAGCCAGGTCGAGGGCGATCTGGACAACGAGCGCATGACCGCGTTCGTCTTCGAGGAGATCGACAAGATCGACGATCCGATCCGCCGCCACCTGGTGCGGCACGAGCTGTACAACCGCATGGGCGACCGCGACAAGGCCCGCGTCGAGCTGGAGGCGGCGGAGAAACTCGACCCCGACAACGCGACCGTTGTGGCCGTGCAGTTCAACGCGGCGCTGCAGGACCAGAACTACGCGGCGGCGGAGAAGCTGGCCAACAAGGCGGCCAAGCTGAGCCTGGACCTGGCCGAGGGTCTGTTCTACTACGGTCGTCTGGAGCTGGCGCGCGGGCGCAACGACGAGGCGGTCAACAGCTTCCGCCGCGGCCTGATGCTGCGTGCGACCTATTCCGAGGGCCACCGCATGCTCGGCGACGCGCTGCGGGCGCGCAACGACTTGGGCGCCGCTGTCGAGTCCTACCGCGTGGCCCTGGAGCAGAAGCCCGACAACGTCGCGGCGATTCGCGGGCTGGCGATGGCGCACGACGCGCTGCGCGACACGGCCAACGCTCTGGCGGCGCTCAAGCGCGCCGTGCAGTTCGCCCCCAATGACCGCCAGCTCCTGGAGGAGTACCTCAACTACGAGATGCAGCACGGCGATCCGCAGCAGGCCCTGGCCGTGCGAGCGCGCATCGCCGCGTCCAATCCCGGCGACACCGACAACCGTCGCACGCTGGCGCTGACCTACGCCCAGACCGGCCAGGTCGCCGAGGCGCAGAAGATCGTGGACGACTTGATCCAGACCCAGGGCAAGACGCGGCCGAACGTGGCGGTGGCCGCCTCGGTCAAGCGCAGCGCCGGCGACATGCCCGGCGCGGTGGCGACGCTGGAGCAGTACATCCAGTCGCGCGGCGACAGCGCTGAGATGGACGACTACCTGCTGCTGGGTCGGTTCTTCATCGCCTCGGGCCTGGGCGATCAGGCGCAGGCGGCCTATCGACTGGCGATCGAGCGCGAGGACCCCAAGCTCAAGCCGGCGACGCGCGAGCTGGCGGACCTGATGTTCGATCGTGGCGTGGGCGACGAGGCGTCAGTCCTGTACGAGCAGTTGTACGCCGCGGCCCCTGCCGACCCGCGGGTGGCGCTGCGCTATGCCGAGACGCTGCTGCGTGTGGACCGGATGGCCGACGCGGTGAAGGTGCTCGACGCCGAGACCAGGCGTGCGGGCGACTCGGTCGAGGCGCTGCTGCTGCGGTCGCTGATTGCGATGCAGCAGGGCGATGAGGCCAATGCGGTGAAGATGCTCGATCAGGCGATCGAGAAGCAGCCCAACCGCGCGATGAGCTACTACCAGCGTGCCCAGGCGCGTGCGGCCGATCCGCGCGCCGAGCGTCAGGTGACGGCGGACCTCAACCGGGCGCTGGACCTGGACCCGAACCTGATCGCGGCGCGGCTGCTGCGTGCGGCGATCGCGCGGGAGCGCGGCGACATCTCCGGGGCGATCATCGAACTGCGTCACATCGTGACCCACAGCCCCAACTTCGTGCAGGCGAGGCTGCAGTTGGTGGACCTGTATTTCGAGACCAACCGCTTCAACGAGCTGGAGAGCCTGCTCGACGAATCGGCGCGGCTGTTCCCGAATGAGTCGGCCTGGCCGCGCATCCGCGCCCAGGTCGCCGAGCGGCGCAACCGCACCGACGAAGCCGTGCGTTTCCACGCCCGCGCGTTCGAGCTGCAGCCGATCCCCGCCAATCTTGGCAACCTCACGCTGGCGCTGCTGAAGCTGGGCAAGAACCAGGAGACGCTGAATCTGCTGACTCAACATCCGGACATGGTGTCCACGGTGCCGACGCTGCTGGCGGTGCGCGGCCGGGCCCTGCACGCCACGGGCAAGTCCGCCGAGGGTGACGAGGCCTTTGCGCTGGCGGTATCGCGCTGCAGCAGCTTCGGCCAGCTCGCCTCGGTGGCCAGGCAGGTCCGCATGGCCCTGTCCACCAACGAATCGATCCGGCTGATGGAGACCGCCGGCGCGTCGCTGTCGCAGGGATGGATGCAGCTTTCGGCGGCCCAGATTCTGATGGATGACGGCAACTGGTCGGCGGCCAACGAGCGGCTGACCCGTGCCGGCGTGGTGGTGACGCCCGACAGCCCCGAGCGGCTGCCCTATCTGCAGATGCGGGCGCTGGCCCTTTACCAGACCGGGGCCTACGATCAGGCGAAGGTCGCTTACGAGCAACTCAATGAGGCGCAGCCGAGCAATGTGGGTACACTGAACAATCTGGCGTACCTGCTGGTGGAAAACCTGGGACAGATCGAACAGGGCCTGTCCCTGGCAGAGCAGGCGGCGAAGTTGGCGCCCGATAACGCGCAGGTGCTGGACACCCTGGGCTGGGCGCAGGTCAAGGCAGGGCAACTGGAAAAAGCGGTCGTGACGCTGCGTCGCAGCGTGCGTTCCGAGGAATTGGCGCCGAACCAGTTCCACCTGGGTCGCGCCCTGATGCGTGCCGGTGACAGGGTCGGCGCTCGTGAGTCGCTCAACAGGGCCAAGGTTCTGGCCGAACAAATGAAGGATCAGGCGATCCTCGATGAAATTACCCGAGCCTTGGCCGAACTGGAGACGTAAAGAGGGGCGATGCCGCTATGACTGCCAATCCACTGACGCCCATCCCACCCATCGGCCCCACGACCGCGATCGGTCCGCCGCCGACGGCCACGCGCTTTAAGCCCCTGGACCCCATCAAGGTCCTCCGCCAGTACGCGCGCCTGCTCATCATCAGCGGCGTCATCGGCATTGTGCTGGGCGTGGCCACCTGGGCCATCCTGTGGAAGACCTCGCCCAAGTACAGCTCCGTCGCCCAGCTCGTGGTCACGCCCCCCAAGTCCTTCCTGGGCGAAGCGCAGGCCGACCGGGGCATGAGCAACGATCAACTGTCGATCTTCATCCGCACCGAAATCTATCGCATCCTCTCCGAGGACGTGATCGGCAACGTCATCAAGCAGGAAGACGTCCGCGCCACCTCGTGGTTCAAATCCTTCGGCGGCGACGCCCAGAAGGCCCGCGAGCGTCTGCAGGTGGATCTGACCGCCGCCCCGCTGCAGGGCACGTCGCTGATCAGCCTGTCGATGACCGCGAGCGAGGGCCGCGACGCCCAGGTCATCCTCGAAGCGCTGACCAAGGTTTACCTCGATCAGCTCAACATGCAGATGATCACGCAGGGCACGCAGGACCTGAGCAACCTGCGGCGCCTGTCGGACCGCTTGGACAGTGAGCTGCAGCTTCTGGGCGACCGCATGCGCGACTTCCGCCAGCGGCACGACCTGGGCGCGATGAAGGCGGCCAACAACGAGGCAACGATCGAGTACAACCTGATCGTGCAGGAAGACTCCAAGTTGCGTCTGGCCGTGGACCGCGCCCGTGCGTCGTACCAGGGCCTGCTCCAGGCGCAGCAGCAGGGCGTGGTGCTCGAGCCCAGCCCCGAGGACCTGCAGATCGTCCAGGCCGACCCCGCCATCCGCTCGCGCGACGAGCGCATTCGCTCGCTGCGCGAGGAGCGCGAGGTGCAGCGCAACCGCCTGGGCGAGCACCACCCGTACATCGCGCAGATCGACCAACGGATCGAAGCCACGCGCTCCGAGCGGCAGCGCGAGCTGGAGCGGCTGCTCCAGGAACTGCAGGCGGTCAAGCTCGACAAGGCGGGCAGTCTCGCCCAGTCGATGGAGGGCATGGTCAAGGACCTGGAGCCCAAGCTCACCGCCGCGCGCATGCGCATGAACGACCTGTCAAACAAGCTCGCCGAGTTCGCGGCGATGGAAGAGCAGTTGACCACGACCAAGGATCGCAAAGGCAAGGTCGAGGAGAGCATCTACATTCTCACCGCCAAGCAGGGCACCGAGGCGCGGGTGCAGCGTCAGACCACGCCCACCACGCCCGAACTGGTGTTCCCGCGTATGGCGGTGGTGATCCCCGGCATCACCATCCTCTTTCTGGGCGCGGTGACGGGCATCGTCTTCTTGATCGAGCTGCTGGATCAGCGGATCAAGAGCCCGACGGACGTGAAGCTGCTGCCCAACGCCGAGCTTCTGGGCGTGCTGCCCGACGGCGGGGAGGACCCCTCCGGCAGCGTGCCGATCGAAAGCGTGGTCAAGCACTACCCGACGGGCCTGATGGCGGAGAGCTTCCGTCACGTGCGCACGGCGCTGCTGACGCGCATGGACCGCCGCGGGTACAAGACACTGGTGGTTGTCGGCGCCAAGCCGGGCAGCGGCACGTCGGCGATCGTGGGCAACCTGGCGCTGTCGCTGGCGTACAACGGGCGCAAGGTGCTGGTGATCGACGCCAACTTCCGCCGGCCGACGCAGCACCAGATGTTCGACGTGCCGCGCGAGCCGGGGCTGGTGGACGTGCTGCAGCACGGGGCGAGCCTCGACCGGGCCATTCGCCAAGTCAACGAGCCGTCGCTGTCGGTTCTGCCGGCGGGCACCGGTGAGGACGCGCCGCCCGAGCTGCTCGAAGGCCCGCAGTTCCGCCGCATGCTCACCACGTTCGAGGCCCAGTACGACATGGTCATCATCGACGCGCCGCCGGCGCTGCTGGCGTCGGAAGGCCAGTTGCTGGCCAAGCACGTCGATGCCCTGGCCCTGGTCGTGCGGGCGATGAACGATAAGCGCGGCATGGTCGAGCGCATGTTGCGCGTGCTCGACGGCCAGCGCGCCGACGTGCTGGGCATCGTGCTCAACGGCGTGCGTTCGACCGCCGGCGGCTACCTCCGCCAGAGTTACCAGGAGTTCTACCGCTATCGCAGCGGCGCGACCTCCAAGGCCGCCTACGGCGCCCGCCGCACCGTCCGCGCCGCCGCAGCCAAAGCGACCAACGGCAACGGGCACGGCGACGAGCCGACCAACGGCGAACAAGGCGGCGACCGCGCCGCGGTCGTCTCCGCCAAGGCCGACGACGAAGTCGAAGCCCAGATCGACTCGGATGACGAACTCAACGACCGCCGGTGATCGCGCGGCAGACCCGCCGCCAAGCCTCGTGAGGTACGCCCTTGTCGCAGACCTGTCTGATCACCGGCGGGGCGGGATTCATCGGCTCCCACCTGGCCCAGCGCCTTGCTGCACTTGACCGGCGGGTGATCGTCATCGACGACCTGTCCACGGGCCGCCTGACCAACATCGCCGCGCTCATCGACGCCGGCGTCGTCACGTTCATCCAGGGCCGCGTCAGCGCCGTGCTGCGCGAGCAGCCGCAATTGATGCACGGCGTCGAGCAGGTCTATCACCTGGCCGCGTCGGTCGGCGTCAAGCTCGTCGTCGATGACCCCGGCCGGATGGTCCGCAACAACATCGAGGAGACCGCCGCGGTGCTCGACGCCGCCGAGGTCGCGCCCCATGGCGGGCCCAGGGTGCTCATCGCCTCATCCAGTGAGGTCTATGGCCAGTGCCCCGTGTTGCCTCTGCGCGAGGACATGACGCTGGTCTATGGCCCGACCACCGCGTCGCGCTGGAGCTACGGCATGGCCAAGGCCTTGGACGAGCACTTAGCGCTCCACGGCCCGGGCAACAAGCCCCGCCGCTGCCTGGCGGTCCGCCTCTTCAACACCATCGGCCCGCGCCAGGTGGGGCACTACGGCATGGTCGTGCCCCGCATGATCGACAAGGCCCTGCGCCACGAGGCGATCGAGGTCTATGGCGACGGCCGGCAGACGCGCACCTTCTGCGACGTGCGCGACGTGGTCGGAGCGATGACCGCGTTATTGGACGATGACGCCAGCCTCGGTCGCGTGTATAACGTAGGGTCGGATCGTCCGTGGACGATCGACGCGCTGGCCGACCTGGTGCTCGAACTCACGGGCAGCCGCGGCGGCAAGCGTTACGTGTCGTACGAGTCGGTGTACGGACCGGGGTTCGAGGATCCGCCCCAGCGCCTGCCGGATCTGAGCCGTATCCGAACCGCGATCGGGTTCGAGCCGACATATACGTTGGAAGGGACGTTGCGATCGATTCTGGGGTTGGATGCCGACCGGGCGGCCTAGACGACGGTTGCGCGCGAGAGGCACTGATGCGGGCGTGGCTGCTGGCCAACGTGACGAACACCGCCGACGCCGCCGCCGATGCGGCGAAGGAAAGCGATTCCATCGCCAACGTCGTCGGGCCCTACATGGGCGTGTTCTTCATCGCCTACTTTATCGCCTTCTTCGCCACGCCGCTCATGCGCTGGCTGGCCGTCCGCAACGGCATCATCGACTGGCCCGACCTCAAGCGCAAGAACCACATCGAGCCCATCGCCTACCTCGGCGGCGTCGCCATCCTCCTGGGCTGGCTCATCGCCGTCGAGTGCAGCACCTTCGTCACCCCCGCACGCGGCATGCACGGCCAGCACGTGTTCTTCCCCATCACCATCGTCGTCGGCGCCGCCCTCGTCTGCCTCACCGGACTCTTCGACGACGTGTACGGCATCAGCCCCCGTGTCAAGGTCGGCGGCCAGCTTCTCGCCGCCGCCGCCATCGCAAGCCAGGACGTCGGCACCCAGATCGTCACCGACTTCTTCAGCATCATCAACATCACCAGTGCCCCGCACTGGCTCATCTACATCCTGGGCACAGTCATCATCGCTGTGTTCATCGTCGGCGCCTGCAACGCCGTCAACCTCCTCGACGGGCTTGACGGCCTGGCGTCGGGCGTCACCGCCATCTCCTGCGTCGGGTTCCTCGTCGTCGCCAGCTTCATCGCCCTGCAACTCGGCGACGCCGGCGGCACGGACGCCAAGTTCAGCCACATCCGTCTGGTCATGTGCCTGGCGATCATCGGCGCGATCATGGGCTTTCTGCCCTACAACTTCAACCCCGCCAACATCTTCATGGGCGACGCCGGGTCGCTGCTGCTGGGCTACCTCGCCGCCACGACCATGCTGCTGTTCGCCCACGTGCCCAGCAACAGCCTCATCCTCGTCACCGCCTGCCTCATCATCTTCGCCCTGCCCATCACCGACACGGCGCTGGCGATCTTCCGCCGCAAGCTGCGCGGCCAACCCATCTTCCACCCCGACAACCAGCACATCCACCACCTGCTCCGCCGCTCCGGGCTCACCGTCCGCCAGGCCGTCGTCGCCATGTATTTCATCAGCGCCGGATTCGCCACCGTCGGCTGCACCATGGTCTGGATGCGCTTCCAGTGGCGCTACATGCTGGCGGTCTTCTTCGTCCTGTTCGGGTTCGTGATCGTCACGGCGTACAAGATCGGCCACCGCATGCTTGTCGCCGAGCAGATCCAGCACGGCCAGGCGCCCCTCGCGCCGCCGCCGCCCGAGCCGACGCAGCCCGCCAAACCCGCCCCTTCGTCGCCCGCTTCCACCGGCAACGCCGCCTGAGTCGATTCCCGCGTGCAGAAGGCGGTTCGCCGCCTATGATGATGGCGTCGCGGGGCTTGATCGACGACCCCTTTCGAATGGTTGGCCGTGAACGGGACACGGTGCATCTCGAGGACGCGAAGTCGGGTCGTGCTGGCGACCATAGGCGCCGCGGCGATCGCTTCGACACTGCGCGCCCAGTCGGCGATGGAGTTGAGCTTCGGCGTGATCGATCCGCCCGTCGTCGCCCAGCACGACATCACCGTCCGCGCCCTGACGAGCAACCACCCGCAGGACCCCAGGCCCCTGCCTCTGGAGTGCAGCGGCATGGCGTGGCTCGACGCCCCCGGAGGCGGCCGGCTGCTCATCACCAGCGATCGGCACGAGCACGTGGTGTTCACCGCTGCAGTGGACCCATCGCAAGCCCGCGTCGAGATGCCCGTGGCCCAGACGATCATCCACAACGAGAAGTGGCTGCTCAACGACGCCGAGGCCGTGACGGTCAAGCGCAGCGGCGGCGACCAGCTCGCATACGTGCTGTGCTCGCAGAGCAACGCGCCCGATGGCGAGTCGGCGCCCAACCGCCGCCTGTTCGCCCGCATCCGCGTCGGCGCGTCGGGCCAGATCGATCCGACCGGCGTCGGCGTCATCAGCGCCGAGCCGCTGCGCGCGGCGCTGCTGTCGCACCTCGACGCCCTGCACGTGGCGCCCTACGTCGCCTTCAACGTGCCGCAGAAGCTCAACACGACGCGCGGCATCAACATCGAGGGCATCGCGTGGACGCCCGGTCAGCCGCGGCTGCTGTGCGGACTGCGCAACCCGCTGGCGGGCGACGACGCGATGGTCGCCGTCGTCGAGGGCGTGGACGAGGCGTTCGACCGGGCCGACCCGTCGCTGCTGACGCTGGTGGACCTGTTCCGACTGGACCTGGGCGACCGGGGCGTGTCCGACCTGGCGTGGGACCCGGTGACGCGCGGCTACCTGATCGCCGCGGCGCGCAGCAACGGGCCCAAGCTCACCGAGCGGCAGCCGTATCCGCTGACCGACCTGGACAGCGCCATCTTCTGGTGGAGCGGACACAAGGCCGACGACCCGGTTCTTGTGGCCAAGGTGCGCGACCTCAACGTCGAGGCCATCTGTCGCGTGGGCGAGACCGACCTGATCGCCATCGGCAGCGACGAAGGCGACGTGAGCGAAGGCCGCGTGGCCCGGCAGAGCGTGGTGATGCTGGTGCATTTCACGGGATTTGCCGCACGCCTGACGGGAGGCGCGCCATGAGTGAAACGGCCGCGGCCAAGACGGGTCTGATCCAGCCGGAGGTGTTCGAGGCGAGCCTGGTGGTCAACGGCGAGGCCGACGACCTGGGCGACACGGCGATCGTGCCCGCGGCGGAAGAGCCGCGGCGCAAGCCCGGCGAGCCGGCGTGGGCGGGCAAGACGCTGTCGCATTTCCGATTGCTGCGCCAGCTCGGCGAAGGCACGATGGGGCTGGTGATCCAGGCCGAGGACATGCACCTGGGCCGACTGGTGGCGCTGAAGGTGCTGCGCAAGCGGATCGAAGGGCTCGACGAGACGCGGCGGGTCGAGCAGTTCCTGCGCGAGGCGCGGGCGGCGGGGCGGCTGGACCATCCCAACGTGGCGCGGGTGTTCGAGATCAATCAGCACAAGGGCTGGTGGTACATCGCCACCGAGCTGCTCGAGGGCGGGACACTGCACGACGTGGTGCGCGCCGCCGGACCGCTGACGGCGGCCCGGGCGTGCCCGATCATCGCCGACGCCGCCGCCGGGCTCGCCGCCGCGCATCAGGCGGGCATGACCCACCGCGACATCAAGCCATCCAACCTCATGCTCACGCGCACCGGCCGGTGCAAGGTGGTGGACTTCGGACTCGTGCGCGTCGAGGACCCCGACGATCCGTTCGACTTCACCGAGCAGGCCGTGGGCACGCCGCACTACATGGCGCCGGAGATCATTCGGCGGCAGGCGCCCACACCGCTGGCGGACGTATACGGCCTGGGCGCGGTGCTCTACTTCGCGCTGACCGGGCGGCCGCCCTACACCGCCAAGGCGATTCAGGACGTGCTGCGTCAGCACCTCAAGGCCCCGCGCCCCGACGTGCGCGACAGTTGCCCTGCCTGCCCCGAGTCGCTGGCCAAGCTCATTCAGCGCGCCATGGCCGTCGAGCCGCAGGAACGGCCCAACGCCGCCACGTTCGCCCTGGCGCTGCGCGCCGAGAGCATCGGGTCCGACGCGGCCCATGACCCGCTGGTGATGGACGCCGCGGGCTCGTCCGTACTCATCGACGCCCTGGCGCACGGAGCGGCGGCGCGATCGGCGGCGGGTCTGGACATGGGCAGCCGCCTGAGCCTGCCCGATCGCAGTACCGTGCGTGGCGGGGCGGTGTGGGAGTGGCTGCCGCGCATCTCGGCGCTGGCGCTGTTGCTGGTGCTGCTGGGTGCGGGCGTGTGGTGGGGCTGGGGCCGATGGTCAGCCCGTCACGGCTCGACGCCGGCGCCGCAGGTCGCCGACCGCGCCGCCTTCGCCGCACGCTTCGCCGACGCCCCGCCGGGCTACGGCACCGCGCCGCCGGGCTTCGCGCCCGTGCGCGTGGATCCCCTGCAGCGCAAGCCCGTCGCCACATGGGTCGATCGCATCGACATCGCCGCCGCCGCCTACGTCGCCGCACGCGACGGCCGCCACTACTACCACGTCACCGACCCCCGCGCCGCCCTGATCGGCCCGGACCAACTCGTCAGCTACGCCACCGAGTCCCACGCCCAGACCGACGGCAAAATGCCGACACAGTGATGAGCGGCGTTGTGGCCCCATGTCAGAACCGGAAGCGGGTGCGGAGTTCGGGGGGCATCATCGGGCAGGCGTCGGTGGGGCGGGCAAAAAGCCAATGGCGGACGGCGGCGACGGTGCGGTAGCCCAGGTCGCGCACGGGGCGAGGGATGACGCGCAGCAGGCGGGCGCGGGTGGTGTGGCCCAGGCGGTCGAGGATGTGGGCGACGGCCGAGGAACGCGTGAGCAGGCGGCCGTCATGGGTGTGGACGACGATCGAGTCGGGCAGGGCGGTGCGTTGGGCGTCGCTGACGAGGGTCTTGAGGAACTCGCCCTGCAGGGGGGAGAAGATGAAGTGCTCGCCCGCGGCGTCCTCGCGCAGTACCCACAGGACGGTGCGGTGGCACAGGCCGCAGTGCCCGTCGTAGAAGATCACTTCCTGGCCGTTGGGTGGCGTCATGGTGGGAATCTAGGGCAAGTCCGCCAGTTGTGCGGGGAGTTTTCCACATGATATGCGACATGGCCGCGTCGCCCTATTGGACCGGCGCGGAGACGCTCCTAGAATGGCGCTGCATCGCCCATGCTTGCGTACGTCACGGTTGGCGTGGCGTGCCCGCAATGGTGGTTTGCGGCATGCCCTCTGCAACGGAGTGACCCGAAGTGAGCGCGACACTCGGCGAGCGACTGCACGGTGGGCTGTACCTCCTTCTGCAAGACCTGCGCGGCAGGCCCATCCGGCGACTCGTGCGCCAGTTGCAGGCATGGGAGGCCCTGGACAAGGCGGCCTACGCGGCGCTGCGACGGCAACTGCTCGAGCAAGCGCTGACCTATGCGTGGGAGCACGTGCACTTCTACCGCAGCGGGGCATGGCGGCGGGCGCTGGCGGGCCGTGCAGCGACGGAACTGACGGCGTGGCCGGTGCTGGAAAAACAGGTCGCCATCGATCGCGCGGCGGAGTTGGAGGCCCGGCCCCGGCCGCGCGGCTCGTGGCACCGGATCAGCTCGGCGACCAGCGGCCAGCCCCTGCGCCTGGCGCTGGACCCGGCCGGCGCCGCCTGGAGCTGGGCCAACGAGTACCGCGCGCTGCAGTGGCACGGCATCGGCATGGGCGTGCGCACCCTCATCTCCATGCACAACATGTACCAGCGACCCCGCGAGCGCACCGTCCTCGACTGGGTCCGCAACCGCAAGGCGTGCTTCGCCGACCACCTCACGCCCGAGCGCCTGGACGGTCTGGCGCGATGCCTGGTGGGCGGCGGGGTGAAGCTGTGCTGGGGCCTGCCCTCGGTCATGTTCCAACTCGCTCGGCACGTGCGGGCGCGTCACCCGGACGCGCCGCTGCAGTTGACCGACGTGGTCAAGGTCGGCGGCGAGCCGCTCTACCCCTTCCAGCGCCGCGACATCCAGGCCATGCTCGGCGGGCGCGTCGTGCAGAACTACGGCTGCACCGAGGCCGGGTCGATCACCAGCGAGTGTCCCGCCGGCCGGCTGCACGTATTCGACACGCACGTACACGTCGAGGTGTTCGACGGCGACCGACCGCTGCCCCCGGGCGAGTTCGGCGACCTGGTGGTCACCTCGCTGACCAACCGCGCCATGCCGCTGGTCCGCTGTCGCGTGGGCGATCGCGGCCGGCTGTCGCCCGACCCGTGTCCGTGCGGCATGCCCCACGCCGTGCTCGATGAAATCCAGGGCCGCAACACCGACATGCTCGTGGCGTCCGACGGCGGCACGGTGCATGGCTCGGAACTGGGCCGGCGACTGGACGGCTTCTTCGCGCACACGCCGCCGCGACAGGCCCGACAGGTGCAGTTCCAGCAGATGGACCCGATCCACTGGCACATGCTCGTCGAGGCCGACGACGACGTGACCGTGGAAACCATTGACCGCCTGGCCGCGATCGTGCAGACGACCTTCGGCGCCGCCTGCCGCATCACGACCCAGCGCGTGGACATGATCCCGCGCGAGCCGTCGGGCAAGTTCCGCTACTACCGCACGCGCCCGCCGACCCAGACCGACGCCGCCCGCCCCGCCCTGGGCTCGCCACACACGCGGCCCAGCAACACCCGCGCCCCGTGACCCACGCACCCGCGCCCCCGCGCACACTTCCGCGCCGCCCGGCAATTCGGGGCCGACCCCGCCTCGGCGCACGTGACGCCAGCGGTTGACAGGCGCATTTGCCCCTCGTTACGATCGAGTCGGCCTATCGAGAGGCCGACCGTCCGCGTGAAGGGCTCAGCCCGCTCGTCTGCAGATGCCCCCGCCGTTGAAGTTCGGTTGAACTTCCGGGGGCGACATAACCTGACTTCCTGCCGGAATGTGCGGACGCCCGGCGACAAGGAAGGAAGGTTCCCCATCATGGCCCAATCCACAGGTCTGCCTGCGCCTGCCCCACGAGGCAAAGCGCTACCCTCGCGAGCCAATCTCGAACACCTCAAGAACCAGGCCAAGCGCCGTCTGGCCGAACTCCGCCAGCGCGACCCCAACGCCAAACTCGCCGACGCCCAGCACGCGCTGGCGAAAGACTATGGCTTAGCCAGTTGGCGAAAGCTCAAGGCGCATGTCGAAAGCATGCCCGGCGCGGTCCATGAACTCGTGCAGGCGGTGCGAGTCGGCGATGTTGCCACGATGCGCCGGATCCTCGGCCGGATGCCCGAACTGGCCAACGCGTGCGCCGATCGCACCGGCGAATTGAAGGTGTTGCCGATGGACACGAAGGCGATGCGCCTGCTGCACCTGGCCGTGCGGGAAGATCAGGTCGAAGCGGCCCGGGTGCTGCTGGCGCATGGGGCCGATCCCGACCTTCGCAATGCAGACGGGCGGACGCCGCTGCATGATTGCCTGGAACTGGGTCGGCACACGATTGAGCAACTGCTGCGCGACGCCGGGGCCACGATCGACATCTGCAGCGCCGCGGCGTGCGGCGACATCGATCGCGTGCGGGCGCTGCTTGATGCGGATCCATCGCTCATGATGGATATGAGCACCCACATGCCGCCATTGGGGTGGGCGTCGTTCGGCAGGAAGATCGACATCGCCCGGCTGCTCATCGAACGCGGCGCCAAGCCCGAGGCATTCGAGACGATCTGGCCGGCGGCGCAGATCGGTGCGGCTGATTACGCACGGGCGATGATCGACCTGGGCGTCGATCCCAACGAACCCTGCGGAAAGCAGCATCGAACGGCGATGCACGCCTGCGCCATGATGAATTACACCGACGACGCGACGGCCGTCGCCGAGGTGCTCCTGGATGCCGGGGCCGATCCTAACGCGCAGGATGTCAATGGACTGACCCCGCTGCACCTGGCGATGATTGGCAAGCACAATCGCTTCACGCCGGCCCATCAGAAGCTGGTGGATCTACTGCTGAGCCGCGGGGCACACCTGGAGCTGCTCGGCGACAACGGCAACATCGGCCGCTGCACGCCGCTGCACTTGGCCTGTTTCAGTGGTGCGGACCGCCTGCCCGCAGTCGCGGTGCTTCTGCGGGCCGGCGCTGATCCAAATGTCATCAGCACCGAGGGCAGCACACCGCTTTCGACGGCGCTGGCACACGGCGAAGACGCGATCGTCGCCGCGCTCCTGGCGGCCGGTGCGCGACCGAGCCTGCACGATCTGGTTGCTTTGGATCGGGTGGAGGAAGTGTCAGATACACTAACAGCGGATACATCGCTGGCCACGACGACCGAGCCATACTTTGGCTATTCGCTGCTGAGCACCGCCAAGTCCGACGCCATGCGGACCCGGCTGTTGGAGTTGGGCGTGCGGCGCCATGTTGTTGAGGCCGCGTGGCTTGGCATGGTTGACGACCTGCGTCAGCAGCTCGACGCCGACGGCTTGCTCGTTCACGCTCGGGACTTGAAGAATCGCACACCGCTGCACGCTGCCGCCGCGGCGGGCCGGCGCGAGGCGGTGGAACTGCTCGCGGCGCGCGGCGCTGATCTCGCCGCCGAGTGGGTGCCCGGGTGGACCGCCGCCGTCGCCGCTGAGAGGAGAGGACATGGCGAGATCGCTGCGTTCCTGCGCGACGTAGCATCAAGGAGAGTTGCGGACCTGTCACCGGAGATACTCAAGGCCTTCGGCGAGGCGATCTACCGCGATCGCGGCGATGTCGAGGCGGTGCGGAAGATGCTTGACGAGCATCCGCAACTGGTCAACAGTCGGCCGTGGGCGCCCAAGTGGGAGCACACGCCGATCGAGGCGGTGGCGGGGATGTGCGTGTGGCATCGGCCGAAGATGCGGGAGATGGCGAAGCTGCTGGCGGCGCGTGGCGCGACGTGCGATCTGCCGACACTGGCGCGGTGCGGGCTGGCGGAGGAGGTCGCGCGATATCTCGACGCGCAACCGCAGGCGTTGGATGCGCCCGATGCTCAGGGGCGGACGGCGTTGTACCGGGCGACGTGCGTGTATGGCTCGTTCGAGGAGGGCGAGGCGGTGTCGAAGCTCCTGATCGATCGCGGGGCGACAGTGGACATCTGCAGCGCGGCGACGCTGGGCATGGTCGAGCGTGTGCGAGAGCTGTTGCGGGCCGCCCCGTCGCTGGCGAAGACTTACGACGGCGACGGCATGACGGCGCTGCACTGGGCGGTGCGCCAGCGGCGGAGTGTCGGCGACAACGCGGTGACGATCGCGCGGCTGCTGCTCGACGCCGGGGCGGATGTCGCCGCGGTGAATCGGCAGGAGGACGGCATGCATCCGATCCACCACTGCGGCGAGTGGATGGCGACCCCGGACACGGCGGACTTGCTCATCGAGCGCGGGGCGGACGTGAACGCGCGTGCGCAGAAGAACCGCTGGACGCCGTTGGACTACGCGGTCGATCGCAACCGCATGCGGATGATCGAATACTTCCGGGCCAGGGGCGGCAAGCGTTCGAGCGAGATCGACCGCCCCGACGACACGCCCGCGAGGTTTCTCAAGGCGGTGTGGGAGAGCGATGCGCAGGCGGTGCGGGAGATGCTCGCGGCGGATGCGAAACTGGTGGAGGCGGTCGCGCCGCACCCGCAGTGGGGCGGGCGGCCCCAGTCGCTGCACTTGACCATCGAGCGCGGCGACCGCGAGATGTTTGACCTGCTTCTGGACGCCGGGTCCCCGGCCGCGGGCGACAATCGCGAGTACGACGGCTGGTCGCCGCTGATGCTCGCCATCCATTGGAAGCGCGACGACATGCGCGATGAGCTGGTTCGCCGCGGGGCGCCGGTCGGGCTGATCCCCGCGCTGATGCTCGGCGACGACGCTCGGGTCGAGGATGAACTGCGGCGCAACCCCTGGGCGATCCACTACGCGATCCCCAATCGCGGCACGCCGCTGCACTTTGCCCGCACCCGCCGCGCGGCGGAACTGCTGCTCGACGCCGGCGTGGACATGAACCACCGGGACAAGTACGGCAACACGGCGCTTCAGGCCGCGGTGAAGCTTGGCGATGCCGGGCGCGACGTGGTCGCGCTGCTCACGCAGCGAGGCGGCGTGCTGTCGCCCGTCGAGCTGGCGCGCACGGGCGACTTGAGAGAACTGCAGCGCCGCGCCGCGCCGGACACAGACCGTGGCGAGTTGCTGTTCGCGGCGGTCGAGGCGGGGCGTGTGACGGTCGTACGCTGGCTGATCCGTCGCGGCGTCGATATGAACCAGCCCAACGACAAGGGTACGACGCCGCTGCACGCCGCGGCGTGGCAGGGGCGGATGCCGATCGTCAAGCTGCTGGTCGAGGCCGGCGCGGATGTGCATGCGCTCGACGGTGAATATCACGCGACCCCGGCGCAGTGGGCGCAGCACAACGCGCAGACGCACGTGCGGCCGCAGTGCCTGCCCGTGGCGGCGTATCTGGAGAAGCAGATGAAGACGAGCAAGCGTGTCGGCAAGCCGGCGAAGGCGAAGGATTGGAAGCCGATCATGGACGCGGCGTATGCCGGCGACCCCCGCAAGATCCAATCGCTGCTGAAGGCGGGTGCTGACCCCAACGTGCTGAGCCCGACGAATCATCATCATCGGCCGCTGCACCGGGCCATCGAGCGGAAGAAGACGGCCCCGCGAAACGAGCGGCACGAGGAGGTCGTGCGCGTGCTGCTGGCGGCGGGCGCCGATCCGCACCTGCGCGGCACGCACGGGCAGCACACGGCGCTGCAGTTGGCGGCCATCGACTCGCCCCGGTTCGTGCGGCTGCTGCTGGATCACTTCAAGCCGCTGGATTTCTTCCATGCTTGCGTGATGCTCGATGCGAAGCGTGTGGCGGCGTTGCTCGGGAAGGACGCCGCGCTCGCGTCGAAGCGGGATGAGAACGAGTGGCTGCCGCTGCATTACGTGGCGGCGTCGAGGTTGTTCGATGCCAGTCCGCAAGCGGCCAATGCGCAGTTGCGGTTGGCCGGGTTGCTGCTGGACGCCGGGGCCGATGTCAACGGCGCGTTCGGATACGACGGCAAGTGGCCTATCCCGGTGCTCTTTTACGCCTGCGGGTACCACAACAATCCCGGGCTGACCGAGTATCTGCTGCAGCGCGGGGCCGTGCCTTACGACAACGAGAGCGTGTATCACGCCAGCGACGAGGGGCACGCCGAATGCCTGGCGGTGATCGAGCGGCACGCCGACGCCCGCAAGCTCAAGCAGGAGTGCACCAAGTGCCTGCGGACGCAGATGCACTGGGGCAACTCGCGTGGCGCGGCGTGGCTGCTGGCGCACGGGGCCGACCCCAACTCGCTGCACCCCGAGACGGGCCACAGCGCGCTGCACGCGGCGGCCAAGCACGGCGCCGGCGAAAAGGTCATCGCCCTGCTGCTGCGCCACGGCGCCGACCCCCGGCGAAAGTCGCGGGATGGACACACCGCCCTGGAATTGGCGACAATCCTCAAACGACAGCGCGTGCTGGAGCAGCTCCGACGTTTCGTGAAAGGTTGACCCATGCCCCTCCTTGGCGAAGCCCGCCCGATCCTGAGCGTGCGCGATCTGCGCGCGAGCATCGATTATTACGTGAAGAAGCTGGGGTTCACCACCGACTGGATGTGGGGCGACCCGCCGGTGTTCGCCTCGCTGACGCGCGAGCAGACGACGATCTTTCTCTGCCGCGAGTTGCAGGGCAAGGCGGGCACGTGGGTGTGGGTGTTCGTCGATGACGTCGATGCGCTGCACCGCGAGTTCGTGCGCCGCGGCGCGATGATCCGCCAGGCGCCGACGACGTTCGGCTGGGGCTTCCGCGAGATGAACGTGCAGGACCCCGACGGCCACCGCATCCGCTTCGCCCAGGAGACCAGCGACCCCGCCGAGGGCGTGCCGTTGTGCGATGAGGATTGATCGCCGCGTGGATGGCGCACGACAGCAGGGATCAAACGCATGAGACGGTTCAAGTGGATCGAGTGGAACTTGCAGAAGATCGCTGCGCACGGGCTCTCGTCCGCCGATGTGGAAGCGGCCTTTGATCAGGTGTTCAGCCTGCAACAGCGTCCGGACGGATCATTCGAGATGTTCGCAATCACGCCCTCGGGCCGACGCATCTGGGTGATCTGGCGCTATGACCGGGAGGGCCCCGACTTGCCGGATATATTCGAGGATCTGGAGGACTTGCCGATCTTCGTCATCACCGCGTACTAGAATGGGATCAGTCATGGACCGACTTGCAAATGATGAGCGGAGTGCGCGGCGACGGACCGAGGACGAGCGGATCGCATCGGAGCCGCCCATGCCAGCACCCGACCTGCCGCGCGGCGCCGCTTCCCTGCCTGTGGAAGCGCATCTTGCTCGCTTGCATCACCGGCCGATGGCAATCGCGGGGATTGTTGAGAAGGGCGTCGTGCGGCCGCTTGATCCGAGCGTCAAGCTTTCCGAGCACGCCCGAGTGATCATCGTGGCGTCAGAATCGCCGTAACGAGTCGGGCGATTCGGTCGCTCACCTGCGTCTGGGCTGACGACATCCACGGCGTCAACTGGTTCCACTGCACCAGTGTCGCCGGCGGGGCCACTGTTCGCGATCTCTCTCCTCAAAGCCCGAGCATGAACTGGTACACGCGGTCCTCCCAGCCGGGCAGGCCCTCGTGGCCGAAGTCGGGGTAGATCACCATCTCCTTCCTGGCGGTGATCTTGTTGTACGCGGCGAACTGCGTCGAGGGCGGGCACACCTGGTCGAGCATGCCGGTGGCGATGAGCACGTCGCCCTTGATGCGCGGGGCCAGGTGCTGCACGTCGATGTAGCCCAGGCGGTTGAACCACTCGTCGCGGCGTGCGTGGGTGGGGTCGAAGTGGCGGAAGAAGGTCTTGAGCTCGGCGTAGGCGTTGGTGGCCAGGTCCATCTCCCAGACGCGCAGGTAGTCGCAGAGGAAGGGGAAGGTCGGCGCCGCGCGGCGGATGCGGGGTTCAAGTGCAGCGCAGGCCAGCGTGAGCCCGCCGCCCTGCGAACCGCCCAGGGCGCCGACGCGCGTCTCATCGACCTCGTCGAAGCCCATGACGATGCCCGCCAGTTGCGCGGTGTCGAGGAAGATGTGTCGGAAGAGGAGGTTGTCGGGCTGATCGTCGAGGCCGCGAATGATGTGACCGTGGTGGGTCGTGCCTTTGATGCCGCCGGTGTCTTCGGACAGCCCGCCCTGGCCGCGGCAGTCGAGTGCGGCGACGGCGAAGCCGGCGGCGACGAGTCCGAGCTTGCCGCACCAGTCGCCGCTGTTGCCGGTGTATCCGTGGAACTGCACCACCGCCGGGCCGGGCCGCGTCGCGCCCTTGGGCCGCAGATACTTGGCGTGGATGCGCGCCCCGCGCACGCCGGTGAAATACAGGTCGAAGCAGTCGGCGAAGGGCGTGGCGAACGCCGCGGGCTTGAGCTCGACGTTGGCCTGGACCGACTTCATCTCGCCGAGCGCTCGCGTCCAGTACGCATCGTGATCGGCGGGGCGCGGGTTGCGGCCCTGGTACGTCTTGAGGCTCTCCGTCGACATTTCAAAGCAGGCAGGCATGGTCAATCTCCGTAGGGGGCCGATATCATACTGTTCGGCCGCGACTACAATGCTCCGGCACGCAGGAACCAACCGATGCCCAGCCCCTTCCCCGGCATGGACCCGTACATGGAACTGCACTGGCGCGATGTCCACGCAGCGCTGGTCGCGACCACGCGCGCGGTGCTGAATGGACAGTTGCCGACCGGTCTGGTGGCCCGGGTGGAGGAGCGGGTGACGATCGATGCGCTGGAGGGTCCGGTTCGTGCCTATGTGCCTGATGTTCAGGTCGTCGAAGATCGGTCCGATGAAAAGGCACGCGGCACGACCACCGCAGCGGTCGCGGTGGCTTCACCCGTTGTGCTGCAAGTCGAGTCGTATACCGAAACCTATATCACCGTGCTGGAGTCCGCGGGCGAACGACTCGTCACTGTGATCGAGTTCCTTAGCCCTTCCAATAAGCGTGGCGACAGCATGGCCGACTACCTGACTAAGCGAGGCGAACTGCTGTCGGGGGGCGTGAATCTGGTCGAGGTGGACCTGGTCCGCAAGGGCAGTTGGGTCAAGCTGATCGCACCCAACGTACCACCGCCACAGTTGGCCACGCCGTATCGCGTCGTGACGAGGCGCCACGGTAAACCAAGCCAGGCCGAGTTGTTCCCGATCACGCTACGACAACGGCTTCCCATCATCCCGATCCCGCTGCGTGAAATGGACCAGGACGCCACACTCGACTTGCAGGCGATTCTGACCCGGGCCTATGACGAAGGCCGCTACGCCGGCACAGACTACCGCCAGCCGCTGGACCCGCCGCTCGAAGGCGAGGACGCGACGTGGGCCGACGAGTTGCTCAAGACCGCGGGGCGGCGGTGAGAGGGGCGTGGCGACCGGCTACAATCGCGGCTATGCCTGAACAGATCACCGGTTCGCTCGTGCCCGGCGAGCATCGCGTCGCCATCGTCGCCGCGCGGTTCAACGAGTTCGTCGTCGATCACATGCTGCGGGCGGCGGTGGAGACGTGGCATCAACTCGGCGGCAGCGACGAGCGGCTGGCGGTGCTGCGCGTGCCCGGCTCGTTCGAGCTGCCGGTGACGGCGCTGAACCTGGCGAAGACCGGCAAGTACGCGGCGATCGTGTGCCTGGGCTGCGTGATCCGCGGCGAGACCGACCACTACGACCACGTGGTCGAGCAGACGGCCAAGGGGATCAAGGACGTGGGCGTGACGACGGGCGTGCCGTGCATCTTCGGCGTGCTCACTTGCGAGAACCTGGAGCAGGCGATCCATCGCGCCGGGGCGAAGATGGGCAACGCGGGGCGCAGCGCGATGATGGCGGCGGTGGAGATGGCCAACCTGATCCAGCGCATCGCCTGACGCGCGATCGGTGATCGCGCCCTTACGCCGTGCCGGTCAACCGTCGCACGGTCATGTCGAAGCTGCTGACCATTTTGGTGAGCATGGCGTACACGACGGCGCTGTAGCCGGCGGCGGCGATGATGGCGGCGGTGAACAGGCTGATGCGACCGGCAATGTCCGATCCGGTGGCGCCGCGGAACGACGCCACGTGCTCCCACGGGTTGAGGATCATCACCAGGTTTGTCGTCGGGCTGAAGGCGTTGAGCACCGGCCCGACCAGCGGAATCTGGCTCGCCGCCGCCCAGCCGCAGAACCCGGTGAGCAGCGCCACGCACGCGATCACGCCCACCGCCGGCACCACCGCGCCCAGCACGCCCTTGGCCTTGAGCGACGTGCTCATCCCCACCATGACGCACACCGCCACGAACGGCACGAGCATGATCGCCAGCAGCACCGGCGCCTCGGGCAGCAGCAGGTCGCTCACGTGACTGCCGCCGGTCGAGCCGGGGATGAAGTACGACGCACGCCCCTGGGGCCACGACAGCCACGACGCCACCGTCGCATAGCCCGACGCCACCCCCAGCGTGAGCACCGGCGCCGACAGCATCAGCGTCAGGAAGCTCACCAGCCCGCGCAGCTTGCCCCAGATGTAGCGCTGCGGCGTCACCGGCGTGGTCAGGATCAGGTCCAGCGTGCCGTCCTCGCGCTCGCGGCTGACGCACCCGGCGGACATGTAGATCGCCACGAGCACGATGACCGCCAGCTCGCCCAGCAGCAGGGTCAGCAGGGCGGCGCGGAAGACGCCGGCCTGGTCCATGTTGGGCTGGCCGGTCTGCGGGTTGGTCGGCGCGGGCAGGGCGCTGTGGTGGTAGAGCAGGACGAGGACCACTGCAGCGGCGACGCCGGCGACGGCGAAGCCCCAGCGGGCGAGGATGCCCGTGGCGAGCTTGCCGCGCGTGTTGGCCTCGCGCCAGGCGACAGGGTTGTCCCACACGTGCCGCGGCGGCCGACGCCGCTCCCCCGTCGCGCCCAGGCGCAGCACCCGCCTCAGCCACAGCCGCACCTTGCCTTCGCCTTTGCCCACCTGGCGCAGCACGATCGCGCCGAACGCGATCAGCGCCACGCTGCCGAGGCCCGTCAGCGCAGCGAAGACGCTCAGCGGCTGCGACAGATACCAGCGCACCCACCCCGGAAGCGGTTGACCCGAGGCGCCGACGATCGTCTCCGGCAGCGGCGGGCGGTAGTTGGCCGCGTTGATCGACGCCTCCAGCACCAGCAGCGGGTGCAGCGGCGTCAGCCACGTCGTGCTGATCCCGTCGCGCAGCAGCAGCCGGTCGGCGGCGTAGGCCATCGCCAGGTACGCCGCCACCACGATCACGAACGTGAACACCGCCTTGCGCCCCGCCGCACGCATCACCGACAGGGTCACTGCAACACTCCCCACCGCCAGCGCCGTCAGCGCCGCCACCGCAAACGCCACGAACACGCTGCGCACCGGCACGCCACCGAAAATCAGCAGCACCGCGAACAGCGGCAGCCCGCTGGCCAGCAGCGCCAGCACGAAAAACAACCGCCCCATCAGTGTCCCCAGCACGATCTGCAGGTTCGACATCGGCGTCGTCAGCAGAATGTCGTACGTCTTGCCCGACTGCTCCTGCGCCAGCGCCGCGGCCATGAACAGCGGCGCCAGCAGGCACACGAAGATCACCTGCCCATACGCCACCAGCGCGAACAGCTTGGCCCCGCTCTTGGCCAGCTCGTTGAGGCTCACCTCGCCGCCCAGCCCGCCCCCGGTGATCAGCCCGATGAGCACCAGCAGAATCAGCGCTCCCAGGTAGCTCATGCGCACCCACAGGTGGCGCGTACGGCGCGACCCGCCCTGCACCACGCGCACCACGATCGGGTTGGCCGGCAGCAGCGTCCAGAACCAGCGGTAGATCGCTTCCACGGCCAAAGCATATCACGACGCGGTATGCTGACGCCTCGTGATCTGCGACGGCCGCCACTTTGCCGCCCCGGCCCACGCCGCCGCCGCCCTGGCGCTGGGCGCCGCCGCCCTGTGGCTGTTCATGCTCAACGACCGCTACATCGGTTCGGGCGACACCGTCCCCGCCGAGCTGCTGCCCATCTCCATCCTGCGCGAGGGCGACCTCGACTTCGACGAGTTCGGCGACAACCTCGAACGCGGGTACATGTACGAGAAGATCGGCGGCCGCGTGATCTCGTTCTACTCCGTCGTGCCCGGCCTGCTCAACATCCCGGCGTACTGGCTGGCCGACGGCGACGGCGTGGACCTGCGGGCGCAGCGCCAGGTGCTGTCGAAGCGCACCGCGGCGGCGATCGCGGCGGCGTCGGTGGCGCTGATGTACCTGGCGCTGTGCGGTGTGTGCGACCGCTGGTGGACCCCGCTGCTGATGACGGGTCTGTACGTCACGGGGACGGCGGTGTGGAGCGTGGCGTCCAACGCGATGTGGCAGCACGGGCCGTCGCTGCTGTTTCTGACGGGCGCGATGGCGTGCCTGGCGGCGAGGCCGACGTGGCTGGCGGCGCTGGCCGGTGCGTGGCTGGGCCTGGCGGTGTGGAACCGACCCACCAACGGCGTGTTCCTGGCCGCGGCGGGCTTGTACCTGCTGATCCACCGGCGACGCGCCCTGCCGGGGTTCGTCCTTGCTGCAGTGATACCCCTGGCCCTCATGTGCTGGTACTCGGTCACGCACTGGGGCTCGCTCCTGGCCATGGGGCAGGGCCATCGCTTTGCCGCCGGCACGCACGGCCCGCACAAGACCCACTTTCACGGCCCGTTCATCGAAAGCCTCGTCGGTGTCACGCTCAGCCCCGCGCGCGGCCTGCTGGTGTTCTCGCCGATGTTCGCCCTGAGCTTCGCCGCACTCCTGCACACGCTCGCCCGCCCGCGCACCAGCCCACTGGCGCTGTGGATGGGCCTGGCCGCCGTCGCCCACCTGGCCGTCCACGCCCTGTGGAGCGTCTGGTGGGGCGGATGGTCCTTCGGCTACCGCCTGCTCATCGAGATGATCCCCGCCCTCACGCTGCTGCTGGCCATCGCGTGGGAGCAGTGGCTGGTGTGGCGCTGGTGGCGCATCGCCTTGTTCGCCCCGCTGGCGGTCGCGTCGATCTACATCCACTTCCTCGGCGCGTGGTACTACCCCTCCGGCTGGAACGGTACGCCCAACATCGACCGCAACACCCACCGCCTCTGGGACGTGCGCGATACGGAGCTGGCCCGGCTGCACCAGAAGTGTGTCGAGCATCCGCCGTCGGTCTGGACGCCGACGGATCGATAGCGCCGCATCCTGTATCATTCGGGGGTGTTCATCCTCAAGGCCAACAACCTCGTTAAGAGCTACAGCGGTCGCACCGTCGTCGATCACGTGTCGTTCGACGTCAGCGAGGGGCAGATTGTCGGTCTGCTGGGGCGTAACGGGGCGGGCAAGACGACGAGCTTCCGCATGACCATGGGGATGATCACGCCCGAGACGGGTCAGGTGATCTTCAACGGGCAGGACGTGACGCGGCTGCCGATGTACGAGCGGGCGCAGCGCGGCATGGGGTATCTGTCGCAGGAGCCGAGCATTTTTCAGCGGCTGACGGTCGAGCAGAACCTGATGGCGATCCTCGAGACGCGCCCGATGCCGCGCAAGGCGCGCCGGCATCGGGCCGAGGAACTGATGGCCCAGTTCGACCTGACGAAGCTGCGTCGCCAGCACGCGCGGACGCTCTCCGGCGGCGAGCGGCGCAAGCTCGAGATCGCCCGCGCGCTGGTGAGCGAGCCGATCCTGATCCTGCTCGACGAGCCGTTCAGCGGCGTCGATCCGGTGGCGGTCGAGGAGCTGCAGCGCGAGATTCGCCGGCTGCGGGCCGAGCACAACATCGCCATGCTCGTGACCGATCACAACGTGCAGCGCACGCTGGAGATCGTCGATCGGGCGTACGTGATCTTCGAGGGCAAGGTCTTCGCCGAAGGCTCGCCGCGGACGATCATCAACAACGAGCAGGTGCGCAAGCTGTACCTGGGCTCGATGTTCAAGGGTGACGAGTTTGACCAGTGACCGCACCGATCCTGTCGCCGGCGGCTTAGCGCCGCGCTGGGTGCGCGCGCTGGTGTTCGCCGCGCTGGTGGCGATCGCGGTGGCGTCGATCTGGCTGATCGATCGCCGGGCGATGGTGATTCAGGCGCGTCACGGCTGGCCGGGGCAGAGCCAGCGATGAAAGTGCCCGCCCCCTACAACGACGCCAAGCGCGGCGAGCGCCTGCAGAAGGTGATGGCCGCCGCCGGTGTCGCGTCGCGTCGCGACTGCGAGAAGCTCATCGAGCAGGGCCACGTCACCGTCAACGGCACGCCCGTCGCCGCTTTGCCCGCGTGGGTCGATCCTGCGAACGACCGCGTCGCCGTCGATGGCAGGCCACTGCAGCGCGCCAGGGCCGCCACGCCGGGTCTGAGTCCGCGAAGACCCGGATTGCAGCGCACCTACATCATGCTGCACAAGCCCCGCGGCATCGTCAGCACCACCGACGACGACCTGGGCCGACGCACCGTTCTCGACCTGATCGACCTCAAGACCCACAGCCGCAAGCTCCCGCGCCTCTACCCCGTCGGCCGACTCGACGCCGACTCCACCGGCCTCATCCTCCTCACCAACGACGGCGACCTCACCCAACGACTCACCCACCCCAGCTTCG
Source organism: uncultured Phycisphaeraceae bacterium (assembly GCA_964518335.1). Lineage (GTDB taxonomy): Bacteria > Planctomycetota > Phycisphaerae > Phycisphaerales > Phycisphaeraceae > CAZFDT01. The sequence continues at coordinate 50,476 of CAZFDT010000025.1, forward strand.
GCATCACCAAGCAGTACCTCGTCTCCATCAAGGGCACGCTCACGCCGCAGGATGTCGATCGCCTCAAGCGCGGCCTCACCCTCGCCCACAAGCCGCGGGCTGAGTCTTCGAAGCCCCGGATCAAACCGAAGAAAGCCGCCTTCGAAAGCGTGCGAGTCCTCGGCCACGATACCGATCGCGCCCGCGGCGACCGCACCCGCCTGGCCGTCACCCTCACCGAGGGCCAGAACCGCGAGATCCGCCGCCTCATGGCCCGCCTGGGCTACAACGTCCGCCGCCTCAAGCGCGTCGGCATGGGTCCACTGCAACTCACCGGTCTGGCCGTCGGCGAGTGGCGGTTCCTCACCCCCGCCGAAATCGCCCAGCTCCGCCGCGCCGCGGTTCAACCGCAGCACGCCAAGCCGCGACGCACCCGCTGAAAAGCCCCGCATTGGCATGACGGGGCTGCAGTAGCCCTTTCGTGCCCATTGGATCACACTCGCTTGAGGACGAGTGCGGCGTTCTGGCCGCCCAGGCCGGTGCTGTACACCAGGGCGTGGCGAAGTGGGGCGGGGCGTGAAGGTGCGGCGGCGGCGCGGAGGCCCGGGAGGGGTTGGGTGCAGTTGATGACGGCGGGCAGCGTCTGCTGGGCCAGGGCCATGGCGGCGACGCACACGTCCAGGCCGCCGCTGCCGGCGGCGCAGTTGCCCGCCATGGACTTGAGGCTGGCGATCGGCACGCTGGCCAGGGCGTCGCCGAACACGCTGCGCAGGGCGGCGGCCTCGGCCTGGTCGGTCGCCGGGGCGCCGATGCCGAAGGGCACGATCAGGTCGATGGCGTCGGGCCCGATTTTCGCCTCGCGCAGCGCCGCGGCGATGGCGTGGGCGATGCCGCGGCCGGCGGCGTCGGGCGTGACGTTGCGACTGGCGGGGTTGACCGTCTGCGACGCGCCGAAACCGATCACCTCGGCATAGGCGCGAGCGCCGGGCCGCTTCTCGAACGTCTGCAGCGCTTCGAGCACGACGATGCCACCGCCCTCGGCGATGGCGCCGCCCCGGGCCGTGGCGCAGAACGGACGCACCGCGCCGGCCGCCGCCGCCTGGTCCGACGCCTGCGTGTTGAGCAGCCCCGTGTAAAGCTGACGCAGCAGCCCCATCGGGTTGAGCTTGCTGTCGGCGCCGCCGCAGAAACAGGCGTCGGCCTGGCCCCGCTGGATCACGCGAAGCGATTCGCCGATCGACAGCGTCGCCGACGCCTCGTTGCACGTGATCGTGTTCGACGGGCCCTGCGCATCGTGAATGATCGTCACGTGGCAGGCGAGCATGTTCGGCAGATACTTGAGCAGCCACAGCGGCGTGAGGTGGGTCATGCCCTCGGCGCCCCACTTGTGGAAGTCGAACTTGCCCTCACCGTCCGTCGCCTCGCTCAGTGCGCTGGACAGCTCGTTGATCTCGGCGGCGATGAGCCCGGCGCCGATGTGGGCGCCGACGCGCTGCGGGTCGTAGCTGGGGGCGGCATCGGGATTGGTGCCGCGCGTCGTCAGCCCGGCGTCGCGCGCCGCAAAGTCCGCCGCCGCCACCGCCAGCTCGATGTCCCGCGCCATCACCTTCGTCGCCTTGCGATAGCTCTTGGGCACGTACTGCTTGATGTCCAGGTCGCGCACCTCCCCGCCGATGCGGGCGGCGAAACCCGAGGCGTCGAACGCCGCGATCGGCGCCACCGCGCTACGCCCGGCCGTCACCGCCTCCCACGTCGGCGCCATGCCCAGACCCAACGCGCTGACCGGTCCCAGTCCCGTGATGACGACCCGTCGTGACATAGGCGGGTAGTGTAGCGTTTTGACGGCCCCCCACGCCGGGTCTGAGTCCGCGAAGACCCGGATGGCAATGCGCGACCGTCGGCGAAATCCGGAGCTTCGGAAGACCTCAGCTCCGGCGTGGCAACCCAGGGGTCAGTTGATGGACGGCGGGTCCTTGTCGCTGACGTCGCCTGAAAAGTAGCGGTTGTGCGTGTCGCCGCCGTCGAAGGCGATGCGGCCGTCGCCTGCGATGGCGTAACCCATCTGCTCGGGTCGGCGTGTCTCGACATGGGCGTCGATGAACGAGAAGTTGGCGGCCTCGCCGTGGCGGGCGTCGGGGCCGGAGCGGACGCCGCGGTTGCTGTCGTCGCAGGTGTCGCTGTCGGCGGTGAGTCGAGGCGGGTCGAGCGACCAGCCGTGGTTGCCCAGGTCCGTGAGCGCGTTGCCGCCGCCTGCCGGATTGTAGGGCGTGCGGGCGTTCGTGGCGTAGTGGGCGGCGGTGCCGAGGCTGTCGGCGGAGAGGACGGTCTGGCTGACCAGGCTGTCCACGCGGACGGGGAAGTTGATGTATCCACCGCTGCTCTTGCCCCGGCTGTTGCCCAGGAACTGGAAGTTGTAGCCGTAGGCGAAATTGCGGTTGTTGGTGCGGTCGGGCACGGTGGGGCAGATGAAGACCTTGTGCTCGACGTGGCGGGTGTTGTCGTTGGCGCCGTTGGTGTCGTTGGGCGCGATGAAGGCGTGGAATCCGGCGGAGGCGCCCATGGTGACGAACCAGCGTGGGCGCCAGACGACGCCGTTGCCGACGTTGTAGAGCTGCGGCGCGACGTTGGGCATGCGGCCGGGGACGCCGATGCCACGGTTGTCGTTGCCGTAAATGGCGTAGCCCAGGGCGATCTGGTGCATCTGCGATGCGCACTGGGCGGTGCGGGCCGCGTGGCGCGCCGTGCCCAGCGCCGGCAGCAGGATGCCGATCAGCAGCGCGATGATGCTGATGACCACCAGGAGTTCGAACAGGGTGAAAGCATGGGGGCGTGTCATGGGAACAGGTGTAACGCGCCGCCGCGTGCGACCGCAGATATTGCACTCGCCGCCACGTGGGGGCGCCCGGCCCGTAAGATGGCGTCATGTCCCTGGGCCGACGCCTGCTCCTGCTCATCGCCACGCTGTCGCTGGGCCTGCTGCTCATCGCCGCGACAACCATGTGGGGCGTGGCCCGGCTCAACCGCAACCTCGGCGCGGCGCTGTCGGCCTACGACACGCTGCGCCAGCTCTACGGCATCGGCATGGAACTCACCCGCATCCAGGACGCGCCCGACGCCGATCTGCGCCTCCTCACCGTGCTGCCCCAGATCGATCGCGTCGATGACGACGCGGCGCGATCTCGCCTGCGGACGGTGCTCGCCGGCGACGACGATGCGGCGGTCCGTATCCGGCGCGGGCTCAACACCGTGATGAGCGCCGTCGCCGACACCAAGGGCCGCATCCGGCAGCTCGAGGCGCGGTCGCAACAGCAGCGGCGCACGACGCTGGTGGCGATGATCGCGCTGAGCGTGCTGACGCTGGCGGGCGTGGGGGTGATGGTGCGTGGCCAACTGCGGGCGCTCGACAGCCAGGTGCGGGCCAAGAGCGCCGAGCTGGCGCAGGCCGAGCGGCTGGCGAGCGTCGGGTTCCTCGCCGCGGGTGTGGCGCACGAGCTGAACAATCCGCTGGCGATCATCGCCGGCGAAGCCGAGCTGGGCCTGCGGCGGGCGCAGGGTCAAGAGCAGCACGCTCTGCAGGTGATCCGGGGCGAGGCGTTCCGGGGCAAGGCGATCACGACGAAGCTGCTGTCGCTGGCGAGGTCGGACGCAGTGGAGGCTCAGCCGCTGTCGCTGGCCGACGCGGCGCGCGACGTGGTCGAGTTGACTGCGCGGATGGCGCGGTTCAAGGACCGGGCGGTGTCGGTGACGGTCGCCGACACCGTGCCGGTGTTGGGCGATCGCACGCTGGTGACGCAGGTGCTGGTGAACCTGGTGGTCAACGCGTTGGAGGCGACGCCGGTGGCCGGGCGGGTCAGCGTGACGGTGACGGGTCCGCGTGTGGCGGTTACCGACACGGGCCGGGGGATGGCCGGCGATGAAATCGCGCGGGCGTTCGAGCCGTTCTACACCAGTAAGCGTGGCCCGTCGTCGGCCGCCGAGGGGCACGGACTGGGCCTGTCGATCAGCCACGCCTTGGTGCAGCGGATGGGCGGGACGCTCACCGCGCACAGCGATGGCCGCGACCGCGGCTGCCGCTTCACCCTCACCCTGCCCGCCGTGTCATGACCGAAAACGCCGACCCCCAGGTGATGATTGTCGAGGACGAGCCGCGCATGCGCGAGCTGTTGCTGCGCATGCTGCACGAGTTGGGCTATGTCGGCCGGGCGTTTGCGTCGGCGGAGGCGGCGTGGCGCGAGCTGGCGCCGAGCCACGAGCCGACCATCCTGCTGCTGGACCTGAACCTGCCGGGCGAATCGGGGCTGAATCTCTACGAGAAGGCCCGCGCCGCGGGCAAGGCGGCGGCGGCGATCGTGCTGACGGGTTTCGCCAGCGTCGAGTCGGCCCAGCAGGCGATCCGGCTGGAAGCGGTGGACTTCCTGACCAAGCCCTGCCACCTGGGCGAGCTGGAGGGCGCGATCGTGCGGGCCGAGGCGCGGCTGCGGGCGCCGGGGAAGGCAGCGGCCGTGCCCGTCGAGGACCCGGACGGCGGCGCGCCCGCGGAAGGTCGCACGATCGAGGCGATGGAGCACGATCACATCGTGGCGGCGCTGGCGCGGCACGGGGGCAACCGCAAGGCCGCCGCCGACGCGCTGGGCATCAGCCTGCGCACGCTGTACTACCGGCTGAAGCGCTATCGCGGAGAATCGACGTGAGGGTGCAAGCCCGCAGGCGAGTCTTCGAGCCTGCGTGGATCTTCGCGGCCCCGGGAGCATCCGCGGTCCTCGAAGACTCGGCCGCGTGGCTTGCGGGCGCGCAAAAAAAGAGGCGGCTCGTGAGAGCCGCCTGCTTAAGAGCTCCGAGGCTTGTGCTTGGTGCCTGCCTCACGTGTCGCCATTTTTCGGAGCGGCGCGACGCGAGGCCGAGTGTTCTAGAGAAGTTTCTTACGCTAACGAATCATCAAACAGTCGATCGTGAGTCTTACTTCTTCTTCTTGGCGGCCTTCTTCTTGCCACCCTTCTTCGCAGCTTTCTTCTTAGCCATGGTCGCTATCCTTTCTCAAGGCACTCGGAGCTTGTGGTCATTTAACGGGATGATGAATCAGATGTCAACATTTTTTTCATCATCGCAAAAGATTTATCGGGTGACGGGGGCGATGGACTTGAGCAAAGCGTCAACGTTGAGGAGACTTCGACGCACGCTTGACCACTCACCCTTGACTGCTCATCACCCGCGATCAGCGTCTTACTCTTCCTCGATCTTGGGCTTCCACTGCGCGACGATCTGCTGTTGCACGTGCGCGGGCACGGGCTCGTAGCCGGAGAGGTCGAGGGTGTAACTGCCTTGACCGCCGGTGACGCTCTTGAGCTGGTTCTGATAGTTGGCGACCTCCGCCAGCGGGACCAGCGCGGTGATGACGGTCTGATCGCCGAGCATGTCGGTGCCCTGAATTCGGCCTCTTTTCCCGGACAAATCGCCGGTGATCGTGCCCACGTGCTGTTGCGGGACGGTGATCTCGATCTGGGCGATGGGCTCGAGGATGACGGGCCTGGCCTTCTGCACGGCGTCGATGAAGGCGCGCTTGCCCGCGGTGACGAAGGCGACTTCCTTCGAGTCCACGTCGTGGTGCTTGCCGTCGTACACCTCGACGCGCACGTCCTCGATGGGATAGCCGGCGATCGCGCCGGTCTCGAGGACCATGCGCACGCCCTTCTCGATGGCGGGCAGGAACTGGCGCGGCGGGTTGCCGCCGACCGTTTCATCGACGAACTCGAACCCCGCGCCGCGCTCGCGCGGCTTGATGCGCAGGTACACCTCGCCGAACTGACCGGCGCCGCCCGTCTGCTTCTTGTGGCGGTGGTGGCCCTGCGACTCGACCGTCACCGTCTCGCGGTAGGCGATCTTCGGCGGCTTGGTATCCACCTCGACGTGGAAGCGGTTCTTCATGCGCTCCAGCACGATGCGCAGGTGCAGCTCGCCCATGCCGTAGATCACCGTCTCGTGCGTGCCGCTGTCGCGGACGACCTTGAGCGTGGGGTCCTCTTCGAGGAGCTTGGTGAGGGCTTCGCCGATCTTGGCCTCGTCGCCGCGGCGTTTGGCGGTGATGGCCAGTCCGTACATCGGCTCGGGATACGCCTTGTGCAGGTAGCGGATGTGGTCTTCGTCGTGCGAGTCGTGCAGCACCGCGCCGCGATGGATGTCATCGACCTTGGCCACCGCGCAGAGGTCGCCGGGGATGGCCGTGTCCACCTCGATGGTCTTGCCGCCCTGCTGCTTGTAGAGGTGGCCGACCTTGAACGGCTTTTTCGTCTCGCCCGCCTTCGGGTCGCCGATGTAGAGCTGCGTGTCCTTGGTGATCGTGCCCTGGTGGAGGCGGAACGAGGCGAGCTTGCCCACGAACGGATCGATCGTCACGCTGAACACGTGGGCGATGACGTGCTTCTTCGGATCGGGCTCGGCGTGCAGCTCGTGCAGCGTGTCGCCGCCCTTGGCGAAGGGGCGCGGGTTGCCCTCCAGCGGGTTGGGGCAGAGCTTGACGATCACGTCCAGCAGCTCCTTGACGCCCACGGGCTTCTCCGGGTCGCTGTGCGGGCGCGCGGCGGTGAAGCAGATCGGCACCAGATGCCCCTCGCGCAGCGCCTTCTCGAACGGCTCGTGCAACTGCTCGGGCGCGATGTCGCCCTGCTCCAGGTACTTCTCCATCAGCTCCTCATCGACCTCGACGACCTGCTCGATCAGGGCCTGGTGGGCCTCCTCGACGCTGCTGAAGTCGGGTTTCGCATCGCTGGCGGCGAGATTGAAGAAGCAATCCACCACTTCAGTGCCGCCGTTGGCGGGCAGGTTGATGGGCAGGCATTCCTTGCCGAAGACTTCCTGGATGCGGGCGACGAGGCCGGGCAGGTCGATGTTCTCATGATCGATCTTGTTGATGACGATCATGCGGCAGAGCTTGCGGTAGGTGGCGCGGTCCCAGATGCGGCGGTGGTTGGACTCGATGCCGGCAAAGGCGTTGACGACCAGGGCGGCGGTCTCGATGGCGGGCATGGCCATGAACGCCTGCCCGATGAAGTCGGGATAGCCCGGCGTGTCGATGAGGTTGACGTGCGTGCCCTGATGGTCGGCGTGGGTGATAGACATGAAGAGGCTGTGGCCGTGCTGGCGTTCCTCTTCGGCGGCGTCGCTGGTGGTCGTGCCCTTCTCGACGGCGCCCAGGTGGTGGATGGCCCCGGCCTGGTGCAGCAGCGACTCGATGAGCGTCGTCTTGCCGCACGCGCCGTGGCCAAACAGGGCAATGTTGCGGATGTCAGCGGTGGTGTAAGCAGGCATGCGATGAACTCCTGAGAACCAGGGAGGAAGCGACGCGTTCGGTCGTCGTGACGCCAGTATAAGGATCGCCGACTTGCATGGCGACCGCCGATCGGCACGATGAGGGCGATGAGCGACACCGCACGACTGGCCGCGCTGGACCACGCCCACGTGTGGCATCCGTTCACACCCATGCGGCAATGGGCGGCGCACGACCCGGTGGTCATCGAGCGCGGCGAGGGCCCGTGGCTGATCGACACCGACGGCCGACGCTACATCGACGGCGTGTCGAGCCTCTGGTGCAACGTCCACGGCCACCGCGTGCCCGCCATCGACCAGGCGATACGCGACCAGCTCGACAAGATCGCCCACTCGACCCTGCTGGGCCTAGCGAACGTCCCGTCGATCGAGCTGGCCGCCCGCCTCTGCCAGATCGCGCCCGCGCCGCTGACCCGGGTGTTCTACTCCGACGCCGGGGCGACGGCGCTGGAAGTGGCGTTCAAGATGGCCGTGGGCCATTGGCATCACCGGGGCCAGCCGCGGCGCACGCGCTTCATCGGCCTGCGCGAGGCGTACCACGGCGACACCGTCGGGGCCATGAGCGTCGGGTTCAGCGAGCTGTTCCACAAGCCCTTCGTGTCGATGGTGTTTCCCGTGACGAGCTTCGCCCATCCCGATGCCTGCCGCCCCCCGGAAGATCTGAAATCGCAGATCTCAAGTCTCAAATCCGACCGATGGCCGTCTGAAGACCCCGCCCTCGCCGACTCGTTACGGGCTCACTGTCTGGCCGACCTCGAACAACTGCTGCGTGAGCAGGGCGACGACACCGCGGCGGTGGTGATCGAGCCGGTGATGCAGGGGGCGGCGGGGATGATCTGTCAGCCGCCGGGGTTTGTGCGCAGGGTGCGCGAGCTGTGCGATCGTTATGGCGTGCTGCTGATCGCCGACGAGGTGGCCGTGGGCTTCGGCCGCACCGGGCGCATGTTCGCCTGCGAGCACGACGGCGTGGCGCCCGACATCCTCTGCCTGGCCAAGGGCATCACCGGGGGCTACCTTCCGCTGGCGGCGACGCTGGCCACCGACGCCGTCTTCGAGTCGTTCTGCGGCGAGCTGCACGAGCGCCGAACGCTCTACCACGGGCACACCTACACGGGCAACCCGCTGGCGTGCGCCGCGGCGCTGGCGTCGCTGGACCTCTTCGAGCAGACGCGCCTGCTCGACCATGTCCAAGTGTCGGCGGCGATCATCGCCCAGCGACTGGGGGCGCTGCGCGATCATCCCCACGTGGTGGACGTGCGTCAGCGCGGCGTGATGGTGGGCATCGAACTGTGCCGCGACCGGGCGACCGCCGAGCCGTTCGATTTCAGTCGGCGCACCGGCGCGGCCGTGTGCCTGGCGATGCGCGAGCAGGGCCTGATCGTCCGGCCGCTGGGCGATGTGGTGGTGCTCATGCCCGCGCCGGCGATGCCCCACGACGTGCTGCACCGCATGCTCGACATCGTCATCGCCACGCTCCGCGCGTGGCCTCCACGCCGGAGCTGAGGCTTGGCGAAGCTCCGGATTCCCCCGCCGTGGCGCCGACGCCATCATCCGGAGCTTCGGAGGACCTCAGCTCCGGCGTGGGGGCCCTTGTGGCCGGCGTCGTGCCCGTGCTTGTACGAGCGGTGCTCGGCCAGGTGGCAGCTTCGGCCGCGCTCGGCGGAGAGGGCCTTGGCCTTCTTCTTCAGCGACGCGGCGATCTGCGACAGCATGCCGGGGTGGACCGCGGCGTCGAAGTGCGTGCTGTCGATGACGGCCAGGCTCATCGTCACCAGGGGCACGTCGCGCTTGTGGCCCTGGCGGTCGGTGGCGGGGAACGAGCCGTCCTTGCGGTGCCTGGGCTTGAACAGTCGCAGGCGTTCGTCGTCGAAGGTGCGCCCGATGGCGTCCAGTGCGTCGTCGGCGAGCACGCTGGGGCAGACCATGACGAAGTCGTCGCCGCCGACGTGGCCCAGTCGCGCGTGCTCGCTGCACTTGCCCGCGTGGCGGCCCAGCACGTCGGCGGCCAGGCGGATCATCTCGTCGCCCATGAGGAAGCCGTAGGCGTCGTTGTATTCCTTGAAGCGGTCCAGGTCGGCGTAGATCACGGTGAACGTGCCCCGCGCCAGCGCGTCGCGCAGCCACGTCTGGATCGTGCGGTTGCCCGGCAGTCCCGTGAGCGGATTGGCGGCGTGGGCCGTCTCGATCTCGATCTGGATCGACCGCGCCAGCAACTGCTTGATCGTCACCGTGCCGATGAATCGCCCGGCGTGATCGGTGACGACGACCGGCTCGTACAACTCGTGGTGCGGACGGTCCATGGCCAGCTTCGCCAGCGTGGTCACGGCGACCTTGTCCTCGACGATGAGCGTGCCGCTGTTGGCGATCATCTCGGCGGGGCGGTTCTGATAGAGCGAAAAGCCCACGGGCCCGGCGGTCTTGAGGTAGAACTGCTGCCGCGTGATCAGCCCCGCGGGGCGTTCGCCGTCGAGCACGACCAGGTGGTCCAGTGCAGCGTCGCGGACGAACCGCCGGGCGATGTCGTCGCCGGTGTGCGAGCCCTTGCGGATGGTCTGTCGTCGCACGACCATGCCGGCGATCGTTTCGCTCACCTCGCCCCGGCCGTAGTGCAACCCGACGCCCATGGCCCCCAGCCGGTCGCGCACCAGGTCGCTCAGCCCCACCGGCTGCGCTTGCGGCGGCGCGAAGAGATACCCCTGCGCGTACCGCACCCCCAGACGCAGCAGCGTGCCCAGGTCCTCCCACGACTCGACCCCTTCGGCGATGAGCTGCGAGTCCACCCCCGACGCAAACGACACCACCGCCGCCACGAGCTGCTGCTTGTATTGGTCCACTGCAACACCGTGCACGATCTTGCGGTCCAGCTTGATGAAGTGCGGCGTGGCGGTGATGAGCGTCAGCAGGCTCGAGTGCCCCGCGCCGAAGTCGTCCAGGGCCACCCGGTAGCCGTCGCGCCCGAAGCGCTCCACCAGCCGGCGGAAGCGCACGGGGTCGTCGATGAAGCTGTCCTCGGTGATCTCCACGACGAAGCGCGCGTCGCCCAGCCCGCGCCGCTCGACCGCCTGGCGGTTGAAGTCGCCGGCGAAGCGCGGGTCGGTGAACACCTCGGGCGTGGCGTTGAGGAAGAAGCGGCCCTGTCTCGACGCCGGCGGACACGTCCCGATGGCGGCGAACGCCGCGTCCCGGCACAGCCGCTCCAGCTCCCAGAGCAACCCGCACCGCCGCGCCGCGGCGAACATCGCCGCCGGCGACCCTAGCGACCCCTCCCCGCGCGACAGCACCTCGTGCCCGATCGGCCTCTTGGCGAACAGATCGACGATCGGCTGAAACACCGACGTGACCGCCCGCGTCTGGATCATCTCCCGCAGGAGAAGCCCATCGTCGCCGGCGGGTGCGAACACATGGCCCACCGCTTTCATCGGGTTCACCCCTCCGTGCGACGGCGCGCCGCGTCACGTTGCGACCCGTCACGATCCGGGTCGCAGCGCCGTCGCGTCAATCCTCCAATTCGCGCTCGCCTTGGGCCAACCCGATGACAGCGAAAACTTTGCCCGATCCGCACGCGCCCCGCAAGCGCGACCCAGCCGCTACCGCCGCGCCAGCCGTCACACCCGGACGCGCTGCCAGCCGCCGCAGAGGAACCGAGACATGAACAACACGCCGCGCACCACCAGCTCCCCGCACAGCGCCACCCACAGCCAGCGCAGGTCCCCGTCCAACAGCAGCACCACCACCGCCGCCGCCGGCACGCGCACCAGAAACGTCGAGGTGTACGTCAGCAGCATCGCCCCGCGCGTGTCCCCCGCGCCGCGCAACGCGCTGGACAGCACGATCGACGTGGCGAAGAACACCTGCACCCCGGCGCAGATGCGCAGCAGCGCCGGCGCCGTCTGCTGATGTACCTGTGCCGTCGAGATCACCGACACCAGCAGCTCGGGCACGATGAAGAAGGCCAGCCCGAGCACGCCCATCATCGCCGCCGCCAGCGCCCAGCACAGCATCGCCGCCTGCTTCGCCCGCGCCGCGCTGCCCGCGCCCAGGTACTGGCCCACCAGCGTCGCCGCCGCCACGCCCATCGCAAAGCCCGGCAGAAAACTGATCGACTCGATGCGGATCGCGATCATGTGTGACCCGATCGTCCCCTCGCCGCCGCTGAGGCTCACCAGCTTGAGCACGGCGAAGTTGCCCATCCACATGCCCGCGCTCTCGAGCAGGTTGGGCACGCCCACGCGGACGATCCGCCACAGCGTCGGACCATGCGGACGCAGCCGCACCAGCCTCAGCTTGATCGGGCGCTGCCGCGGGCCGTTGAGCAGCACGCCCACGACGATCACCGCGCCCACCGCCCACGCCACGACCGTGCCCCAGGCGATGCCCGCCACCCCGTGCCCGCCGATCGGCGCCGGGCCGAACACCAGCAGCACGCTCGCCCCGATGTTCACCGCGTTGACCACCACCATCACCCAGAAGGGGCTGACGGTGTCGCCGGCGCCGCGCAGGCACGCGTTGCCGATGAACAGCACGCCCATCAGCGGCGACGCCAGCGCGATGATCCGCAGGTACAGCACGCACAGGCCCAGCGCCTCGCCCCTGACGCCCGCCAGCGCCCCCAGCGCCGGCGCCGCCGCGTACAGCGCCGCCCCCAGCACCGCCCCGCACGCCGACGCCAGCAGCAGCGACTGGCCAAGTGCAGCGTTCGCCACCCGCCGATGCCGGCCCCCGATCGCCCGCGCCACCAGCGCCGACGCCCCCACGCCCACCGCCCCGTGGAGCATCCCCATCAGCCACATCAGATACCCCGCCACGCCCAGCGCGTCCGTCGCCGCCACCGCCGCGCCCTGCGGCGACAGCCGACCCGCCAGCGCCAGGTCCACCGTCCCCACCAGAAACTGCATCACCTGCTCCAGCAGCGGCCACATCGCCAGCGCCAGCACCTGCCGCGGCAGCGACAGCCCCGCCAGGCGACCGGGCAACTGCAGCTCGATCAACGCCGGGACCGACTCCTCGACCGGATCGTCGGCGACGGCCACGGCAACCTCACGAGCATGGTCCGACATGGAACTGGGGCCGCCACGCCGGACCTGAGTCTTCGAAGGTCCGGGTCGGGCCTGGGCAGCAGGTTAGGGCGAATCCGGGTCTTCGAAGACTCAGACCCGGCGTGAAGACTCAGACCCGGCGTGCAAGCGGCGCTACTCGCTCTTCTTCACGTCCAGCAGTTCGACCTCGAAGATGAGCGTCGAGTTGGGACCGATGCCCGCGCGCGGCGCGCCCTGCTCACCGTACGCCAGGTCCGGGGGAATCACGAAGCGATACCGCGCCCCCTTGGTCATCAGTTGCACGCCCTCGCTCCAACCGGGCACGACGCCGTCGAGCGAGAACGACGCCGGCTCACCGCGCTGCTCGCTCGAGTCGAACACCTGACCGTTCAGCAGCGTCCCCGTGTAATGCACCGTCACCGTGTCGGTCGGGCCGGGCTTGTCGCCCTGGCCTTCCTTGAGCACCTCGTACTGCAGGCCGCTGGCGGTCGTCTTCACGCCCTCCTTCTTGCCGTTCTCCACCAGGTACGCCTTGCCCGCGTCGGTGTTGGTCTTCATCTGGTCGGACTGCATCTTCTGCGACAGGGCCATCATCGCCTGCTGCATCTGCTCGGGTGTGATCTTCGGGTCAGCGCTGGCCATGCCGTCGCGCAGGCCCGAGATCATCGCGTCGACATCCACCGGCACGCCCTGGGCCTTGAGCTTGCTGCCGATGTCCATGCCGATGGCGTAGCTCACCTTCTGGGCATCGCTTTCGAGTCCCGCCGGCGTCGCCGGCTCGGCCGCAGCGGGCGCCGCCGCCTCGTCCTGGGCTCGCGCGGGCGCGGTGAAGCAAGCAGCCATCGCCACAACGACCAGCGCGGGGGCGATCCGATCAGCAATGCAGGCCATCATCATCTCCAGGGGTTATGCCCGACGACCCATCGCGTCAGGCGGGCTCACATCATAGCCCGGCGACACGCATCTCGCCGCCCCGTGCATGGGAGATAGGGATCGCCAGCGGCGCGACGAGGGGTGACGACAAAAAAACCGGCCGGGCAAGATCGGTTGGGTTCACCAGAAACCACTCGGTCTCGCTCGGTCGGCTGTTTCCTGGCCGCCTCTCGTATCTTCCTTCTCCGCATCTCGGATGGCCGGTCGAGCCGGCGTACCCATCAGGCGACCAGTTCATCTACTATTATCCCACCCCGCCCCGACAGGTCAAGAAAAAACGCGTGTTTCCTGCAAATCTTCCGATGTGTTGCAACCCCCCGTGCGGTCAGCAGTTGGCATTCGCGCCCGGCGCCGCCGCCCGCACCGCCATCCGCACCAGGCGATCCACCAGGCGCGGCATCGGCAGGCCCGCCTTCGCCGCCGCCATCGGCAGCAGCGAGTGCGTCGTGAACCCCGGCAGCGTGTTCACCTCGATGACCTGCGGGCCCGCGCTCGCATCCACCATGAAGTCCACACGCGACAGATGCCGGCAACCCAGCGTCCGGTGCGCCTGCACCGCCAGCAGCCGCAGCTTCGCCTCGACCGTCTCCGGCTGATCGCCGAACAGATAGCGCGTGTCGTCGCGCTCGTACTTGGCGTCGTAGTCGTAATACGCCGTGGCCGGCACAATGTGGATCGGCGGCAGCGCCGTCGCATCGTCCCCATCGCCCAGCACGCCCACCGTCATCTCCGCACCCTTCACGTAACGCTCCACCAGCACCTGCTCGTAGCGATCCGCCAGCTTCGCCAGCGCCGCCTGGGCCTCCTCGGTCGTCGCGCAGATGAACAGGTCGATGCTGCTGCCCTCGCGCAACGGCTTGAGCACCAGCGGCGGCTTGATCTTCAGCTCGGTCGCCGCCGCCCCGGCCGGGGCCAACTCGAAGTCCGGCGTCGGCAGATGATGCCGCGCCAACGCCACCTTCGTCTGCTGCTTGTCCATGCACAACGCCGCGGCGATGTGACGCGACCCGACGTACGCCACCCCACGCGCATCGAGGATCGTCTGCAGCCCGCCCCCCTCGCCCCACGCCCCGTGCAGGATCGGGAACATCGCGTCGAACCCGCCGGCGGCAAACTCGTCCAACGCCGACAGATCGTCCGGCAGGATGTCGCGCTGCACCACGTCGTGACCGGCCGCACGCACCGCCTCCGTCACCTGCGCCCCCGACGCCAGGCTCACCGGCCTCTCACGATCGGGGCCGCCGGCGAGCACCATCACTTTGAGTCGAGTATTGGAGGACATTCGGGATGGGGGGTTGGGTTTGGGAGTTAGGGAAAGCATTTTGCCTTTTGCACTTTGCCTTGTGCCTTACTCCCCCCTTCATCGACCACCGCGCACCACCAGCACGTAAAAGAGCGTGGTCAGCACCAGGGCGGTGCATCCCAGGGCGATACCCGTCAGCGCCAGGCCGCGCCCCAGCAGTGGCGGCCGACGCTTGATCTCGCGCAGCCCCATCACGCCCAGCACGATCGCCAGCACGCCCAGCGCCACGCCCAGCACCATGGTGAAGAAGTCGATCACCGCCACGATGCCGAACGGCACGCTGAACACCGCGTACCCGCTGCGGGCGCGCACCCACAGCCCCAACCGCTCGACGCGATCCCGCTCCGCCTGCGACTCTCGACCCAAAAACGCCATGGCCCGATTGTACGCCCACCTGCTTCGGTCGGCCCGGCCGCGATCGTGCGCCGGCGCGCGCTACGGCACATCGCGCTGCCACCAGTAGGCTTCGCGCGTGACGGGGTTCCACGAGTGCAGGGGGAGCATGTCGGCGAAGGGGACCCACTTGCCCGAGCCGTCGGCGAAGAGGTGGTTGCCGCCGCGGGGAGTTCCGGGGGTGCCGTCGGCGTCCTGCGCGCCGTGGGCGGGGATGCCGCCGAAGCGTAGCGCCGAGCCGCCGCCCCAGACGCTGTCGATACGGAGCGTGGCGTCGGCGACGAGGGCGCGGCCGCTGGTCGCGTCGTCCAAGCCGATAGGGCTGCGGCCGGGGACGACGCCCGCCAGCGATCGCCACATCGGGATGCCGCCGAAATACTGGTAGCCGTGGCTCACCTGGTCGAGGAAGCCCGGCTCGCGGAAGGGCGTGAAGTTGCGCGACGGGCACTGCCACGCCGCGTCGTTCATGCCGTAGGTGGCAAAGCGATCGTAGTCGGCGATCCACAGGCAGGTCTGCACGGCCATGTCGGGCGCGTTGAGCTTGGCGGAGACGAATCGGCCGCGATGATCCACGGCGAACGCCACGCTCGCCGTGGCGATCTGACGCTCCCCGGCGAGGCACTTGGCGTCAATCGCCGCCTGCTTCGCCCGGCCCAGTGCCGGCAACAGCAACGCCACCAGCAGCGACACGATCCCCATCACCACGAGCAGCTCCAGCAACGTGAAGGCGCGAGCGACACGGCGGGCAACGTTGGCGGTCATGGCAGGCTCCTCGATGGATGGTCCTGCGATAACCCGCGTCAAGAGGGCGGTAAACCCCTCACGCCCGGCCTGTCGTCCACGGCCGCCGGCGCCGGGCCAGCCCGGCCCGGCGCCCCGGCGATCGTGCCGCGCCCCATCGCCCCCGCCGCGCTACCCCGCCGCCCGCTCCCGCTCCCACGCCTCGATGATCGGCCGGAGTGTTGCGGAGCTTCCGGGGGGCGGGCATGGGGGTGCAGTGTAACACCGGCACGCGCGGCGATGGAAATATTCCCCGCGACGACTATGCGCGGCAGGGGGGTGGGGTAGAATAGTGTTGCAGTGGAACGGGGCTCGGGGGGCTCGGGTATCGGGTATGGGGTATCGGGTATGGGGTATCGGGTATGGGGTATGGGGTATCGGAAGGCGTAAGGCAATGGGAGCGGGTCGTATGCAACGGTTTGCTCTTACTTTCAACATCCGCCATTCGACATGCGCCATGTCGCCGGAGGTCCACTGTCATTTTGGCGGGCGCGTCGTGTGGTGAAGATGAAAACCCAGTGATTCCGATTAACCGCTTCAGCGGCGGCGCGGAGTCTGGGCGGCTTCCTCGGCGGCCTGGCGGCGGCGCTCCAGTTCCTCGAAGACCTTGAGATCGGCGACGGCGGGGTCGCGCTCCTGTCGCATCGTGCTGGTGACCAGCTCGACGAACTGGGCTGGCGACAGGCTGCGCTTCTTGAGCAGATCGGCGAACTGGGCCTCGCTGAGATTGCGGTGGAACCAATCGGCGGGGACGGCGACGACGCGGGGTCGGCGGGAGGAGAAGGTGCGTCGGCCGGGGGGCAACTCCTCGGCGACGACGGCGATGGCGATGGGCAGTTCCTCACCGCGGTTGGGCCAGCGGTCCTTGGGCTTGAGGCCCTGGGTGCTGAACCCGACGAGGCGCAGCTCGGAGCGGAAGCCACGGTCGCGCTGGACAGCGGCGGCGGCGTCGCGGGCCTCGAATTGGCGGGCGGTGGTCTCGGTGGCGGCGCGGCTGTCGCCGCGGCGTTTCTGCTCGTCCTCGAAGGTGCGTTTGGCCTCGCGCAGGGCGGCGTCGTCGATCAGCCAGACCTCTTCGATGAGCATGTCCTCGGGCCCGAGCACCTCGCTGATGGCGAAGGAGTGGATGTGGCCGTAGTGCCCGGGGCGCATCTCGGGGAGCGTCAACGCGCCGTAGCGGCAGTCCTCGGTGGGCGGGCTGGTTTCGATGGTGCGCACCATGCCGGGGCTGACGGTGACGCGGTTGGTCTGCGTCTTGGACCGGCGGTACATCTCGATGGACAGATGACGGCTGCTGGGGAAGCGGGGCTCCCAGAGAGGCATGGCGACGAAGTCGCCCTCGAAGGCGATGGTCCTGGTGGCAAAGCGACGCCAATGGCGTTGCCACAGGTCGTGGGTGCGCCCGTCCATGCCCTCGGTGGGCGAGGCCTGAACCGTGGCCTGAGCGTCATTCTGAGCGACGGCGCACCCGGTCGCAATCGCCACGACTGCCGTCACCAGACACAGTACGGCTGGGGGTCGCATCCACATGAGCAATACACCCGGTTGGGCTCGAACCAACAACCTGCGGTTCCGTAGACCG